>NZ_JBREVE010000007.1:0-299103 GCF_052921365.1 Paenibacillus sp. T2-29 | reverse complement strand
ATGTTTGGTGGCGATAGCGGAGGGGTTCCACACGTACCCATCCCGAACACGACCGTTAAGCCCTCCAGCGCCGATGGTACTTGGACCGCAGGGTCCTGGGAGAGTAGGACGCCGCCAAGCGTACTTTATATTTATTATTCCCTGATAGCTCAGTTGGTAGAGCACTCGACTGTTAATCGAGTTGTCACAGGTTCGAGTCCTGTTCGGGGAGCCATTTGCTCTCATAGCTCAGTAGGTAGAGTGCATCCATGGTAAGGATGAGGTCACCGGTTCGATCCCGGTTGAGAGCTTGTTACAGGATGGCCCGTTGGTCAAGGGGTTAAGACACCTCCCTTTCACGGAGGTAACAGGGGTTCGAATCCCCTACGGGTCATAGGATAGTATGGAGGCTTAGCTCAGCTGGGAGAGCATCTGCCTTACAAGCAGAGGGTCGGGGGTTCGATCCCCTCAGCCTCCACCATATTTTATTCTCTTACATGGATGAAATATAGGGGAATTGTGAATCATATGCATATTGGGGATTAGCCAAGCGGTAAGGCAACGGACTTTGACTCCGTCATGCATAGGTTCAAATCCTATATCCCCAGCCATTAAGAGCCATTAGCTCAGTTGGTAGAGCACCTGACTTTTAATCAGGGTGTCGAAGGTTCGAGTCCTTCATGGCTCACCATTGTATTACATGCGCGTGTGGCGGAATTGGCAGACGCACTAGACTTAGGATCTAGCGTCTTTGACGTGGGGGTTCAAGTCCCTCCACGCGCATCCTGTTTTTGCGGACGTGGCTCAGCGGTAGAGCATCGCCTTGCCAAGGCGAGGGTCGCGGGTTCGATTCCCGTCGTCCGCTCCATATTTGCGCCCTTAGCTCAGCTGGATAGAGCGTTTGACTACGAATCAAAAGGCCGGGAGTTCGAATCTCTCAGGGCGCGCCATATTTTTTTAAAAAAATATAATATCGGGATGTAGCTCAGCTTGGTAGAGCACCTGGTTTGGGACCAGGGGGTCGCATGTTCAAATCGTGTCATCCCGATACTGATTTGCGGGTGTAGTTCAATGGTAGAACTTCAGCCTTCCAAGCTGATAGCGTGGGTTCGATTCCCATCACCCGCTTACCGATTACCTAGAAGCCGAAAGGCTTCTTTTTATTTTGTCCACAATACATTAACTTCTATGTATATAGAGCATTAAATGATGCCTCTTGTCATGCACGGTTGGGGATGACTTGTGCATATCCTATATAGGCTTTTATCACCTAGACCCGGATTTCCCCTCTTACGGCCCCCTTTTTCCTGTAGTAAGGCTAAATTCGTGATCAAATCCATTGAAAATAGGAATCCTATAATTATTATGTTGCGAAATTCATGGTGATAACTTTACATTTGCTCCTTTTGTTGTGCACACTCTTCTTTATTTATGTGGGTAACACGTAGAAATTAATGAGTAAACAGATTTAGAATACTGAGATTATGGCTTTTTTGTGTATATCTTTGTGGATAGAGCGCAATGAATTTCACTTTGTCAACAAATAATAAACATATACACATCATGACACAAGAATTTGTACCTTTGAAAACGCACCTTTTAAAAGAGACTGTGCATAAAGTTTCGCACATCAATAGCTATAAAATCAGATTTAATTTTTAAATTTCATTATTATGTATATATAACCAATATATTCTCCAAAAAAGTATTTCAAAAGCATGATTTTTTCCTGTAAATTTTGCAGCTTTTCATACGTTTTTATTGTATGATGTTAAGAAAGTGTCAAATTTCGTGTGTATACGTACCTTTGCTACAACTGAATAGGTGTGGAACAGATCAGATGGGGGGAAAAGCATGACTGAGCTTACGTTAACCGCTAACAAAAACCAATCCAACAATCTGCTACGGCGGGACGTTCGTTTTCTAGGAAATATTCTTGGTGAGGTTTTGGTTCATCAGGGTGGCAACGAACTTTTGGATATCGTGGAGAAAATACGTGAGGCAAGTAAATCGTTACGTGCCGGGTATCAGCCGGAGTTATACGAGAATTTCAAACAAATGGTCAGTGGACTGGATACGGATATTCGTCACCAGGTTATTCGCGCGTTTGCGATTTACTTTCAGTTGGTGAATATCGCTGAGCAGAACCATCGTATTCGTCGTAAGCGGGATTATGAGCATTCCGCTGGTGAAGAGGTTCAACCCGGTTCTATCGAAAGTTCCGTTCAGGAGCTTAAACAAGGAGGCTTCTCCGCAGAGGACGTTAGCAACATGCTGAATGAACTCTCTTTGGAGCTGGTCATGACTGCACATCCTACAGAAGCAACACGACGAGTAATCCTGGATATCCACAAACGTATTTCCGAAGACGTCATGCTGCTGGATAATCCGATGCTTACCTTGCGTGAGCGAGAACAGGTACGGGAAAATCTGCTTAATGAAGTAATTACATTGTGGCAGACCGATGAGCTACGTGATCGAAAGCCAACTGTATTAGATGAAGTAAGAAATGGAATGTATTATTTTCATGAGACCTTGTTTCATGTATTGCCGGATGTATACCAAGAACTGGAACGATGTTTGGTCAAATATTATCCTGAGCAAAAATGGCACATTCCAACTTATTTGAGATTTGGTTCTTGGATCGGTGGAGACCGAGACGGGAATCCATCTGTTACATCTCATGTGACTTGGGAAACATTACGTATGCAGCGCAAGTTGGCTTTGAGAGAATATCAGCACACGCTGAAAGAACTCATGGGTTACTTGAGCTTCAGTACCAGCATTGTGCGAGTTTCTGATGATTTGTTGGCTTCTATTGAAGAAGATCGCGCCCACATCACACTTAAAAAAATGGAAGTATGGCATAACGAAAAAGAGCCTTATCGCATCAAACTGGCATATATGATTGCTAAGGTGAATAACGTTTTGGATGAAAGCAAACAGGGTACCAAGGAGCGCTACAGCTCCGCGGAAGAACTTATTGCAGACCTGAATGTTATTGACAACAGCTTACGCCATCATTTTGCTGATTATGTGGCAGACACGTATATCCAAAAGATGATTCGTCAGGTAGAGCTATTCGGGTTTCATACGGCTACGCTGGATGTGCGTCAGCATAGTCAGGAACATGAAAATGCGATGACTGAAATTCTTTCTAAAATGAATATTGTGTCAGATTACAGTAAGCTGTCAGAGGAAGAAAAAATAGATCTGCTGGAACAGCTGCTGAATGAACCGCGTCCGATTACTTCGCCGTATCTAAAATATAGCGATAGCACACAGGAATGTCTTGATGTATATCGTACGATTTATTTGGCTCAGGAGGAATTTGGCAAGCAGTCCATTACAAGCTACTTGATCAGTATGACCCAAGGGGCCAGTGATTTGCTTGAGGTCATGGTATTAGCCAAAGAGGTGGGCCTGTTCCGCATCGAGAAGGATGGCACTGTCATCTGTACGCTGCAATCCGTTCCTTTGTTCGAAACGATAGATGATTTGCACGCTGCACCTGACATTATGAGAAGATTGATGAACCTGCCTGTATATCGACAATCTGTAGCCGCCATGGATGAGCTTCAGGAGATCATGCTTGGCTACTCGGATAGTAATAAGGATGGCGGTGTGGTTACAGCGAACTGGGAACTTCGGGTCGCTATGAATAGTATTACGGAAGTAGTAAACGAGTATGGCGCAAAAGTGAAGTTTTTCCACGGACGTGGAGGAGCGCTGGGGCGTGGAGGAATGCCACTTAATCGCAGTATTCTGGCTCAGCCTCCTCATACCATTGGTGGAGGAATTAAGATTACGGAGCAAGGCGAAGTGCTATCATCCCGCTATTCGCTCAAGGGGATTGCATATCGGAGCTTAGAGCAGGCGACATCGGCGTTAATTACGGCTGCTGCCTATCATCGCTCGGGAAAGAAAGAAGTGTTCGAGGAAAGCTGGGAGGAGATTATTGCCCGTATTTCCGAGGTATCACTGGAGAAGTATCAAGATTTAATTTTCCGAGACCCGGATTTCTTCAGTTTCTTCAAAGAATCTACACCGTTGCCTGAGGTAGGCGAGCTGAATATTGGATCTCGCCCGTCCAAGCGTAAGAATAGCGAACGTTTTGAGGACTTGCGCGCCATTCCGTGGGTTTTTGCGTGGACACAAAGTCGTTACTTGCTACCCGCTTGGTATGCGGCAGGAACTGGTTTGCAAAGCTACTATCAAAACAATGAAGATAACCTTAAAGTGCTGCAAACGATGTTTAGAGACTCTGCTTTCTTCCGGTCGCTTATTGATACACTGCAAATGGCAATCGCTAAAGCGGATTTGCTGATTGCAGAGGAGTACGCTGGGATGTCGGATAATGAAGAAGCACGACAACGTATATTTGGACAGATTTCTGCAGAGTTCAAGCTGACATCTGAGTTGATTTTGAAAATAACCGGACAATCTGAGATTTTGGACGATGTACCTGTTATTCAGGAATCTATCCGGTTGCGTAATCCTTATGTCGATCCGTTAAGTTATTTGCAGGTTCAATTGCTAAGTGAGCTGCGCGAGTTGCGTAATCAGAACGGTGATGATGCTGAAATGCTGCGTGAGGTACTGTTGACGATTAACGGAATTGCCGCAGGCTTGAGAAACACAGGCTGATATAGTTTGGATGTATGATACAGGCAATCGGGTACTCATGGAGTGCCCGATTGTGCTGTGTTTATAGTTATGACGCGCGAGTTTGTTACTTGTGTCCATACTTCAGTTGATTTCTGGATAAAATTAAACTACGATGAATAATCATAAACATATAATAAGTAACCCATCAGCAAGTCTGGGGGAGTATAGAGTGGATAATATGGAAAGCCGCTTGGTTAGGCTGGTGCAAAAAGGTGATCAGCGAGCTTTTGCGGAGTTAGTCGAGTTATATAAAGATCGGATTTTTCATCTTTCCTACCGGATGCTAGGTAATCGTCATGAGGCGGAGGATTTGGTGCAGGAGACTTTTTTGCGTGTGTATCGCAACTTAGAAAAGTATGACCATGGACAGAAATTCTCAACCTGGATTTATCGGATTGCTACAAATCTGTGCATTGATCGTCTGCGAAGGAGAAAACCTACATACTCACTTGATGCTGAAATGAATGATCAAGAAGGTGTTGATGGGTACGCCATGCTTGCTAGTGAAGAGCTTACCCCTGAAGGGAGCACGCTGTTGTCGGAAACGCAAGCTTTAATTCATGACGCCATTGACAGCCTTCCGGATAAATACAAGACGATTATGGTTTTACGGTACTTGCAGGAGCTTTCCTTGCAGGAAATTAGCGATGTACTCAATCTCCCAGTTACCACAATTAAGACAAGAGTACACAGGGGACGGGATTTTCTACGCAAAAAATTGGAGCACAAGCTATAAATGATGTGCATACATTCTAGGAAAAGAGCCTGCGTAGATGTTTTTATGAAACATAATGCTCATTGTAACGTATGTAAGATGAGCAAAGTTTCTAAGCCGGAGCATGTTATGTTGAGAAACACGGAAGAATATTAGAAAGGATTGGCTCATATGGATTGCAAACAAGCCGTCTCTTTTATGCATGACTATCTAGATGGCGACCTGTCTGAGCAGGACAAACATGAGTTGGAACAACACTTGTTAGACTGCCCGGAATGCCGCATGCGTTTTAAAGAGCTGGAGCGGACGGATGCGATGCTTTACGGTACACGCTATCATCAAGTGCCGTGTGTATCGGATGAGCTGACATTTCGCATTATGAATGCTTTGCCGCCGCATAAAAGACAGCCTGCGGTGCCTATGCTAACTTGGGTGAAGAGGCATCCCGCTGTAACAGCTGCCGCCTTCTTCCTTATTGTGATATGCTCAAGTATGGCCAGCTTTTCTAGCACGGACCATCAATTGGTAGTCAAAGGAAGCAATCTAGATCAAGTTGTTATTCAGGGCGATACTGTAATTGTACCTGAAGGGAAATCCATTGCCGGAGATTTAACAGTACAAAATGGTGAGGCCCGTGTATACGGTGATGTGGAAGGAAATCTTACTGTGATTGACGGCTCTTACTATCAAGCTTCAACCGCCCATATTGCAGGACAGGTTAAAAGTATCGATCAAACCTTGGACTGGATTTGGTACAAGGTTACCGATTTGTTCGGGGGACCGTCTTCTCCATAAAAGAAGCTTGAAATGGCAAGAACGATATCGAGCGCCTTTTTCCGCTGGAAAAGGCGTTTTTTTGTATATGAATCTGGCGAATCGTACTGTATTTTACTGATTTTGGTGATTCTTTTGTCGCACAGCTTGCAACGTGAGCCTGATCGTTATAACCTAGATAGAGAGAGCATACTGTGTACATATTACACCCACTCACTACAGAAAATTGCGGGGGCATGCGCATGTTGGATTATTTTGCGGACCTGACTTGGAAAGAGTCCATTAAAGATATTATCGACATTTTAATCGTAACCTATATTATGTATCAGCTTATTTTACTTGTTCGCGGAACGCGAGCAGTTCAATTGTTAAAAGGAATTCTGTTCCTGGTCGTTATTTGGGCGGTTAGTACCTGGTTTGATTTGTACACGCTCAAGTGGTTGATGAATCAGATGTTCACCTTTGGTGTAGTGGCTATTTTTATTATTTTTCAACCTGAGTTGCGTCGTGCTCTAGAGCAGTTGGGGCGTGGTAAATTATTTGGGCGTTCGTCGGTAGATGATGAAGAAATCAATAAGTTAATTGGAGAAATGATTAAGGCGCTGAATTATTTATCACGTAGAAAAATAGGAGCATTGGTCGTATTCGAGCGCGAGACAGGACTGAACGAATATACGGAGTCTGGTATCAAGACACAGGCCGTAGTTAGTTCTGAACTGCTAATTAACATCTTCATTCCCAATACGCCTTTGCATGATGGTGCGGTGATTATACAAAATAAACAGATTGCTTCTGCGGCCTGCTATTTGCCATTATCGGAAAATCCCTTCATTAGCAAGGAGTTGGGAACCCGTCATCGGGCTGCAATTGGCGTGAGTGAGGTAACTGATGCCGTAACTGTCGTGGTATCGGAGGAAACAGGGCAAATTTCGTTGGCTATCAATGGTCAGGTCGTACGAGACATTAAGGAAGAATCCCTAATCTCCAAGCTGTATGAGGAGTTGCGGCCAACACCGTCACTGAAGGAAAAACGCGGCTCATTCTGGAATCGGAGGGGAGGCCGTGGAAATTCATGATGGACAAATGGATTAACAATAATACGATTTCGAAGATATTGGCGCTTGCGGTTGCTATAATGCTGTGGGGAATGGTTCATCTGGATACAGGTACACCTTCGTCTACGTTGACCGTTTCCTATAATAATAAAATAATTGATAATGTGGCCATTCAGGCCAGTGGTCTGGATGATTCAAAATATGTGCTGTCTACTATGGACACGGATCATGTAAAGATGGAGGTCAGAGGACAGCGCTCTGTCCTGACTACTTTTTTCGCGGATAATTATCAGGCAAAACTAAACTTAAGCGGCTTAGGAGCGGGTACTAAAACATTGTCACTTGAACCGGATTTGCCGGATGGGGTGGAATTGGTATCGATGACTCCTAACCGTGTTACAGTAACAATTGAGGAAAAACAAACGAAATCATTTAATGTATCTATAGTACCTAAGGGTAGTCCAGATGCGGGGCTACAGCTCGGCAAGCCTGTGATTGCTCCTCAAACGGTAAAGGTTACTTTACCCAAAAGCCAGTTGAATACCGTTACTGCGGTGCAAGGGGCTGTTAATACGGATGGCATTTCAGAAAAGTTTGAACAGAAACGTGTAAAACTGAAAGCTTATAACAAAAAGGGACAGGAACTCACAGGTGCGGTCATTGAGCCATCCACGGTGTCCGTTGAAATCCCAGTCACTCAGCAGGCGAAGTCTGTGCCTGTCAAGATAGTCTATTCCGGAGAGCTGCCAGACGGATTGGCGCTTTCTAAAGTAAACGCAAACGTGAAGGAAGCAGCGGTATATGCATCACAGGATGTATTAAGCAGCCTCAGCTCTTATGTCACGGTTACACTCGATCTGAGTCAATTTACGGAAGCGGGGACCCGTACGGTTCAAGCTAATTTGGCAGCTCCCTCAGGTTCTGATAAAATCGAGCCAGGGTCAATACAAATTCAGGTGACTGTCGTTCCTTCCAATGAAGTTACAGATACGGAACGGACGCTGTCAGGCATCCCAATCGTTTTACAAGGTGCAGGAGATGGAGCTAATGCGACTGTCATAGCGCCCACAGGCAAAACGATGGATGTTACTGTGAAGGGTCCTCAGGATTTGGTAAACAATTTAACCAATGATGACGTTAGTTTGGTGGCAAATGTAAGTGGCCTCTCGGCTGGTCAACACGAGGTTACTTTGAAAGTAGGCTTGCCTAAATACATTACACAAGCCGGGAATGCCGGCCAACTAAAGGCAACGGTAAACATTGAGAGCCCTTCTACGCCTGCTGTAACGAATCCGAGAAGTGAGAATGAATCAAACCCCTCTGGTAGTGGTGATAAGGGGCAGGAGAGGCCACAGGAGGGGCAGGGCAATCAAGGTGGCAACTCTGACGCTAATACCGGGGACAACGCAGCTGCGGAGGATAAAACAAATCCTCATAACGGCGCAGAATCTTCTGCGAATGGAACCTCGGAGAACAGTCAGCCATAACATGTTTTATCTGTAGTAAATGATCAAGATTTATTAGACAAAAAAAGGGAGTCATTTTACATGGGGAAATATTTTGGTACAGATGGTGTACGAGGCATTGCTAATCAGGAACTAACAGCCGAACTGGCATATAGCATTGGCCGCTGCGGCGGATATGTCTTAGCAGGTAATGTAGAGAAACCGACAGTTGTGATTGGTATGGATACACGGATATCCGGGCTGATGTTGGAATCGGCACTGGTAGCCGGGTTGTTGTCCATTGGGGCTAATGTGGTTCGCCTAGGTATTGTTTCGACGCCTGGGGTGGCATATCTCACACGGCAATTGAAAGCGGACGCTGGTGTAATGATCTCAGCATCTCACAACCCTGTTGAGGACAACGGGATTAAGTTTTTTGGCGGAGATGGGTTTAAATTAACCGATGAAACGGAATTGAAAATCGAAGAGCTTATGGATGCAAAAGAAGACCAATTGCCTCGTCCGATTGGCAGCGGGTTGGGCACGGTTGTTGTAGACGAGCATTCCCGCTACAATTATCTGGAGTTTTTGAAAACAACGATTAGTCATTCTTTTGAAGGTCTAAAAATTGTATTGGACTGTGCAAACGGAGCAGCTTATGAGCTGGCACCGAAGCTTTTTACGGATTTGGGAGCTGAAGTGCACACGATCGGAGCGGAGCCAAACGGATTGAATATCAATGATCATTGTGGCTCGACTCATCCTGAAAAGCTGAAAGAGGAAGTGCGCCGCTTGAAAGCGGATATTGGGCTTGCCTTTGACGGCGATGCTGATCGCCTGATCGCAATTGATGAGAACGGGGAAGAGGTAGATGGAGACTACATTCTCTGTATTTGCGGAGATGCAATGAACCGCGCTGGAAAACTCAAGGACAGCACCATTGTATCGACAGTAATGAGTAATATCGGTTTTTATAAAGCTACTGAAAAGCTGGCTCTCAAGACTGCAAAAACTGCGGTCGGAGACCGTTATGTGATGGAAGAAATGCGTCGGGGTGGATTTAATCTGGGCGGTGAGCAGTCTGGTCATGTTATTTTCCTAGACCACAATACGACAGGTGATGGCATGTTGACGGGGATTCAATTGGTAGATACCCTGAAAGCTTCCGGCAAGAAGATGAGCGAACTAAAGTCCCTTATGAAACAATATCCGCAAGTGCTTGTGAATGTACGTGTGCAGGACAAACGCAATTACGAGGGGAATCCTGCGATTGCAGAAGCCATTGAGCAGGTGGAACAACAATTGGGCGATAATGGGCGTGTATTGGTCCGTGCTTCAGGTACAGAGTCGCTTATTCGTGTAATGGCCGAAGGCCCGGACAAAGATGAGCTGGAGCAATTCGTCGGACAGATCGTAGATGTCGTGAAAAAAGAATTAGTTTAAAATTTTGTAAACGTAGGTTGCCTGTTAAACATAAGCAGGCAACCGCATTTACGGTTATTCACTAAGGATTTAACGCCTTTAGGGTGTAATTATGAATAAAGTGTCATTGCCAAATGATGCTCTGCTGAATATAATATAGGGATGTTGTGACTCAAATAGAGAAAGCGAGGGTTGTGAGGTAACGTAATACAAGCGCCAGAGCTTGATTTTGTGCGGGGGAACTTGGTGGAGAAGCAATAGATTCCGTGGAGATGATATTGCTCGCATCGGTTCACGACAAAGCAAGCTGACGAGGTGAAGGTGTTCGAAACATTCGGCGGGGACCTTCCGGTGAAGCATCAACCCGTAAACCGGCAGCGGAAAATGAACAGGCAACTGTTTACACAACGCACCGGTAGATGCCCAAATTATTTTATAACCTAAATTATAAGATTCATTTCATGAATGTGCGGCCATCATCATTGGCGTGCGCGGTTTGGGAATTTCGTTACATTCGTGAAGAGATGCCTGTAAATTCTATAGTTATCATTGACAACTTCATAGATGAATGAACTTTATTCCACAATCTACCGCACACGTTAGTCCTGTGATGAGTCGTCTTGTGAAATGATGATCGGGAGGATAACGAATATGTGTGGCATTGTAGGATATATTGGTAATCAGAATACGCAAGAGGTATTGATTGACGGACTGAAGAAGCTGGAGTATCGCGGGTATGATTCTGCGGGTATTGCCGTGTTTACAGATTCAGGACTGCAAGTAGCCAAGGCAAAAGGTCGTCTGGCGAATCTGGAAGCTAAACTGGATGGTACACCGTTGGTAGGCCATGCAGGCATCGGACATACACGTTGGGCAACACACGGTAAACCTTCTGATGAAAACTCCCATCCACATTTGGATGAGAGCCAAAAGTTTTCTGTAGTTCACAACGGAATTATTGAGAACTATCTGGAACTGAAGGAACAGCTGATCGGCGAAGGTCATACCTTTATTTCCGAAACGGACACAGAAGTTATTTCCCATCTGGTAGCGCGTGAGTATGAAGGAGATATTGTTAAAGCAGTACAAAAAGCAATTACCTTTATGCGCGGTGCTTTTGCACTGGGAGTGCTGACCGAGCACGAGCCTAATAAGCTGGTAGCTGTTCGCCAAGCCAGCCCGCTGGTTATTGGTGTGGGAGAAGGCGAGAACTTTATCGGTTCCGATATTCCGGCTATTCTGAAATATACACGCAATGTATTTATTTTGAACGATGGCGAAATGGCTGTTCTGACTAGTGATGCTGTCGAATTAATGACAATCGAAGGCCAATTTATTTCTCGGGAAATGATTCATGTCGAATGGGATGCTGTAACAGCGGAAAAAGGCGGATATGAGCATTTCATGTTGAAAGAAATTCACGAACAGCCTAAGGCTTACCGTGATACAATGTTGGGCCGTATCGATAAAGACACTAAAAAGGTTGTTCTTCCAGAGCTGAAGCTGACAGAAGAACAAATTAAAAATATCCGCAACATTCAAATTGTAGCGTGTGGTACAGCTTACAATGCTGGTTTGATTGGTCGTACGGTTATTGAAAGTATGGCTCGTATTCCGGTTGAAAACGATGTAGCTTCCGAGTATCGCTACCGTTCTCCTATCGTAACACCTGAGACATTGGTGATCGTGGTGAGTCAATCCGGTGAAACTGCTGATACCTTGGCAGCACTGCGTGAAGCACAAGCAAACGGAGCGCATGTACTGGCGATTACAAACGTAGTTGGTAGTTCCATCGCCCGTGATGCAGATGATGTGTTGGTTACACTGGCAGGACCGGAAATTGCCGTAGCCTCCACCAAAGCGTATTCATCCCAGTTGATTGCGTTTTATCTGTTGGGTCTGTATCTGGCTCAAGTACGCGGCACACAAACGGATGAGCAAGTAGCTCATGTGCTGGCTGCTATGGAATCACTGCCAGAGCAAGTAGAAGAGATGTTGAGTAAAGCAGATGCGATCAAAGCCTATGCTGAGCAAATCGCTAGCAACAAGCACCTGTTCTTTATTGGTCGTGGTCAGGACTATGCTGTAGTACAGGAAGGTTCCCTGAAACTCAAGGAAATCTCCTACATTCATTCCGAGGCATATGCTGCGGGTGAGTTGAAGCATGGTACACTGGCATTGATCGAAGAGGGGATTCCAGTTATCGCTTTGGTAACTCAGGAATCCGTGTTGGAAAAAACCGTGAGCAACATTAAGGAAGTCAAAGCTCGTGGCGGTGACGTGCTTGCAATCACGTATGAAGAGCACGCTGTTGAGCTACTGAAATCCGTGGATCAAGTATTTGCAATTCCAAAAACACTTCCGATTCTGTCGGCTGCCATTTCAGTTATAGCTCTCCAATTGTTAGCCTACTATGCATCGCTTGCACTGGGTCATGATGTTGATAAACCACGTAACCTGGCGAAAAGTGTTACTGTAGAATAAAGAGTATCTTAACAAAAGCCCGATTGTCTGGTGATAAAAAAGTGTGGAACCAGTAAAAAAAACTGTGGAACTAGTCAATTTACAAACACCAAGAAAGATCCCGATGATATATCGGGATCTTTTTAGTTTAGGATGACCGGTTTTTTAGTTGTTAATGTCGGAAGGAAATAAAGTATTAGACTGTCGATGGTTCATTAAACTCCCTCAAAATGATTCAGTTTCCTCACTCATGCTCATGAATTCGCAGGATTTCACCCTTAATTAAGTGTGAGAGGAAAAGGCTCACAGAGGGGAGGGGGGCTTGGAGTAGTACAAAGGGCATGTGGGAACTAGGGTGAGGAGTGTCCACCTAGTTTATCCCATATTATGCACGTCTCCAAGTCGCCCCTAGCGAATCTCACTCCCATGTCTCAACGGGTCCGAGCTCTTTTGTTTAATGCCTCTCGATTCTCCGTGCTTCTTGTCCATCCTGTGAATGCATGAGCTGGTGAGAAAATGCTGCTTAAGCTGCTTGCGGAGACACTTTAGTCGAATCGTAAGCTTCGCCACTCTTGGCCAGACCGACAAGCATTCGGGTGACTTTACCGCACAATTTCATAATAGGTTTCATTTTCTTTAATTTTTTCACGTCGACATTGTGGTGGTGCAGGGCTCGAATATCTGGATTGGTCATGAGCATGCACATCGTTATGAGATAGGGAAATCCGAAGTTCCTCGTAGACTTCCGAATTAAAGCGTACAGGGGAATAGTATCCGTTTTTGATCATATCCGCGATGACAAGTGCATCTTTACGGTCACTTTTGGATGGAGTATTATCTGGGTATCTTTATTCTTTTTGACGAGATGAGGATTTACGAGAACAGCCTCAATTCCTTTGGCTGAATGGCAACGAGCCAGGCTTAGCCAGTAGTGGCCAGTTGGTTCTATGCCGACGATGATTTTGTTCAGCTTGTACAACTTAAGCAGATCTTGAATCCAGCGGCTGAACAACTGAAAACCCTCGTCATGGCTGCCAAACTCAAGTGGAGATCCGAGAGCAATTCCCCGGTAGCTAACCGCATGAGCCACGTGAGCTTCCTGAGCAATATCTACGCCTACGACCAGATGTAATGAGGAGAAATATAATCTTTATTCATGATCATAGATTGAATTAATTTTTTTGGAATCACATACTCTTGCTCATTATCAGAGCTTTTGTAGTTTTTGAACTCTCATAAGAATGGAATTAAAGGTATATGATCTCGATATTCATTTGTCCAGTATCCTTGAAATCCGGGGATATAAGAGTCAAGCTACTGATGATAATCATAATAAGTATCTTCAGCATAAGGCAATGTACACCTATACTGATCAGCAACATAAAACATTGAATGCCATTCAGCGTACTTCTCTAGCGTTTCAATTTCAGATAAACTACCATGACTATTATGGGTATTGCGATTTCGATATCTATTGTAGGCAATCTTCAGACGATTCAGAAACAAATTATACCACGTGGATTTTACGAGACATAAAGGTGGGAGAGGACAGTTGGAAAAAGTTAAATGCGTTATAAGGTCGGCCTGTGTATTAGTTGGATAATATTGGTATTAATATGCCACACCGACGCACAAATTGGCTTGTTGTATTCATGGTCCAAACGACCATCTGATGACCGACTGAGAATGATATGGTATGCAACTAGAGCTGGAGCTAAGCCGACGAGAGAGAATAATTCAATGAAACATCCGGTGACAGTTACACGCTGATCAATTAGTGAACGAATACCTATAGAATATCTTCCATTCTTATAGTTGGAAAGGGTGTATAATAATAGAATAGGAAATCTCTAAAGGAGAATTATATGAGTCTTTTTAATAGATTGGAACAATTTACTTATTTGGTTGCACACCAACGCACTGATCGCTATCGGCCTATCGCCCGCGTCCTGTACGAACATCATCGTACATTTAGGACCATGCTCACAACAGAAGATATTTATACCGCTTTAAGACAAATGGATGAGTTTGGTAAACGGTTCCCTGACTACTCAATGGAGGATTTGGAGATGGACCTTGGTACGATGAAAGAGTGGGGGAATATCGAGATATCGCAACAAGAGAATGTCAAATACGTGGCATATGAAGACTTCAAGCGAAAAAAATATTTGATTCGAGCCACCGATGCACTCATAGATGTTGAAGAAATGATCACAACGATGGAGCGACGGGCAAATCGAGTAAGGGGGTCACTAGAGAAGAATTTAGCGGCCCGTATTATCGAAGAACTCGATCGTTTCAAAAGTGCAACGACAAAAGAACCATCCGAACTTTACGACCTTTGGAACGAAATCATGGGGCGACATGATCGCTTGCGCATTGATACGTCGGATTACCTCTCCCATGTGAACAGTAATGACATGGAAGCGGCTTATCTCTCGGATCAGTTCCTTGAGCATAAAAATAAATTTGTTAGCTACTTGGACGAATTTGTTCGTGATATTCAAAAGCAGCAAGTTCGCATTTTAAAGAAACTGATGTCCGTTTCCAAAGATTACATAGGAAATGTCATTTATTTAATCGTAGATTACGAGATCAATCGGATTCAGCTTCCTACCCTAGGAGACACGGATCAAGAAGAGCGCGTGGAATTGCACAAAAAGCAGTGGCAATCAATGATTAATTGGTTTGCCAATGAAAGTTCCCAAGAGGGCGGGTACTACTTTTTGATGGAGCAAACCAAAACCGCAATCAACAAGGTCCTTCGTCTGTCTAGACAAGTAAGTGATCGGCTCTTCCACTACACCAACCGGAAGCATGATTACTTACATCTTGCGGCCCTATTTTTCAAGGCCAATGATGATGGAGAATGCAAAGAATTGTTTGGCTATATAAAGGGAATTGGTCCCGCTTCACAAATGGTTATCACCGACATACAGACATCAGACAGTGAAACCAAGACCGTATGGGAGTTGCCTGCAGAGCAGATCGAACTAATTCCCCGCAAAAAAAGAGATTTTGTTAAGCGAGTTAAATCGATCCTACTTGAAGATCCATTCGAGCGCCAGCGAATTGAAATGGAACATAAAGAGCAAGAGGAACGATTGCGAAGAGAAATGGAAGCGATCTCTTTGAACGGCCAAATTCGAATCCGAGACTTGAATAAAATTAGCCCCGCATTAAGGGATACTTTGTTGTACATAGAAACCGAAGGCTTGCGCAATCATGATATTGCTTATTTACCTGACGGACGTGAATTTCGCGCATTTGTCGCTAGTGAAGATCGCATTAAGATGAAGTGTACAGATAGAGAGCTTACAATGGATGACATTGAAATAGTGTTAGAGGATGGTGTTACAGATGAGTAACGCAGAAGCCCTAACCGAAGAGATTCAAACCCTTGTATTTTTGCTCTGGTCCGAAGAGTGGATCTATAAGGAGCATAAGCCTGAATTATACTTTCGCATTCGAAGTCACGAGCACAAATTAAAAGCTGTTTTTCGTGACTGGTTCTATTACCCTATCTACATGGGGGAAGGCTATGTTCGTTTGATCAAACGCCCTGAACGGAGAGTGCTCGACCCTAACCCTACGCACTCATTGAAATACCAAATGGATTTTGTTTTATATTCATGTGTACTGGCGTTCATGGAAGAGAAGGGCGAGGATCAACAATTTGTACTGCGTGAGTTGCTTGAAAGCATTAAAGCGTACTATCCTGGAGGGCCAGATGCCATTTCGTGGTCTGATCATGGGGTTCGTACAAGTCTGATTCGCGTAATTAAAACGTTGGAGCAAGAGCGGCTTCTTCTCATGTTCGACCGAACCATTGACCAATTTCGAGACAGAGAAGATTATGATTTACTCATGCAAGTCTCCAATGGGCTTAGGCATGTGATTCGTCAGACTCGTCTATCATTATCTGAATTTAGTAACATGATTTCGCTTAGGGAGGCACTTCATCAAGAAGAAATTAAAGAAGGCATGATCTGTGAACAGCAAATTTGGAGACGCTTATTTGCACAGGGCTGCCTGCTTTTATCCGAATTATCACATGATGAAGTGATTTATGCAGAAAGACATGGCCTTCGTATGCAGCAAAAGCTGGAGGAAGTATTTCAAGGGGTGTTTCTAGAGCGGTACGCCCCCACTTGGATTCTAGTCCATGACAAACCCAGGGAAGGGAAGAGCGTCTATCCTGCTTATAACACACATTCCCATATCGTCACTGCGATAGGGACTCATTTACGTGATCGGCTTGATCGAGGAGAAAATTGGTTGAATCACCGCGGCTATGTTGTGCTTCACTCCAAAGATGCCTTCGACCTTTTTGTTTCAGTTCGTAGGGCGAATCAGGAGTATTTAGCGAAGTCCAGCTTGTCTGACCGAGCGCTATGGGAAGAGGTTGCCGACTATATGAGGCAACTGGGCTTGTTGAAAGTAATAAACGATGAATGGATCTTTAGTGATGCTTTAGGCCGTGTGGCAGGTGAAATTGTAGAAGAAGTACCGCAAAAGGAGGACGTTAAGCGTGAGCTGGAAAGCGACCAGAATTGGCTATTTTAATGTTTGGTATCATGCCGATACGGAAATTGAACTTTCGGACGGAAAACTGTTTATTCGGGGTGACAATGCTAGCGGGAAGACGATAGCCTCGACTCTGATGTTGCCTCTGCTCCTTGATGGGAATTACAACCCTTCTCGTCTTGATCCTCAAAAGCGTACTGATCGCTTGTTGATTGACCTTCATCTTGGTGAAGAGGCGGTTAATCAAAAGAAAGACGGAAACGGCTACCTTTACATGGAATTTCGTAAGGGGGAGCAGCTCATAACCATTGGTATGGGCCTTTCTGGCGTGCGCAAGTCAAGAGATTTAACGACCTGGTATTTCATTGTGACAAATGGAAAGCAGGTCGGGAAAGACTTGTTACTATACGACCAAACAAGGGATGGGAAGGCTCCGCTTGATTATCGTGATTTCTGTGACCGTTTCAAAGGATCGTTCATTACGGAACATAAAGCCGAATACGCGAAAGAGGTCAATCGGCTGTTGTTCGGGTTTCAAAATATGCATACCTTCCATATGTATATCAAGCTATTAATTGAACTGCGGCCACCGAAAATTAGCAAAGATGTCGGGCCTAGCATTATTAATACAAGTTTGACGGACGCGCTCCCAGAGCTATCAGATAACGATTTGGAGTCGCTAACGAATATTGTATCAAAAATTACTGAGCAAGAAGAACTCTTAACTAAGACAACATCTGAAGTAGAAGCATTGAAAAAGCTGAGCGAGGCCTATGAAGCTTACCAATTTGCTCTGTTCTTCGAGTTCACCGAGCATGTTTCTCGAGCCTCCCGACTGTTTGAAAGTGAGCAAAGTCGCCTTGTCACAAAAGAAAATGACTTGCAAGAGATGACCCAAAGACAATCAGATGCGAAAAGGCGAATCGATGAATCAGAGCAACAAATTACAGCGCTTGGAGTAACCGTTAATACGCTTAAAGAAGCTCATCAGGATGTCTTCAAAGCTGAAAAAAAGAAGCGAGAAATGGAGAGTCAGTTTGGTCAAGTTAAAGAAAGGTTAGGCCAAAAGGAAACCCAACTCCGTAACTCTAGGACGGATGTTCATAAGAATAAACAAACCATCAATGAGGCAGTTCAGGGTGAACTTCAAATCAAGGATGAGATCCAAGGAATCCTCGATTACTTGAAAGAGTATGAAAAGTCGATCAAGTTCGATTACCACGATCGGTTTGTTAGTCAATTCTCAACGACGCCGGATCAGATTAGTTTAATTACGTCGTGGAAGGAAGAAATTAATCGGCATATTGCACGATTAAAAGAAATTGGTGAAAATCTACGGTGCTATCAAGAACAAGAAGCGAAAACCATGCAGAAACGAACCGAGTTTGAAAACAAACTTGAGGCATACAATGCTTCAATTGTAAAAATAGACTCGTTGTACAAGCAACTTCAAAAGTCCAGAGTCGAGTTGTTCGAACGAATCGAAAGGTGGTCAGCTGATCACGGCCTATCAATTGAAACACGAGAGTGGGAATCATTACAGGGGATTTTAGGTGACTTATATGAATATAGTGAAGACGAGGAAAAGCTTCATTCTTGGAAGCAGAATATTTTAGAGCCTTGGGAAAAACCATTCCAAACCCAAAAAAGAGAAGCCGAGTACCATATTCAGCGGCTAACTGGTGAAATCAAGAAAGTTCAAATCGAATATGAGAAGGTTCTGTCAGCACCGTTTGTGGAACCTCCTGAGCAGAAAGAGGAGCGACTACAATGGAATGGCCTTGATGAGCTTCAAATCCCATATATTCGCTTTTTTGAAGCTGTCGAGTTCAAGGAAGCCGTTTCGGACCATATCCGAAAAAGTGTCGAGTCCGTCATTCAACGTTCTGGACTGCTCCAGGCTGTCATTGTACCTGAGGAATATGAAGCAAAGGCGAGTAGTCAAGCGGTTGTACTTCGCACACAAGCGCCGAAAAGCAAGCATCTAGGCGATCTGATGGAGCCTGTTTCTAGTAATAGAATCGATACAAAAACAATTGAGCGTGTTCTGCAGGGAATTTCAGTTGATGAAAATCAAGAAGGGTACATCGGCGAGGATGGCGTTTTCCGTAGCGGATTCCTAGAAGGAACTGCGCCTAGATGCAGTGAGTCGTATGTCGGTTTTCGGGCTCGAGAAGAGGCTCGTCAGCGGCGCCTGCTTGCCCTTCGAGAGCAACTAGATGAATTAGAACAGCATTTGTCGGATCAAAGCCACGAACTACGCGCGGCGCAGGCCGAGATCGACGAACTACGCCGAACATGGATGAAGATCCCTTCCACGCAAGAAATTAAGGAGGTTTATCGGGAGCAGGATGCAGAAAAGCGAAATGCTAAACGTTGTGAGTCGGAAAAAGAGGAAGCATATACGCATTATGAGTCCATTCGTCGAGAAACCCTTAATGTTCGAAATCAAGTTATGCGTTTAATTGGCGATATGGATCTCCCGCTTCGCCTGGACGTTTGCAGCCATACCCTAGAACAATGCAGGAAATATAAAGATGAAATCTTGGAATTAGGCAAGCTTGCCGAAAAACGAATGGAAGTGGAAAGGAGGATTACCCAGACCAGGGGGCATCTGTATTCTTTGGAATCCATCGTAGAGGATTATCAAGAGGACTACGATGAATTATCGTACGAGCAATCGAAGCTCGAAAAGACCATTCAGCGCTTGCAAGAAGCTATGGATTCAAACTCCGATGTGTTTAAACAGATTGAGAATGCGAACCAGCAGCTTAACGATGCTAAAGATGGTCAGCGACAAGCAGAACAGGTATTTAACCAACTCACACCCCAAATAGATAATGCAAAAAAAGAAATTGAGAAACTCAAAACTGCTATTTTACAAGCTTCGAAACGGGAGAGCGTGTGGTTTAAAGAATTTCGCAAGCTCCAGACAATAAATAGTCCGTTTTCTTCTTACACGGCCGATCAAATATTAGGGCGGGACAGTGTAAGTGCTCCTAACCGTGAAGAGGCGCTTGAGCACCTTTTGGAAGTAGAAAGCGAGGTACGAGGCGATCTTGAAGACTACCGTTTACGTCGCCAACGCGAACAACCTTGGAACGGGGAAAATGAAGTAAAAGGGGAAATAGGAAGAACTGATGTGGACGCGCTAACTCGGTTAACCTCGTATTCTACGCTAAGCCTGCAGAGCAATAGTGGGGTTCCATGTTCGCCGCTAGAGTTGCTTCAAGAATTGTCCGACATTGAGCTTAAATTAAAACAAAATATCGGGGAAAAAGAAAAAGAACTGTTTACAGATATTATCATTAACGAGATCGGACGTACAATCCAGGCACGAATTTATGAAGCCGGACAATGGGTTAATGATGTAAACGAGCGGTTCCATGAGTTCGAGGGACTTCGGATTCGTCTGGACTGGAATGCAAAGGATGCTTTGGAAGATGATACACTAAAAACAAAACAGCTTGTGGATTTGTTAAGCCGTAATAGTAGATTCATTGATCCTTCCGACCTTGAAAAAGTTGCAGCTCATTTCCGCGCACGCATCGAAGCCGTACAACAACGAACAAAAAAAGATTTTAGAATGACCAGGCTGGAGGCCTACAAAGAGGTTTTGGATTACCGGAAATGGTTTATATTCGAAACGAAGGTTGATAAAGGTACGGGACCAGAAAAAGTTGGAAACCGCAACTTTGGGAGATATAGTAATGGTCAAAAAGCGATCATTTTGTATATGCCGCTGCTTGCGGCGATCGACGCGATCCTTATGAGTGCATCAGATACCGCACCAAGGTTAATTACGCTTGATGAGGCATTTGCGGGAGTCGATTCCAGCAATAAAGAGAAAATGTTCAATATGATTCAAGACTTTGGTTTTGATTACATTATGAATTCGTATGATTTGTGGGGCTGCTATCGAAGTGTAAAATCACTTTCGATCGTCACAATCTTGCGGCAACCTTCTTCTCCGCATATGGGTTTCCGTCGTTATCATTGGAACGGGAAGAGACAAGTGGAAGTGGAGTGAACAAAACGGACTTCAATTAAGCCATATTTGGACTAAAAAGAATAGACATTTTACTCGCCCTCTTCAATTATTTCTTTAGTGTTCAGTAACTTGATATAGCTCCAAAAACAAATGAATTTTTTTGAGGAAGTGTATTTATGGAGTCTTCACTGATGGAACTGGTTCAGATTTTTCGAACTGAGAAAGGATTTAGCTCCTTGTTTACACTCTTTCGGGATAAATACCGAAGTTACGGAAGGATTGGGAGGAGCACCAAAGTTGTTCTTAGCGATCCATCACCACATGAACTGCAAACGTTAGAAGGTTTTTTTGGTGAGATATACAGGAATGATAAACCAATTATGATTACTGCTGCAAAATTTGAGAGAGCTATTATGAAAACAAAATATAAGAATTCATTTGAAGGTCTAGATATGAACGATCTTTTACAATTGTACTTTTTGGGGACTTTAACGTCTAAAAGCGAAGATAAACACAACTTTGAAAAAGAGAAGGAACTGTTTTTTCAAACTTTTTTGAGTCAATCTAAAGAGGGCAGCCCATTCTATAGATTTGTTTTGTTCATAACAAACTATCGAAAAAATGCATTTATTCATTCCATTTATAAGGAAAACCCAAATTTACTTAAGCAACTACTTAACCTAATGAAAAAAATGTTTGACCATTTACCTTTGGGTAACAATATCTTTTTACCCTTACTCGCCTATAAGCTTACAGATGATTTCCATGCTTTAGCTCCTAATTCGGACGGCGGTAAGATGATGCTGTTTGCATTACAAGTGTTAAATCACTTGGATAATGGAGAGGATATCATTTCAAAACCCGATGAAGAACAGATTAAACACATTTTAGATGGACATCGTATCATATTCTGCTCGCAGTCCAATAAATTAGCTCGTCGTTTGTGGATTTTAGAAGACCAAAATGGTGAAGAACAAAAAAATCAATTAATTCCATTGGAAAAGGTCGGATCAGGTGGGTTTGCTGAAGTATACAGAGTTTTTGATTCAATTGAAAAGAAAGAAATGGCATGTAAAATACTCTTTGAGAAGTCAGTGTTTCTTCGAGAATATGGAAAAGAAGGAGAGGACTACTTACTGCGCTTTAAAAGAGAGATTAAACTTTTACGAGAAAGAATATCTCATGCAAATATTATTAAAATTAACAAAATAAAGCTCGATAATGATCCTGTTCTATTCACAATGCCATTGGCGGAAACCTCCTTAGAAAAATGGCTAGAGTTAAATCCTACCGCGTCGGATGAAACAAAATTAGGTATATTTAAAGATATACTTTGTGGTGTGTCTTATCTGCATAATTATAAAATCAGTCATCGGGATCTTGCCCCACATAATATCTTGTTATTTTCCAACAGTGACGGAACTATATTGGCAAAGGTTGCTGATTTTGGTTTGGCGAAAGACGACCAATCACTTTCTTCAATTACTAGACTTTCTAACATGTCATATGGAAGAGCCGCGTTTACTGCTCCAGAGCAAAAGATAAGCTTGAAAAATGCGGATTCTCTATCTGATATTTATTCGCTAGGGGCCATAATGTATTTCATATTTAGTGGGGAGTCACCAGAGCAAAGATTCAGATCATTTATTAAATATCAACCTATTGTTGGAAAAGCAATGGAGGAGGATCGTTCCAATAGGTATCAGACTGTCCAAGAATTAATGGATGATTTAATTAATAGTTCGGCTCAAAGTAATTATTTATTTGATAGTTTAAGGACTTATGAATTCCAAAATTTCTCTTTTGATGTGAAGCAAGTATTAAAATGTATGTCTGCCGTGAAGATTGAAGAGTCGCAAAAAGTTGTTGAAAAATTCGTTAGACCTTTCTTATCCATTCCCATTGACGTTCTTATGGAATGTGCAAAACATGAAACGATAATGGTGCCATTTATAAATGTAGCAAAAGAGAACATTTATAGAGTAATAGATTGTAATGAAGTGGATTGGGTTCACCTTTCAGAGCTTTTGAATGGAATCTATAAAATATCACAAAATCTTGTGGTGCAAATATCTACTTTAAACCTGATAATAATAGCTGCACTAGAGAAGAAAATCCCTTTAGCTCAAGCTATAATGGTCGATATTATTGGGAATTTGGCTGGTCAGGATAGAATTTCTCAACAAATAGCACACATAATTGGGGAGGAATTTTTAACTTCTCATGATTTATTAATCAGCCTTTTGAAGGATACTCATTATCCATCCGATATACGTTTCGTTTTAAATGACTATTAAAACGGGCGAACTCAGCGAATACGGACGACTTGTATATTTTGGATATACTATACAAAGCACACAGTTGTTTGTTACTGATACCTAATACTTTGCACCCATTGAAAATATTTAAAAGTACTTTATATAAAATTAATAGGCTTTGGTTAAATGTAGCTGTATCGTATGAATTATCATACAGGAAGCTATCTGGTCCTTAGATTACCAGCGTGCGTTAGAAAATGCTAACCTCATTTGGAAGAAAGTCTCCAACTTTCTTTTCATGGTAATTCCTAGTAGTTCCACACTTTCTTTTTTTCGCGTTTATCAAATGCCGTGGCAAGCACAATAAAATCAACGAAATTGGTTCCACACTTTTTTATTATCTAACAAAAAGTGTTCAGTTACTGTTCAGTTACACTAAAGTTGGTATCTTTACGTTATAGTTGGTTCCTGAGTTTTAAAAACCGGTTGTCCTAATTTAGGATAACCGGTTCTTTTAGTTGCTGAACTAACCGGTATTAAGCTGCCTTGATGTCAAAGAAAATAAAGTATTTTCTTAGTACTTTGATTAAGATAGTTTTAAGTATTACATGCTACCCGCATACGTTCTTTAGTTAAATATTGGGAATCTAATTTAGTGAGGAGGACGTAGCCCAAGCGAAGGCGTGAAAACGTCCTTTTATTGAACTAACGGGCAGGATAGCCACATATGGAGCAAAGCAGTGTTAACCACGTTGACCTACCCCTGGGACTGGTAATGTGTCGTATCGTTAGCTGCGCTAACAAACGTCGATACTGCAAATGCTATTGGAGTAATTACTTTCACAGGAGCTTTAATACAGCCTTAAGACTAAAAGAGGTTAATTCTTTGAGATTGGCCGCTTTTGCCTTTTGAAATTGCTGCGCAAAGCCAGTTTAGAAAAATATAATTTTCTTTCTTTTAATGACTTTTTAGCTTATACACAAGAGAGATTTAGCATTACTAGCTATATAACGAAGAGAATCAGAGAATAAACAGAAGAAATGTTCGGGAATATTCAGTGAATATGCTCTCGCTCTACACGTCTATGTTCCAAAATAAGAGCTCAACCTATAGTGGTTCCTAGTATGCGGCTAGCCGACGACCCGAAGTTAATTAGTGACAGGGACAGGGGGATATCAAGCCAGTCATTACACTCGCAGAATCCTATATTGCATTGCCTCTGGAAGAGGTTTGACTCCCGTTGCTCTACCTGCTCATCCCGCTCTCTGAGCGGTTTTTTGCTTTTTATTGAGTAGAGTATAGAAATGAGATTATTAAGTCTTAAAGGTTCACTATGATTTATAAACATCATATGAAACGAGGAAAGATGGAGGGATAAATTAATTATATTTACTCACTCTCCTAAGATATACGATTTGATAGATTAGTTGTATAGCAAAGTCTTTATTGTTTACATTGAAAATAACACGTATTATGGTTCTTTCTGTAAACAAAATCACTAATCTATTCGATACATACATAAGGATGTTTTATTGTTAAATATACCCTTGAAAATTATGATTTCGCATATCATTTATATTAGATTTCGGTTTAAGATAAACAGCTACTTTAATACGCACAGCAGTATGTAAATGCAGCAACCAGAAAGGAGATGGAACGTGAATCGTGAGGAAATTTTTCAACATTTTGCAAATGAGGTCTACGAACCGTTAAAGCATCAAATGTTATTTACGTTGGAAGCCTCTTTTCAAAACCATAAGTATACCTTGGCCAAGACATTTCGTAATTCACTGGAGCAACTACTCGGGAAAGTCAAGCAGATGCAGCGAGAAGGTACCAAGCAGGCGTTGGGATATATATCTTACTCCATGCTTCGTACCGAATTAGCAAACGGAAGGGCGACCTATTTAGTGGAGGCTATGGACAAGACGTGGTTTATGGATCGCCATCCTTGCCGAGATACTTATGATGCAGATTGGGCATTTCGCTATTTGGACGAGTGGGAGACTGAATTATGTAAGCACGCTAAGAAATATGGCGGAAGAATCGGATTGGATGATATTCAAAGGATGAAACTGCGCGTGGCAATACATATTCACCAATATATCATGGCTTTGGCGCGTTTTAGTATCACAGAAGTATGGTTAGATGAAATTCAGTTTGCTCATGAAATACAGTTGGAAGATGTTTTCGAGCTGAGAGTCGGAGAATATTTGGACCAAAGTGAAATCGTTTATAAACGGGATGTGCGTGTCAAAGATTCGACGGTGATTATAGAGTGGCTTGAGGAAAAGAAACCATATGACTACATACATGAAGTTTTTCGGGGAATTAACGGATCTCAAGGAGATTATGAGGGAATACGCCTGCAATATGCCGATTTGAGTGAAAGTTCTTTTAACAATAGTGTTTTTACAGGAGGCAATTTGATCGGTTCCCGTTGGAATAAAGCCTGTTTACAAGAAGCGGATTTTAGCGGCTGTTTGATTCAGGAAGCCCGTTTTGAACAAGCCATTTTAAAAGGAGCATCTTTCCGGGATGCAATAGCTGTACCTGGAATTTACCAGTCTGAATATTGGGAAAGACCTGGTTTTCAACCCGTAAGTTTTGCAGGGGCGGATCTTACAGGAGCCCAGTTTCAGGGAGCTTACTTGAAGAATGCAGATTTCACCGGGGCCATATTGCAGGGGGCTGACTTTATGGGTGCAGCGTTTGAGGGAGCCTGCTTCAAAGAAGCGGTGCTGGATGGAGCCCGATTTAGTTTAGGTATGCATCCAGTCGTACAGAGTCTAACTTAATTTGGATAACACAATGTGGGGCAAACGAATGGAAGGGACGTGGCATAGTGGAGTATTTCCTTTGTCAGCAGGATGATCGGATGTTGTATGCTGCTGTACCCGTGTGGGATGAAGAGGCAAATGCAGAGATGATGGATCTAAATGACTGGACGAATTGGCCCCCATCTTATGCTGCACAGTTTAAGGTTAATGGTCACGATTATACAGTTTACCCTGATCTTCTAATGGGTTCAAGGATGATGGTATCTGATGCTGTGCATGAATTGTTACAGGTCTATGTCCCGAGCTTGTTCAGCCGCATGGCTTTGCTTCGGGATATGGAACGTTCGCAGCAAAAGTTGTACTGGATGATTCAACCCCCTTTAGTGGATTGTTTGGGCGAGCAAAGCCAATTCCGTCCCGGAGGAACATTGATGAAGCTGGTCGTAGATCGAAAACGTACCGAGGGGAAATCCCTATTGCAAATCCAAGGGTTGCGTGAAACCTGCATGTTGGTCAATCTGGCATTGGCGGAAAGTCTGTTGCGGAGAGGGACAAGTGGCATCACCTTTCAGGAAGTCGCCATGCAGTAATAAAGATGGGAGTGGATGATGTATGGAACATCTGGATCAGAAAATTGTCTCGTTGCTACAAACAGTAACAGCAGAAAATACCGAAAATGATCAATCTTTAATTGAGCATGAAGGGTTGAATCACGCTCGCGGGAAGGAACCGTTTGGACAGCCCTTACAAACATTTATGCAACTCGGTGGGGAAAGATTGATTTTTGCTCAGCGACATTTGCTGGATGAACGCATCAGTATTACGATGCCAAAGAGCTTTCGGGATATGCCCATGCACGAGCAACGATTAAAATATCCCTCTCATCATCGTCCGGATTTTATTTTTACCAATGACACAGGCACGATTAACTTAACCTTCAAGCATACCGAGAGTCCTATACAAACCGAAGAGTTGGAGAACTTTACGGATGAGATGGCTCAGGTGGTGAAGCAAACCCAGAAGTTGACTGAATGGTTTGGCCATGAAGTGCTGGAGAACGAAGAGTGTCAGATTGGATACTGTGAATTTATGACACCAGTATGGAATGCGCGTGTGTATAATTTATCCTTTTTTACGGTGCTGGAAGGACGTGCGCTCATGTGTACTTTTAACTGTACGGATGAAGAGATGACGACCTGGCAGCCAATAGCCCGCAGTATGCTGCTAACGTTGAAAATCGAGTCTGAGCGAAAGGAAAATCAACCCTTATGACATTAACCCATATTACATATGATCGGCTGCAAATTACACCATTTGAAGTGGTTAGCATTCAGGAACTGCATATGACCAAGCGACTGAATGAGCACACCCGGCTCTCTTTTACCGCTATTTTGCCTGAAGAATTACAAGACAGTTATGTCCAGTTGATCGAAGCCGATTCTCCAGTTTGTGTGTCGCAACTAGATGAAGCAGGCACTCCAACACCGCTATTTAACGGAACGGTGCTCCATATGGAAGTCAAAGTGGTCAGAGATGTGTATTACCTGGAGGTTGAGGCGATATCCCACACGTATAAACTGGATATTCATAAAAAGAACAGGTCGTTTCAGGACAAAAATATGAAGGTTGAGGAATTACTGCGGGCTGTAGGAGCAGATTATCCCGGTTTTGATATCATTGATTCGGCTACAGGGGGAGCGGCTTTAGGCCGTATAGCAGTCCAATATCGTGAAACCGATTGGGAGTTCCTCAAGCGGATCGCTTCGCGTTACCATACTTCACTCACGCCTGCGTCGGTATTTGATGTGCCCAAGTGCTATTTTGGAGTCGAGGAAACCCAGTCTGGACTGGACTTAACCAATTATCATTATACCGTCAGCAAGCGAGTTGGAGATTATCGTTATTTTAACGGCAATGATACAGCACATGTAAACGAGCATGATTTTATTGATTACCGGGTTGAGGCGGAGCAGGTATTGGAGCTCGGCAGCACCGTTACCTTTAAGGGTAAAAATCTGTATGTGTACAAGGTGGACACTCATATGCAAAAAGGAATGATGCAGCACGTGTATACCCTGACTTCCCACAAGGGATTGAGACACCAAGAGGTGTTTAACGAGCAGCTTATCGGTCTGTCTTTACCTGGTAAAGTCATTCAGGTAGAGCGAGATCGTATCAAACTACATTTACATATCGATGCTGCGCAGGACCCTGCAAAGGCCCACTGGTTTACCTATGTTTCTCATTATACTGCAGAAGGACATAGCGGATGGTACGTAATGCCTGAGCTCGGGGATACCGTTCTGCTCTATTTCCCTGCCCATCGAGAAGAAGAGGGCATGGCAAGTACATCTTTGCGCGAAAAGAATCGGAGTGCGGGGCAACACGCTCTTGCACATCCTGACATCAAATTGTTTCGTACCGCGCACGGCAAGGAAATCAAATTAACCCCTGATGAAATTGTCATCACCAGTAAAGAGGGGACGATGTATATCCAGTTAAATGAGAAAAATGGAATTCACATTGTAAGCGATAAACAGATTCAATTTTCAGCAGGAGGGAATATCTCCCTTCATTCCGGCAGTAAAGTGAAAATCACGGCAGGGGATGAAATTCAAATGACGAGCAAAGGCAGTACCGTATCGTTGGGTGGAATAACCAATGTTCTGGGTAGCGAAGTGAAAACAAACTAAGAAAGGACATGGGGAAGGGGAAGAGAAGAATGGCAAAAAAATCTCATTCGGAAGAGGAAACTATTCAGGCTGGACGGGGAAGCAAGCAGGGCTACGTAGTTGCCGGGGCCATCTTGAGCTGCAGCTTTGGTACGCAGCCGACACGGCTCAAACGACCGTTCAGTCACGGCGTATATGTGAAGGAGAAAGCCCAAATGAATGTTGGAGATTACTTGCCCGGCACCAATATCAGCAATTTTGGCCGTTGCTCCTGCCCAGCCAATCCAGCGGTCAAAAGCAGTGACATGGTCGATATTTATGGGGTCAAAAAAGCGAACTGTGTTCCGGTGATCACCGGACCCTGGATCGGGGGCAAAAGCGATGTGCTTGTGGAAGGAGAACCGGCCTTGCTGGACCAATGCTCGAATGCGTGCCTATACGGGGGAATGATTCGGATTACAGACGATGGCCAGACGCTGAAGTAAGGAGGTACAAGTTGGATCACATACAAACGATGTTAACGTATAAGGAACTGGAATGTACAGGTCCATATCCTCTTCAAACGATAAACGAACTGCGTATCGAACGAAAACTAAATGACCACGTCCGGTTAAAAATCAGTGGATGGATAGATGAGGAACAGAGAGATCATTACATAGAACAGGATCAGGATAACGAACCGGTCATTATCCGTACCAAAACAGAAAATGATCAGCCTGAACGCATTTTGTTCCATGGTTTACTGGTCCATGCAGAAACACGGATGGTGCGTGGCATCTATTATGTGGAGCTTGAAGCCGTATCTCATACAATTCAGTTGGATATCACACCTGTAACTCGTTCTTATCAGGATACTTTAATGCCCTACGGAAATTTGATCAAGCAAATCATACAGAAGTACAGCCAGGCCGATGTTATTGATAACGTAACAAACGGTGCTACCCTGCATGCATTTACTTTACAGTATCAGGAGACGGATTGGGCCTTTCTCAAACGGATCGCTTCCCGATTTGGAGCTGTGCTGGTCCCGGAAATTTCACTAAACGGGCCCAAATTCTGGTTGGGTATGCCGGAGGGACAATACGTTGAAATGAAGCATCCCGTTTACCGTACTCGGCGCAGTTTTGATCCCAACAGCAAAACAAAATTTAGCTACTTGCTGCAGAGTGAAAAGCTTGCCCGGCTTGGGGATCTGACGGATTGGAATGGCGAGCAATGGATGGTAGCGGAAGTCACTTCTGAATTGCAAAAAGGAGTACTGCTACACGAGTATGAACTGGTTCACGAACAGGGGATTCAGCAAACAGAGATTTTGTGCTCGAACCTCACCGGAGCCTCACTGGAAGGGCATGTATTAGAGGTCCAGTCAGGCCGAATACGTGTTCATCTTACAGTGGATGAAAAGCAGGATCGGGAAACGGCATGGTGGTTTCCATATGCCAGCAGTTATACAGCCGAAGGGAATAGCGGTTGGTACGTCATGCCGGAACGAGGAGATAGGGTATCCGTCCGGTTCCCTACAGAGCAGGAGGCGGATGGATATGCGGCAAGCTCCATACGACAAGGGAGAAACTCGCCAAAGCTCGCTGACCCAGCCACCAAGTATTGGGGGACACCTCATGACAAGGATATCAAGCTAAGTGCCAGTGAGTTGAAGATGACGGCCAAGTCGGAGCAGGTTTACATTCAATTGAATGCATCGGGTGTTCAGGTCGTCAGTGAGCATGAGTTGTCATTGTCGGCAGGGAAGATGCTCTCTTTGCATGCAGATGGGGAGCTGAATATTCAAGCTGCCGAGGCTATTTATTTCAAAGCGGGCAGCAGCAGTTTGATGCTGGACGGTGAAACGGATATCCGATCCGCTAAAGTACAACTGGAAGGGACGGTTAAAAAACCGGTTTTTGTAGCCGAACTGGCTCCAGTCTGGGAACCGCCATTAATGTCTGTAAAAGCCTATGCAGAGGCGCAGGCGGCGAAAAGTGCAGCAAGCAGCAGTACAGGAGGAAGCTCCAATTCAGGCGCTACATCGAAAGATGAGGGAGCCGTTAAGTCAGCCGTAAACACTCCCAGCTCACCGAAGGCCAGTCTACTGGATGGTGTATTGGGACTAGCCCAGAAAGTATGTGATGTGGCTGGGTCTATTCCTGTCTTGGGAGCCATTCCAAAAGCAGCAAGTCAAAAAATAGCTTCGATTCGTTCCGAGGTCGCTTCCTCCGGACCGTCATCCATAGTTAAATATGCGGCAGCAGGCTTGTCCATGATCGCCAGTGTACCTTCCCATGGTTGGGGAGTGGTGTTGGGGAAGACCGCCGAGGTTGCTGCCCAAACCTTACAGGCGCATGCGGAGGAACAGAGGGCGCGTGAACAACATGCGATGATGGATTTCCTGGGCAAGGTGTGGACGAGTGCCAGAGGATATGGAGGAGTACAATCCATATCGGATTTCATCAACTATGTAAAAGGAGTCAATCAGGCTTCCGTCCAAGCCTATAGTGATATTCCTTCTGATATACGGGAACGCTGGTATCAAAGAAATGTGGATCAACAGTTTGAGGATGCGCTGGATGCTTATTATAATAATCAGGATCTCTCCACAGATATAATTGCATTAATGGAGCATCAGCGGCAGACAGACAACCATTTTCGATATAATGACAGAGCTTTGATGAGTTCCAAGTATCGGGACGATATGAAAGGGTACCCGACGGAACAGAAAAAATATTTGATTGATTTTCTGAATTCAATTGACGATTATAGAAAAGAGTATGGGCCGTTTAGGGAAAGTCCTTTTATGAAAGATCTGGATAAGACTGAGCGGATTGTGTTGAGTGAAATCAAAAACTCCTCTCATGAATATCTAGAGGCAACATGGGAGCGGATACGTAACTTTCCTAATCTAGATATTAGCCAAATGGTAGTCGATAACTTTAAAGGAAAACAAGACGTAGCAGATAAAATTGTTAAAGTCATAACGCAACCAGAGGCTGTTTATGAAAAAGCAAAAAATAGCTCCAAACAAGAAAATGCCCATCTGTTAGTAGAAGCAGCATTTGCGTTTGTAGTTGGAAGGAAAGGAAAGAAAGGAAAGGAAGGAAAGAAACATTCCAAAGATGACGGTGCTTCACCAGGAGGATCGCATAAGAAGGATGATCATCTCTCTGAGGGGCCAGAATCTATACCACCTGAGAAATTATTAGGAATTGAACATGCAAATATACTAAATCCAAGAGATTCTTTAAATCAAAAAATTCCAGTAAGAGGCGGTATATCAGGAAAAACAGAAAGTCGTCATTTAACTAAACATGAGAGAAATTTAGCTAATCAAATTCTTGATGATATTTCAGCGCAAGCTCGGGGTGACAAAAGCGCTAAAGCGCGTTTAGAGGCATTAAACGATCATGTTCTTGATAATAGGCGTAATGGGCAGAATTACGCAGGGTGGAATTCTGTATATATACGAGATGAATATGGAAACAATGGTGTAATGCGAATTATTTATAAGCAAACTCCTAAAGGGATTGATTGGCATGTAGTACAATGGCATTAGGTTTTCTATGGTAGAATTGCTTTTATTGCCATTAATCTGATATAAAGTCGTGTAAAAAGTTAAATTAAGTAACACTAACAATAGAAAGGGAGAAAGTCTAGTGGACGAGAAAGTTAAATATATTAATGAGCTATTCAAATATCTAACACAAAATAATGATACAAAAGAATATCAAACGTTTTTTGCTCTACTGGAAAAAGTAAAATATAATCCTAGCTTGCTAGAATATTACGGAGAAGAATTTGTTGAACATTTGATAGACCTTCTCCCGCGTATAGAAGATAAGTATGATCAAGCTTCAGTAATAGAAACAATCATTGAATGTTTAGACATTTACACATTTAGTGAAAACTACCTCAAGGAAATCTTTGATAAATATATGTTATGTGTAGCTGAAAAAGCTGTTAATGTGAAAGGAATGTCAGCTTGTTTAATAGGGTTTATACAAGCGGGAATTAGTGAAAAAGAAATAATTAAGAAGTTGGAAGAGAATTTAGAGAAAGAACACTTAATAAACGTACTCTCAAAAATGTACATCAATTTTCTTGCTAATTCTGTAGAAGCCAAATCTTACTTGATGAAGGAAGTACAAGAGGCTTATTATTTAATCCAGCGTTCTGGAATTATCGCTCAATTTTTATTATTAGTGCACCCACAAGTTCGGAAATATGCGGGAATAAGTCAGATCACGTTCTTATACGATTCATACAGAGGTGTGTATGAGGATTGCTGGCCAAGAGGGTTACTTCCCAATATGAAAGACACGCTTATTAAGTCAAAGGTGCTGTCATCAAAGGAAGTAAGTATTTTAGAAGAGTTGGATAGGTTAATCAATAAGCAAGAAAAAGAATTAGATTCGATGGAAGTTAGAAAATTGTATGAAGATTTTTTCGCAGGTAAAGATCCACTTGAGGTAATCTTTACTTTGCCAGTGTAGAAAATTATGTAAGATGATTCTACCTAACCACTTGATGATATGTTCCTTGGATTAAGCGGGCGGTAGATAACGAAGCCAAGCAAATTCGATTATTCTTACCCCTGCTAAGATTGAATTGATATGTTATTCCGATGTGACATATTCAAGATTAAATAATCGCCCTATGCTTCTGTGTGTGATTCCTACCTATAGAGTATCTACCATATAAGAGGAAATATCTCGAAAGTAGAAGTCGTTTATATTATCCTGTAAAAGACTGCATTCAAAAGTTTGGGCTAACACATCGAGCGTTTGTCGTTCTGTATGATATCTCTTGAGAGGTTTCGTAGTTGCTTGTTTATTGCTACACTAATTCCATCCCCCGCTTCGGCTACGATGAACAGGAAGCTATGATGGAAGTGGAGAGCAGCAAGAACCTACCGCGGCAGCGGTAGGCAGGGCGAATCAATGAAGCATCTCCTTTAGATACGACATAGTCCTTATACGGCGGGAGAATGTGCTTGAACATGGCTCTGACAATATGGACGAGCTTGTCGCAATCTTCGTCAAGCATATCAAAAACCAGTCGGCAATCTTCTACAACAAATTTATGAAGAAGATTTAATAAGGCAAATATACGATATTCAAAATAAATCAAAAAAACTTGTTTTGTATGCAGAAATGACACTCTTTTTCTTTATCCTGATATAAAATATTCTTCTCCTCACAACTTAATAAGGGAGAGCATTACTTTAAATTGGGTAAGACAGTTTGTACTAATTGTGGGTTTAAACTTTATAATGATGTAAGCGAACCAGCGGATTATGGAATAAACTAAGCGGAAGACCGCATTTGGGAGTCGGTTTCCAACTTTTTTTGTATGGAAATTTTAGGCGGTTCCAAACTTTTTATTTTTCGTGTTTATCACGTGCCGCGGCAAACCCAATAAAACCAACAAAATTGGTTCCGTACTTTTTTATCACCCGACATTAATGTTGCGTACAGACAATAAAGTTGTATACTAATTATTAATGACGGATAACAAGAATATCTCTTCTTGATAACTATTTAATAAAAAGCCTGATGAGCACGTATCATCGGGCTTTTTATTACATTCAGAGGGTGACTGCTTAGGTTTCAACCAGAGCGAATATAAATTACATAACAAGTCAAAAGTTTTTGAATCCTTTCCTGTTAGCGAAATCCGAGCAAATGCGTTAAACCAAAGACTTGTTGGTGTAACCGGCTGTATCCGTATAATGCACCTCGATGGCCAAGTCCGTTCCATGGTGGAGCAAATCGTCGATGACGTGTACGGCATCCCGAGTGTTCATATTGATGACTTTCGTGTAGAAAATGATAAATTGGTCGCTCACGAACCGATAAATCGTAGCTCCTTTTCCCGTCCCGTAATGGGACTTCACATCTACGTGAAGCGTTGAAACTATTAGGAAATTCAACTGATGAAAACTCAATATCTTATACATACAAAAAGAGCAGCTAAACAGGCTGCTCTTTTTGTATGTATAAGAATGTAACTGATAGAATTACCGTCCAGATTGGAGTAGAGGATATGACTATCCCATTTCCTGTAGATTAATTATACATATTTTACCTCTTAGAGGATGCTCTACTAGAAGATAAGAATATAATCTTTTCGTCAAAATATTTATTAAAATAGTTGTTCGTTTTTAAATGAATATCAGGCTGATACCATTTAGAAAACCCATTTCGCTGAAACAACAAAGGCATACCCAATTGCACCTGATCGCTTCCCCTTTAAACCATCTCCAATGTTCAGCGAATCAATATATATTCGATCAACAATCCTCTGTAATCTTTTGGGGAAATCTGGCGTGAAGGGCAAAAGAGGATTAAATGGGATGCCTGTGTATTAATTCCTGCTGCATGGACATTTCTAAGAGCCTTTAAGCGCTGGTTGATCCCTAGAGCTAAAGGTGCAAAAAGTGGCTTTACATCTTCTCGGTCTGTTTCAATAGTCATAGAAACTAATAATTCACAACGTTGCTGCAATTCTAATAGTATATCGAGGTCTCTAACCACCAGAGGACTTCTTGTTTGGATTTGAAGGAAATCCGGTGGAGATTCAATCATCTCCGTTAATATCTTTCTTGTGACACGCCATTCGCATTAATTAAGCGAAAAACTTCAGTAGTATTTCAACATTTTTGAAGTTTTTCTTGTCCATCTTCTCCTGCTACGTAATTGTATAAATTATAACTCAACACAGCCAAATCATCAGCTTCACTGACAGCGACATCTGAATTGAGTTATTAACTCCGAACAATATTAGGATTTATATAGCGTGACATTTTGACACTACCGTATGTGACAGAAAAACACCTAGAATCACAGAGGTAGTTTTAACACATTAACAATAAATGAGGAGGGGATTTTCATTGTGTATGATAAAAATTTAACGAGGCGTGAAAGGGGAAACAGGTTTGACCTATTTATGAAAAACAAACCAGTAACAAGAGTGTTTTAAGGGAAATAAGTAATTTCTAGGGTTAACATACATGTGGAAAAAAAGGAATTTACCGTTTGTTAGGACACAATAGCGTTTGTGAAAATAATAATGAGTAAAGATAATTGCAAATCCACTCTTGCCCTAAAACAGCAGATAATTACCGATACAATATGAATAGAGGAGAAGAATATCTTTATGAAAAAGCATTGTCAAATTACATCTACAGGTTTAGTTCTTTTAATGATTGGAAGTTTTCTGTTATACACAACACCAACCTCAATTGTAAAAGCAGAGCCCACTCAAAATGTATCTAGTTTGTTACAAACAAGTACCCAACGAGATTGTACTTCTGCTAAGCAAGCAATGCGGAATACACTACAACTTGGATACCCTGGGATACTTGCTTAAATTTATAAGAGTGGAAAAACATGGAGTTATGCTGCTGGGATAGCGGATCTGAGAGCCAAGAAACCGATGAAAACAGATTTTCGTTTTCGCATTGGCAGTGTGACGAAGACATTCATTGCAACAGTTCTACTTCAATTATCTGAAGAGAACCGCTTGAATCTAGACGACCCCATTGAAAAATGGTTGCCTGGTGTCATTCAAGGAAACGAATATGATGGTAACCAAATTACTATCCGGCAGATATTGAATCATACAAGTGGTATCGCTGACTATGTAAATTCAAAAGACTTTGATTATACGGATACAAAAAAATCGTATACGGCTGAAGAATTCGTAAAGATGGGGATTTCTCTTCCCCCAGACTTTGCCCCAGGAAAGGGTTGGTCTTATTCAAACACAGGATACGTAATACTGGGGATCCTTATTGAAAAAGTAACTGGAAACAGCTATGCGGAAGAGGTTGAAAATCGGATTATTGAACCGCTTGATTTGTCAAATACATTCCTACCGGGCAATTCAAGTGTGATTCCAGGCACCAAGCATGCCCGTGGCTATTTCCAACTAGACGGAGCAAGTGAGCTAAAAGACGTTACTTATATTAACCCAGGTAGCTCGGATGGAGATATGATTTCTACTGCTGACGATTTAAACAAATTCTTCTCTTACTTACTCAGTGGTAAATTACTGAAGGAACAGCAACTAAAACAAATGCTTACTACAGTTCCTACAGATAGAGAAGGAACCGGATATGGTCTTGGGATCTTTGAAACTAAGCTTCCAAACGGTGTCTCGATATGGGGACACAAAGGTAGCGTTCTAGGGTTTACCACTTTTGCTGGTGGCACACTTGGAGGCAAGCATACATTGGCCGTCAATTTGAACAGCCTTAAAGCTGATAGTCCTGATCCATTTAAAAATATTTTACTTGCTGAATTTAGCAAGTAGGCAAAAAGGAAAACCGGATAAATTTTGTCATAGTTTTTATAGTTAAAAATATGCCTTTCTGGTTCAAAAAACAACTTACTCTAAAAAAATTTGAATAAAGCAAGTTCTTAAGTTGATAGGCATGAGGTCCCGCCACGTCGCCATCAAACTAGGGTCTTGAAGTATCCCCTGGTCCTTAGAGCATGTCAAAAAACTAACAAATAAGTATTTTAGGAGGGTTTTATGAAAAAGAAAATGATTATTGCACTTGGTGTTTCTGCTATAATAGTGACTAATTTTGTAGGAAGTACTTATGCAGACTCGAAAACAGGAGTTTCTGTTACAGCTCCCTATAATACAAATCAAATAGCGGAATGGTTAGAAATGCATGCAAAGCCTTTAAAAACAACTAATCCAACTGCATCTTTTAATGATTTAAAACCACTTAAGAATATGGTAGGTTCAGCTTCAATTGTAGGTTTAGGTGAAGCTACGCATGGGGCTCATGAAATTTTTACAATGAAACAACGCATTGTTAATTTTTTAGTATCTGAAAAGGGATTCACCAACTTAGTTTTAGAAGAGGGATGGGACAGAGCTTTGGAGCTTGATCGATATGTTCTTACTGGTAAGGGAAACCCAAGCCAACATCTATCACCTGAATTTAACACAAAAGAAATGTTAGATCTACTTAGTTGGATTCGACAATATAATGCTAATCCAAAACATAAATCTAAAGTGCGTATCATTGGGATGGATATTCAATCAGTAAACGAGAATGTTTATAATAATATAAGAGAATATATAAAAAGAAACAATTCAGATCTTGTGCCAAGAGTAGAAGAGAAGATAAAAGGTCTTATTCCTGTAACAAAGGATATGAATACTTTTGAGAGCCTTACGAAAGAAGAAAAAGAAAAGTATATTTCAGATGCTAAACAAATCAGTGCTTTATTAGAACAAAATAAAAGTTATCTAAACGGAAAATCCAAAGAATTCGCATGGATAAAACAAAATGCTCGTATTATTGAACAGTTTACTACAATGTTAGGAGGAACATCCCCTGATAAACCATCGGATTTTTATTTGAAACATGATATTGCAATGTATGAAAATGCGAAGTGGACTGAAGAACATTTAGGGAAAACCATAGTTTGGGGACATAATGGACACGTTTCGAAAACAAATATGATTCCATTTATATACCCTAAAGTAGCTGGGCAGCATTTAGCAGAATATTATGGAAAACGGTATGTATCTATTGGAACATCAGTTTATAAAGGACAATATAATGTTTATAATAATGATGGTAAATTTGGCCCATATGGAATATTAAAATCAGATGATCCAAACAGTTATAATTACATTTTTGGACAGGTCAAAAAAGATCAATTTTTTATTGATTTACGTAAGGCGAACGGAGTGACAAAAACTTGGTTAAACGAACAACATCAAATTTTCGCTGGAATAACTAAAGAAGGCCCTGGTATACCAAAAACTGTTGATATATCATTAGGTAAAACGTTTGATATACTTGTTCAAATTCAAAAAGTAAGTCCATCTCAACTACATCAATAATTTGTAATAATGTGCGAGAAGGCTTGCTTAAGGGCACAACGATTCGTGAAAAGTTTGAATTTCGTTGGAATCGGGTTATCGAACTTGGGACATTTGTTTATATGCTGAAGGCCCATCTACATGGAATCTTCGAGTTAAGCAGTGAGAGCGTTAGTAGTGCAATCCGTTTGTGTTGGAATGCTGTAACTCTTAGAGATTTAACATAGGTAGATGCACAATAGCCGCCCTCAAAGGAAGTTCCAAAATAACCTTTGAGGGCGGCTTCTGTTTTATGGATGGTTTATTACAAAAAAATGGAGTTAGGTACACAACTTTATTGTCTGTAAACAAATGTCTGGTGATAAAAAAGTGTGGAACTAGTCATTTTACAAACATCAAGAAAGATCCCGATGATATATCGGGATCTTTTTAGCTTAGGAAGGCAATTATGTCTACAATAGGCTAACGAATTCGAACTATTAGAAAAACAAACAACTTAAATCAAATAAAGTTTGCAAATATAATTGGAATTTCTCAAGGAACGTTGAGTGAGCTGGAGCAAGATATACTTATAGCAATTAAAGAAAACTTCAATTCCCATATAGAGTGGTTAATCTTTGGAGATACGCCTGTAGCAATTGAGCCCACACAGTAGGGGAATGTCATTCGATTAGCAATACAAAGTAAATAATCAGTTGTAACGTCAAAAACCTTTGCTAAAGATATTAAATGATTAATTTCAGGCCGTGCTACGTTTCACTCCCAATTAGAAACAACCTGTTTAGTTACCCTGATTATTATAAATATCCTTTTATGTACATTTATGGATTGGTATCAAATTTTTACATTACTGTTTCAAAGTATTCATGAATTCATCTCTATTAAATCAAATAGGTTTTACCCGACCCATCTGCTTACTAATTATACCTACTTATAGCCCATATTATAGCTTATTCATGCCCTACTGTACCCTACGAGTAGCCTATGAATAGGATACGAAGTAAAATATAGCTAAAAAATATTACTTTGCTATTGTATAAAGCTGTGAGTTGTTATATTCTACATTTGTATTTTGAAGTAAAACTAAAATATATCTTAGGAGTAGAAAAGGATAACTGAACTTTACTTTGATTTAGTAGTTCTAAAAAGAAGGTGAATAATGAGCAAAATTCGATCAAGTAACTCTATAGCATCTATTCAACGGAAAATCAAAGAAGGAAGAGGTCAAGGCCACTTTTCGGAATATAAACCTTGGTTAACTATACATGATGTACCTTCAATAGGGATAGTTACTCGAATTCTTGGTTAGAAAAGTGGTCGACTTCACCATTATCTGTCTGAACACTTTGAATTGGCACATCATTACTAAATGGAGTGGTCAGAGCAAGTGATTGATATTCGCGAACAATTTCCTTTATTACCTCTAGATAAAACCCTCTATATTGCACAAAAGTTAGGCATTAAACATCCAACTGACCCCAAGAATAAGCTTCCCATCATTATGACTACAGATATGTTACTTACAGTAAAACAAGAAGAAAGTATAAAATTTATTGCACATTCTATCAAACCTTCTAACAAGTTGACAAAACGAGTTGTAGAGAAATTACAGATTGAAAAAGAGTTCTTTAAAGACCAAAAGATAGAGTGGGCACTTATTACGGAAAGACAGATAAACTACAATTTGGTTAGGAATGTCGAATGGCTTCATAATGCTAAAAACAACGATAAATTGTCAAATCACCATATAAATAGTCTCGAAGATAATCTCTATTGTGCTATTCAACAAAGTGAAAAACCACTTGCGAAAGTTACAAGAGAACAAGATGAATTATTTGGTTTACCAATGGGTACTGCATGCAAATCGTGAAATATTTAATAGCGAATCGCTATTGGTAGCGGATATGACTCATCTAATACAGCCTACTCTACAGTCCATGATTATTTTAGAAAATAGATCGCAAAGCGCAAGGATTCGGAGCACCGGCAGAGAATGTCTCCAGGGAAGATCCCCCAAATCGGCCGGCACCCCGCCTGAATGTCGACACGCGTCGAATTCCTCGATTGATGGCAAACCATTCCCAGCGTTTCTTCTCCATTCGCTTTTTTTAGGCAAAATATTAACACTTTATGTTGGACAGACCAAATTTAACTAAAGTTTTACTATACATTCTTGGAAATTTTGATATAATTCTACCTAGGTTACCTTTCCAATTATGATAGAAAATAGAATTAGATGGTTTTTATATCTATGCAAGCTGTGCGCGAGAAACCAATCCACTGGCTACCCAGCAAGCAGGCATGCGGAGACCGACAATTGTGGAAAATGACAGCCGAGAATATGTTGCTCCATGACGTCAGAAGGTTCAGAAAGGATGAAGCCAACCTTATCCCAATTCCAATGGAGGATGAAGCGCGTGATCATTTTTGAAAAGATGTAATTTACTCCCAAAATAGAGACTGTCCCGTTCATGCCATACGGAGCATTCTTTGAGCCTCATACAGACCCATCGTCACATCTAATCGTCAGGAAAAGCTCAGTACCCCGCAGCCGTATCTTTACTTATCCACACCAGACGGGGGAATACACAAATCGTACATAGAGTGTATCAATATCCCTTAAACATAGGCTTCGACAAAGGCAGCTCCGGTGCCGAATCCGGAGGTACGGCCGACTTCCTGCTGGCCGGCCGGAACCCTACAGCAAGCCTTACATCGATGGGAGGAACATCCCTTGTCCACCCCCAATTCCAATTCCGAACCCAATGTTAAACCAAAGCCCGTCTTCGGGCGGCTCGTCCGCAGCAAGCATATTGAAGCGGAGGAGCCGGAAGCAGCCGCATCTCTTGCGTAGAACGATGCTCTTAGTTGTCTTTCACGCATAGGAGCCGAGCGGGACAGTTGCTAGGCAGAGGATTGCCGCATGCGATCAACCGGGCAAGCAAAGCGGTGACCTGGCGAAAGCCATTGACATTCTTGTCACATGTTTGAAAAGGCGGGGAGCGAGGCTGAAGCGTTGCTGCGGCATATGCTCCGCCGGATTGCTTTTACCGATGAAGAGAGGGGAACGATCCAGATGGCTTTTGAAAAAGAAACGTTGTTTTGGAACGAAAAATTCGGTAGCGACGATTATACCCTGACGCGGCTGCCTTACAGCAAAGCTCCAAGCTCCCTGGCGCCCATTATGACAACCGTCGGCGGGACGCTTCCGGAGGAAGTGGTGCAGCGCGTCCTTCAAATGAGCAAGGGCGCTCCGCTGGCCACTTTTATGATTTTGCTCGCAGGTGTTCAGTCGCTCTTGCATAAATATACAGGCGCTTCTGACATTCTGGTCGGCATGCCGGTTGTACGGAAACCGACGGAGACGCGCCGATCCGTTAATCATACGGCCATTTTGAAAAACTCGCTTTCGGCGGGTGCGACTTTTAAAACGCTTCTGAGCGAGCTGAGGACTTCCTTGCCGGAAGCGATTCAGCATCAACATATTCCGTTCTTGAAAATGACAGAGAAGCTGGACCTGCAATATGCAGACGGGATACCCGTCGTCCATACGCTAGTATCCCTTAAGGAGCTGCATCTGGACGAAATCGGGCAAAATGTGGTCACGGATTGTTCCTTTGAATTTAGCTTAACCGGCGGGACGATACAGCTAGCGCTGTCATATAACGAGCACTTATATGACTCCGAGTTCATGACGCGGGTCGTCGGCCATCTGAATCGCCTGCTGGCCGTGGGGCTTCACGAGTTGGAGCTGGACATTGTGCGGGCGGACATGCTGTCGGAGGACGAGAAATTTCAATTGCTGCAAAGCTTTAACGATACCGAGAAGGACTATCCCCGTGATCGGACGATTCATCAGCTCGTGGAGGAGCAGGCGAAGCGGGTGCCCGAAGCGACGGCGGTTGTCTTTGAGGGGCGCCGTCTTTCGTACGCGGAGCTGAACGAACGGGCGAACCGGCTGGCGCGGACGCTGCGATCGGTCGGCGTGCTGCCCAATCAGCTGGTAGGCTTGATGGCCAGGAGATCGCTGGAGACGGTCGTTGGCATTCTGGCGGTTCTGAAAGCTGGCGGTGCCTACGTGCCGATCGACCCGGAATACCCGGAAGAACGCATCCGCTACATTCTGGAGAACTCGAACGCGCAGCTGCTGCTGACTCAAAGGGAGCTGCAGCAGCAGGTGCCGTTCGAAGGGACCGTGGTGGCGCTGGATGACGAGCAGGCCTACAGCGACGATGGCTCGAACCTGGATCCGGCCAGCGGTCCGAATGATCTGGCTTATGTCATCTATACATCAGGTACGACGGGCAAACCCAAAGGGGTCATGCTGGAGCATCGCGGGCTGGTCAGCCTGAAACTGACGTTTGCCCATACGCTTCACACGACCGAACAGGATCGAGTGCTCCAATTCGCCAGCCTATCGTTCGATGCGTCGTGCTGGGAGATGTTCAACGCTCTATATTTCGGGGCGACCTTATATATACCGTCAACCGAGACGATTTTGGATGATCAGCTGTTCGAACGTTTCATGAACGAGCATGCAATTACGATCGCCACTTTGCCGCCAACTTATGCGGCTTATTTGAATTCAGACCGCCTGCCGAGTCTGAGCAGGCTCATCACGGCGGGCTCCGCCGTTTCAGCCGAATTCGTGCAGCAGTGGAAAGACAAGGTACAGTACTATAACGCGTACGGTCCGACGGAAGCCTCGATCGCCACATCCGTGTGGGCGGCGTCTACGTATGACACCGAACGCAGAGCGATACCGATCGGACGTCCGATCTGGAACCATCGCTTGTATATACTGGGCGCACAGAATCAACTGGCGCCTATCGGAGTGGAAGGGGAATTGTGCATCGCGGGCGTCGGCCTCGCCCGGGGATATTGGAACCGGCCGGATCTGACGGCGGAGAAATTCATCGAACACCCGTTTGAGCCTGGAGAGAGACTGTACCGGACGGGCGACTTGGCCCGCTGGCTGCCGGACGGAAATATTGAGTACTTGGGCCGGATTGACCATCAGGTGAAAATCCGTGGATTCCGGATCGAGATCGGCGAGATTGAAGAGCAGCTTCTGAAGATCGACTCCGTGCAGGAGACGATCGTAATCGCGCGGGAAGGCAAAAACGGGCAAGAACTGTGCGCTTACCTGGTCGCGGGCCGCCCGCTTACGCTCGGCGAACTGAGAAGCGCGCTGGCGCAAAAATTGCCAAATTACATGATTCCGGCGCATTTTGTTCAGCTTCCGCGGATGCCGCTCACGCCGAACGACAAAATCGACCGCAAGGCTTTGCCCGCTCCGGAAGGAAACGCGCTGACCGGCGGCGCGTACGTAGCTCCCCGCAATGAAGCCGAGCGGACGCTTGCCGATGTGTGGCAGGCGGTATTGAACGCCGATCGCGTTGGGGTAACGGATCATTTCTTCGAGCTGGGCGGAGACTCGATCAAGTCCATTCAAGTATCTTCGCGGCTTCATCAAGCCGGGTACAAGCTGGAAATCCGGGATTTGTTCAAATATCCGACTATCTCACAGCTCAGTCTGCATGTGAAACCGATCGGACGTACCATCGATCAAGGCGAAATAACGGGTGAAACGGCGCTGACGCCGATTCAGCATTGGTTTTTCGAGAGCTCCTTTGCGGACCCGCATCATTTCAACCAGTCGGTGATGCTGTACCGGAAGGAACGCTTTGACGAAGAGACGGTGCGTCAGGTGCTGCAAAAGCTGGCCGAGCATCATGACGCCTTGCGGATGGTGTTCCGTAAGACGGAACACGGGTTTAGTGCGCGGAATCGCGCGATTCAGGAAGGCGGGCTGTTCACGCTGGACGTGTTCGACTTCAAGGATGCGGAGAATACCGCGCAGGCTGTGGAAGCGAAGGCAACGGACATTCAAGCGGGTATCGATCTGGAGAACGGGCCCCTCGTGAAGGCGGGACTGTTCCGGTGCGCGGACGGCGATCATTTGCTGCTCGCGGTTCATCATGCCGTGGTGGACGGCGTGTCTTGGCGCATTTTGATGGAGGATTTCGCTCTGGGTTACGAGCAGGCCGGCAAAAGCGAGGAAATTCGTTTCCCAGCGAAAACGGATGCGTACCGCACTTGGTCCGAGCAGCTGGCCGCTTACGCGCAAAGCCCGGAGATGGCGAAGGAACGGGCCTATTGGCAAGCCGTGGAACAAATTGCGGTTCCGGCCTTGCCGAAGGATCTGGAGGCGGACGTTACGACGCAGCAGGACAGCGAATCGCTGTTCGTCCGTTTGACTCCCGAAGAAACGGAGCTGCTGCTGAAGCGGGTTCACCGGGCCTACAACACCGAAATGAACGATATTTTGGTAACGGCGCTCGGCATAGCCGTTCGCAAGTGGACGGGACACGAACGGGTGCGGATCAATCTCGAAGGACACGGACGCGAATCGATCGGAACGGATATCGACATCACGCGCACAGTCGGCTGGTTTACGACCAAGTTTCCGGTCGTCCTGGAGCCGGAAACCGACCGGGATTTGGCCTATCAGATTAAACAGGTCAAGGAAAGCTTGCGCCGCATTCCGAACAAGGGGCTTGGGTACGGCGTATGCCGCTATCTCTCCAAATCGGAGGATGGCTTTGTTTGGGGCTCAGAGCCGGAAATTAATTTTAACTACCTCGGCCAGTTCGACGATGATGTCAATCAGGACGAGATCGGCATATCTTCTTATTCCAGCGGCAGCCCGGCCAGCGACCGGCAGGCCCGCAGCTTTGTGCTGGATATCAACGGCATGGTGCTGGAAGGCGCTTTATCGCTCGATCTCAGCTACAGCCGGAAGCAGTATCACAAGGAAACGATGGAAGCCTTCGCTCAGCGGCTTGAGCAAAGTCTTCGAGAGCTCATTACCCACTGCGCAGGCAAAGAAAACACCGAATTGACGCCGAGCGACGTGCAATTTAAAGGCTTGACCATCGCGGAATTGGAGCAAATCGCCCAGCGCTCGGGACATCTCGGGGAAATCGAAAATATTTACTCGCTTACGCCGATGCAGAAGGGCATGTGGTTCCACAGTGCGCTTGACCAGCAAACGGCAGCTTACTTCGAGCAGACGCAGTTTACGATGCGGGGAGCGCTCGACGTCCAGCTTTTCGAGAGGAGCTGGATGGAGCTTGCAAAACGTCATCTGGTGCTACGGGCGAATTTTGTGAAAGGACCAACGGGCGAGCCGCTGCAAATCATATACCGCGACAAGCCGGTCGGCTTTGAATATGAAGAGCTGCTTCATTTGCAGTCGGACGAGAAACAAGCGTACTTGGATAAAAAAGCCGAGGATGACAAGCTTCGCGGCTTCGACCTGGAACATGACGCGCTCGTTCGGGTTACGATCCTGCGCACCGAAGAGCAAAGCTATCATGTGCTGTGGAGTTTCCAGCATATTTTGATGGATGGCTGGTGCCTACCGCAGCTGACGCAGGAGCTGTTTGAGACGTACTCGGCCTTGGCATCCGGCAAGCAGCCAGCGGGAGATAAGGGATCGGATTATGGCGCCTATATCGAATGGTTGGAGAAACAGGACGATCAGGCGGCATCCGGCTATTGGACGGCATTCCTGGCAGGTTATGAAGGGCAAACCGTACTCCCGGGACAAAAGGAACCTGCGCCGAACGGCAGATTTACGGCTGATCACGTCACCGCCGAGCTGGGCAAAGACTTGAGCGAGCGGATGGACCAGGTGGCGAAACAGCGCCTGGTTACGGTCAATACGCTGCTGCAAGCCGCTTGGGGCGTGATGCTGCAAAAATATAACGGGACAAACGATGCCGTATTCGGCAGCGTCGTGGCCGGAAGACCGGCGGAAATCCCGGGCATCGAGTCCATGATCGGACTGTTCATCAATACGGTGCCAGTCCGCGTCACGAGCGAAGCGGACACCGTGTTCGCCGACCTGATGGCGAAGCTCCAAGAGCGGGCGCTGGAGTCCGGGCGTTATGATTACTATCCGCTGTATGAAATTCAAGCCCGCAGTGTGCAAAAGCAGAACCTAATCAACCATATCATCGCTTTCGAGAACTATCCGGTGGACGAGCAGATGGAGCAGGCGGGCGACCAGCAGCACGGCGACCTGACGATCGCTGACGTTCAGATGGAGGAGCAGACGAACTATAACTTCAACGTGACCGTGGTGCCGGGAGTCGAGATCGAAATTCGATTCGACTTTAACGCCGAAGTGTTCGATAAAGACAGCATCGAGCGGCTCAAGGGGCATCTCGTCCATCTGCTGGAGCAGGTGACGGATAACCCGGAGATTACAGTGGGCGAGCTGGAACTTGTGACGGAGGCGGAAAAGGCCGACCTTCTCGGGCGTTTTAACGACACCACCACGGAATTTCCGTGCGAGAAGACGCTCATTCAATTGTTCGAAGAGCAGGCGGAGTGCATCCCGGATGCAGCCGCCATCTCCTTGAATGAGCAAGAGCTGACCTACCGCGAGCTGAACGAACGCGTCAACCGCCTTGCCCGTACCTTGCGTAGCCACGGGATATCCAAAGGCCGTCTGGTCGCCATTATGGCTGAGCGTTCCATTGAAATGGTGGTGGGCATGCTGGCGGCACACAAAGCCGGAGCGGCTTACGTACCGATTGACCCGGAATATCCCGAGGAGCGTATCCGTTTCTTGATCGAGGATTCGGGAGCGCAGGTTATGCTGACGCAAAGCCGCTTGCGCGAGCGCCTGGTGGGTTCAGACTCCGTGATCTTACTGGATGACGAGGCCTTCTATCACGAGGACGGCACAAATCTAAATCCAGGCACCGAAGCGACAGATCTGGCTTGCGTCATCTATACGTCAGGTACGACGGGCAAGCCGAAAGGCAACCTTGTTTCGCACCGCAACATCGTGCGGATCGTGCGAAATACGAATTATATCGACATCACCGAGCGGGATCATGTCCTCCAGCTTTCGAGCTATTCGTTCGACGGAGCGATTTTCGATATTTTCGGCGCTTTGACCAACGGGGCGCGGCTGGTGCTGGTTCTTCGCGAGACTTTGCTGGAAATCGGCCGGCTGGCGGATCTCATCCAGCGCGAGCGCATCTCGGTCATGCTGATTACGACGGCTTTCTTCAACATCCTTGTAGATGTGAACGTCGACTGCCTGCGGGATGTCCGGGCGATTTTGTTCGGAGGAGAGCGCGTGTCGGTCGGCCATGTGCGTAAAGCGCTCGCCCATATCGGACCGGGCAGGCTCAACCATCTGTACGGCCCGTCGGAAAGCACGGTTTATACCACGTACCTTCCGGTCGACTTCGTCGATGAGTCGGCGGTTACCGTACCCATCGGTCGGCCGATCAGCAATACGACGGTGTATATCGTCGACAGCCAGAATAAGCTTCTGCCGATCGGCGTGGCCGGGGAGCTTTGCGTCGGCGGAGAAGGCTTGGTACGGGGCTACAATAACCGGCCGGAGCTGACGGCGGAGAAATTTGTGGACAATCCGTTTGTGCCGGGAGAGCGCATGTACCGGACGGGGGATTTGGCGAAATGGCTGCCGGACGGCACGATCGAATACGTAGGACGGACGGACGACCAAGTGAAAATCCGCGGCTTCCGCATTGAGCTGGGCGAGATCGAAGCTCAGCTTCAGAAAGTGGAGGGAATTCGGAAAACGACGGTATTCGCGAGGGAAAACGCCTCCGGCGAGAAGCAGCTTTGCGCCTATTATGAAGCGGACCGCGAGCTTCCGGCGGCCGAGTTGAAGAGCGCGCTTTCCCAGGAACTGCCGGCCTACATGATCCCGGCGTACCTGATCCAGTTGGAGCGGCTCCCGCTGACGGCGAACGGCAAGGTCGACCGCCGGTCCCTTCCGGCGCCGGAGGAGAGCTTGCAGCCGGGCGAAGGACGTACTCCGCCTCGGACTCCGCTGGAAGCCAGCTTGGCCGGAATTTGGAAAAGCGTGCTCGGATTGGAGCACATCGGGGTTCATGACAACTTCTTCGACCTGGGCGGCCATTCCCTGCGGGCGACGACACTGGTGAGCAAGGTGCATCAGGAACTGAACGTCGAGCTGCCTCTGCGCGACGTATTTCGCTACTCGACGATCCGGGAGATGGCTCTGGCCATCTCCCGGATCGGAGAGCAGTCGTTCTCGTCGATTCCGCTGGCAGGCGCAAGAGCATATTATCCGCTTTCCTCAGCTCAGAAGCGGCTTTTTATCCTGAATCAGCTGGAAGGGGCCGATCAGAGCTACAACATGCCGGGCGTGCTGCTGCTGGAAGGATCGATTGACCGGAGCCTGCTGGAGAAGGCTTTCCGCGGACTGATCGCACGGCACGAAACGCTGCGAACTGGCTTTGAGATCGTACAAGGCGAAGCTGTACAGCGCATTTACGAGAGCGTCGACTTTGCCGTTGAGTACCGTCATGCGAGCGAGGAAGAAGCGCCCGAATTCGTGCAGGCCTTCATCCGGCCTTTTGACTTGGCGAAGCCTCCGCTGCTGCGGGCGGAACTCGTAGAGCTGGCAGCCGAACGTTATTTGCTGATGTTCGACATGCACCATATCGTCTCCGATGGGGTTTCGATGGACGTGTTAGTCGAGGAACTCGTTCGTCTGTACGGCGGCGAATCATTAGAGCCTTTGCGCATTCAATACAAGGACTATGCGGTATGGCAGCAGTCGGACGAGCAAAAAGTGCAGTTGAAACGCGAGGAAGCTTACTGGCTGGATCGTTACCGGGGCGAGCTTCCGGTTCTGGAAATGCCGACGGACTATCCGCGTCCTGCCGTGCAGAGCTTTGAGGGACAAACGCTGACGTCCTTCGTGGACGAGGCAACGAACGAAGGCTTGAAGCAGCTGGCCGCTCAAAGAGGAACGACGCTGTATATGGTGCTGCTTGCGGCATATACCGTGCTTTTGCATAAATACACAGGTCAGGACGATTTGATCGTCGGAACGTCGATTGCGGGCAGAACGCACGGAGACACGCAGCCTTTGATCGGAATGTTCGTCAATACGCTGGCGCTCCGCAATTATCCGGCTTCGGAGAAGACCTTCCTGTCGTATCTGGAAGAAGTGAAAGAAACGACCTTAGGCGCTTACGAGCATCAGAATTATCCGTTCGAAGAGCTCGTCGATAAAGTGCAGGTCAGCCGGGATTTGAGCCGCAACCCGCTGTTTGACACGATGTTCTCCCTGCAAAACTTGGAGGATAAAGAGTTTGAGCTGGAAGGGCTGAAATTGTCCCCGTACCCTAGCGAATACGGCACGGCCAAGTTCGACCTGAGCGTGGATGTTACGGAAGAAAACGGCGGCCTGGAGTGCAGCTTTGAATTCGCAACGGCTCTTTATAAAGAAAGCACGATCCGGCGGCTGTCGACTCATTTCGGACATTTGCTTGCGACGATCGTAAGCCGTCCAGATGCGAAGATTGCCGGGCTGAACTTGCTGACGGCAGAGGAAAAAGAGCAAATTCTCGGCGCGTTTAACCCGGCGCAGCCGGAAACGGCTCCTGCGGCCGCGTTCCATCGGCTGTTTGAGGAACAGGTGGAGCGCACGCCGAAAGCGGAGGCCGTCGTGTACGAGAATGATCGGCTGACGTATGCGGAGCTGAACGAGCGGGCGAACCGCTTGGCGGCTACGCTGCGCGCAAGCGGCATCGGCCGGGAGAAGATCGTCGGCATTCTCGCCGAGCGTTCGGTGGACTTGCTGGTGGCCGTGCTGGCCGTCTGGAAAGCGGGCGGGGCGTATGTGCCGCTGGACCCGGATTATCCGGCGGAGCGCGTGCGGTTCATGCTCGAAGACAGCGGAGCGAAGGTGCTGCTGACGCAAACGCCGCTGCGAGAGCGCGCCGAAGCCTGGCTCGGCGAAGAGGAGCTGGCGCTGGCGGCGGTGCTGTACCTGGACGAAGAAACTTCGTACAGCGAGGAGCGGACGAATGCCGACAGCTTCCATGAAGCCCGTCCAGAGAACCTGGCGTACGTGATCTACACGTCGGGAACGACGGGCAAGCCGAAGGGCGTGATGATCGAGCACCGCAGCCTGGTGAACACGGCGGCGGGCTACTGGCGGGAATACCGGTTGGATCAGTTCCCGGTGCGGCTGCTGCAGCTTGCAAGCTTCTCGTTCGACGTGTTCGTGGGAGATATCGCGCGGACGCTGTACAACGGAGGCACGATGGTGATCGTGCCGAAGGACGACCGGATCGATCCGTCTCGTCTGCACCACTGGATTGAGCGGGAACGGGTCACCATCTTCGAATCGACGCCGGCGCTGATCGTGCCGTTCCTGGAGTACGTGCACGAGCAGCAACTGGATATGAGCTGGGTGGAGCTGTTAATCACGAGCTCGGATAGCTGCAGCGTGGCGGATTACCGGACCTTGCAGGAACGCTTCGGCTCGTTGTTCCGGATCATCAACGCATACGGCGTGACGGAAGCGGCGATCGACTCCAGCTTCTACGACGAGGAACTGACGAAGCTGCCGCAGACAGGCAATGTGCCGATCGGCAAAGCGTGGCTGAATGCGAAATTCTACATCGTGGACGCGCACCTGAATCCGGTGCCGGTCGGGGTGCTGGGCGAGCTGGTCATCGGCGGAGTCGGAGTGGCGCGCGGGTACTTGAACCGTCCGGAGCTGACGGAAGAGAAGTTCGTAGACAGCCCGTTCGCCGCGGGCGAGCGGTTGTACCGCACGGGAGACTTGGCGCGGTGGATGGAAGACGGCAACGTGGACTTCATCGGCCGGATCGACAACCAGGCGAAAATCCGGGGCTACCGGATCGAGACGGGCGAGATCGAGTCGCAGCTGCTGCGGGTGGAAGGCGTGCGCGAAGCGGTGGTGCTAGTTCGAAGTGACGCGAACGGGCAGAAGGCGCTATGCGCGTATTACACGCCGGATACCGGAGCGGAGCTGGCAGTGAACGATCTGCGCAGCGCGCTGGCGCAGGAGCTGCCGGGTTACATGATCCCGTCGTACTTCGTGGAGATGGAGCGCCTGCCTCTGACGCCGAACGGAAAGATTGACCGGAAGGCGCTGCCAGCGCCGGAAGGGGAAGCGGGAAGCGGAACGGAGTACGTCGCACCGCGCAATGAGTTGGAAACGAAGCTGGCGGCGATTTGGCAGGAGGTGCTGGGGCTTGCGAAGGAGATTGGCGTTCACGACAACTTCTTCGACATCGGCGGCCACTCCCTGCGAGCGACGACGCTGGCGGGCAAGGTATTTAAGGAATTAAACGTCAACCTGCCGCTGCGCGACGTATTCCGTCACTCGACGATTGCGGCGATGGCCGAGGCGATCGCCCGGATGGAACGGCGGGAGCATGAGGCCATTCCTCAAGCGGAGGAGAGAGAGTACTACCCTCTGTCCTCCGCGCAGAAACGGCTGTTCATTCAGCACACGCTGGATGGAGCGGATCAGCTTTACAACATGCCGGAGTTGGTGCAGGTGGAAGGCGAGTTTGATTTAGACCGGTTGGAAGCCGCCTTGCGGAAATTGATAACACGGCATGAATCGCTGCGCACCGGTTTTGAAATCGTGAAGGGCGAAGCGGTTCAGCGGATTTACCCGCAGGTCGATTTTGCTATCGAGCATCATCAAGCGGATAAAGAGGATGCGGCTCAAATCGAGCAGATCGTCCGCAGCTTCGTTCGTCCATTTGATCTCGGCAAGCCGCCGCTGCTGCGCGCCGGGGTCATCGAACTGGAGCCGAACCTGCATATTCTCCTTTTCGACATGCACCATATGGTGTCCGACGGCGTATCAATGGCGATTGTGATCGATGAGTTCTCGAGTTTCTACGCCGGGGAAGAACTGCCGCCACTGCGCATTCAATACAAGGATTATGCCGTTTGGCAGCAGTCGAAGGCCCACCGAGAGCGGATCGGGCGGCAGGAAGCTTACTGGCTGCAAACCTTCGAAGGCGAGCTGCCGACGGCGGACCTGCCGATGGACTACGAACGGTCTGCGGCTCGCAGCTACGAAGGTGCGCATCTGGAGTTCGACGTCGAAGCTTCTCTCTCTACGCGGCTGCGCGAATTGGCGGCCGAGCGTGAAAGCACGCTGTTCATGGTGCTGCTTGCTGCTTATACCGTGCTGCTGTCCAAGTACAGCGGGCAGGAGGACTTGGTCGTGGGCACCCCGGTGGCGGGAAGAACGAACGCCGATTTGGAACCGGTCATCGGGATGTTTGTCAATACGCTGGCGATCCGCAATCGCCCGTCGGGCGACAAAACGTTCTTGTCCTACCTGGAAGAAGTGAAGGAAACGGCTTTGGGTGCTTTCGAGAACCAGGATTATCCATTCGAGGAGCTGGTGGAGCGTTTGAATGTGAAGCGGGAGCCGGGCCGCTTCCCGCTGTTCGATGCCGTTTTCGACTTGCAAAATATCGAAGAACGAGACGCCGAGCTGGAAGGGGTCAGCCTGAAGACTTACGAGCTTGACCATTTGGAAGAAGCGAAGTTCGATCTGACGCTGTTTATGTATGAAAACAACGGGGCGCTGAGCGGGGGCTTCTTCTACGCCACCAAGCTGTTCAAAAAAGCGATGATCCGCACCTTGACCGAGGATTACCTGCGGGTACTGTCTCAAATTGCGGAAAATCCACAACTCGAGCTAAGCCGGATTGAATGTCATAAACCGGCGGCAGGCGCAAAAAGTGCCGTCGATACGATCGAATTCGCGTTCTAATCCTACAAGCGCGCCTCCGCCGTCAAATGAAAGCGGCGCGCATCCCAAGGAAGACGGCGAACAACGTCCAAGCCCGTAAACGCGCAGGCCGAAAGCAAGCTTTTTCGGACCTGCGCCGGGGCATGCGGTCACTTCATTTTTAGGGGAGATACGAATGAAATCTTTGTTTGAAAAGGAAGAACGATACTGGAGCGGCAAGTTTGACGCCGATGACAGCCTGAGCTTCCTTCCCTACAGTCAATCCTCCAAATTATCCGCCGACGGGGAAGCTGCGGCCGAGCCGGGCTTGCTTCACCGTACTCTGCCGAGTGAACTCTCGGAGAGAATCATTTGCCTCGCCAACGGTTCGGATTTGGCTTTGTACATGATTGTTTTGGCAGGAGTAAAAAGCCTGCTGTTCAAATATACCGGGCGGGACCAAGTGCTGATCGGTATGCCTTCTTATAGCGCAGACCCCGACGGGACTCCGCCGCCGCATGACATCTTGGTGATCAAGACGTCCGTAAGCCGCCAGACTACGCTGAAAACGCTGCTCGGGGGCATCAAAGCCTCCATCGGCGAGGCGCTGGAGCATCAGCACCTGCCTTTTCGGAAAATGGTGGAGCCGCTCCATCTGGACTATACGGGGGACGGCCTCCCGGTCGTCAACACCGTCGCATCCTTCGCCCCGATTCATCCGGAACCGCTGGTTAACCGGGTGGCGGCCGATACGGTTTTTCGCTTCGACCGCCAAAACCACTCCATCGAGCTGGAAATAAGCTTTGATGGGCAGCGGTACGAGCGGGCATTTGTGGAACAGGCGGCCGACCATCTTGTTCGGCTGCTGTCCGTGCTTTTATTTCAGCCGGATCTGGAGCTCGGACAAGCCGATGTGCTGTCCCCAGACGAGAGGGAGACGCTGCTGAAGCGATTTAATGACACCGAAACCGAGTTCGAGCGGGGGAAAACGATTTACGGCTTGTTCGAAGAACAGGCGGAGCTTTACCCGGACAACGTGGCCGCCGTCATGAACGAGCGGCAGCTGACCTACCGCGAGCTGAACGAGCGATCCAACCGCCTTGCGCGGAAGCTGCGGGAGACGGGAGTAGAAGCGGACCAGTTGGTAGCGATTCTGGCCGAACGCTCGCTCGATATGGTTGTCGGCATTCTGGCGATTCTCAAAGCGGGCGGAGCATACGTGCCTGTCGATCCCGACTACCCGGAGGAGCGCATCCGCTTCATGATCGAGGATTCGGGCGCGCCGTTATTGCTGATTCAAAAGCATCTGCACGAGAAGACCAACTTCGCAGGAACGCGCCTCGAATTGGACGATTTCGTTTGGGGCGACAGAGGGGCGGACTCCGCCGATGCGCTGGACGCTTCGAACCTGGAGCCGATTTCCGGGCCGGGCAACCTGGCATATGTCATCTACACGTCGGGAACGACCGGCAGACCGAAAGGAACACTGATCGAGCATAAGAACGTCGTGCGGCTCCTGTTCAACGACAAGAACCTGTTCGACTTCGGGCCGTCCGACACGTGGACGCTGTTCCACTCGTTCTGCTTCGATTTCTCCGTCTGGGAAATGTACGGAGCGCTGCTGAACGGAGGCAAGCTGGTCATCGTACCGCCGCTCACGGCGAAAAATCCGGCCGATTTCCTGGCGCTGCTGGGCCGCGAACAGGTCACGATTTTGAACCAGACACCAACGTACTTCTATCAGCTGCTGCGTAAGGTCTTGGCGGACCATCCGTACGATCTGCGGATTCGCAACGTCATCTTCGGGGGCGAAGCGCTGAGTCCGCTGCTGCTCAAGGGCTTCAAGACGAAGTACCCAGAGACGAAGCTGATCAATATGTATGGCATTACCGAGACGACGGTTCACGTGACGTATAAGGAAATAACGTGGGTCGAAATGGAGGCGGCGAAGAGCAATATCGGCAAGCCGATCCCGACGCTGAGGGTGTACGTCCTGGATGAAAACCGCCGCCCTGTGCCGATCGGTGTAGCGGGCGAAATGTACGTGGCCGGGGAAGGCCTTGCGAGAGGATACCTGAACCGTCCGGATCTGACGGCGGAGAAGTTCGTCGATTCCCCGTTTGCGGAGGGGGAGAAACTGTACCGCTCGGGTGACTTGGCGGCTTGGCTGCCGGACGGCAACATCGAATACCTGGGCCGGATCGACCACCAGGTGAAAATCCGCGGGTACCGGATCGAGTTGGACGAAATCGAGACGCAGCTACTGAAGATCGCCGCCGTGCAAGAAGCCAAGGTGCTCGACCGCGACGACGCGAACGGCCATAAGCAGCTTGTCGCTTATTACGTCGCGGAAACGAGGCTGGCGGCGAATGAACTCAAGGAGGAGCTCGCCAAGCAGCTTCCGGGGTATATGATTCCTTCGCACCTCGTGCAGCTTTCGGGGATGCCGCTGACCCCGAACGGGAAAATCGACCGCAAAGCACTGCCCGCGCCGGAGGAAGCCGCGGCTGGAGGAGCGGAATATGTCGCACCGAGAACGCTGCTCGAAATGAAGATCGCACGCGTCTGGCAGGATACGCTTGGCGTTCCGCAGGTCGGCGTAAAGGATAACTTTTTTGAGTTGGGTGGCAATTCGTTAAGTCTGATGAGGCTCGTTCAAGCCGTTTACGATGAAACGGGCATCGAGATACCTTTGAACCGCCAATTCCACAATGTAACAGTTGAAGCCATGGCTTTCGGCGAGTCGGATCTCGGCCTGGATAAAGGGGGAGACTCCTTCATTAAGCTGAATAAAGCAGGAGATCTGAACGTGTTCTGCTTCCCTCCGGGCAGCGGTTTCGGCATCGGTTACCGAGAGCTCGCAAGCAGGCTTGACGGCCGGTTCGTGCTCTACGGCATTGATTTTATCGACGATGCCGTCGATTACGAGGCCATGCTGAACCGTTATGTGGACGAGATCGTCTGCATCCAGCCGGAAGGACCTTACGTGCTGCTCGGCTACTGCTTCGGAGGCAACCTGACGTTCGAGGTAGCCAAAACGATGGAGAAAAGAGGGTATTCCGTAACGGACGTGCTCATGGTGGACTCGTGGATTAAGGACGCGCTGACGCCTTCCGAAACGTCGGGGAAAGAGCTTGAAGAAACGCTTGCGGATTTCGACGAAGAAGAGAAGGAATTAATGAGCAACCCGCTCGTGCGGGAGCGGGTTCATCGGAAGGTCAAAGCGACCTTGGCGTACGAAGCGCAGCTTATTAATTCCGGCACGATCCCGGCCAGGATTTATGAACTGATTGCGAAGGACAGCGAAGCGTTCCGCCTGGAGCACCAATTGCCTTCCTGGCGGGGGGCAACGACGCAAGCTTACGCCGATTACCGGCTGGAGGGCGCACACGAGGAATTGCTGGAACTCGCGCGCGTGGAAGAAACGGCCGTTGTCATCCGGGACATCTTAGAGCAAGTCAAGCGGCAGATCGAAGCGGAGGCCGGGGTACTGCATGGAAGCTGACCGCCAGCCGTCTGTTCTAGAACAAGGCACAGCGGCGCCTTCCAAACGCCAAACCGCTTACGCCGCCTGGAAAGCGTTCCGCTGGCTGATGTCCTATGTAAGCCGTCACAAAGGCTGGATGATCGTCGGTGTCTTGTCCGCGATTGCCGCCGCCGTTATTGAGATATGGACGGGAAGTTTGATCGAGCAGCTGACCACCCAGGCCGAGAAGGGGGCGGGGCCAATCGTTCTGCAAATCGTGTACGCGGTCTTTGTGGTCATCTTGATCGGTGTGCCGGCGAAGTTTTTCATGAGCTTCGGCGTGGAGCGAAGCAGCGCCTCTGCGGTGCAGGATATCCGCAACCATGTCATGCGTCATATCGGCAAACTCCCGGTCTCCTATTTGGAAAAGCAGCACTCTGGCGACGTATTGTCGCGGATCAACAACGACCTGCAGCTCATCCAGCAGTTTATGATTCGGGACCTCGCCCAGTGGTTTTATCATCCGCTGTTGTTCATCGGCTGTTTCGCTTATTTGATCTACCTCCAATGGGAGCTGATGCTGTACAGCCTGCTGTTATTTCCTGTAGCGCTGCTGGTTTCCCAATGGATCGGCAAGCAGTTGGAGCGGTTGACGGAGGAAGCCCAGGCGAACATGGGCCGAATGAACGTCAACCTCCAGGATACGCTTGGGGGTATGCCTATTGTAAAAAGCTACCTGCTATCCGGCATGTTGTCTCGCTCCTACCAAGTGCTGCTGCAATTGACGGCCCAAAAAAAGCTGGCCGTGAAAAAGCGGGAGGCCTGGGTCAACCCGCTGCTTTCGACGCTGATGATCAGCCCGATCATTTTCGCCGTCAGTTACGGAAGCTATTTGATCTACAAAGGGCAGCTAGGCGCGGGAGAGCTGATCGCCTTCCTGTACTTGCTGAATCTGTGTCTGGAGCCGCTGGAGCATATTCCCGAGCTCATCACGCGGACGTTCGAAATGGCCGGTGCCCTGAGAAGGGTCTCTGAAATCGTCGAGCAGCCGACCGAAACGGAAAATGGCCGTTCGCTTCTGAAAGCGAGCGCCGCCCCCATCGAGTTTCAGAACGTAACCTTCGGGTATGAGGAGAGCTCCCCGATCCTACGGAATGTTAGCTTCTCGGTGCCGGAAGGGAAGACGATCGCGCTTGTCGGAGCGAGCGGCGGAGGGAAGAGCACGGTGTTTAAGCTTGTATGCGGCTTTTATACGCTTCTGGAGGACCAGGGCGAGATCCGCGTGTTCGGCAGCCTGATCCACGGCGCCGACCCGGAGCAGCTTCGGTCGCATTTTTCCGTGGTAACCCAGGATTCATATTTGTTTAGCGGCACGATCGCTGAAAATATCGGCTACGGGCGGGAAGTAGCGTCGATGGACGAGATTATCGAAGCCGCCAAAGCCGCTCAGGCGCATTCCTTCATTATGCAGCTTGAGGGCGGCTACCAGACATATGTCGGAGAGCGCGGAGGCTTTTTGTCCGGCGGGCAGCGCCAGCGCATTGCAATGGCCCGGGCTTTTCTGAAAGATGCTCCCGTTCTGCTGCTGGACGAGCCAACGTCGGCTCTTGATCCGGAGTCGGAAAGCGCGGTTCAGGAAGCGCTGGGCGTATTGATGAAGCAGAGAACGACGATGGTTATTGCCCACCGGCTTTCTACAGTACAAAACGCCGATGAAATTTGGGTCATGGAACAGGGGAGTATTGTTGAAAAGGGCACTCATGAACAATTGCTGAAGATGAAGGGACTGTACGCCCAGTCGTACTATCAGGAATTTACCGAGTCTGCCGAACGCAGGGAGGTGGCGTACACATGAAAAAGGGCGGATGGCTCTCGCAAGTGAAAGAACTCGGCTACTTGCTGATGTTTATGAACCGCAAGCGCAAAACCCAGTACGCCATTGGCCTGGCCGTGACGGCGCTCACCCAGACATTGTTCCTGATCGCCTTCAGCTTGGTCGTACATAACTTGGTTGATTTCGCCGTGTCCCGAGATACGTCCCTGATGGTGGAAGCCTTTATTATTTTGGGCGCGGCCTTGTTCCTGGAAAATGTGATTTCTCCCTGGTTCATTTACTTATACCAGCGCAGTGTCGAGCTGACTGTGCTGAATATCCGAGAACGTCTTTATGACAAGCTGTGCCGGGTGCGGCCGAGATTCCTGGAGCAGACGCACCATGGGGACTTGCTGTCGCGGGTGAACAACGACGTAACGACCGTTGAGTTTACATTCTCGCAGGTTTACTTCGTTTTGCTGCTTCAAGTTGTCTTTTGCATCGGCTCCATTGTCTCCATGGTGTTGATCGATTGGCGGTTTGCCGGCGTATCCTGCGTCATTCTGCTGCTGTCCTCCGTGGTCAGTCTGAAATTTGCGCGGGATATTCGCGCTTTGTCCGAACAAGGCTTGCAAACGCTCGGTAAAATGACCGAAAAATTCAAAGATTTTATGGGCGGCATTCAAATTGTGAAGCTGTTCCGCATCCGCACGATTTACGGCCAGTACGAGGCGTTGAACGAACAAATGACGCAGACGCTTCGGCAAACCGCGCAGAAGAACGGCATGCAGGCTGCGGTGAATCATTTTATCAGCTACGTCACGTTCTGCGGCATCATCGTCATCGGCAGTCTTCTTTATGCCTACGGACTGATGGGAATGGGAAGTGTCGCCGCCCTGGCGGTTCTGCAAGTGAATCTGACGCACGCCTTGTTGAACTTGGGGATGGTTCTGTCGATGACCCAAAATTCGCTCGCGGGCGCTCACCGGATTCAAGAGGTACTAAGAGAGGAAGAGGAACCGGATCGTTTGGGATCTCCTCACAGCGAGCTCGTGTCGGAGGCTGCGGTGGAGTTTCGCGATGTGGAATTTTCCTATCAGGCGGATAAAAAGGTGCTTGTCGACATCTCCATGCAGGTGTTTCCCGGCCAGGTCGCCGCTATCGTGGGGGCCAGCGGCAGCGGCAAAAGTACGCTGATCAAGCTGCTGCTCGGCTTTTATCCTGTGGACAGCGGAGAAATCCTGCTCCAAGGCAAACCGTTCGGCCATTACACGCTGGACGAAATCCGCAGGCAGATTGCATACGTTCCGCAGGAGCCGTTCTTGTTTACCGGCACGATTGAGGAAAACATCCGCTACGGCAACCCGGATGCAACGGATGAAGAAGTGATCGAAGCGGCCAAAGCAGCGTACGCTCACCATTTCATTCAGGAACTTCCTGAACAGTATAAAACGCCGGTGGGGGAGAGAGGAGCGTCGTTGTCGGGCGGACAAAGGCAGCGAATTGCGATCGCCCGGGCGATTCTCAAAAACGCCCCGATTCTGCTGCTGGACGAAGCGACTTCCGCACTGGATAACGAATCCCAGCATTGGGTACAGCAAGCCCTGAACGTATTGATGAAGGGGCGTACCACCATTCTGATCGCCCACCGTCTCAGCACTGTGGAACATGCGGATTTAATTACCGTCATGAACCAAGGGACGGTCGTCGAGCGGGGCCGCCATCAGGACCTGCTGGCGCTCGGGGGTTATTACGCCCGGCTGTACGGCTAGACCCGCTTTACGGCGGGCGGCTTCCTGCTTGCGAATGCGACAGAGTTTTTTAGTAATCCAAGGTATGACTTTATAACCGGTAGTTACCAGAAAACGTAGACACGAAAAAGGAGGAAGAGTCCGAAGGAGCCGTTCCGGGAGTGGCCTGCGCGGTTCTTCTAAGAGTGACTAAGTGACATCTAGGTACAAAGCCTATCTATAAAGAATCTCTAAACCGGGAGTGTGTCGATGTGAGAGAGAATACCAACGAGAAATATGGATTAACGCAAGCCCAGCGCCGAATATGGTTCATGGAAATTATGAATCCGGGAACGTCCATCACGATGCTTTCCGCGACCTACCAGATTACGGGCGAGATCAACACACAGCTTCTGGAGCAAGCGGCGGCAGAGATCGTCAAAACCTATGACGTTTTCCGAATCCGCATTAGCGGGGATTTGCAAAATCCAACGCAGTGGTTCGAAGAGCCGGAGAATGTCCAAGCTAGGATAAGCCGCCTCGAAATAGGCACAACCGAACAATTCTATGCTTGGGTGAAAGAAGTAAGCGAAAAACCGGCCAGCGTGTTCGACGAACACCTCCACCAATTTACGATTATCCATTTTGCGAACGGCCAAGTATGGCTCAATTTGACGGTAAATCATATTATCGCCGACGGCTTGTCCGTCAATGCTTTGCTGCATGCGGTGATGGAAAAATACCTGGAACTGCGCAAAGGCACCTTCAGCAGTTACCAGGCCCCTTCCTATCTGGATTATATTTCTGCGGAGCGTGAATATGAGCAATCGCAGCGTTATCAAAAAGGCAAGGAATACTGGCTGACGAAGTACAACACTTTGCCTGAAACGACCGGCATTAAATCGTATCCGCCATTCTCGATCGGCAGCGAATCCAATAAACTGGCCATCACTTTGGACGGTTCCCGGTATGAACGCATTCTGGCCTTCAGCGAACAATATCAGGTCAGCTTATATACGTTATTTCTGTCCGCCATGTACGTCTTATTGTACAAGCTGACTGACAGCACCGATGTTCCGGTCGGCACGGTTTTCGCCAATCGCACCAGCAAGAAGGAAAAAGAAACGATCGGCATGTTCGTCAGCACCGTGGCTACGCGGATTCGTCTGAATCCAGACAGGCACGTGCTTTCCTTGATCCAAACGGTTTCCAAGGAAAATACGGCGGATCTGCGGTATCAGAAATACCCTTATAACCAATTGATCCAGGATTTACGCGAACAACACGGCCGCAACGATCTTTCGGGGCTGTTCCGTACGTCTCTGGAATATCTGCCTTTGAAAATCGTGGAGTACGAAGAAATCAAGGTACGCCTGGAGGCTCACTTCGCTAGGCACGAGATGGACGATTTGCTGCTGCGCTTCGACCATATGCTGAATGAAGGCCATGTAATTCTCCATGCTTCCTATCGTACCGGCCTGTTCGAGACGGCTGAGATTGATCGGATTATGGAACAGTATGTAACCGTTCTGGACCAGTTTCTTCAGAATCCCGAACTGCCGGTACGCGAGATTTCTCTGCTGAGCGATGAGGAGAGACACCGCATTCTCAACGTTTTTAACCCGCCGGTTGCAGGGCTTAGCGAGGGAGAAGCGTTTCATCGGTATGTTGAGAAGTTTGCCCGGGAAATTCCAGATCATCCGGCAGTCGTCTACATGGACAAACAGCTGACCTACGGCGAATTGAACGAACGCGCCGAGCGGCTGGCTTCTCTCCTTCGCGAACAGGGCGTGGGAAGGGAGACGATTACGGGGATCTGGGCGGAGCGTTCGGTGGAACTGCTGGTCGGGGTGCTCGCCGTTTGGAAAGCCGGCGGAGCCTATGTACCGCTTGACCCCGATTATCCGGCAGAGCGGATTGAGTACATGCTCAGCGATAGCGATGCATCGGTGCTGCTTACGCAGCGTCATCTGTTGGAGCGGGCCAGAGGTTGGTTGGCCGATGACCGGCTGATGCTTCAAGCTGTCTATGCCATGGACGATGAACAGATTTATAACGGGGATGCCTTAGCCGTGGAATTTGAATCTGCCGGCAGCGCCCCGCAAGACTTGGCTTATGTGATTTACACCTCGGGTACGACGGGACGCCCGAAAGGCGTCATGATCGAGCACGGTAGTCTCGTGAATACGGCGGATGCGTACCGTCGCGAGTACCGGTTGGATCAGTTTCCGGTGCGGCTGCTGCAGCTGGCCAGCTTCTCGTTTGACGTGTTCGTCGGAGACATCGCGCGGACGCTGTATAACGGAGGCACGATGGTGATTGTGCCGAAGGATGACCGGATTGATCCGAACCTCTTATACGGCTGGATTCGGGACCAAAACATTACGGTATTCGAATCGACGCCTGCGCTCATCCTGCCGTTCATGCAGCATATTTATGAAGAAGGGCTGGACGTTAGCTCCATGCAGTTGCTGATTACCAGCTCGGATGCTTGCAGTGTCACCGATTACCGATTGCTGCAGGAAAGATTCGGCGGACAATTCCGCATCATCAACAGCTATGGCGTTACCGAAGCGGCCATTGACAGCAGTTTTTACGGTGAGCCTCTGGATAAGCTGCCGCCGTCAGGTCATGTGCCGATCGGCAAAGCTTGGCTGAACGCCCGATTTTACATTGTCGATGCCGCATTAAAGCCGGTTCCTGTAGGGGTTCCGGGCGAGCTTGTCATCGGCGGCGCCGGGGTGGCGCGCGGGTACTGGAACCGTCCGGACCTAACCGCCGAGAAGTTTGTGGACAGCCCGTTTGTGCCGGGCGAACGTCTGTACCGGACAGGCGATTTGGCCCGCTGGCTGGAAGACGGCAACGTCGACTTCATCGGCCGGATCGACTATCAGGTGAAAATTCGCGGGTTTCGGATCGAACTCGGCGAAATTGAAACGGCCCTGCTGCGTTTCCCGGGCGTCAAGCAGGCTGTGGTGACCGACCGTACGGATGAGCAGGGGCAGAAGTATTTGTGCGGCTACGTGACGGCGGATGCTTCCTTGCAGCTGAGCGATCTGCTGTCCCAATTGAAGCAAGAGCTGCCGGCCCATATGGTCCCGGCCCGGTTGGTGTCTCTAGATAAGCTTCCGCTCACGCCGAACGGCAAAATTGACCGTAAAGCGCTGCCTGAACCGACCGGAGAGGTAGAAGCAGGCCGTGAGTATGTGGCTCCTCGCACAACGCTTGAAACAAGACTTGCTCTCATTTGGCAGCAGGTGCTGGGTATTGCGCGAGTTGGAGTCCAAGACGATTTCTTTGACTTGGGTGGTCATTCCTTGCGGGCCTCCACGCTGGTTTCCAAGATTCGGAAAGAGCTGCAAGTCGAGGTTCCGCTGCGGGAAGTTTTCCGCTACACCACGATCGAACAGCTGGCCCAAAGAATCGGCGGTTTAAGGCAGCAGGAGACGTATGAGATTACAAAGGCGGCTGAGGCTGAGTACTATCCGGTTTCATCCGAGCAAAAGCGTCTGTACATCCTGCGCCAGCTTGACGGGGCCGAGCGCAGCTACAATATGTCGGCGGCGCTTCTTCTCGAAGGCAAGCTGGACTGCACGCGCGTCGAGCACGCGTTCCGGGCGCTGATTCAGCGCCATGAGACGCTGCGTACCGGGATCGAGCAGGTTCAAGGCGAGCTTGTTCAGCGCATCTATGATGAGGTTGAGTTTGCTGTCGACTATTTCCAGGCGAGCGAGCGGGAAGTGGACCAAGTGGTGGAAGCTTACTATCACCCGTTTGATGTAACCAAGCCGCCACTTCTCCGCATCGGCCTGATCGAAGTCGCCGAGGATCGCCACATTCTGCTGTTCGATATGCACCATATCGTCTCGGACGGCATTTCGACAGCGCTGCTCTTCGATGAGTTCAGCCGCCTGTATCGGGGCGAGGAGCTGGCCCCGCTACGCATTCAATACAAAGATTATGCCGTTTGGCAGCATTCCGAAGCTTACGGGCAGATGCTTCAGCCGCAGAAGGAATACTGGCTGGAACAGCTGTCGGGCGAGCTGCCGGTATTGGAGCTGCCAACGGACTTCCCGCGGCCTGCGGTACAAAGCTTTGACGGCCGGACCGTGAAGTTTTATATCGGGAAAGAGCGGACGGAGAAGCTGAAAGAGCTGGCGGCGCGGACGGGGACGACCCTGTATATGGTGCTGCTGTCGGCTTACTCCATCCTTATGCATAAATATTCGGGTCAGGAAGATCTGATTGTCGGAACGCCGATTGCCGGAAGAACGCAGGAAGAAGTGCAGCCGATCGTGGGGATGTTTGTCAACACGCTGGCCATTCGCAGCCGTCCGGAGCGTTCCAAGCCGTACCTTTCGTACCTGGAAGAAATCAAGGACATCACGCTCGGGGCTTTCGAACACCCAAATTATTTGTTCGAAGACTTGGTGGAAAGTCTTCACATTCCACGCGCGACCGGCCGGAATCCGCTCTTTGATACGTTCTTCGCCCTGCAAAATACGGAAAACGAGCAAATTGTCATCGAGGGGCTGGAGCAATCGTTTTATCCGCTGGAAAACCGAACATCCAAGTTCGAGCTGCTCCTGGACATTTCGGAGCTGGACGGTCAGCTCGAATGCCGGTTGGATTACGCTACGGCTTTGTATAAACAGGAGACCGCGGAGCGGTTCGCCAGACATTATGACAAGCTGCTGGAAACCATCGCAGCAGCGCCGGACGTGAATATTGCCTCGCTGGAAATACTCACAGAGGAGGAAATCCGCGAGCTGGTGGGCGGTTTCAACGATTCGGAGGCGGACTACCCACGGCAGCAGACGATTCACGGCTTGTTCGAAGAGCAGGCGGAGCTTTACCCGGACAACGTAGCCGCCGTCATGAACGAGCGGCAGCTGACCTACCGCGAGCTGAACGAGCGATCCAACCGCCTTGCGCGGAAGCTGCGGGAGACGGGAGTAGAAGCGGACCAACTGGTAGCAATTCTGGCCGAACGCTCGCTCGATATGGTTGTCGGCATTCTGGCGATTCTCAAAGCGGGCGGAGCATACGTGCCTGTCGATCCCGACTACCCGGAGGAGCGCATCCGCTTCATGATCGAGGATTCGGGCGCGTCGTTATTGCTGATTCAAAAGCATCTGCACGAGAAGACCGACTTCGCAGGAACGCGCCTCGAATTGGACGATTACGTTTGGGGCGACAGAGGGGCGGACTCCGCCGATGCGCTGGACGCTTCGAACCTGGAGCCGATTTCCGGGCCGGGCAACCTGGCCTATGTCATCTACACGTCGGGAACGACCGGCAGACCGAAAGGAACGCTGATCGAGCATAAGAACGTCGTGCGGCTCCTGTTCAACGACAAGAACCTGTTCGACTTCGGGCCGTCCGACACGTGGACGCTGTTCCACTCGTTCTGCTTCGATTTCTCCGTCTGGGAAATGTATGGAGCGCTGCTGAACGGAGGCAAGCTGGTCATCGTACCGCCGCTCACGGCGAAAAATCCGGCCGATTTCCTGGCGCTGCTGGGCCGCGAACAGGTCACGATTTTGAACCAGACACCAACGTACTTCTATCAGCTGCTGCGTGAGGTCTTGGCGGACCATCCGTACGATCTGCGGATTCGCAACGTCATCTTCGGGGGCGAAGCGCTGAGTCCGCTGCAGCTCAAGGGCTTCAAGACGAAGTACCCGGAGACAAAGCTGATCAATATGTACGGCATTACCGAGACGACGGTTCACGTGACGTATAAGGAAATCACGTGGGTCGAAATGGAGGCGGCGAAGAGCAATATCGGCAAGCCGATCCCGACGCTGAGGGTGTACATCCTTGATGAAAACCGCCGCCCTGTGCCGATCGGTGTAGCGGGCGAAATGTACGTGGCCGGGGAAGGCCTTGCGAGAGGATACCTGAACCGTCCGGATCTGACGGCGGAGAAGTTCGTCGATTCCCCGTTTGCGGAGGGGGAGAAGCTGTACCGCTCGGGCGACTTGGCAGCTTGGCTGCTGGACGGCAACATCGAATACCTGGGCCGGATCGACCACCAGGTCAAAATCCGCGGGTACCGGATCGAGTTGGACGAAATCGAGACGCAGCTTCTGAACGTCGAGGGCGTGGAAGAAACGGTGGTGCTCGCCCGTCAGGACGGCGGGGGCGAGAAGGCGCTTGTCGCCTACTTTGTGGCGGACCGGACGCTGACGGTCAGTGAAATGAGAACCTCGCTGGCCCAGGGAATGCCGGGGTACATGATCCCGTCGTACTTTGTGCAGTTGGAGCGCATGCCGCTGACGACCAACGGCAAAGTGGACCGCAAAGCGCTGCCGGAGCCGCAAGGTGGCTTACAAACGGGCGTCGAATACGTAGCGCCGCGTAACCGGACGGAGTCCCAGCTTGTGAAGATCTGGGAGGAAGTGCTGGGCTACTCCGGCATTGGAGTCTTGGACAATTTCTTCGAGCTCGGCGGCCACTCCTTGCGGGCGACGAACCTTGTCAGCAAGATTCGGAAGGAAATGAACGTCGAACTTCCGTTGCGCGATGTGTTCCGCTGTATGACGGTAGAGTCGATGGCCGGGGCTATTGCCAGCTTGGAAGAAACGCGGCACAGCTCGATTCCGAAAGCGGAAGAGAAAGCGTACTATCCGGTTTCCTCCGCGCAAAAAAGGCTGTACGTCCTGCACCAGCTGGATGGCTCGGAGCTGAATTACAACCTCCCAAGCGCCTTGCAATTGGAAGGGGCTTTGAACGAGGCCAAAGTGGAAAAGGCGCTGACTACTTTGGTGGCCCGGCACGATATGCTGCGCACCGGTTTTGAAATCGTGAATGGGGAGCCGGTTCAGCGTATTCATCCGCTCGTAGCTTTCAAAGTCGAGAAGCTTCAAGCAAGCGAAGATCAGGTTGCGGCCATTCTTGAAGGCTTCATTCAGCCTTTTGACTTGACCCAGCCGCCTTTGCTGCGCGCCCTACTGATCGAACTGGAGAAAGAGAAATTTCTGCTCGCGCTGGATATTCATCATATTGGTTCCGACGGCCTTTCCATGGACGTGCTGCTGCGCGAATTCGTGCGGCTTTACAATGGGGAGGAATTGCCGGAGCTGCGGATTCAATACAAGGATTACGCCGTTTGGCAGCAATCCGAGGAGCAGCGCCAGCGCATCAAACGGCAGGAGGAATACTGGCGTGGGGTATTCAGCTCCGAGCTTCCGGTTCTTGAGCTGCCTCTCGACTTCTCCCGCCCGGCCGTTCAGCAGTTTGACGGTCAAACGCTCACGTTTACGCTGGATGCGGAGAAAAGCGAAGCTCTCAAACGGCTTGCCGGCGATTCGGGGGCGACGCTGTACATGCTTCTGCTAGCTGCGTACTCCGTATTGCTTCATAAATACGCGGGACAGGAAGATATAGTGGTTGGCACTCCGATTGCCGCCCGTTCTCACGCCGACCTGCAGCCGATTATCGGCATGTTCGTCAATACGCTGGCCCTTCGCTTGGCTCCGGTGGCGGAGCGGACGTTCCTGGATTACTTGCAGGAAGTGAAGGAAACGACGTTTGGAGCCTACGAGCACCAGGACTATCCGTTCGAGGAGCTGGTGGAAGCTCTTCAGGTGAGCCGGGATTTAAGCCGGAATCCTCTGTTTGACACCATGTTTTCTTTGCAAAAGCACGAAAGCTTGGATTTAACCCTGGAAGGTTTGAAATGGTCGCTGTTCGACATCGAGGAAAAGACGGCAAAGTTTGATCTTAGCTTTGATATCGTGGAAGCCGATAACGAGCTGGTTTGCAAGATCGAGTACGCTACCTCGTTGTTTAGACAGGAAACGATGGTACGGCTGGCGGGTCATTACGAGCAGCTTTTGGCGTCGATCCTGGCTCAGCCGGATGCGCGGATTTCGGATTTGGATATCTTGACGGACAGCGAAAAGCATGATTTGCTGGTCGGGTTTGACGTGTCGTCTTCGGCTTTTGCGAAGCAACCCGCCGCAGAGGGTACAGGTTTGGAAGCGGATGAGTCGTGGAGAGAGAGAACGTTCCACGAGCTGTTCGAGGAGCAGGCGGAGCGCACTCCGGGAGCGCTGGCGGTTGTCTACGAAGACAGCAAGCTGACGTATGCGGAGCTGAACGCCAAAGCGAATCGTCTGGCGTATGCACTGCGGGCGCGCGGGGTGAAGCCGGAGCAGGTGGTCGGCATTCTGGCCAGCCGTTCGGCGGAGCTGTTGATCGGGGTGCTCGCCGTATGGAAAGCGGGTGGCGCTTATGTGCCGCTCGACCCGGACTATCCGGCGGAGCGGATCGAGTATATGCTCGCGGACAGCGGGGCGTCGGTGCTGCTCACGCAGACCCGCCTGCTGGAGCAGGCGGAAGCTTGGTGCAGCGACGGAGCTCTAGTGCTGCAAACGGTGCTTGCGCTTGACGACGCCGCGACGTACAGCCTCGGAGCGGCGGAAGCGGCTGTGGGCGTACAAGCTTTGGGCGAAGCAGGCGCAGAGGCGGAGGCTTTGGCGCAAGCGGAAACGGCTGCTGCCGAAAAGTCCGCCACGGCAGAAGCCGAGAAGAACGTACTAGCGGCGGATCTCGCATCGAATCCGGCGAATGTGAACAAGCCGCGCGATTTGGCTTACGTGATCTATACGTCGGGAACGACGGGCAAGCCGAAGGGCGTGATGATCGAGCACCGCAGCCTGGTGAACACGGCGGCGGGCTACCGACGGGAATACCGCCTGGATCAGTTCCCGATCCGGCTGCTGCAGCTCGCCAGCTTCTCGTTCGACGTGTTCGTCGGCGACATTGCGCGGACGCTGTACAACGGCGGCACCATGGTCATCGTGCCGAAGGACGACCGGATTGATCCAACCCGCCTCTACGGCTGGATTCGCGACTACGCTGTGACGGTGTTCGAATCGACTCCGGCGCTGATCGTGCCGTTCATGGAGCATGTGCATGCCGAGGATCTGGACCTCAGCTCGATGCAGCTGCTGATCACAAGCTCGGATACGTGCAGCGTAGCGGATTACCGCACCTTGCAGGAGCGCTTCGGCTCGCAGTTCCGTATTATTAACAGCTACGGCGTAACGGAAGCGGCGATTGACTCCAGCTTCTATGACGAGCCGCTGAAGAAGCTGCCGAAGACGGGTAACGTGCCGATCGGCAAAGCGTGGCTGAACGCCAAGTTCTACATCGTGGATGCGAATCTGAAGCCGGTGCCGATCGGGGTGTTGGGCGAGCTGGTTATCGGCGGAGCGGGTGTGGCCCGCGGTTACTTGAACCGCCCGGATTTGACGGCGGAGAAATTCGTAGACAGCCCGTTCGCCGCTGGGGAGCGGCTGTACCGGACGGGCGACCTGGCGCGCTGGATGCCGGACGGCAACGTGGACTTCATCGGCCGGATCGACAACCAGGTGAAAATTCGCGGCTATCGGATCGAGCTTGGTGAAATTGAAGCGGCCATGAAAAATTTTGCCGGCGTGCGTCAAGCGCTTGTCATCGACCGGACGGACGAGCGGGGGCAGAAATATTTGTGCGGGTATGTCGTAGCGGATTCCAGCTTCGATCTGGAAGGGCTTGTGGCCCATCTGGACGCCGCGCTGCCTTCCCATATGGTGCCTTCGCGCATCATGCGCCTGGATCAAATGCCGCTTACGCCGAACGGGAAGATCGACCGTAAAGCGCTGCCTGTACCGGAAGGAAGCATTCGTGCCGAGGCTGCATACACGGCGCCTCGTACTCCTGCCGAGCAAGCACTTGCGTCGGTCTGGCAGTCGGTGCTGGGCGTAGATCAGGTCGGCACGATGGACAATTTCTTTGCGCTCGGCGGCGATTCGATCAAGGCCTTGCAGGTATCGTCCCGTCTTTTGCAAACGGGGTATAAGCTGGTCATGAAAGATTTGTTCCATTACCCGACGATTTCCGCCCTTAGTTTGCAGCTGCAAACGGCGGAGAGAACGGCAAGCCAGGCCGAAGTGACAGGAGAGGTCATCTTGACCCCGATTCAGCGCTGGTTCTTTGAACAAAATCCGGCCGACGTGCATCACAGCAACCAGGCGTTCATGCAGTTCTCCAAGCAAGGGTTTGATGAAGAAGCTTTACGCCAAGCGGTGCGTCAGCTTGTCGTGCATCACGATGCTCTCCGTACGGTTTACCGCCAAACCGAGAACGGCTATACCGCCTGGAACCGCGGCGCCGGGGAGAACGAAGCGCTGTTCGATCTGGAAGTTGTCGATTTCAAGGGAGTCGGCGACGTGAAAGAAGCGGTAGAGGCTAAGGCAAATGACATTCAAGCGAGCATCGATCTGGAAAACGGTCCGCTGGTGAAGCTCGGCTTGTTCCGCTGCGACGACGGCGACCACCTGCTCATCGCGATCCATCACTTGGTCGTAGACGGCGTATCCTGGCGGATTCTGCTTGAGGATTTTGCTGCCGGCTATGAGCAGGCGCTGCAAGGGCAGCCGATCCGTCTGCCGCTCAAAACGGATTCATTCCAAACGTGGGCGAAACAGCTCGCTGATTATGCGAACGGTCCGGCGATGGAAAGCGAGAGAGAGTATTGGCAGCATATCGAGCAATTGACCTATGAGCCGCTTCCGAAAGATTTTGAACAAGGCAGATCCAAGCGGAAGGACAGCGGGCTCGTGACCGTTCGCTGGACGGCGGAGGAAACCGAACAGCTGCTGAAGCAGGCACACCGTGCTTACCATACGGAAATGAATGATTTGCTGCTTTGCGCGCTTGGCCTCGCGATAAAAGCTTGGAGCGGCCGGGAACGCGTGCTGGTGAATCTCGAAGGCCACGGCCGGGAAGATATTTTGCCGGATGTGGACATTACGCGCACGGTAGGCTGGTTTACAAGCCAATTCCCTGTCGTTCTGGAGCCGGGTCACGCCCAGGCGCTCGGTCATCAGGTGAAACAGGTTAAAGAAAGCTTGCGCCGCATTCCGAACAAAGGAATCGGCTACGGCATCCTGCGTTATTTGTCGGCGCCGCGTGACGGTGAGCGCTTCGCTTTGGAGCCGGAGATCAGCTTTAACTATTTGGGTCAGTTCGACCAGGATTACGAAAGCAGCGGCTCGCGGCCGTCTCCGTTCAGCCCGGGCTCCGATTCAAGTCCGAATGCAGTGATGGATTATGTCCTCGATATCAACGGTATGGTGTCGGAAGGAGTGCAGGAACTCACGATCCGTTATGGGGAAACCCAGTATAAACGGGAAACGGTAGAGCGCCTGGGCACCCTGCTTCATTCGAGCTTGCGTGAAGTCATCAGCCATTGCGTATCGAAAGAGCGGCCGGAGCTTACGCCTAGCGACGTACTGCTTCAAGATGTGACAGTGGAGGAACTGGAGCGGCTGGCCGAACATACGGCGGCGCTCGGCGAACTGGAGAATGTATACACCCTGACTCCGCTGCAAAAAGGGATGTTGTTCCACAGCCTGCTGGATGCCGATTCGGAAGCTTACTTCGAACAGGTGACCTTCGATCTGTACGGAAGCCTGAATGTCGAAGCCTTCACCCAAGGATTGGATACGCTGGTGCAGCGGAATGAGGCGCTACGGACCAACTTTATTACCGGCTGGAGAGACGAGCCGATTCAAGTGGTATTCCGCGAGCGGAAGTGTGAAGTGTACTTCGAAGATATTCGCTCGGTAAGCGATGAAGACCCGGAGAAGACGATAGCCGATTTCGTCAGCGCGGATAAAGCGAACAAGTTCGATTTGGCCCAAGGCTCTCTTATGCGCGTGACAGTTTTGCGCACGGGCGACGAGTCCTACCATGTGATCTGGAGTCACCATCACATTTTGATGGACGGCTGGTGCATGTCCTTCATGATCAAGGAAGTGTTCGACACCTACTTCGCTTTCCAGGAGAAGCAGACGCTGGAGCTTCCTCCGGTTACCTCGTACTCCCGGTATATCGAATGGCTGGAAGCTCAAGATGCCGCGAAAGCTTCGCGTTACTGGTCCGAGTATTTGGCGGGTTACGATCAGCAGACCAAGCTGCCCCAGGAGAAAACGCAGCTGAAGCAGGGCGCTTTTGAAGCGGCTGAAATCGATGTGGAACTCAGCAAGGAACTGACCGGGCAAATCGAGCGGGTGGCGCGCCAGCAGCAGGTGACGCTCAATACGTTCATGCAGACCGTATGGGGACTGGTTTTGCAGGTATACAACAACAGCGAGGATGTCGTATTCGGCTCCGTCGTATCCGGGCGTCCAGCGGAAATTCCGGGCATCGAAAGCATGATCGGCCTGTTTATTAATACGATCCCGGTCCGTATTCAAGGCAAAGCCGAGGAGCCGGTAGCCGATATCTTGAGAAAAACCCAGGATCAAGCGCTGGCATCGGGAGCTTACGAAACGTTCCCGCTGTTCGAAATTCAGTCGCTGAGCGAGCAAAAGCGAGACTTGATCAACCATATCATGGTCTTTGAAAATTATCCGATGGAAGAACAGATTGAGCAGGTCGTCGGCGGAGACCAAGAAGCGCTGAAAATCGCTAATATCCAGTCGCCAGAGCAAACGAACTACGACCTGGACATTACCGTCATTCCGGAAGAGCATATTTTGCTGCGGTTTACGTACAATGCACTGACGTTCAGAGAGGAAGACATCAGGCTGATCCACGGTCATTTTGCCCAAGCACTGGAGAAGGTTGCGGCTAACCCGAACATCCGCGTGAATCAGTTGGAGCTTTTGACGGCGGCGGAAAAAGAGCAAATTCTTGGCGCGTTTAATCCGGCACAGCCGGAAGCGGCTCCTGCGGCCGCGTTCCACCGGCTGTTCGAGGAACAGGCGGAGCGCACGCCGGAAGCGGAGGCCGTCGTGTACGAGAACGACCGGCTGACGTATGCGGAGCTGAACGAGCGGGCGAACCGCTTGGCGGTTACGCTGCGCGCAAGCGGCATCAGCCGAGAGTCGATCGTCAGCATTCTCGCCGAGCGTTCGGTGGACTTGCTGGTGGCCGTGCTGGCCGTCTGGAAAGCGGGCGGGGCATATGTGCCGCTCGACCCGGATTATCCGGCGGAGCGCGTGCGGTTCATGCTCGAAGACAGCGGAGCGAAGGTACTGCTGACGCAAACGGCGCTGCGAGAGCGTGCTGAAGCCTGGCTTGGCGAAGAGGAGCTGGCGCTGGCGGCGGTGCTGTACCTGGACGACGAAGCGTCGTACAGTGAGGAGCGGGCGAATGCGCCGATTGGCTCCGGCATAGTCTCCGGCAAGCTGACGGATGCTGTGGACGACGGCGATGAGAGCCATCAGCATGTCGGCACCGACAGCTTCCATGAAGCCCGTCCGGAGGATCTGGCGTACGTGATCTATACGTCGGGAACGACGGGCAAGCCGAAGGGCGTGATGATCGAGCACCGCAGCCTGGTGAACACGGCGGCGGGCTACCGGCGGGAATACCGGTTGGCTCAGTTCCCGGTGCGGCTGCTGCAGCTCGCAAGCTTCTCGTTCGACGTGTTCGTGGGAGATATCGCGCGGACGCTGTACAACGGAGGCACGATGGTGATCGTGCCGAAGGACGACCGGATCGATCCGTCTCGTCTGCACCACTGGATTGAGCGGGAACGGGTCACCATCTTCGAATCGACGCCGGCGCTGATCGTGCCGTTCCTGGAGTACGTGCACGAGCAGGGGCTGGATATGAGCCGGTTGGAGCTGTTGATCACGAGCTCGGACAGCTGCAGCGTGGCGGATTACCGGACCTTGCAGGAACGCTTCGGCTCGTTGTTCCGGATCATCAACGCATACGGCGTGACGGAAGCGGCGATCGACTCCAGCTTCTACGAAGAGGAGCTGGCGAAGCTGCCGCAGACAGGCAATGTGCCGATCGGCAAAGCGTGGCTGAATGCGAGATTCTACATCGTGGACGCGCACCTGAATCCGGTGCCGGTTGGGGTGCTGGGCGAGCTGGTCATCGGCGGAGTCGGAGTGGCGCGCGGGTACTTGAACCGTCCGGAGCTGACGGAAGAGAAGTTCGTAGACAGCCCGTTCGCCGCGGGCGAGCGGTTGTACCGCACGGGAGACTTGGCGCGGTGGATGGAGGACGGGAACGTGGACTTCATCGGCCGGATCGACAACCAGGCGAAAATCCGGGGGTACCGGATTGAGACGGGCGAAGTCGAAGCGAAGCTGCTGAGTGTAGGTGGAGTGAAGGAAGCGGTCGTCGTCGTCAGGGAAGATCAAGAAGGTCAGAAAGCTTTGTGCGCTTATTATACAGCGGAAGAAGGCTTGACGGCGTTGGACCTGAAGCGGGCGATTGCCAGCGAGCTGCCGGGGTACATGATCCCGTCGTACTTCGTGGAGCTGGAGCGCCTGCCTCTGACGCCGAACGGAAAGATCGACCGGAAGGCGCTGCCGGCACCGGAAGGGGGAGCAGACGGAGGCCGCGAATACGTGGCGCCGCGCACCGAACTGGAGGCGAAGCTGGTCGCCATTTGGCAGGATGTGCTTGTTCGGGAGAAGGCGGTAGGCGTAACGGACAACTTCTTCGACCTCGGCGGACACTCCCTGCGGGCGACGACGCTTGTCAGCAAAATGCATAAGGAGCTAGGCGTTGAATTCCCGCTTCGCGACGTATTCCGCTACTCGACGGTTGAGGAAATGGCCGCGGCTATGGAGCGGCTGGAGATCGGCTCGTTCACGGCTATTCCGGCTGCGGAACCTAGCGAGTATTATCCGCTCTCTTCCGCTCAGAAACGTCTCTATATCTTGAACCAGCTGGAAGGAGCCGAGCTGAGTTACAACATACCGGGAGCTATGCTGCTCGAAGGAGAGCTCGACCGGCAGCGGTTTGAAGAAGCGTTCCGCGGGCTCGTAGCTCGTCATGAAACGCTGCGTACCGGCTTTGAGATGGTAAAAGGCGAAGCGGTTCAGCGAATTTACGAAGAAGCCGCCTTCCAGGTGGAATATGTGCAGATCAGCGGGGAGCAGGCGGAAGAAACGGTGCGCCAATTCGTTCGTCCGTTTGATCTAGCGAAGCCGCCACTTCTGCGGGTAGGCCTTGCCGAACTGGCGCCGGACCGGCACATTCTAATGTTCGATACGCATCATATCGTATCCGACGGCGTTTCGATTGACGTACTGATCGAAGAGTTCGTCCGCTTGTACAGCGGGGAACAGTTGGAGCCGCTCCGCATTCAATACAAAGATTATGCGGTATGGCAGCAATCGGACGAGCAGAAAGCTCAGCTTGCCAAGCAGGAGGCCTACTGGCTCGACATGTTCCGCGGAGAGCTGCCGGTTTTGGAATTGCCGACGGACTATCCGCGCCCGTCTATGCAGAGCTACGAGGGCCGCACGCTGCAATTGTTTATGGATAGCGAGAAAAGCGAGGGTCTGAAACGGCTTGCAGCCGAGAACGGCGCAACGCTTTACATGGTTCTGCTTGCTGGTTATACAATATTATTGCATAAGTATACAGGGCAAGAAGACGTGGTGGTCGGTACGCCGATTGCGGGAAGAAATCACAGCGACGTTCAGCCGCTGATCGGGATGTTCGTCAATACCCTGGCCATCCGCAGTTATCCGGCTGCCGGTAAAACGTTCCTTGACTACTTGAAGGAAATCAAGGAGACGACGCTGGGCGCTTTTGAACATCAGAATTATCCGTTTGAGGAACTGGTGGATAAGGTAAACGTAGCTCGCGATTTAAGCCGCAATCCGCTGTTCGATACGATGTTTGCTTTGCAGAATACAGAGAATTTGGAAATCCAGCTTCCCGGACTCCATTTGTCGACGTATGCCAGCGAAGAAATTGTTTCTAAATTCGATCTCAGCTTGGACGTCACGGAGATCGAGGAAGGCTTGGAATATCTGTTTGAATACGCCACTGCTCTTTATAAAACCGAAACGGTGGAGAAATTGGCCGCTCACTACTTGCAGCTGCTTGAATCCATTCTCCGCAACCCGTCGGCGACTATTGCCGAGCTGGGCATTTTGACACCGGCGGAAAAAGAGCAAATTCTCTGCGCGTTTAACCCGGCGCAGCCGGAAGCGGCTCCTGCGGCCGCGTTCCACCGGCTGTTCGAGGAACAGGCGGAGCGCACGCCGGAAGCGGAGGCCGTCGTGTACGAGAACGACCGGCTGACGTATGCGGAGCTGAACGAGCGGGCGAACCGCTTGGCGGTTACGCTGCGCGCAAGCGGCATCAGCCGAGAGTCGATCGTCGGCATTCTCGCCGAGCGTTCGGTGGACTTGCTGGTGGCCGTGCTGGCCGTCTGGAAAGCGGGCGGGGCATATGTGCCGCTCGACCCGGATTATCCGGCGGAGCGCGTGCGGTTCATGCTCGAAGACAGCGGAGCGAAGGTACTGCTGACGCAAACGGCGCTGCGAGAGCGTGCTGAAGCCTGGCTTGGCGAAGAGGAGCTGGCGCTGGCGGCGGTGCTGTACCTGGACGACGAAGCGTCGTACAGCGAGGAGCGGGCGAATGCGCCGATTGGCTCGGGCATGGTCTCCGGCAAGCTGACGGATGCTGTGGACGACGGCGATGAGAGCCATCAGAATGTTGGCACCGACAGCTTCCATGAAGCCCGTCCGAAGGATCTAGCGTACGTGATCTATACGTCGGGAACGACGGGCAAGCCGAAGGGCGTGATGATCGAGCACCGCAGCCTGGTGAACACGGCGGCGGGCTACCGGCGGGAATACCAGTTGGATCAGTTCCCGGTGCGGCTACTGCAGCTCGCAAGCTTCTCATTCGACGTGTTCGTGGGAGATATCGCGCGGACGCTGTACAACGGAGGCACGATGGTGATTGTGCCGAAGGACGACCGGATCGATCCGTCTCGTCTGCACCACTGGATTGAGCGGGAGCGGGTCACCATCTTCGAATCGACGCCGGCGCTGATCGTGCCGTTCCTGGAGTACGTGCACGAGCAGCAACTGGATATGAGCTGGATGGAGCTGTTAATCACGAGCTCGGACAGCTGCAGCGTGGCGGATTACCGGACCTTGCAGGAACGCTTTGGCTCGTGGTTCCGGATCATCAACGCATACGGGGTAACGGAAGCAGCGATCGACTCCAGCTTCTACGAAGAGGAGCTGGCGAAGCTGCCGCAGACAGGCAATGTGCCGATCGGCAAAGCGTGGCTGAATGCGAAATTCTACATCGTGGACGCGCACCTGAATCCGGTGCCGGTCGGGGTGCTGGGCGAGCTGGTCATCGGCGGAGTCGGAGTGGCGCGCGGGTACTTGAACCGTCCGAAGCTGACGGAAGAGAAGTTCGTAGACAGCCCGTTCGCCGCGGGCGAGCGGCTGTACCGCACGGGAGACTTGGCGCGGTGGATGGAAGACGGGAACGTGGACTTCATCGGCCGGATCGACAACCAGGCGAAAATCCGGGGGTACCGGATTGAGACGGGCGAAGTCGAGGCGAAGCTGCTGAGTGTAGGTGGCGTGAAGGAAGCGGTCGTCGTCGTCAGGGAAGATCAAGAAGGTCAGAAAGCTTTGTGCGCTTATTATACAGCGGAAGAAGGCTTGACGGCGTTGGACCTGAAGCGGGCGATTGCCAGCGAGTTGCCGGGGTACATGATCCCGTCGTACTTCGTGGAGATGGAGCGCCTGCCTCTGACGCCGAACGGAAAGATCGACCGGAAGGTGCTGCCGGCGCCGGAAGGGGGAGCAAGCGCAGGCCGTGAATATGTGGCGCCGCGCACCGAACTGGAGGCGAAACTGGTCGCCATCTGGCAGGACGTGCTCGGGTCGGTCACGATTGGCGTGACGGACAACTTCTTCGACCTCGGCGGGCACTCCCTGCGGGCGACGACGCTGGTCAGCAAGGTGCACAAGGAGCTGAGCGTGGACCTGCCGTTGCGCGATGTGTTCCGGCACTCGACCATCGAAGCGATGGCCGAAGCGATCAGCCAATTGGAGCGGCAGGAACACCTCTCCATTCCGGTTCTGGATAAGAGGGATTACTATCCGCTTTCCTCCGTGCAAAAACGGCTGTACATCCAGCAGCAGATGGAAGGCGCCGAGCTTAGCTACAACATGTCCGGCATGACGGTTCTCGTCGGGCGCTTGGAACGGAATCAATTCGAGGCGGCGCTCAAAGGATTGATAGCTCGTCACGAAATTTTGCGAACTGGCTTCGAAATGGTCGACGGCGAACCGGTACAACGGATTTATCCGGACTTGAAGTTTGCCGTCGAGTATACGAAAGCGACGGAAAGTGAAACGAAGAGCATCGTAGACGGCTTTGTGCGCGTCTTTGATTTGGAGCGGCCGCCGCTGCTGCGTGTGGGCTTAGTCGAATGGGAAGCGGAACGGCATCTGCTCATGCTGGACATTCATCATATCGTCACAGATGGCATGTCGATGGGCATCTTCGTCGAAGAGCTGCTGCGTCTGTATAACGGCGAGACTCTGGAACCGCTTCGGATTCAATACAAGGAATTCGCCGCTTGGCAGCAGTCCGAACCTGTAAAAGAGCGGCTGAAACGTCAGGAAGCCTACTGGCTGGACGTGCTGGAAGGCGAACTGCCGACGCTTGAACTGCCTACGGACTTTGTCAGACCTGCCGCTCGCAGCTTTGAGGGAGATGTGCTGCCTTTCAGCATCGACAAGCAGATGACTGACAGCTTGCAGCGCATCGCCGAAGAGAACGGTGCCACCCTTTATATGGTGTTATTGGCGGCCTATTCAATCCTGCTCAGCAAGTACTCGGGACAAGAAGACTTCATTGTAGGCACGCCGGCTTCGGGCCGCACACATGCCGACCTGGAGCCGCTCATCGGAATGTTTGTCAACACTTTGGCGATTCGCCATTATCCGTCCGGGGAGAAGACGTTCCTCGCTTACTTGAACGAAGTCAAAGAAACGATGCTGGGGGCCTACGACCACCAGGATTATCCGTTCGAGGAGCTTGTGAAAAAGCTGCAGGCGCCGCGAGATCAAAGCCGCAATCCTGTATTCGATGTCATGTTTGTTCTGGAAACCAAGGAAGATAACGTTCAAAGCTTCGGGGATATCAAGATCGAATCTTATCCGGAAACTCATACGGTTTCCCAATTTGATCTTACCTTGGTCATTTCGTTGCTGGATGAGGGAATGAACGGGCAGTTTGAATATGCAACCAAGTTGTTTACGCGCAATCTGATCGACAATTTCGCTCAGGACCTGCTCGTGATCATCACCCAAATTTGCGAACAGCCTTCGGTGCTGTTGAAGGATATTTCCCTGAACGGGCAATCCGAACAGGAGCAAGATGTGCTAGAGGCCATTGATATTATTTTCTAATCCCTTACCCGGTTTGGGTGTATGCCGTATTTCTCTCGGTACACATCCTGCCGGGTGTTTTTTTCCAAATGAAAGGGAAAAAGGCGTACGCTATAGCAAACTTAAAGCTCTAAATATAATTTTAAAAAACCTAAATTTTTTCAAGTTGTGGTTTAAAATGCACTGCTACTCGCGCAGATAACTAGAGCGTTTACGCAGAGTGAGGGCACCGCGGCCAAAGAACTCTATATTCCTGTCGTTCGCTTCATGTAGCCTACGGAGCGAAAGAACTGTGGGCCAAATCCAAGATGGCATGCACACATCATGAGCCGCTACGCTGGCGCTGCACTATTTTAAAACTCAGGGAAATCTAAACATAGTAAAGTTTAATATTTAATTTGCCAAGTGGTTGTGTGATCACTATTATTATATAATTTTACATATAAAGGAGGTGAAAGTAAGAAAACACGGAATATGGTTCACATGAGTGATGCACTGCAACAGAGAATCGACCGACAAGCAGGTGTAGAATGCAAATATAAAAATTGTAGGAGGTAAAGTATGTTTAAGTTTAGTAAGAAAATGTTAACGGTAGTTCTTGCAGCTTCCATGAGTTTTGGAGTGTTTGCAACAACCTCAAGTGCAGCGACAGACTACTGGCAAAATTGGACCGATGGCGGCGGGACGGTCAATGCTGTTAATGGATCAGGCGGTAATTACAGCGTTACATGGAAGGATACCGGGAATTTTGTTGTCGGCAAAGGCTGGACTACTGGATCGCCCAACAGAACGATTAACTACAATGCCGGTGTCTGGGCGCCGTCCGGTAATGGATATTTGGCTCTCTACGGGTGGACGAGAAACGCACTCATCGAATATTACGTCGTTGATAGCTGGGGTACTTATCGACCTACCGGAACGTATAAAGGTACAGTGACCAGTGATGGGGGCACATATGACATCTACACAACAATGCGATACGACGCACCTTCCATTGAAGGCCAAAAAACGACGTTTATTCAGTACTGGAGTGTTCGACAGACGAAGAGACCGACAGGGGGCAACTCCACGATCACTTTCAGCAATCACGTGAAGGCATGGGCGAGCAAAGGAATGCATCTGGGGAACAACTGGTCTTACCAGGTGTTAGCAACAGAAGGATATCAGAGTAGTGGGAGCTCTAACGTAACGGTGTGGTAACCACTCAACTGCAAACTGTTCAACGAACGGGAGCGATTGGCATTTCTTCACGGGGAAAGCAGGATGAGGGCTTAAAACCGTATTACAACATAAACAAGGAAATAACGCCGGAGACAAATACTTATCTGGAAACTGTATACGAAAACCCAACGAGTTAGGAATTTGCGATATGTCTGGCAATATAAGAGAATGATGCTGGGGATTGTTACGGAGACTAAAGGGATACGGTAGTTAATGAAACAGCGACAGTTGAGGACGAGTTCTCGTCTACGGCTGTCGCTGTTTTATGTATGGGTTAACATAATACCCAAGGTTGTCGAAATGGTGAGGAGAGGGTATAGTTTATATGTATGTATTTTGTTCGGGAAGAGGTTCATATGGCAACAATTCACGATGTGGCGTTAAAAGCGGGCGTGTCGGTCACTACAGTATCCCGTGTAATGAATAACCGGGGCTATATCAGCGAAACTACACGCAAAAAAGTGTTCGATGCAATGGAAGAGCTTAATTATCAACCGAATGAAATAGCACGATCCCTGCTACGCAAGCAGTCCAATATTATCGGCCTTATTATTCCCAATGTCTCGCATCCTTTCTTTAGTGAGCTTGCTAATCAGGTGGAGTACTATGCCTATCAGCAGGGGTGCAAGGTTCTACTCTGCAATTCACATATGGATCCCGTGAAGGAAAAAGTGTATATCGATATGTTGAAACGAAACCGGGTAGACGGCATCATTATGGGGAGTCATACCCTGGAGGTAGAAGAGTACCGACATTTGAATTCACCGATTGTGACATTTGACAGGCAGATTGACCCGTATATTCCGTACATATCTTCGGACAATTTTCGCGGAGGCGAGCTGGCCACGGAGCTGCTCATTCGCAAAGGGTGCCGGAAAATTGCACATATATGTGGAAATCTGGAGCTGAACATGCTGTCCAATGAGCGGACTAAAGCATTCAAAGATGTTGTGGACAGGCATAGTGTCGAGCATGTAATCGTTCAAACGGACTTGAATGTGTTCGACCAAAAGGAGTACGAGCGAATGATCTCCAAACTCGTTCATGAACATCCGGATGTGGATGGGGTGTTTGCTACAAGCGATATTATTGCCGCTTTTGCATTGAAAGAATATATCCGCGCCGGACGGCATGTGCCGGAGAATGTGCGTATTGTAGGCTTTGATGACGTAAGCGCTGCTTCCTGGCTGACGCCTGAACTTACATCGGTAAGACAGCCGATTGCAGAGATCGGCAGGCTGGCGGTCGAGCTGATTCGTAAGCAGGCAGAGGGCGAGCAGGTACAGCCTGTCAATCTGCTGCCTGTTGAATTGATTGAGCGTGCAACGACCTGAATGAAATCTGTTCCTTTAACAAGGGGAACAGATTTTTTTTAGTAAATGTTAAAGGATTAACATGTCAAACGATTGACATAAGTTGAATCTTTGACATATAATCCGTTTGTAAGCGTTTTATTTAAGTGTACAGCAGCCATTATAGAAATAGGGGGATGACAACAAGTGAGGAAATTCAAAAGAGTTCAATGGATGGTAATGCTGCTTCTTTTGGTTATGGTGGTGTCTGCATGCGGCGGCTCCGGAGGAGAAGGTAATTCGGCTTCTGGAGGGGGATCAGCGGATGCGGGAAATGTGAAAGTTACACTTTTGAACTCCAAAGGTGAAATCCTTTCACAGCTGGAGGATGCCGCTAAGGCGTTCCAGAAAGACAATCCCGGCATCACTGTTGAAATCCAGCCGGTTCCGACCGGTGGCTCGCCTTTTGAGCGTGCCTCTGCATTGTATGCATCCGGGAACCCGCCAACCATGACCATGCTAGATACAGGTGATGTGGAGAAATTCAAGGACCGTATCCTCGACTTAAGCGGAGAAAAGTGGAATAAGGACATTGTTGAAAACGCTACCACAGCTACGACGGTTGACGGTAAAAATTACGCGTTTCCGCTGGCTGTTGAAGGCTACGGATTCATTTATAACAAAGCGGTTGTTGATAAAGCGGTAGGCGGAAGCTTCGATCCCACCACAATTAATACTCGAAATGACCTTGAAAAACTGTTTCAACAAATCGAGGCATCCGGGAAGAAAGCATTGGTGATTTCACCAATGGACTGGTCCCTAGGTGCTCATTATTTGCCTCTAGCATATGCAGGCCAGAACAAAGACATGGCTGAAGTGGACAAATTCATAGCATCACTGAAAGCGGGCCAGGCTAACTTGGCTACCAATCCAGTATTTAACGGACTTATGGATACATTCGACGTCATGATGAAATACAATATCGATCAGGCTTCCCCACTGGCAGGTGCTTATGAGCGTGGACCGGAGTTGCTCGGCAAAGGCGAGGTTGGCATTTGGTTCATGGGCAACTGGGCATGGCCGCAAATCAGCGGTTTTGATACGGCTAACAAAGAATATGGTTTCTTGCCTGTACCCATCAGCAACAATGCCGATGACTATGGCAATCAGGAAATTTCATCTGCTGTTTCCAAACGTATTGTCATTGACAAGGAGAAGAGTACGCCGGAGCAACAAGAGGCGGCGAAGAAGTTCTTGAACTGGATCGTCTATGATGCGAAAGGTCAGGATTTCCTCGTAAACAAAGCGAACATTATCCCGGCGTTCAAAAATATTACACTGCCTGCGGCCGATCCACTTGGCAAATCCATTCAGGATTATATTGCAAAAGGCAAGTCAGAGCAGTCGATGAGCTTGCTGCCTGCCGACCACTGGTCTAAGCTAGGATCTTCCATGCAAAAGTATCTGGCGAAACAAGGCGATCGCGCAACACTGGCTAAGGAAATCGAAGACTACTGGAAAACCGTAAAATAAGGCTTATTGTCAAATTACCCGGAAATAGAGAGAGAAATCCGAAACAAAGAGAGGGATCACCATGATTGCGGAAAAAGGAGTATGGAACCGGCTACGGACACGGCTGCTGTTCACCGGGCCAACCTTGTTTGCCTTCATAACGGTAATGATCATTCCATTTTTGTACGGCATTTATTTGACGTTCACAAACTGGGATGGTATTTCCACGACACTATCGCTGGTTGGCATCCAAAACTATCTGGCCGTTTTTCGGGATATTGAGTTTTGGAAATCGTTCGCCTTGACGCTCAAATATGTATTTTATACCGTTGTTCTTATCAATGTTATCGCTTTTATGCTGGCTTATGTGCTGACTAAAGGGTTAAAAGGACAGAGCATTTTCCGGGCAGGATTTTTCCTGCCCAACCTTGTCGGCGGCATTGTACTCGGTTTTATATGGCAGTTTATCTTCAACAACGTGCTTGTCTATTTGGGACAACATGCCGACATTCAGGCGCTCAGCACGACTTGGCTGGCTGATCCTGACAAAGCGTTCTGGACACTCGTGATTGTAACCGTGTGGCAGAACGCGGGTTACATGATGGTCATTTATATTGCAGGATTGACGGGTGTACCGAATGATATTATGGAGGCTGCAAGCATTGATGGGGCGAACAGCTGGACTAGACTGCGAAAAATGGTGCTGCCCTTGATGGTTCCTTCTTTCATCGTATGTATATTTTTGTCCCTGCAGCGTGGGTTTATGGTCTATGACGTCAACCTCGCGCTCACGAAAGGCGGACCGTTCAGTAGTACTCAAATGGTGTCGATGCATGTGTATGAAAAGGCATTCCTTTCCCGTGATTATGGTGTGGGACAGGCAGAAGCATTCGTGCTGTTCCTGATGGTTGCTCTCATCACTCTGCTTCAGGTTTATTTTAGCAAGAAGTTGGAGGTGGAGGCGTAATGGCAAGCAAAAGAATCGCTTCCTCCATGATCAAATTCATTGTGCTGACCGTTATACTCATATTGTTCATCGTACCGTTCGTCTTTCTGCTGATCAATTCGTTCAAGGAAAATATGGCCATCACTTCGAATCCGTTATCGCTTCCAGAGAGTTTTGATATGAGCAACTATATGAATGCATTCGATAAAATGGATTATATCGCTGCCTTCACCAACTCATTGGTTATAACGGTGTTAAGTGTCTTGTTCATCTCACTGTTCGCGGCGATGACGGCTCATTATTTTGTCAGAAACAACACCAAGTTCAACCAATATACATTTATGCTGATGGTAGCTTCCATGATCATCCCATTCCAGGCCATCATGATTCCATTGGTGAAAATTTACGGCTCACTTGATCTACTGAACAGCAAGTGGTCGCTGATTTACATGTATATCGGTTTTGGCAGCTCGCTGGCCGTCTTCATTTATCATGGATTCGTAAAGAGTATTCCGAAGGAACTGGAGGAAGCGGCACTAATTGACGGCTGCACACGGATTCAGACATTCTTCAGGATTGTGTTTCCGGTATTGATGCCCACGACTGCCACTATTTCTATTCTCAATGTACTGTGGATCTGGAATGATTTTCTGCTGCCTTCCCTCATTCTGGTTGATCCTGAGCAGAGGACACTTCCGTTGTCCACGTACAACTTTTATGGGACCTATACAGTGGATTATGGTCCATTGATGGCAAGTTTGGTACTGACGATATTTCCGATCATTATCATCTATTTGTTCGCCCAAAAATATATTATTCAGGGTGTTATGCAAGGTTCGATTAAATAACTGTAGGAGTAGGATGCCTTATCAAACATACTAGAGTGTATACGAGAGAGAATGCAGATCAATTTATTTCCCAATCCAGGCATATGCTGCGGCCGGATTATCGGCTGAACTACCATTTAATGGCTGAATTTGGCTGGATGAATGACCCGAACGGTTTCATTCAATATAACGGGCAGTATCACTTGTTCTATCAACATTACCCGTATAAATCGGTGTGGGGACCGATGCACTGGGGACACGCAGTCAGCCGCGATCTTATGAAGTGGGACTATCTGCCGGTCGCTTTGGCTCCGGACGGTGAGTTCGACCGGGACGGCTGCTTCTCCGGCAGTGCGGTTGAGCAGGACGGGAAGCTTGTCCTGATGTATACCGGACATGTTGTAACCGGGCCTGACAAGGATCAGGATTACAAGCAGTCACAGGGAATTGCAGTATCGGAAGACGGGGTGACATTCGAAAAGTGGGAGGGCAATCCGGTCATCGGTTATGACGCCATACCGGACAGGGTCAGCCGCAAAGATTTCCGTGATCCTAAGGTGTTCAGGCACGAAGATCAATACTACGTCGTTCTTGGCTCTAATGATGCCCAAGGGAACGGGCTTGTACTGCTTTACAGATCTGAAGACCTGAGAAACTGGACGTATGTCAATGTGCTGGCTGTGAGTGACGGACGCTACGGCGATAATTGGGAGTGTCCGGATTTGTTCCCGCTTGGCGGTCGGCACGTATTCATGCTGTCTCCACAGCGCATGCCTGCTCAGGGAGAAGCATACCGTAATCTGCATTCCACCATGTACGGTATAGGTGATTTCAATGCGGAGGCTGGAACATTTACGGCAGAGCAGTATGCTCAGGTAGATCACGGATTCGATTTCTATGCCCCGCAGTCAACCTTGGACGATAAAGGGCGGCGTATCATCATCGGATGGATGGATATGTGGGAGTCGGAGATGCCAACCCAGCAGGGACACCACTGGGCTGGTGCGATGAGTCTTCCGCGGGAAGCGGTGATCGACCACGACAGATTGCTGTTCCGTCCGCTTGAAGAGGTGGAAAATTACCGATCCAATCTGTTCGAACAGAGGGATATCTTGCTGACAGGCGAGCAGATCATGGAGACGTTCGGAGATAGCTACGAACTGAAGGCGGTATTTGAGTTTGAGGCTGGTAACACTGATGAATTCGGCTTGAAGCTGCGGGTGGGCGGCGAAGAGGAGACTGTACTCTCGTATCGTCCCGATGACGGTCTGTTCCGTTTTAACCGTGAGCGTGCCGGTATCGGACCGGGCGGAGAGAGAAGAGTGCCCTTAGGCTTACAAGAGGGACGTATAGAGCTGCGGATCTTCGTCGATAAGAGCTCTGTGGAAATATTCATCGGCGACGGTGAATATGTTCTCACCGGAAGAGTGTATCCCGGAATGGAATCAACAGGTATTCATGCGTTTGCGAGCGGAAAATGTACGATTGTCTCGTTCCAGAAGTGGGATATCCTCGCATAGAATCGCACCACAAACAGGAACCCTGACCGTGGATGGTCAGATTCCTGTTTTTTTGTGGCCATTTTGCTCGTGTGATTTTAGGCGCGCTTATGTTGCAGATAAGCATCAAGATAAGCATCAATTTTTGCGAGAGCTTCTTTGGTACCGCCGGATTGCTGGAAGCTGTCATTTATTTTTTGTACGCCCTCTTTATACGCTGCGTTTGACATGACCTCATGTACGGCATCTCTTAACGTTTGTGTATTGATTTGATCCTTAGTTATTCGATAGCCAGCTTGAAGTTCCGTTAACCGCTGCGCGACCATAGGCTGATCCTTGTCCTGAGGCAGCACGACCAAGGGTACATTAAAGTGAATTCCTTCATTCACGCTGTTCATTCCACCATGAGTAATAAATACATCTGAATGACGTAATACCTCCAATTGAGGAACATAAGACGAGATGATAAAGTGCTCAGGGGCCGGGTTAATTTTCGTAAAGTCAGCTTTCTCGCCAGCTGCAATCACGACGATGCCTTCAAAATCGGAAAAAGCCTCAATGCAGGTGTTAAAAAAGTCTTCAGTGTGGTCCAGAACAGTTCCCATCGAAATATACAAAACCTTTTTATCCTGTAGTCTGTCCAGCGGGAATGAATTTTCTCCTTTACGCTCCGGAAAGCTGGGACCAATAAAAAGATGCTCATCCCCAAATTGTTCACCATTCGGTTGAAAATATTTACTCGTATACACAACATTCAAAGCCCCTGAATTGTTCATAAATTGAACCATTTCTTTGGGAGCAACACCGAATCTTTCTTTCATGAGATGCAGTGAAGTCGTGACTTGTTCATCAGGCTGAAACGGTACTTTAGCGTCGGAGCGAAAGAGATTGGCAGCCATCAGATGATTTGAAATGAGAAAAGATGGGGATGAAGAAATGCCTGGAATATTCAAATAATCTCTTACTAATTCACCAGCTCCGAATCGATCATAGAACACCAAGTCAAATTGAATACGCTCGGACAGCTCCTGGGTGATGGCTAAGATGTCCATCGAAGTTTGGATATGAATATTCAAAAATGCGTTCAGTCCTGTCGGAGTGTTGGTATCAATGGAAGCAGTCCTGACCAGATCAGGATGCAGGTGAACCTTCGCTCCAACTGCTTCGAGTCTATTCTTGTATTTCTCAGTTGTAATGTAATGAACCTGGTCCCCTCGTGCTGCAAAGGCTTGCGTGATCCCAAGCGTGGGGTTTACATGTCCTTCTGCCGGAAAATTAACCATTAATACGTTTAACATCCATCCTTGCTCCTTTCCTTCTCTTTCATTTAAGATGCAGTTTTAACTGAATCTCTCAATCCATAATAACAATAATATTTATTTTTTCAAATGATATCCTTTCATAAAAATTCGCCAACACAATTCTAAACAATAAGGACAAGGGCTTGTTAACATGAAATGTGTATAACAAATATTTACCTCGTGCATAGTAAAGACGAACGCGATTTAGCAAGGGAGGTTTTTTCTAAATGAATGTTCAAAGAGCACAAGAAATAGCGTCCTCTTCCATTATGGCGAATGTGTTGTGCGATGGGCTACCCATTTATATTCAGCATGTGAATGAACAGCGTAAGACGGCACGAATCTATGCGCTGAACAACCCGGAAGAGGAACGGGAAGTGCCTTTGTACGCGTTAACAGAACGAGATCAGACCCTTGAATAAAAAGGAGCGACATGAAAAATGAAACCGAATCAACAGAAAGAGATCGAGGCAGATCGTTTGAATTTTCGGGATCAGACGGATGATGTGGTCAGAGAAGTACCGGCCACCACGGATGCCAGCGAAGCTGTTGCAGCAATGACTTCACATATCAATAAATATGATGTACCAGATGAGTTGGAAGAAGAATAGAGAGTGGTCAAGCGCGCACAGGATAACCTGCTGCGTGCTTTTTATATGACGCCATAATGGATAGTATCGAACAAAAAGTACTCAATGCCCAAACGTACAAGTGAAACTGCCCATGTGTACGTTTTTTTCCTTTCGTTTTTTTGTAAAATGATATATAAATGATTTTTGTTCAAACGAAATAGACCAGGCCGTCATAGCGGCATATCTTAATAAGTTGAAAAGCTGAAATTCAGAATTGTAGGAGGGAATTATGAACGATGCATCTAATGTTCAGGTTCAAAATCTAAATCCGGAAACAAGTGAAAGTAAAAGTGAAGGTGAAGTTGAGAACAAGGATATTTCAAAAATATTAACGATCATATGGGTTTTTATAATTTATAGTGAGTCTGTCATTCTTCAACATTTGTTCGGTGGTTTAAATCTGCTGCAAAGTTCTTTATTCACTATAATTATCATATTGTACATCCTTTTGTACCTGCATGCTCATAGAGTGGCAAAATATTTTTCATGGGCTTATTTTGTGATACAAGGGGGCTTGATCTTTGCAAGTGCATTTCTTCTACCTGAAAGTTTCTCCATAGTACTAGTGGGTTTAATGCCCGTTTTGGTGGGTCAGAGTATAGGTATTTATTATAAGCCGCTGAAGGTCATTCTTGTATTTTTGATCTCCTACGTTCTTTTTTGTGTGGCTGTGGTCTCTCACAATGACGGCAGGCAATTTGTGCTGTTCATCCCGCTATTTTTTCTAATTGCCGTTGTTATAGTAGCTTATGCGGTTCTTTTTCTCAAACAAGTCAAGGCACGAATCCGCACACAAAATGTTCTGAAAGAGCTTGAAATCGCACATCAAAAGGTGGAAGAACTTACAATTGCCAATGAACGACAACGCATGGCCCGTGATCTGCATGATACGCTGGCTCAAGGGCTTGCTGGGCTAATCATGCAGCTGGAAGCCATTGACGCTCATCTGAGCAAAGGAAGTACGCAAAGAGCCCAAGAGATTGTCCAACAATCGATGTCACAAGTACGGAGGACATTGTCTGATTCAAGGCGAGCCATAGACAATCTGCGTTCGAAAACGATCTCGGAAGTTGATTTTGCAGAAGCAGTGGAGGAAGAAATACAGCGATTTACAATGGCTACGAGCATTCGTGTCATACGCAATATCAAAATTAAAGCTTCAGTCCCCAGACTGCTGTTCGAGCATGGACTGTTTATTATAAGCGAATGTTTAACCAATGTAGCGAAGCATTCACATGCGAATACCGTATGGATTAATATCTTAGATAACGAAGGCAAGATTAAAATTGAGATTCGTGATGATGGAAAAGGATTTGATACGAATATTATTGCCAAGCAAACAGGACATTACGGAATAATAGGGATACATGAACGTGTACGGATGCTGGGTGGAAACATAAATATCAACAGTATATTGCAAGCAGGTACAGCTATAAAAATAGAGGCGCCTCTTACTAAAGGAGACCTATCATGAAATACAAGATTTTAATCGTCGACGATCATTGGGTCGTTAGAGAAGGGTTAAAGCTGGTGTTGGAGACCAATGACAGCTATGAAGTTATTGGTGAGGCCGGAGAAGGTGCAACTGCTCTTAAACTGATCGAGGAGCTTCAACCGGATGTCATATTGCTAGATTTATATATGCCACAAATGAGTGGTTTGGAAACAATGAAAGCCCTCAGAGAAAAACAAAATGAAACGCCTGTCATTATCCTGACTACCTATAACGAAGATGATTTAATGATTAAGGGACTTTCTTTGGGGGCAAAAGGATATTTATTAAAAGATACCAGCCGGGAAAACCTGTTTCGCACGATTGAGTCAGCGCTAAGGGGTGAAACGTTGCTTCAGCCAGAAATAACAGCAAGGGTGTTCGCTGCAACGAATAAGAAAGAAGCCAAGCTAGAATCCCGCGAGAGCAGCTTAGTTCTTACGGATAAGGAAAGGCATATATTAAAGTCTGTTGCACACGGTTTTAAAAGCAAGGAAATAGCATTTGATATGGGGATTTCCGAGCGTACCGTCAAAGCGCATTTAACGAATATTTATAATAAGCTTGGTGTTGATTCCAGATCTGAAGCCGTTGCTGTTTCGTTGGAACGTGGGATTTTACAGCTTTAGAGATGTTAACTGAAAAGATGTTTTTCATTGCCCAGTCGTACATAAGGTGCTTGCCCCTTTGTACGATTTTTTTGTGTGTTCATTGTTATAACATGAAAAAAGAAATGAAAAAAGTTTACATGACCCACGGGTTGCTGATAGCACCTTTAGAAGAGAGAATCAGGGAGGATGACATGAAGTTGAAGAAAAAAGGAATCAGGATCATGATTACGGGGATTGCATTAGCTATAGTAGCTTCCGGTTGCTCCAGTGCAACGGAGAACTCTGTAACACAAGCAAGTCATCCGGTAAAAGTAGAGAAGCTTGTAATGAAACCTTTGGCCAATGATTTTAATCTGGCGGGAACATTGCAGGCAAGTAATGAAGCTAGTGTTTCCTTTGAAGCGGATGGACGTATATTGAACACTATGGTCGAGGTAGGGGATTCCGTAGAAAAAGGGAGCGTCCTTGCGAAGTTAGATACATCTGCCTACCAGCTGCAGCTGGATCGGGCCAAGGCCACCATGGAAAAGGCAAAAGCTGGTCTTAGCCAAGCGGAGGCTTCTGTTCAATCGGCACAGGCGGGTATTCATAGTTCACAATCCCAGGTCGATGCGGCCCAATCGAAATTGCAGGAATTGAACAATGGCGCCAAAAAGCAGGAAATTGCACAGTCACAAAATGCGGTTACTGCGGCCACCAATGCTTACAATAAGAAAAAAGCGGATGCCGCACGGACGCAAAGTCTGTTCCAGGCAGGTGCAGCATCATTGTCGGAAAATGAGAATGCACAGCTGGAATTAACGAATGCACAAAAAAGTTTAAGTGACGCACAAGAGCAGTTGTCTCTCTTGCTTGCGGGAGCCTCACAGGAACAACGTGCCCAGGCTTCAGCTGGTGTAGAGCAGGCCAGAGCAGGGCTGGAGACCGCTATGGCTACGAAACAGCAAGGGCTAGCCAGTAAAGCTCAGGCGCAGGCTACCTACGAGGATGCATTGGCTGCTTATGAACAGTCATCCTTGTCACTTAAAAAAGCTACTTTAACCTCCCCGATCGCTGGCGTAGTCATTGAAAAAAAAGTAGCCGATGGTCAACTGGGCTCCAGTGGAAGTGAGGCATTCATTGTCGGGAATATCAAGACCTTAAAAGTACTTCTGCCCGTACCGGACAGCGAAATCTTATCATGGAAGAAAAACCAAAAAGTAAATATTTCTCTCTATGATGAAATTAGAACAGGGACTGTTACTCAAATCTATCCATCCACGAATACCAAAACGGGCAGTATTAATGTGGAAGTTAGCATTCCTAATCCTGAACTGAATTGGAAACCTGGTCAAGTCATCAGCGCATCTAAAAGTGTGAATCAAGCGGAAGCACTGTTAGTGCCTGTGGAAGCCGTGATTAGCAATGGAAGTGACCCTTATATATTTAAAGCTGTGAATGGTAAGGCTGTTAAAACCACGATTAAAGTGGGAAAAGTGACGAATAATCAATTCGAAGTTCTCTCCGGACTACAGGCAGGCGATCAAATCGTTACACAAGGAGCAGGAACCTTATTTAATGGCGATTTAATTGGGAATGATGTGCTTGGGAAAGCGGAGGAGTCGTCCGAATGATTAAATATATTGTTAAAAAGCAGAAAATTACGCTTATTTTCTTTGGCATGTGCATACTGCTAGGGCTCTTCAATTTTACATCATTACCCAAACAGGAGCAGCCTGATGTTATTCCTATGACAGCTAGTGTTACAACGATCTATCCGGGTGCCTCACCTGAAAGAATCGAGCAAACCATTACTAAGATCATGGAACAGAAAATTAAAGCAGTACAAGGTGTCAAAACGATTTCCTCTACTTCATCGAAAGGCCAATCCAGTATCATCATAGAAGCTTTGAATGATGCGGACCCGACCAAAGTATGGGCTGATCTTCGTACAAAGGTGCAGGATGCACAATCTGAGCTTCCAGAGGATGCGATGCAGCCTATGATCAATGATAGCATGACTAGCTCTTTCATTGGTTCATATGCGATTACTTCTGATAAGGTTGAGGATTTGTACTCATTAAATGAATTAATGAACAAATGGAAAGATCAATTAAAAACAGTCCCTGGTATTTCGCAGGTCAATATTCAAGGAGTACCCGAGCAAGAGGTACGAGTTAGTTTAGACACGCAAAAGATGCAACAATATAACCTCTCCTGGGAGCAGGTTGTCCAAGCGATCAAGGATGAGAATGATAGAGTACCTACAGGAAGTATGGATTTCAATGAGCGTACTTATCAGCTGACGGTAAATGCCTCAACGGACCCATCGATTCTGAATAACGTCCAGATTTCAAGCAATGACGATGGATTTCCGATATCTTTGAAGGATATAGGTACTGCCTCGCTTGTTTTTAAAAAAGCAGCTAGTTATACGTATGTGAATACCAAGCCTGCTATTTCGATCAGTGTAAGCGGGGATATAGGAACGGATGTGCCGACGGTATCCAAAGCAACAACAGCTAAAATCAATCAGCTTGCGAGCAGTTTGCCGAAGAATGTACATTTTGAACTGCTTTTTGCACAAAATGATCGAGTGAGTGATATATTTGGAAACCTGACCAAAGAGATGATTATTGCTATTTTATCGGTCATTGTGATATGTACTTTAGGTTTGAATTTGCTAACTTCTGCATTTGTAGCGTTGGCCATTCCTGTTTCCATCGCCATCGGCTTTATTTTCTTGCCTATGACAGGAACTACGCTGAATCAAATATCAGTCATCGGACTCATCATCGTGCTAGGGATATTGGTTGATGATGCGGTCGTGGTCAATGACAACATTGAACGCCGACGCTCTGAATTTGGGGAAAATGCTACGGAGGCAGCCATTAAAGGAACCAAAGAGGTATCCTTATCGATCGTTACAGCTACGCTAGCTACGGTTGCAGCATTTGCCCCGCTGTTATTCCTGCCGGGTAATATCGGAGACTTTATTAAACCGATCCCTACCGTTATTTCGTTAACCATGCTGGCTTCCATGATTATGTCACTAACGATTATTCCTATTTTCCGCCAATGGTATGATCAACGTCGTAAAGGAAAAGAGAGGAACCAAACCGTTAAGCCACCTGGGCTTCTGGGGCATCAAATCCAGTCTCTATCCAATGTGTACTCTAAAAACTGGATGCCAAGAATACTACGGCGTCCACTTTTAACAGCGCTGGTTGGTCTTATGATTGGTACAGCCGCTTATGGACTACTTGCGGTTGTTCCCATTCAACTATTCCCAGAATCCGATCAAGCAGATGCCACCATCAGCGTAACGATGCCAGAAGGAACGTCGTTGCAGGCAACCAATCGGGTTATTAACGATATTGGCATGTGGGTCAAAAAACAACCAGAAACAGAACGGCTGTCGGCAACGGCAGGTGGAGGAGCGCCTCAGATGTATAGCGATGTTGCAGGCGGTCACGGCTCCGGGGGAGCGGTCAACGGTCAACTTGCTGTCGTTGGAAAAGAGGGGCTATTCGATCTCCAAAAAACAGTGGATAGCTGGACTCATACGCTGCAAGCAAAATATCCATCTGCATTGATCAGCATTCGGGTTCCTCAATTAGGTATCCCGGTCGGCAGTGCGGTGTCTATCCGAGTGAAGGGAGAAGATATTGATAAACTGCAAAACATGACAGCTAAAGTCAAAGAAATAGTTGCAGGCACCCCCGGAGCAATAGACGTGACCGATAATATGGGGATGCAAAGCTATAATCTGAATTTCCAAGTCAATCCACAAGCGTTGGATAAATATCGGGTTACCTATTCTAATTTGACACGAACTCTGCTGTTAATGGGGGATGGGGTCAATGTTACGGATTTTGATACAGGTAAGGAATTGCTGGATATCAATATATACATGAATAAACCAAACGATGATCCTGAAGTATTGTTCCAACAATTAAGCGTAACCAATGCGGCAAAAGAGCAAATTCCATTATCCCAGTTAGTCACGATGAAACCGGGCTTTTCCATTCAGCAAATCCACCGCTATGATTTGGAACGGACGGTAACGATCTCAGCCAATGCGAATGGGCGTACGGCTACAGAACTTACTAATGACATTCGTAGCAAACTAACGAATACACAGTTTGAACCAGGCTACATTTGGGCGATGGGAGGAGAAACATCCGCGCAGTCTGATATTTTTAAAGATTTAGGCAAATTAGCCATTATCGTTGTTTTTCTCATCCTGCTCTTGATCACCATGCAGTTTTACTCCATCACCACACCGCTCATTATTATGACCACTGTGTATCTGGCAGCGGCAGGCGGAATTCTTGGAAGCTTTATTTCAGGCATGCCAATTGGATTCATGAGTATTATGGGGATCATTTCACTGGCTGGTATCGTTGTGCGCAACGGTATTGTATTGATAGAGTTTATTGAAGATGCGCGGCGTGAAGGAGCTGAACTGACAGACGCGATCCTTATGGCATGTTCTGCCCGTTTCCGTCCGATCTTGCTTACTTCGCTAACTGCGATTGTGGGGATGATCCCTATCGCCACCATAGGAGAAATTCTCTTCAAACCGTTGGCAACGACCATTATCTTTGGCCTGATCTTTTCGACCATTTTAACCTTGTTTGTCGTTCCGACGCTGTATATGGTCGTAGCTCATCTGAAGCTGAAGCGGAAGCAGAAGCAGGAAAAGTCTATAAACACCGATAGCTCATTGACCTTGTAGGTAAATACAGAAAACAATATACTTCAATATTTCTTTTAGAATACGGATCGTACATGAGGCGAAGGTCTTCATGTACGATCTTTTTATTTGTTGACATAGTCAACAAATATCAGTACTATAATTGTTGCAAAAGTCCACTAAATAGGGGGAGTTATGGTCAATATAGATGCTAATATCATAGCGGATATGAGGCGTTTTAATCGGTTCTATACGAATTTACTTGGTGTTTTAGATAGACATGTGCTGGATAGCGGATATTCCTTTACCGAGGCACGTGTCATTATAGAGATCGGGTTGATCGAGCCATGTATTGCGAATACGCTGGTCGAATCTCTTAAAATTGATCGCAGCTATATGAGCAGGATCATTGCTAAATTTTGCAAAGAGGGCTTTCTTGTTAAGGAAAATTCAACGGTGGATAATAGAACAAATCTAATTCGTCTGACACCTAAAGGAAAAACGTTCTACAACCAATTGAATGAAAGGTCTGATGAGCAAATTCTAAGATTAGTTCAAGGACTTTCAGAAATAGAGATTGAAGAATTACATGCTTCTATGTTGTTAATTCAGAAGAAATTGGATATTTCGGAGAGGATACAGAATGATACGATTTGAATGCGACTATACCGAAGGTGCCCATGAACGTATATTACAGCGACTACTGGAAACGAATGAGGAACAAACGCCAGGCTATGGTATGGATGATCATTGTGAAAAAGCCAGAGCTTATATTAAAAAGGCGTGTGACTCCGAAAATGCGGATGTACACTTTTTGGTTGGAGGTACACAGACCAATACAACGGTCATTTCTTCGATTTTGCGTCCGCATCAAGGTGTGATTGCGGCAACTTCTGGACATATTGCTGTGCATGAGACCGGAGCAATTGAGGCTATTGGACATAAAGTACTGACATTGCCAAGCGAGGATGGGAAAATCCGGGGTGAGCAGGTAAAGGAACTATACGACGCTCACTGGAGTGATTCTGCTCCTGAGCACTGTGTACAACCCGGGATGGTTTATATTTCTCAACCGACCGAGAATGGAACGATCTATAGCCGATCGGAGCTGGAAGTGTTAAGTAAAGTCTGTCGTGAATATGGTTTACCGCTGTTTATAGATGGAGCCCGCTTAGGCTATGGTTTGGTTGCAGAGGATAGCGATGTATCATTAGCAGATATAGCAAAGCTGTGCGATGTGTTTTATATTGGCGGCACTAAAATTGGAGCAATGATGGGAGAAGCCGTCGTTATCCTAAATGATGCTTTGAAAAAAGACTTTAGATATATGATCAAGCAAAAAGGAGGACTGCTGGCTAAGGGCAGAATGCTGGGCATTCAGTTTGAAACGCTGTTTGAGGACGGTTTATACTTTGAGATTTCCAAACACGCCATAGATATGGCCATGTTGCTGCAAAAAGGATTATCCGAGCAAGGGTTTTCTTTCCTGTATCATTCTACAACCAATCAGCAGTTTCCAATTATATCAGATCGCATATTACAGGCATTGAGCGAAAAATATACTTACTCCTTTTGGGAAAAGGTTGATGATACACATACTGCTGTTCGATTTTGCACCAGTTGGGCCACAAAGAAAGAAAATATTGAAATGCTGCTTCAGAATATCAAAGCATTACAATAGAGGTCACGGATAAACGATGAGTATCATCTTGAAGAGGTAAAATGAATGATGGAATAGGCCATACCTCGTTGCACACATTGCAGCGAAGTATGGCTTTTTTGTCGTGTAAATTACCTAATCCAGGCGGCTCGTCTTTAGTTCCATGAAAGAGCAAGCAGATATAAAAATGGAAAAACAAGACAAGAGCGAATGTATAAAATTAGCGCCTAATTATTTACACTGAATACCTATCGAACCTGTTTACGGTATTGAAGAGGGGAGAGCCCGGTTATTTTTTTAAAGATTTTATTAAAATGGGAGGCATGACCGAAGCCGACATCCTCCGCAATGCTCTGGATTTTGTCTTTGGTGGTTCGCAGTCTGGTTTGAGCCGCCCTAACCCTCACGACGCGGATGTATTCGCTGAAATGAAAGCCAGTCAATTTTAGAAAGATGCGGCTTAGGTAGGCTGGACTAATAAAAAAGCAGGCGGCCACTTGTTCGAGAGTTAACGGCTCATTGAAATGATCCTGAATAAAAGATGAAATTTCTGTGATTTTCTGATGCATGGGATGAGATGAAATAAGTTCACTACGCTCGGCCGCTTCCGATCGGTGCACCAGGATAAGCATTTCCAGCAGCAAATGCTGTACACAACGCTCATGCAGAGGCTGCTTGTTCCTACATTCGCTATTCATTTGCAGGAACAGTCGTTCAACTTCGACTTGTTCTCTAGCCGGTAAGCGAAGCAACGCGGATTGCTGATACGGCGGTAGATCCAGAATGTCACGATCCTGCGGTGGGAGAAACGTCGGAGAAAAATGAATCAAAATGCGTTCTGTTTCCTCCAATTGCGTGCTGGCGGTAGAGTGTAAGTCATGAGGGAGGATGAATATCAGATCGCCCTTGCGAGCGGTGTATACCTTGCCGTTCATAAAGTAGATGCGTTCGCCCTGCAGCAAAAAATACAGCTCATAGTTCTCATGAACATGAGGTCTGGGCATAACTGTGAAGCCGGTACGGTAGATGTGATGAATGGAGAATTGTTGTTCTCCGATGACATATTTGTCTTCCTTCATTTCATTCATGTGCTTCTTCCTTTGCAAATTAAGATAAGTAAGCGCATTCATATATCCTAGTATATATGACACCTGCCCACGGTAAAAGCAGAAAAGATTGATGAAAGGAGGTGAAAACACTTCTGAACGTCTCGGATCATTCTTTTATAAAAATATGCGCTGGTGTGAAAGAAAATCTTAGGGAGGAAACAGAATATGAGCAAGCAGCGTACATGGAGAAAGGTGCTATGTAATGTGGTTGTGGGTTCATTGTTGTTGACTTTGTGCCCACCACTGATTCAAGCAGAGACTGCGGTAGGGACAGAGATGGCAAAAGTAGAAAAAATAGCGACGAATATTCCGGCGTTTCCGGGGGCTGAAGGTGGCGGTAAATATGTTACCGGTGGACGCGGAGGTGAAGTCTACGAAGTTACCACGCTGGAGGATTACGGCAAAGGTGAGAAGGTGATCCCCGGATCTCTTCGTGCAGCGGTCAGCTCGGATAATCGGACGGTCGTATTCCGGGTGGGCGGAACCATTCATCTTAAGGAGCCACTTAAAATCCTGGGCAACAACCTGACGGTTGCAGGTCAGACAGCTCCTGGCGATGGTATAACTGTAAGCGATTACACGACAGGGATTGATGCAGATAACGTCATTCTCCGTTACCTGCGTTTTCGATTAACCGACCGTTACCCCAGTGAGGATGACGCATTAGGATCCAGATATCATAAAAACATTATGATTGATCACTGCTCCTTTAGCTGGTCTGTGGATGAGGTACTGAGTCTGTACGATAACGTAAATACGACGGTACAATGGTCCATTGCGTCCGAAAGTATGCTAATGACCACGCACCAAAAAGGTCGCCACGGCTATGGCGGCATATGGGGTGGTCGAAATTCCACCTATCATCATAACTTGTTGGCACACAATGCAAGCCGCAACCCGCGTTTCCCAACCGATAAAAAACAAATCGACGCTGTGGAAATGACCAATAATGTCATTTATAACTGGGGATTTTTCTCTTCATACGGTGGTGGTGAAGGATCGTATAATGTGCTGAATAACTATTATAAGTATGGCCCCAACACATATAAGGATGTTCGCGGTCAAATCTTTGTAGACGTGGGTAGTAAAAAATATAAAACACGCATGTTTATTGGTGGCAACTACATGTACGGCAACGAATCGGTTACTAAGGACAACTGGCAGCTTGGAACATCCATTGGATCGATTATTGATCCTTCCACTCGTTTGGCAGAGCCGATTGAAGTCAGAGGGGAATACGACAACGGGATTTCACCGGATGCGTATGGTCCATATCAAGCGACAGATGCACAGACCGCATACACTGAGGTGCTTGCCGGTTCAGGAGCCACGCTGCCAAGAAGAGATGCGGTGGACGCCCGCATTATGAATGATGTGAAGAATGGAACGGGTGCGTTTATCAATTCTCCGCGTGAGGTAGGATGGATTTACGATGATTATAGCGTAACCAACACGGAGCTTACTGACAGTGATCATGATGGTATGCCGGATGAATGGGAACGCGCCCATGGGCTGGACCCCAAAAATGCAGACGACCGCAACGGTCAGGAGCTTGCCGGCACAGGCGAGTATGCTCATTTTGCCAAGGGCTATACGAATCTGGAAGTCTATTTAAATGATCTCATTGAGAAGCTGTCCAATGGAAGTGGGGTAGATAATCCGGAGGCCGTCGTTCAGGTGTCGGATGAAGGCGGACGTTCGCTGAAGCATAACGATATTTTGGAAGCCGGACGTGATGCGACCATAACTGCAACGGCCAAGGACCAAGATGGCATTGCCCACGTTGAATTTATCATTGACGGCAAACTTGCTGGAAAAGTAGAGGATGCGCCTTATCAAATCAGCTGGAATCATGTGACGGACGGCACCCATTACATTATTGCACGGGTGACAGACCGCAAGGGAACTGCTGCATTTTCCAATCCTGTCACTATCCACGTCAACACGACTGTACCAACGGGAAGCTGGCTCAGCGAAGAGGTTGGCTCTGAGGGCAACGATGGCTATATCAAAGGGCATACTCAGGTATTAAAAGAAGATGCAAACGGCAGCAGCATACGACTAAAATCAGCGGGGGACATTGACGGTCAGGCTGATCTTTTCCATTATGCTTATCAGAAATGGGAGGGGGATGGTGAAATTACAGCCCGTGTGGAGAAGATTACTCCTGTGGATGATAATGCCGAAGCAGGTGTAATGATTCGTGAATCACTGAAGCCTGGATCAAAAATGGCCTTTATGTCTTTATCATTTGTTAAATATGGTAAACAGGGGACTCTTATTAGTCGTGATCAAACAGATGGTAAAACCAAGCGCGCGTCAATGGAAACATTTATTACAACGCCATATTCGGTTCGTCTGGTGAGACAAGGGCAAAAGCTGACCGGATGGATATCCGCCGATGGTCTAACAAATTGGGATAAAGTGGGTGAAGCAGTCGTGGACTTTCCAGAGAATCAACCCTTACTGTTCGGGCTAGCTACCGATGCATCCAAACAACAAAACGATGTATGGAATTACAATACGTCGGAATTCAGCAATGTTAAGGTCCGCAAGCTAACAGACTCAGGAGGAACCTCTCCCACTAGTGTGGTTGTATCGACCTATGGCCCTGCTGACTATACATCTCTCCAGGCAGCTATTGATGCAGTCCCTGACAACAGCAACACAAGGACTATTATCCATCTCAAAAACGGTACCTACCGTGAAAAAATAAAGGTGAATTCCTCCAAAAAAAATCTGAGCATTATCGGAGAAGATCGGGACAAAACGATCATTGCTTTTGATGATACAGCCAAGACCATAGTGGACGGGAAAGAATTAGGAACGAGCAACAGCTATACCATGCGTGTGCAAAGTCCTGACTTTGTGATGGAAAATGTGACGGTCGCCAACACAGAAGGGACCGGGCAGGTGCAGGCTGTAGCGTTATATGCCGAAGGTGATCGTGGCAAGTATCATAATGTCAAAATTACCGGCCTACAGGATACTTTGCTCGTAAACCGTGGCAGACAGTATTTTAAGGACAGCTACATCAGTGGCAGTGTGGATTTTATATTTGGCAATGCACCTGCTGTGTTTGATAATTCGATCATACACAGCCTGCGTGCCGGATACGTAACCGCAGCTTCAACAGAAGAGAACCAGCCAGGTTTTGTATTTACTCAGTGTCGTCTGACAACCGAAGCTGGCTTGACAGGCAAGGTGGATCTTGGGCGACCATGGCGTCCTTACGCTCATGTTACTTTTTTGAAGACCTATATGGATGACCATATCAAGCCGGGTGGTTGGAACAATTGGGGTAAGGAATCCAATGAGCAGACCGCAAGATTTGGAGAGTTCGACAACTTTGGACCAGGTGCAGGAAGTAGCGGGCGTGTACCTTGGGCCAAACAGCTTACAGCTGACGAAGCAGACCAGTACACTGTTGAAGCTGTTCTGAGCGGGACAGATCATTGGAATTGGCGTCTATAAATTTGATGTTCAATAGATAAGCGGGGGGATACGCTTTAAGCGTTTCCTCCGCTTATGTGCGTGTTTGTGAGCAAACTTGGATGTGGTACATACATAATCTAAAATTGAAACCATTTGTTATTATGGTAAATATTTTATATATTGAATATGAGATGTATTTTTAGGCGCATAACAGGTGGTAATAAACTCGAGGCTAATGTACATCTTGTTCGTAAACATCATGAAAAACCCTACAATTATTTTTAGTTGAACATATTATTATGTTGGAGGTGTAGGATGGCACGTGTGTTGGTTATGATCACGCCTGCTGAAGGCCATGTTAATCCGTCCTTAGGATTAGTGAAGCAGCTGGTTGACAGAGGTGAAGAAGTGGATTATGTGTGTTCAGAGGAATTTGGTACGAGAATTCAACAAACGGGAGCAAACCTGATCACCTATTCATTTAGTGTGGATGCATTTATTCATAATCCTGTATTAAAGCCGGCTGAATATAAACATCATTATCAATTCGTGAATATGATCGTTAAAGGTTTGATTGAACCGATTATTCCAAAGGTTATGAAAGCAATTGAAAATAAGGTGTATGATTATTTGATTTATGACTATTTAATGGGTTGGGGAGGCAAAATTATAGCAGAGAGACTGGGAATACCATCGGTATGCACGGTCTGTTCGTTTGCTTTCGTAGAGCCTCTGGGATCTGATCAAGGCTGGGATGATCATGATATAAAAGTGAGAGAGCTTTATGATGACACCATGAAAGTAGTACATCAATTAGCTGAGGAGTTTCAGGTTTCCGTCCCCGCTATTGATGAACTCGATTCACATTCCCACAGCCTAAAGGTCGTGTATACAAGCCGTTATTTTCAACCGCAAGCTGAAAAGCTGGATGATAGTTATATTTTTGCAGGTCCATCTATTGTACCTCGTAAAGATGCACCTTCTTTTCCGTTCGAACAGCTTCGTGCTTTGTATCCGCAGGTTGTTTATATATCATTGGGAACTATTCTTAATAGAGATTTGGAGTTTTACAAGCTTTGCTTTGAAGCATTTCGCGATTTGCCTGTGCAATTTGTACTTTCATCAGGCCAATATGCGGAGATGGAATTATTGGCAGTCAATATCCCGGACAATTTTATGATCAAGCCCTATATTCCGCAGCTGGAAATGCTCCAGCGTGTAGATGCCTTTATTACACATGGGGGAATGAACAGTGCAAGCGAAGCTTTGTATTACAACGTGCCAATGGTTCTGGTTCCCATGACATCGGATCAACCGATCGTGGCCAATCGGGTACAAGAGCTGGGAGCGGGTATTGCTGTGAATAAAAATGAGCTTACACCCGCTATCTTAAAAGCTGCTTTGGTAGAGGTTTTAAATCAAGCCATCTATAAACAACAGGCGCATGTAGTTGGCCAATCACTACGTCAGGCTGGCGGCTATACGTATGCGGCAGATGCAATTATGAGTCGTTTCTCTACTATAGGAAATTAGGATGCGAGAAAAATAGGGTGCGTGTGCGGAGGCTTACGATGTAACCAATCTGGACCATGCATGGCATGATAGCATAACAAAGCAGCACGTAAACGGACTTCAGGTTCTCGTCCAGATTACGTGCTGCTTTTTGTATTGGTGCTGTCCTATAGACTGTGATTTCTTTCTTGTAGAGCAGCCGAGTTGTCAAACTCTAATTTTTTTGAAATCGCGAGCAGACCAAGGCAACAGAGAATCAGGAATAAGCATACCCAATAGGAGTTTCGATAACCCATCCATTGAGCGAACAATCCGCCCATCAAGCTCCCCGCCAGTCTTCCGATCGTTGTCGCATTGGAATACAGTGTCGAGGCATATCCGGGCAGAGATGGCAACAAATCTTGCATGTAGCTGATACCAATGGCTGATATCACTGCAACAAAGAAGGCTAGAAGAAGCTGTCCCACAAATAGCTGCCACATCTCCGTAGACATAAGGACGAGAAGATAATAGACAACGCCTGTTAGAGCCCCTAAAAATATAAGCAAACGGTTGGAGTATTTGGCTGCTAGTACACCCAGCATGAGCATCAAGGGTATCTCTAAGATTGCGCAAATACTGGATACTAGGGCAACGTCATTCGTGTCACCTTTTAAATTGTGGATGATGAACAAGGAAATGTTCAAACTATTCATCCAGTGAGACGTATAAAGCAGAGTAAGAACTAGAAAAGGAATCAGAATTTTAATATTTTTATGTAATGTAATGTGATGAAGTGAAAGTTGATCCTTATTTTTAGCTTGAACAGGAGGCTGCTTGATAAAAAAGAATAGAAGAACGGCAATAAGTACAAAAATAGAGGTCGTACCGACAAAAATACCTTTAAAGCCCGTATGTGCAATCAAGAAGGAACCAAAGAGCGGCCCGGTAATAAAGCCAAGAGAAAACATAGAACGAAGCGTTGAATTCGCAAAGGCATGATCCGCAGATTTACTGCGATCTACCGCCTCACGTGCACTGGCAAATAACTGTGGCATCCCAGGGGCGCCAATTGCCGTAAAGACAGTCATATAAATAAAAAGTACATAAAAATTTTGGATTACAAGATATCCAGCAAAGGCTACAGCATTAAATAACGTACAAATCACTAAAATTTGTTTGCGGTCTAACCCGGTATCGGAGCGTTTGGCAATAAGGGAGCTTATCCATATACCACAAATCAAAGTCACCGCTGTAAACACACCAAAGGTTCCCACAGATACGCCAAGTGTACTTGTAAAATATACAGCTAAAAAAGGTGCACTTATGGAAATAGCCATACCTTGCAATAACATACAGATCATAAATAGCGGGTAGTTAGGGATAAAGAAAAGATTTTGAATACGCTTTAGCATTTCATTTTTACACCCCTTTAGGTTTAGAAGCAGAACTTACATACCTATCCAACCTAAACTATATATGACTTTAGCATAATTTGTATATTTACATTGTATAAAATATTATAAATTATTTTCACTGAAGCGTTCTATGAACTGCTTGATCAGTTCATTCAATGTTCCAGCGGCCTTCGTAGGGAGGCGGTGATCGGCTTTTTTAATGAAAACAAGCTCACTCTTCGGTAATTGCTGATGCAATATGTTGGCATAAGGATGAAAGTGTTTATCCTCTTCACCATAAACGAGCAGGACAGGAAGATGGATTTCCCCGAGCCGTGAGGTACAGTTATACTTCAAGCTGTAACGATAATATTGTTCGACATTCCCGGGATGGCTCTGCTTCGCATCGTTGAATAACTTACGGAACAAAGGTAGCTGTTTCGTTTGTGACCAAGCAATCGAAAGCGCAATCGTACCAACTGCGCCGATTTTGGATAGAGCAATGCCCAAAGAAATTTTGTTTCTTAGGCGCCAATCGTTTACCTCCGACATTCCACTGATAACAATGCCTCCCCATGCTCGGTTTGGATAAGTCAGGAGGAATTCAAGTACTATCGAGCCGCCGGTAGAATATCCACACAAAAATACTTTATCCAAGCTCATCCGGTCCATCAAATGCTTAATATCCTGGGCGATGAGAGGGTAAGTAACCGTTTGTTCGGAAGGCTGACTTTTACCGTGTCCTCTGATATCAAAAGCTACAGTTCGAAAATCGGGCGATAGTCCTTGGATTTGGTATGTGAAATTTAAACTTGTGAGTACTGGAGGGTGGATAAATAGGATGGTCATTCCTTCACCGGAATCAATATAGTGCATCGAGTATCCGTTTATGCTTGTAGTAGTCATTGTTATTTTCCCCTCCCATTAAAGATTTTGGTTTTACTGAAAAAAACAACTCGTGATATAAAAAACATTTTCGGAATCGTTTTAAGACCCTACAATCATAATCCTGATCTCTAAACAATTGAATATATTCTTTTTCATTACGAATATACTCTCCGTTGTCGTACCATTTCATAAACCAGTTACATAGCGGTTTTTTCTTGGATAAACATGGTTCCATAATGACAATGGTTCCGTTAGGCTTTAGGATTCTTTGGAATTCCTTCATGTAGCTAGATATTTCATCCGAAGAAATGTGGTGTAATACAGCGATAATAAGTATGTAGTCGAACGACTCATTATCAAATGGTAAATTATTACTATTAAATACTTGAAATGCATGGTGGCTATATAATCGCTTTGCATAATCAATTCGTTGGGCGTCAGGATCAATTCCAACATAATACAACGGGTTAAACATGGAGCAATTTGCTCCAGTACCACAGCCAAAATCCAGTACAGTTTGGCTATCAAAGGAAAAATGGGAATGCACATGATCATGGATATATTTTTTAGTAAACCACTTTGGACGGACAAACCAATGATACAGTCTAGGTGAGAACGGGATGTTAATGGGAGTTCACCAGCTTTCTAATTATTCGAGTCACTAGAAGTAATTTGGCATATTAGATTAAAAAAATTCATTTCGGAATAATTTTTTTTAGTGTAAGCAAAAATAAAAAAATCAAGGGAATTGTGTTTTTCAAAGAAAGGGATACACAAATGGGAATAAAGTATAAAATCACGATTGTACTAGTGCTAAGTTTAAGTTTACTAATCGTCGGTTGCAGGGCGGACTCCAGTCAACAGCTAAATCAACAAAGCATCAAGTCCCATATCCCAGTGAATAATAAGGCCAAACCGGTCATATTCATCATGATTGATTCTTTAATGGATAAGCCTTTGCAGGATGCGATTCAAGAAGGCCGTGCTCCGGCAATGCAATATCTCCTTCATCAAGGGAAATATTTCCCACATGTAGTGAGTTCATTTCCCACGATGTCTGTGACCATCGACAGTACCTTATTAACGGGGACGTATGCAGACCAACATCATGTGCCCGGACTTGTGTGGTACAGCGACTCAAGGAAACGCATGATTTTCTACGGAAATGGTGCCAAGGAAGCCCTAAAGATAGACCAACTGCAAGTATTTTTAGATGCCATTTACCAATTAAACCAAGTTCATCTGAACAAAAAAACGAAAACCATCCATGAGGAATTGGCTGATAAAGGGGAAGAATCCGCGTCCATCAATGCTATTGTTTTTAGAGGAAGAACGAAACATGCCCTCAAAGTGCCTGACTTCATAGCGAATAGCAGTAGAGTACCAGAAAAAATGATAGTCACAGGACCTAAATGGTTATCCTATGCAGCTCTGGCACAATTGAATCCGAAAAATAGCTGGAACACTCCTGTGTGGAAAAAATTTGGGATGAACAACGAATTTTCCGCAAAGGATACCGCTTTTTTAATCAGCCAGAAAAAACTTCCAGATGTAACTATCGCCTACTTCCCAGAGAATGATAATTTGGCGCATAGAAAGGGTCCCACTCAACTAAAGGGAATTGAAAAAGCGGACCAAGCACTGCAAACTGTGTTGAACACATACGGTTCGTGGGAAGAGGCTGTAAACAGTGCGATATGGATTGTCATGGGCGATAGTGCGCAAAGCGCTGTATATGATGATCGACAGGCAGCGACTGTTGATTTAAGGTCTCTTTTAAGCCATTACCGTATTGCAAAATTAAATCAACCCGTAAGAAGTGATGACCAGATCGTGATTGCCGCTAATGAACGGATGGCCTATATCTATGCAATAAACGATAACGTAGAGTTATCCGATGTGGTGAAGTCTTTACAAAAGGAGAACAAGCTCGACATTATCGCTATGAAAGATGGTACAAACCATATTCATGTTACAAAAGGCAAAAAGGGTAAATTGTTTTCTTATCGTCCCGGTGGAAAATATATGGATGAATATGGACAATCGTGGACATTATCGGGCGAAGAGGACCTTGTGGATATTACGGTAAATAATAACCGGATCAAATATGGAAAATATCCAGATATTTTGGCGAGGCTACACGGGGCAATGAATTCGCATGAGGGAAGATATGTTGTCGTCACGGTCCAACCGGGATACGAACTCGTCAGCGAAAGTTCCCCTACCCACATCGGAGGGGGAGCCCATGGATCGCTGCACGAAAAAGATTCCCTTGTTCCACTAATTATTTCTGGAACGAATACACAGCCCAAAACACTGCGTATTGTGGATATAAAAGACTGGATTCTGCAATTGGTGAACAAATAAGTATTGAGCGTTCTTGATATTAAAGTTAATCCATATTAGTATATAAGCATATTATTATTTCTATTGGAAGGAGGTCATACATTGGATCAACTAGGTTGTATAGCCGATCATTTAAAGCTATTGGGGGATAAAACCCGATTAGCCATTCTTTCCCTGCTAAGAGAAAGAGAATGGTGTGTTTGCGAATTTGTAGATATTTTTGATATGTCGCAGCCAGCAATCAGCCAACATCTTAGAAAATTAAAGTCGCAAGGAATTGTAAAAGAAGAACGACGAAGTCAGTGGGTATACTATTCCTTAAACGTAGAGGATAAGCCGCATATTCAAGCTGTTCTTGAGAGTATGCCAGGCTCCAAGCAGATTTTAAAATGGCTGAATAAAGAGGAACCGATCGCATCTTGTGGACCGGATTCCTCAGCTTGTTCATCCTAAAGCCTGTTCCGTTTATCTCCTTGTGGAATAACTGTGTTTTTAATATAAGTATATGTTTATAAGGTAATGTAATGGAGGTTTAGAACATTGATTTTGTTGGCTTGCATTATATTCTTAGCCACTTTAGTGCTAGTGATCTGGCAGCCTAAAAATCTGTCTATTGGCTGGTCCGCCTGCGGAGGAGCTGTACTTGCTCTATTGGTAGGTGTCGTCGATTTGCATGATGTTTGGGAAGTGACTCAGATTGTCTGGAATGCAACACTAGCTTTTGTTGCCATTATTCTGATTTCATTAGTTCTTGATAAAATTGGTTTCTTCGAATGGGCAGCACTTCACATGGCACGGATAGCCCGTGGAAGCGGAACCCGGATGTTTGTCTATGTGAGCCTGCTGGGTGCCGTAGTTGCTGCCTTTTTTGCCAATGACGGTGCGGCCTTAATTTTGACACCAATTGTACTGGCGATGGTTCGGGCACTGAAATTGGATGAGAAAATGGTGTTTCCTTTTATCATTGCGAGCGGATTTATTGCAGATACGACGTCGCTTCCGCTTGTAGTCAGCAACCTCGTTAATATTGTGTCAGCCGACTTTTTTGGAATCAGTTTTATGGAATATGCGAGTCGTATGATTGTACCTAATCTGTTTTCCTTATTGGCTAGTATCGTGGTACTGTATCTCTTTTTTCGCAAAAGAATTCCTAAAACGTTTGATACGACACAGTTAATCACGCCTGCAAATGCAATAAAAGATCCAAAGATGTTCCGTATGTCCTGGGTTGTTCTCACAATATTGTTGGTTGGCTACTTTGCAAGCGAATTTTTAGACATTCCCGTCTCGGTGGTGGCCTGTATCATTGCCATCTTTTTCTTGCTGATGGCTAGAAGAAGCCCTGTGGTACCCATGAAAGAAGTCATCAAGGGCGCTCCATGGGCCATCGTGTTTTTCTCCATCGGGATGTATGTTGTGGTGTATGGTGTGCGTAATGCCGGTTTGACGGATCTGCTGTCCCATGTGATTCAAGCGGCTGCTGATCAAGGTATGTTTGTGGCCACCATGGTCATGGGATTTATTGCGGCGATTATCTCGTCGGGTATGAATAACTTGCCTACGGTCATGATTAATGCGCTTGCCATTGATGCCACCCATACAACTGGTATAGTCAAAGAGGCTCTTATTTATGCTAACGTTATAGGGTCGGATCTCGGACCGAAGATAACCCCAATCGGTTCGTTAGCCACATTATTGTGGTTGCATGTGCTTCGATCCAAAAACGTGAAAATTTCTTGGGGTACTTATTTTAAAACAGGCATCGTCTTAACTATTCCTACACTTTTTATTACCCTGCTGGGCTTATATCTGTGGTTAATCATTTCGTAATTGAACATCGAAGGAGACGTTAATGATGGAAAAGAAGACAATTTATTTTTTGTGTACTGGTAACTCTTGCCGCAGTCAAATGGCAGAAGGCTGGGCTAAGCAATACTTGGGAGACCGTTGGAATGTATACAGTGCGGGCATTGAAGCACACGGCCTTAACCCTAAAGCGGTGCAGGCAATGAATGAAGTTGGGTTGGATATTTCCGGTCAAACTTCAGATATTATTGATTCTGTTTTGCTGAATAGCGCGGATTTAGTTGTGACCTTATGCGGAGATGCTGCCGATAAATGTCCTATCACACCTCCGCACGTGCGCCGTGAACATTGGGGATTTGATGATCCGGCTAAAGCACAAGGAACAGAAGAGGAGAAATGGAGTGTATTCCAGCGCGTGCGGGATGAAGTAGGAGCTCGTATTCGCAAATTTGCGGAGACTGGTGAATAAACAAGGTACACAGCTATAGTATTTCAAACAAGCACGCCTCCTTAAAGAGGTGGTGCTTGTTTGGCGTTTTTTTCCTTCACAGAATACTCTTCCAGCACCTTTGTTTTATCTCCATAGATCCTATCCAAATGATCTTCTCCCCATAAGCAAAAACGATCAAGCAAATCTTTAAAATCCCAGCCATATTCACTAAGCTCGTACTCCACTTTGGGTGGAACCTGGTTATAAATGATGCGGTGGATGATTCCATCCTTTTCAAGCTCTCTAAGCTGTTGGGTGAGCACTTTTTGGGTGATTTTCGGAATGAGTTGACGAAGTTCGTATGTACGTTTTCTGCCGCTGGTTAAATGGTGTAGGATAATACCTTTCCACTTTCCACTGATGACCTCCAAAGTTGCCTCGATTCCGAGCATATAGGTTTTGGCTTTGTCTTTCATAGACTTTCCCCCTCTCCGATCTGTAATACAAAAGGCACTAAGGAACCTTAAAGTACCTACAGTACATTGAAGTGCGTACTTCACACTTTAATGTATAACATCCATAATAGCATCTGTAGACAGGGTTCACTAATTATGAGGAGAAAGAAGGTTACGGATATATGAAAGTTCTATTGGTCGTCACGCATCCTAGAGAAGATTCACTTACCCTTGCGGTTATGAATCGTTTTGTAGAGGGATTGAAAGAGAATAAGCACGAGGTAGATATTTTGGACTTGGATCGGGATGGATACAATCCGGTGTACAGCGCTGCAGATGAGCTGGATTGGAATACGACCCATAAACAATATGCCCCTGAAACACGGAAAGAGATGGATAGAATAGTGGCTGCGGATGCTCTGGTCTTTGTGTTTCCACTATGGTGGTATAGTGTCCCGTCCATGCTAAAAGGGTACCTGGATAAAGTGTGGAACATAGGTTTACTTCAGGAGTTCACGACAAAGCAGGTTCTGTGGATGTGCTTGGCGGGAGGGACGAAAGAACATCTGATCAAGTATGAATATCACGATTTGGTTACTAATTATTTGAATAAAGCCATTGCTGGTTACGCAAGAGTAAGAGAGTCCAAGGTGGAGTTCTTCTATGATACTTTGTCCGAATCGAAAGAATACATTGAAGGTTTACTGGAGCACGCTTATCAATTAGGTCTGGCATATAAGTAAAACTTATTCTGATAACAATGAGAATTTCATATTGTTGAGGAATTTGCAAAATCCTGATTATTGAAAAGGGTTAAGGCTCATTAGATAGCACTTAACTCTTTTTTATTTTACAGACGAGACTTTATCCTTTTATAGGCTCGTGCATAGGTGCTGACGGTGTCCCTTGCATAGATAACCCGCCGCCAGTTGAGCTTGCTGGAACAACGTGAAGTGGTGATCCCTTTTCAGAAGCAGAACCCGCAGTTTGCTTGGCCAGCTTCTGTTTTTCCCACAGTGCTCTGGCGATCACCAGCATGGAGAGTACACCAACATATAGTAACAGAGAACCGAGTTCGGGAAGCATCTCCTGAAAAGGCGCGCTCCGCAGTCCCATGGTGCGCAGGAATTTGTACATCCATACGAAGGGGAAAAAATCACCGATTTGAATCGCTAAAGGTGGAAACAGTGATCTGGAAAGAACAGCTCCCGACAGCACAAAAGCAGGCATGAGCACCATCACCATTCTTCCAATAGCAATTCCCGGATGTGCAGCGCCCCATGCAACCAGGATATTGAAACATACGGTACCGAATACATATAGGACAACCGGAATCATGAAGAGGATCGGATTGGCCTCGAAACGACCTCCCCCAAACATTTTAAGCATCCCGAGAGAGAAGATTAAGCCAGCCGTCGAAAACAGCGTATAAGGAAGAATACGCAGCAGGATGTTGAATGGATTTTGCAGTTCGGCAGCCAGTCTCTTGGAAACCCTTAGTCTGGCAACGATAGGTAAGCTGTTGATATTGAGTATCATAAAAGAGAACATACAAGTGAAGGCAAGTATCGTCGTGTTCTGATAATCATTGGTTGGGTTAAACAGGGAACGCACCTCTAAGGCGATACCATTGAGAGCTCCCTGAGCCTGTTCGGCGTTCATCCCCGTTTTCAACATAGCTGGAACAGACAGTTCCATATTCTCGGAAACGCTAATTTCCTGCATAGCTGTACGAATGGAAGTAATAGATTGAACGTTGGTGTTATCAAGAATGAGACCCACACGGCTGGAAAGGGAACGATGGTGATTGTCCTCTAAACCGTGCGGCAGGGAAATAACGGCTAAATATTTTTCGTGGTAAAAATACTGCTCAGGGTTGTCCGTAAACGAAACAATCTCAGCTACGTTCATATATGGAGAAGCATCTATTTTCTGAATCAACTCACGGCTGTAGGCTGTGTTATCCTGATCCACCACTACCACGTTAGCATCGTTAATTTGGCTGCTTGGGAGCAGCAGGGAGTACCCCAGCACTGCAATCAGCGGGAAGATGATAGCTATGATCGGATACTTGGAGTGAACCAGATACGTCCATTCATCACGAAGTGATTTCATTCGTATTCACCTCAACTGTCATGCCTGGTAGCAAAGCGGCTTCTCTTGTTACATATACACGTACTTGGAATGTGGCGGTATCTGCCTCACCTTTTTCACGGGACATCTTTACATTAGCGAATTGCGGCGCAGCGGTCACATAACGTACGGTACCTTTCAAGTCCTTGTTGAGAGCAGATACTCGGGTTTTAACTTCTTGATTGGCCTTGAATTTACCCGCTTGTTCTTCATTCACATACAGATCGTAATATAAATCGTTGGTTTCCAGGGTAATCACAGGCGCCCCTTGTGCGACATTTTCGCCGACTTTTGTACTAATCGAAGTAACCTTGCCATCCTGTGGTGCCTTTAATACCAGCCGCTCTTTTTTGAGCAGCAATGTTTTAAGCTGAACTTCCAGTGTGTCTTTTTGTTGCTTTAAAAGGTCGATAGCCAGCTTCTGATCTGCTAGCTGTTGACGGCTTTGCTGAATGGTTTCCAGTTGGGTTTTGGAACGATCGACGGACAATTGGGCACCACGGATTTCCTCCTCGGCTTGTTTTACCGCAACCGCTGCTTGTGTGGTCTGTTCACTGGCCTGCATACGTTCTTCAGGAGTAGCGCCATGGAGCAGCTTTTGAAGAGACTCCTTTTGCTGGCTCAACTGATTTGTCGCTAAAGTCAATGAGGATTCAGCATCATCCAACACTGCTTTGGATGCACTTCCTGCATCATAAAGTGCTTTATTACGTTTGTAGTTGGTCTGAGCCGTCTGAACGCTTTTGGTGGCAGAAGCTACGGCAATTCGTTGCTGCTGAACATCTTCATCCCGAGCACCATTATTGACCTGTTGTTCCGCAGCAGTGGCTTGACGCTCAGCTGCCTGTGCCCGCAGCAGTGCCGCTTGGCTTTTGCTCTCAGTGACTTGAGCTTGCGCGATATCCAGCTGTGCTTGTTTTTCCTGAGTTGTTGCTCGTGTGTACCCTAATTGGATGGATTTTTGCTGTTGGCTGATCTGTGTATTGAACTGCGCGATTTGTGTCCGCAGCTGCTCAATTTGCAAATCCACATCTTTGGAATCCAAAGCCATAAGGACAGTTCCTTTTTTCACTTTCGTTTCTTCTGTTACCGGGATGTTTAGGACTTTGCCGCCTACTTGTTCAAAAGATACATGAATGCTATCAGCATTGAGCGTTGTGCCTTTAACGGATCGCGAAGTAGTGACTTGGTCTTGTCCGTTAGTCTGAAGCAGGAACCCCCCGCCGATCAGACAGGCAATAGAAATGACAGGGATGATAAGGCTGGTGACTTGTGTGCGATTCATGGGTAATATGCTCCTTATGTTCATAAAATGGATTCAACCTAGACTCGAATAAATATCCTGATTATGTACATTTTATTTATTCTATTATTTAATAATTTAGATGTTAGTCAGCTAACTAAAATGCAAAAATTAAAACTTACTCTGGCTTTGCTGCTTTATATATCTCTTTTGCTTCAGGGATGCCGCTTTCTATTTTTTTCAGTAATGTCAGGAGCAGTTCTTTTTCATCGTTGGATAGATGGCTCATCAGTGTGGAAGTGCATGTAAAATGTACAGGCAGCAGTCTCTCCATCATTTCTGTTCCTTGTTTGGTCAGTTTAACAATGCTCATACGGCGGTCGGAAGGATGAACGGATCTCATAATAAGCCCATCGCGTTCCAGACGGTCAAGCAGACCGGTAACGGTAGGCTTGCTAACCCCTACTTTCTCCGCAAGCTCTGTAGCCAGCAACCCAGTTTGGATGTTGCGATACAGAAGAATTAATATTGAAAATTTTCCGTGAGATATACCAAACTTCTCAAAGCCTTCAAAGCTGACTTTAAAAAGACTGGAGGATACGCGCATAAAAAATAGCATCGCTTCTGTCGCTCTTACATCAATCTCTGGGATACGCATAGAAAATTCTTGCAGCGCTTCACGAGTGGGCAAGTCCCGTAAATCAAAATCCATAAGGTTCTCCTTTCTTCTTACATTGTGTTCCAGTCGACAAATTAGTTAGCCGACTAATCTTAATCGATTCAAAAATGAATTTCAAGCTAAATTTTGTTAATCGTCATGCAGATTTCTTAGCACATGGAGGTTGTTCGTGCAGTAGTTCAAGCTATTCACTGCATTGATATTTACAGTGAAGTGCTTGATAATAAGTGAATATCGGACGAGACAAGACAAAGATACCCAAAAGTGAGGGACTGAAATGGCTGCCAAATTATATTACACTGCTCCAAATCTTACGGAGTGGGACACTCATATTACACAGAGCATGGAAAGAGACGGAGCATTTTTTGTTATGCTTGAGGAAACGGCCTTTTATCCGCATGGCGGAGGTCAGCCGTGTGATACAGGAACGATTCAGGGCATCCGTGTATTAGATGTTGCTCTAGAGGATGGAGATATTTGGCATAAAGTAGAACGTTTGCCGGAGGAGGGGAAAGTGGCCTGCCAATTGGATTGGGAGCGCAGATTTGATCATATGCAGCAGCATAGCGGACAGCATTTGCTGTCAGCGGTTTGCCTGGAGCTGTTGGGTGCGCGTACAGAAAGCTTTCATTTGGGACAAGAGTACGCCACAATCGATGTCAACTGTTCGGAAGTAACATCTGCGCAGCTATCGGCAATCGAACAGGAAGTAAATCAGCAAATCTATAATAACCGCAGCATAAAAAGCTATTTTGTAACCCATGAGCAATTGAAGGACATTCCGCTTGTGAAAATGCCTAAAGTGACGGAAAATATTCGGATTGTTGAGATCGAAGGCATTGAATATAATGCTTGCGGTGGTACACATGTGGCTCAGACCGGGGAAATTGGAATGATTAAATGCTTGAAATGGGAAAAGCAAAAAGGGATGACGAGAATCCATTTCAAATGTGGTGCTCGCGCACTCCACGACTTTAATGATAGTGTTCGGATTTTGGACGTGTTATCTGCGAAGTTCAATACTGGGCGAAAGGATATTTTGACTCGATTCGAAAAGTGGGAGCAGGAGCATAAGCAGCTCAAGGCGCAAGCAGAGCTCCTACAAGAGGAAAATGCATCGTACCAGGCGAAAGAGTTACTGTCTGCTGTACAGGGGCATGTTCTTGCTCATGTATTTGAACAAAAATCCATTCAGGAGATGCAGCAATTGGCTGCCAAGCTGACCGCTGAGCGTGATTTGCTTGTTTTATTTGCCACAACAGCAGAAAACAAAATCATTCTCGCACACAACGGTACCCAATCCATTAGCTGCGGAGCGTTTTTAAAGGAAAATCTGGGCGCGTTTCAGGGCAAAGGGGGCGGTAGCAACCAATCTGCTCAGGCAGCATTTTCGTCCCGCAATGACCTCTTGAATTTCTTCGAAACGGCCCAGCGACAGTTCATTCAGGGCTGATGTAATAGAGGATTAGTGACGCAGTGGCAGCTTCCACTTTTCCTCTTCTGTAAATAAAATAAAAGAAAAAATAAGTACAACAACAGCGCCCCAAACGGCTTTGTCCCCAATCGTTAAAGTCAGAAATCCCCCCAGCAAGGCTCCTACCAAGAAGGCGGCCAGGATGACACCATAACGCATCGCTCGAATGGCAGCGTTCGTGTCCTTGGTCGTTACAGCGACATACACAGCCTCGATAGCTGATCGAAGGTTACCGGTGCTGACCGTGGAGGTGTACGGCACATCAATGAGCTTGCGGAAGGAAGTCATTTGCACGGAAGCGACGAACGAGACGACCACCACGACTACCGTATTGGGAACTCCTTGCGGAATCAATCCCACGATGAAAAAAATCGCAATTTCCAGTAAAAGAATTGCGCGGGTCCAGTCTGGAGTTAAACGGTGGGTTGATTTGCGTTTAATCCCTTCAGCAACAAAAACGCCCAGTGAAAAGGCGATCAGGGGCGGGATATAGGATAATGCCTGAATCCAGTGCCCCTGAATGACTTTGACAGCCAGCAGCACGATATTGCCTGTCTGTGCGTTGGCGAAAACACCGCCTCTTCCAACAAAGGTATATGTGTCCAAAAAACCCCCTACTAATGATAATAAGGCGCCCAGTCGCAACGATTCGGACGTTACTTGATGTAAATGGATTTTGCCTTTCATAAACACGGCATATAAGCCTCCTATGCTAAACGTCGATTCTTTAAAGCTAACACGAAAATCCAGGACCATACAATTAAATTAATCACTTAAGCATGAAAATGACACAAAGAAGCCACATCAGGTCCCATACAATAGAAAGGACGTGATGCGGCTTGTTGGAGTGCTGTTTAAAGTGCCATCTGGAACTTTGCAGATATGCTTATTGCAAGGCTTTGACGAGTGCTGCGCCGAATTCCTGTGCACCATCTGGACCGTCGGCTGTAATAATATCGCTATGCGCAACGACATGCTGAGCGACATATTCGGCTTGATGCGCTTGGAGCTGGTCCTTTTGTACATCCACTGGATAGCATGTAGCTGTTCTGCCAGAGAGCAGTCCGGTTTGAGCCACGGCTACAGAGCCTGCACAGATGCCAGCCACTAAAGTCTTTTGCTCATGAGTTTGTTTCAGCAAAGCTTGGAGATCTGCATTATTCCACAGATGATCATTTGTTCCTGATCCGCCGATTACAGATACCAGATCATAGTCAGCCAGCACAGCGTCTGTAAAAACAAGATCAGCCGTCGCTTTACCATTGTAGTCACCCACGATTTCGCCTGTTTTTGTACTCGCTAGTGTCACAGTAACGCCTGCTTGCTCCAGCGCTTCCTTTGGTTTAAACAATTCATCCTCATTAAAGCGCTCTGGGGGTATAATAAAAAGAGCCTTTTTACTCATACTCTATTCCTCCTTGAATGTGTAACGTTATTTACTATTGTAGGGTGGCTTCGTCAGGCTGTGAAGAATGCACTTTCAAGTACGGAGGTTACCTGGAGGTTACTATTAATGTGCAAGATCATGATGATTTAGAAGGAGTTAATTGATATATGTCTGATACGCTGAGAGACGAAATACGGGAGAAAATTGTAAACGGAGACTACAACTGCGAAAAGGAACTAACGCTATCTGTGCTAAGCGGGAAATGGAAGGTCGTTATTTTATGGCATCTGGGTGTGGAAGGGCCGCACCGGTTCAGTGACCTGCAAAGGTTGTTTCCGAAGCTGTCGCATAAAGTGCTGACCAACCAACTGCGGGAGTTGATGGAGGACGGTATTGTGCACCGGGAAGTGTATCCCGAAGTGCCCCCAAAAGTGGAGTATTCGATGACTGCGCTGGGGATGACGATTTTACCGATTGTGGAAATGATGTATGAGTGGGGGAAAAAACGGGTGCAATCGATCCGTGAGGAAATGCAACGCTGCAGTGAGGGAAACGTTTAAATTCTGGATGCGATCTAAGATGGACCATTAATGCTCCGTCACATGAAAAATAGAACGCCTTGCACGATAAGTACGAATTGTACCTAGGGCAAAGGCGTTCTTTGCTTCAATATGAATCATTGCTGTTCAAGTGCTGGTAGAACCTCAATCCAGCGTGTAGCCCAAGTACCGATATGGTCAAATAAAGGAGCTAAATCGCGTCCCTTATCTGTAAGGGAGTATTCAATCCGTACAGGCTTCTCAGGATAAACCATACGTTGTATGATTCCTTCTTCCTCCAGCTCTTTCAAACGGTCCGAAAGGACCTTTCCACTTAAATTAGGAATTGAATTCTCAATAGCGACGAAACGTTGCGGACCATTCGTTAGTTGAAATACGATCAACACCGTCCAACGCTTGCTCAGTAGCTCCATAGCCTTTTCAAACCGTGGGCACATCTGCGGAATGTTCATGTGATCACCTCATGCTCCTATTATTAACGATTCACTGTTAAAAGTAAATGATTTTACTTTACATAAATTTATTACTTGACGAAATGGTATGATATAAATATACTTTGTTACATAAAGTAACTTGTTAGCTTTGCTACGGAGCTTAAGATATTAATACTTAAAATTTGAACATAATTTGATATTATTAATGACGTAATTAAATGAACAGATACGAACTAATCGTTGAGGTTATGGTTTGGGCGCAGGGGGAAGTCGGATGAAGCTGGAATGTGAAGTGTGCGTAGTTGGAGGGGGGCCCGCAGGGACTTTGTTATCCTGTCTACTGGCGGAGCAGGGTGTTTCGACGATATTGATTGAGCGTCAGAGCGTGCCCGGAAAGGCTTTCCGCGGTGAAATTTTAAACGATGAGGGTCAGGAAGTGATCCAAAAGCATAAGCTGCTCGAACAAATTCATGAGGATCATATTCTCGCCTCCACAAGAATCGAATATTGGCAGCATCAGCAGCAGATCAAAACGGTCGAGCCAGCTTCAATCCATGGTAATGTGGGAGTGCATATTCCACAACCTCGATTTTTAGAGGCGCTGCTCAAACAGGCGTCCACCTACGAGTCCTTCCGTTGCCTGGCAGGTACAACTGTGACTGCGTTGGAAGGTGACAGCGAGCAGGGATACACGGGCTTGACAGCCTGCGATAAGAACGGTCATGAGATTACGATTCACAGTTCTTTGATTGTGGGGGCAGACGGACGCTATTCGACTGTACGCAAGCTGGCGCAGATGCCTGTGACGAACATTCGCCACGGCTATGATCTGCTATGGGCTAAAATCGCGGCACCTGCCGGGTGGGAGCCCGTCACTCGTCTGGCACTGGTCAACGGAGGCCAGTTGGCTTTATTTTCACAGGCTGAGGGCTATATTCAAATTGGCTGGAATGTGGAGGAGGGCAGTTTTCTCACCCTGTTTAAGCAATCTTTTGAACCATTTATACAATTGTTTACGGAGGCTTTTCCGGATTTGAAGCATAGTGTGCATGATCACATTCGTTCATGGAAGGACTTCGTACCGTTGGATATTTTCAGCAGCCGCAGTGACACATGGGCACAGAACGGACTGGTCCTGATTGGAGATGCGGCGCATACCATGACACCCACGGGAGCTTTTGGCTTGAACGCCGCTTTGAAGGATGCCGATGTGCTGGCCAGTGAGCTTCTTCGTTTACGCCAGCAGGTATATACGGCAGAAGACCTGAAGGCTTTCGCAGACGGACGACTGCAGGCTGTCACCGAGCTTCAGGAGCGTCAACTGACCATGGAATCCACGTTTCATGAACATTTCTTACACATAGTTCAATGATGTAACACCCTGACAACAACGATTAGCCTGAGAAATGCGAGGCATTTCATATATAGAGTTTATATAAAGGATGGTGCAGAGAGATGAACCAAAAAGATGTAGCTACGCTACTTAACGATAAAATTCAAACTATTCGTGGAAAGCAATCTTCGACGATTTTGGTAGGACCGATCAAGCTGCCAGTTAATTTGGAAGGGGAAACGATTGTTTTTCAATGGTATTGCTGGTTGCCTGTACGGGATGAGGAAGATCGTCAGGACTTACTGAATGCCAATGCTGAGACAATTGTGAAGCGATTGTCCACACTGAATTTGGCAGAGGGACAACAATCAAGTGTATTGGTGTACGGTGATCTCGAGCAGTCAGAAAATGCATTAGTTCGCATGCATAGTATTTGCCATACTGGAGATATTTTTGGTAGCAAGCGCTGTGACTGCGGATTTCAACTCCACCAGTCGATGAAAATGATTGTGGAACATGGAACAGGTGCATTGTTCTATCTAGCAAATCATGAAGGTCGCGGGATCGGTTTGTTTAGTAAAGCCATGGCTTATATTCTGCAAGAAGAAGGCATGGATACCGTCGAAGCCAACCATCAGTTGGGTTTTGAAGATGATACACGCAATTATGCGGATGCCATTAGTGTGCTTCAGCACTTGAGACAAAAACCAGTAACTCTGATTACAAATAACCCTAAAAAGCTGGATGCCTTGAAGAAGTCAGGTATGAATGTGGCGGGGCGTATGCCGCTCTGGGGCGATGTGTCGCAATATAATGAACGGTATTTGAATACAAAAGTAGAACGATCCGGCCATTTGCGGGATTCCGATCTCAGGGAGGTTCTATGAACACTCACGAAAAATATATGCGCCTGGCACTGGAAAATGCCAGAAGTGCCAAAGGGCAAACAGAGCCGAATCCGCTCGTTGGATCAGTCATTGTCAATAATGGCCGTATCGTTGGGATCGGCGCTCATTTGAAGCCTGGCGAGCCCCATGCCGAGATTCATGCATTGCGTATGGCAGGGGAACATGCTCAGGGAGCGACGATCTATGTAACGCTGGAGCCATGTTCCCATCACGGCCGGACAGGCCCGTGTGCGGAAGCGATTGTGAAGGCTGGCATTCGTCGGGTGGTGATTGCAGCACTGGACCCGAACCCGCTGGTTTCCGGCAGAGGGGTACAGATTTTGAAAGATGCAGGCATTGAGGTCATTGTCGGAGTATGTGAGCAGGAATCCATCCATATGAATGAAGTGTTCAATCAATATATCGTGAACAAGCGTCCTTTTATTACGATCAAATCGGCAGTAACGCTGGACGGTAAAATTGCAACGCGAACCTCTGAAAGCAAGTGGATCACATCTGAGGCTGCACGGGAGGATGTGCATCGTCTTCGTCACGAGCATATAGGCATCCTGGTCGGTGTACAGACCGTGATTCATGATAATCCTCAGCTTACGACTCGTCTACCAGAAGGACGGAATCCGATTCGTATCATTCTGGATAGTAAGCTTCGTATTCCATTGGATGCTCGTGTTATTACAGATGGAGAGGCGCCTACCTGGATATTCACAGGGCGGACTTACGATGAAGGCAAGCGAAGCCAGCTGGAACAGCTCGGTGTGAAGGTATATCCGACACAGGATGAAAACAGTGAACGGGTCAACCTACCGCAAATGCTGGACATTCTGGGGGCGGCGGAGGTCTCATCGGTATTCGTGGAAGGCGGGGCCGAGGTGAACGCTTCGTTCGTGCAGCAAGGATTGGCAGACAAGCTGGTGTTGTATATAGCGCCGAAGCTGATTGGAGGGCGCTCCGCCCCGGGCTTTCTCGGGGGAGAGGGCGTATCTGCAATGAGCGATGCGGTGGCCTTGCAGGATTTGAGCGTAACGCAGGTTGGCGTGGACTGGAAAATAGAAGGGTATTTTGAGCGAGGAAAATGAGTGAGTTGTTTTTGGGTGGAGAAGGACGCTCCGCGAAGGGGTTGATCTTCCGATCGCTGTTGCAGTGGAATTCTTCGGATTGTATAAGATATTTAAAGGTAAGAATCCCACTGCAAAGGCGAACGCTACCGCTTCTCCAGATTCAACCCCTCCGCTCCGCTGCTGCCCACCGCAAAGTCACTCATTTTTCGAAATGGTGTGTGGAGCATGGGAAGGGCAAAAGGACTTGAAAACTCAAAAGCTAATATACTTAAAGAACAGAGGATCTGAAGGGCTAAAAGGCCTGGAGGGTTCTTTTTTTATATATTAAACGATTAGTAGGATGAATGATTAATGGGGTGAATAACTCATAAGGTGAATGTCTTATGGGGTGAAACCAGATAACATAATTACACAATACTTGGGGTTTTCGTCCTGGTTTCTTATGTATTTTTAGATACTTTCGCCTCATTTAGTTAAAATTTAGAAATAAAAGGATTTACCTGGAAATAGTGATCAAGCACAATGAAGTTGAATTCAGCTTGGAAGAAAAGGGAAAAGGCTTGCAGGGAAAGAGATAAGGGAATTTAAAGGAGGATGTTGGTTGTGAAGAAAATGATATTATGCTTGTTAAGTGCCAGTCTGATGTTTTTAGCTGCACCGGTTTCTACTAAAGCCTTTTCGGGTGAGGTCACACAAGGCACAGGCTCATATTCAACCATATTACCTGCCGGAGCAGCTACACCGCAAAACGAAATTTATAAGACAGCGAATGTAACCAGCCCAATGCCTACCAACGACTGGTGGAGCAGCTTGGCCTGGGTGCCCTACTCCGAGGCTCAATATCCGCATCCACTTGCCTTGAAAAATCAACAAAACGGTCTGCGCATCTTTAACCCAAGCGGTAAAATTACGGTCAATCCGGGATACATCGCAGGCTGGATGGATGATGTGAACGATTTTACCATCGGTCATTCTGTAAGCGCTTCATTTCCAGCTGCCAAGGTGGATGGTTTCAGTGATTGGTTTGTTAAATCCTTATTTCAAAGCGGCAGCAACAAAATGAGCGCTACCTATGGACATGGCTCTCCCTATGTTTTTTTTGAATTTGGCGGCGGCAATCCGAAGCTCTCGTTCAATGAGGTGCCAGAGGTCTGGTCCGGCTCAGCTACCTCCCCAGTGCTTGGCATTACAATCAATGGCTCACACTATGGTCTGTTTGGTCCTTCCGGCAGTACCTGGTCTGGCCTTGGATCGAGTACTCTGATCAATCAATTAAACGGGAAAAGCTATTTTACAGTGGCGGCTTTGCCTGACAATACAACAGCGACCTTGGACAAATTTCAGCAATACGCCTATTCTTTTGTTACAAACTCCAAAGCAGAGTACAGCTACAACGAAGCCTCTTCCGAGGTAACGACCACCTTTACCGTTACAACAACTGCGAAGCAAGGTACACAAGCGGGCACTATTTTTGCCTTATATCCACATCAGTGGAAAAACTCATCACAGTCCCTGCTGGGTTACACGTACAATTCTGTACGCGGCCAGATGAAAACGGCGGAAGGTGCTTCTTTTCAAACGAAGATGAAATTTACAGGGGTACTCCCTTCTTTGCCCGATTTGGGATCTTATGATAAAAATAAGCTGTACAGCTATATAGACGAGGCGAAAGCGGAAGTCTACTCTGGAGACAAAGACACGTACTGGACTGGAAAACGTTTGGGCAAGCTGGCAGCGCTGGCGCCAATTGCCGACCAGGTTGGCAATACCGCAGCAGCGACCCAGTTCCGCAATGAGATCAAAAGTCGGCTGCAGGATTGGTTTAAGGCCAGTGACAGCTCAGGAAATCTGAAAAGCTCGAATCTATTTGTGTACAACAGCAATTGGGGAACATTAATCGGTTATCCCGACAGCTTTGGCAGTGCAGTAGAATTAAATGACCATCATTTCCATTATGGATACTTTATTAAGGCTGCGGCCGAAATTGCACGGGTGGATAAGAGTTGGGCATCCAATTCACAATGGGGACAGATGGTGCAGCTGCTCATTCGCGACATTGCCAATACCGACAGATCTGATTCGAAATTTCCGTATTTACGTAATTTTGATCCCTATGCCGGTCACACCTGGGCTTCCGGTCATGCTAAATTTGGCGACGGCAACAATAATGAATCCTCCTCGGAAGCGATGAATGCTTGGGCCGGTTTGATTTTATGGGGCGAGGCGACGGGAAATACCCAAACTCGTGATCTGGGCATCTATCTATATACAACGGAGATGAATGCGATTAACGAATACTGGTTTGATGTACAAGGCACAAACACCCCTTCAAGGATGCAAAGCGCGACGGCAAGTATGATCTGGGGTGGTAAAACGGTGGGGAATGCAACATGGTGGACCAATAACCCCGCAGAGGTGCACGGTATCAACTGGCTGCCAATTACCTCGGCTTCCTTGTACCTGACACAATATCCGGAATATGCGGCTAAAAATTTTAGCAATCTGCTGCAAAAAAGCGGAGGGAATTTCAGTCCGTGGGAAGATATTGTGTATATGTACAGGGCGATTTCGGACCCGTCCGATGCCAAGGCCAAATTCAGTGCACGCGTAGCGACGATGACACCGGAAGCTGGGAATTCCAAGGCGAATGCCTACCACTGGATTTATAATTTGGATGCTGTAGGCAACATCGACCGCAGTGTCACCGCCAATTCACCTATTTCTGCCGTATTTCATAAGAACGGTGTAAAAACCTATGTGGCCTACAACTTTACAGACCAGGTCAAAACAGTAACCTTCTCAGATGGACACAGCATTACCGTGCAGCCGAACAGCTTTAATACCGGAAATGGAAACGGCGGCGGCAATCCGCAACCTGATACAGAAGCTCCATCAAGCCCGGTAAATGTGCGAGCTACGACCAAAACGGCTTCGGCGGTCACTCTGGAGTGGGAGGCAGCCACAGACAATGTTGGCGTTACGGGGTATATCGTGTATAAGGACGGGGCTCAGGCGGCAAAAATAAACGGTACTTCCGCTTCAATTACAGGACTGGATGCAGCTACTACTTACAGCTTTACCGTTAAGGCTCAGGACGCAGCCGGTAACTTATCTGCAGCCAGTCAAGCTGTTTCGGTAACTACAGAGCCAGCATCTGGCGGCAATGAGGGAGGCGGAGAAACGGAGGATTACACTGTACGGTCCCGCTTTGTCAGCGATCATGAAGCACTGCTTCAATTTACTCCCAAAACAGCCTCCGCCTATGTTGACGTGCATTATACTTTATCAGGTGGACAACAGCTCAATTACCGGATGACCAACAACGCTGGTGTTTGGGAACAGCGGGTTACAGACCTCTCCATCGGGAAGGCCGTCAGCTATTGGTTCACCTATGAAAAGGCGGGATTGCAATATGAGACTCCTTCATTCAGCTATACCCACCAGACGGCCTCTACAACGACAGGGGTTTCCGAAATTTCCGCAACCGAGGAGTTGGACACGTTCCAGCCCGGGCTTGCTCCTGAATAAATTTGAAATTATGGATATGATCAATATAGAGGAGATACAGGTATGACAGAATTTTGGGAATCAAGCTTTATAGAAAATCAAATGATGTGGGGCTTTGAACCTTCAGACTCAGCAATCCTGACAAAGGACTTTTTTCTTGTAAACAACGTTAAGGATATATTGATACCTGGTATTGGATATGGTAGAAATGCCAAGGTTTTTGTTGATAACGGAATAGATGTAACAGGTATTGAGATTTCAAAAACAGCGATTGATTTGGCGAGACAAAAAGAGCTTAATATTAGTATTTTTCATGGCTCCGTAACGGATATGCCTTTTGATAACAAGCTTTATGACGGTATATTTTGTTATGCACTTATTCATTTGTTGAATAAGCGTGAGAGAGATAAGTTTATTAGAGATTGCTATCATCAACTAAAGCCAAACGGATATATGATTTTTACTACGATTTCAAAAGAAGCTCCAATGTATGGAAAGGGAAAACAGCTGGATAAAGACTATTTCGAGATCATGGAAGGGGTAAAAATGTTTTTTTATGATTCTGACTCAATAAAACAAGAATTCGGAAAATATGGACTAATAGAAATTTCCGAAATTGTTGAGCCACATAAAAATATGGAAAGCAAACCTCCATTCAAGTTTATCATGGTAAAATGTCAAAAAGAGCTGTAAGGTGAATGGTAAGAGAACGACACGAGGGAAGCATCTGCGCTTCCTCCGTGTCTTTTTTTGTTTTTTATGGGGTCGTAATACTTTCGCCATGTTCGTGAATGCAAGGGTGCGTAATAATGATAAAGGCTGATGCAGGAAGATATTACCGAGGCGAGGATTTCCAATGGTCCCGCAGTGCCTGCCCTGATCGGGTCAGGTATCCTGTAAATCTGATGCATCCACCAACATTAAGGGTTCGATTCCCAATCGCCTTCCACGCGACTTCTGGTAGAGTATTCGAATGATCGAATAAAACAATGAAAAGACCCCAATAAGAGCATCCCATGTCTGGTCTTGATGACAGATACCGGGGCGATGGCTATGCGGCCAGCGGATACCGGAGAGAGTAAGCGCCGACAGGACCCGAGGCTTCGGGAATACGGATTCACAGTCGATGTTGAGCTGGTGAATTCCATCCCCGGAACACGGGAACAGGCGGCCCCTTTCTTTTTCCTTAAGCTTGGCCCCGCCCTCCAACCGGAGGGATGCTCTGTAAGGGTCCACCCCCTGCTACAACAAATAAAAATAAATCCTCATTTTAAAAATGTGTTTTGACTCAACGTGCGAATAAGCGGAGCGGTCCGTTTGAATCTGGAGAAGCGAAGCGTTTGCCTTTGTCCCTGAATTTTAACCCTATAAGGGGTTCATCAAATCCAAAAATTCAGGGGCAACAGCGATCGGAAGATCAAATGGAACGTGGAGCCGCTACACGCGGAAAATGTACATTTTTAAGTTGAGGATTTTTAACACTAGGAGTGATACGATGTTTAAGAAGATAACGATTAAAGCCGATGAGCGCGGACTGCTGTTCAAAAAAGGAAGCTACCACAAGTTGCTGCACCCAGGGACTTACCTATTGAAGACATTTCAGCAGGAAGCCGTTGAAGTTTTGAATGTAGCTGAATCATTTTTTGTACCAGATCATGATATTCGTCTGTTTTTGACAGATCCTCTATTGCTGGAGCAATTGACTGTCATTGATGTAGAGGACCATGAATATGTGTTACATTATGAGGACAATCGGTTTGTGGAACTGCTGACAGCAGGGAAATATGCATTTTGGAACATGCTCAAGGAGCATCGTTTTGTTCGTGCAGATACGCGGCAGCCTGCAATTGATAAGTCTTTGGGGCAAGCCTTCTTGTCCAAGACACCGGGCTTCTGGAAAGCCCTTCAGGTGGCCAGTCATGAATTGGGCTTTTTGTATTACGATAATGTGCTGCAAGGTGAACTAAAACCGGGCAAATATTATTTTTGGTTGTCCACTGTGAATACAGAGATCAAAACACTAGATATGCGACAGCAGCAGATGGACCTGATGGGTCAGGAAATCATGACAGAGGACAAAATCATGCTGCGCCTTAACTTTGTCTGTCAGTACCGTATCATCGACCCGCTGCGGGCATTGGAATTTCGGGCATACGAGGAGCAAATGTACATTACGCTTCAACTGTTGTTGCGTGAATATGTAGGCACAATGAAACTGGATGATTTGCTCAAAATGAAGCAGGAAATTGCGGAATATGTCTTGACTCGACTAAATGAGCAGAGCGACGAATATGGAGTGACTTTTACGTCAGCAGGGGTGAAGGATATTATTTTGCCGGGGGATATCAAGGATATTCTGAATACGGTGCTATTGGCAGAGAAGAAGGCGCAAGCTAACCTCATCACACGACGTGAAGAGACGGCATCCACTCGGAGTCTGCTCAACACAGCCAAGCTGATGGACGAAAACGCCACCCTCTATCGACTCAAAGAGCTGGAATTCATGGAAAAAATCTGCGAGAAAATTGGTACGATATCGCTGACTGGTGGAAATACGCTGCTGGAGCAGCTGAATACGTTGGTTCATATGAAAGAGGGGCAGGGACTCCAATAACGGAAAATACTCCCGAACAGTGAGTGCAAGCTGGCTCAAGGTTCGGGAGTATTTTTTATTTTAGTTCGTCTTGGTGGATGCGAGAAAAGCGTCCATCTCGATCACCGGAATGAGAGCACCCCGATGCTCCATCACAGTAGGAAACAATTCGCGTTGCCATTCTTCCTCGTTGCTTTGTAGCTGACTGTCTTCAGCAGATGCCGTATCCTCCACCTGATCGACAAGCAGGGCAATCTTCGCACGACTGAGCAAAATCATTTTGTCCTCGGAGGAGTCGCTTGATGCGGGAAGAAGCAGTTTTTTGCGTAGATTAAGGATTGTAAATACGTCGCCACGAATGGTCACCATTCCTTCATGCCATGCTTCGGAAAAGGGGAGCGGCGTCCCTTTTTTGGCATTCATGACTTCTTCTACTTCCAGAAAGTTTAACGCGAACTTCTTGTCCGCCAGACTGCACACAATAAATTCAGACATAGCAATTCTCCTTACATATTTAGATAAGTCCATCACAAGTTGTGAACTAGCAGTAAATTGGGTTAACTATTGCGTTTTGACAGATGGAACGATAAAGTGGAGGATGCGGTAAAATGGTTTTAGTTAATCACAGAATATCACAAACGAGCAGTTAAATCTTCCAAAATAACAGCCTAACGGACAAAGCGTGGCTTCGAGTTTCCCTACATATATAGTGTTGGGGCTAAGGCTATGTCCGACGGCACTACATTTTAAGATAAGCGGGTTGAGGTAGAATGGATCATGAAAAGCAGCGATTAAGTATCGAGGCAGCCAGATTATACTATCTGAACGATTACAGTCAGCAAGATATTGCGGTCAGACTTGGGGTTTCACGTCCTACAGTATCGCGGTTACTTCAGGCTGCCAAGGAACAGGGATACGTGCGGATCAGTATTGTGGACCCGATGGAGGATATGGACGCGCTCGGAGAGCAGGTGAAAAAGAAATACGGGCTGGATACCGTGCTGGTCTGTTATTCGCCATTAAATGAATACCAGGAGATCAAGAAGCATATTAGCAAAAAAGCAGCCGATTATTTGCATGAAACGGTACAGGATGCTGATATTATTGGTGTGACATGGGGAACAACCATGCATGCGGTGGCGCTTCATCTTCAGCAAAAGCAGGTCAAGGGAGTTGAGGTGGTTCAACTCAAAGGAGGCGTAAGCCATTCACATGTCAACACTTATGCCGTGGAAACCGTAAATTTGTTCGCAGAAGCCTTTAACACCATAGCTCGGTATTTGCCACTACCTGTGATTTTCGACAGTCAAGCTGTTAAGAGAATGGTCGAGAAGGATCGGCATATCCAGCGTATCATTCAACTTGGCAAGCAGGCGAACATTGCGGTGTTTACGGTGGGTACGGTCAAGGAGGATGCGCTGCTGTTCCGATTAGGATACTTTAACCATGAAGAGCAGAAGCTGCTGCAAAAAATCGGCAAGGGCGATATTTGCTCGCGCTTTTTTGACGATGAGGGCAACATATGCAGTCAGGAAATCAACAGCCGTACCGTTGGAATTGATTTACCTGAGCTGCGAAAGAAGGAGAAGTCCATCCTTGTAGCTGGAGGTCAGCGCAAAGTAGAGGCCATTCGGGCATCACTGCGTGGCAAGTATGCGAATATCTTGGTGACGGACCAGTTTACGGCACAAGCACTTTTGCAATAGAACATGTTGGCCTCAATTCAATTAAACATGGTTACGGCGTGTGCCTACAGGGTAACATGAATTGTAGGTGAACGGCCTGTGTACAAGCGTGAACATAATTTCAAAATGTGTTTTACATATGTTCAGAGCCGTGCTATGATGATCTCATCACAGAGAAATAAACGATTCATTTTCTTCACACTATTTATTAAATGAAGGAGCTTTTAGATATGAACATTGCAGCATTAATCGACCATACATTGTTGCGAGCAGATGCGATGAAGGATGAAATTACAAAACTGACTGCTGAGGCAAAAAAATACCAGTTTGCTTCCGTATGTGTGAATCCGGCGTGGGTAGCTTATGCAGCTGAACAGCTCGCAGGCACAAACGTGGCTATCTGTACGGTTATCGGGTTTCCACTGGGAGCCAATACATCGGCAACGAAAGCGTTTGAAACGAAAGATGCTATTGCTAACGGTGCAACTGAAATTGATATGGTTATTAACATAGGCGCTTTGAAGGCGCGCGATGTACAGCTCGTCGAGCAGGATATCCGTGCGGTTGTGGAAGCAGCTGCGGGTACACTGGTCAAAGTGATTATCGAAACCTGCCTGCTGACAGACGAAGAGAAGGTACTGGCGTGTGAGCTGTCCGTCAAAGCTGGAGCGAATTTTGTGAAAACTTCGACGGGTTTCTCTACAGGTGGAGCTACTGTGGAAGACGTAGCCTTGATGCGCAAAACAGTAGGACCTGATATTGGTGTCAAAGCTTCTGGTGGCGTACGCAGCCTGGAGGATGTGCAAAAATTAGTAGAAGCTGGCGCAAGTCGGATCGGTGCAAGTTCCGGTGTGAAAATCATCGAGGGCGAGCAATCTACATCTTCCTATTAAGTTTATTTTAAAGTCATGGAGGGATTCGCAATGAAGGATCAATTGATTCAGAAAGCGCTTGAGGCGCGTAATCAGGCATATGTTCCGTATTCGAATTTTCAAGTGGGTGCTGCGGTTCTCGGAAGCGATGGCACGATTTATCACGGATGCAATGTGGAAAATGCCTCCTACGGCTTATGCAACTGTGCAGAGCGGACAGCGATTTTTAAAATGGTATCCGAAGGCTGCCGAAAAATTGATTCGATTGCGGTTGCAGCTGATACGGAAGGGCCTGTGTCTCCATGTGGGGCCTGTCGTCAGGTCATTTCCGAATTTGCTCATCAAGATACCAAAATTTATCTGACAAACCTTCATGGCAATACGGAAGAGTGGACGGTGGATCAATTACTGCCGGGTGCCTTTCGACCTGCGGATCTGGGGAAATAAAAAAAAGAATGCCTCTTTGGGGCGCATTCTTTTTATGGGCAATGTAAGCGCTTAATGTAATGAGGGGGAATTGAAATGAAATATGTAATCGCTTTGGTGGGATTGCTTGTTGTATTTGCACTTACTTACGTTGCCAGCAGTGACAAGCGTAAAATCAGGTATCGTCCGCTGATAGTTATGGTTGTTCTGCAAGCAGCGCTTGCTTTCGTATTGCTGAATACAGAGATTGGTGAAATTCTAGTTAAAGGTTTTGCAAAAGGTTTTAATAGTCTGATTGGTTATGCTATGGAAGGGATTAACTTCGTTTTTGGCGGAATTGCGAATGAAGGAGCAGCACCGTTCTTTATCGGTGTACTGCTGCCAATCGTGTTCATATCCGCGCTGATTGGGATTTTACAATATGTAAAAGTGCTTCCTTTTATTATTAAATATATCGGGCTTGTCTTGAGCAAAGTAAACGGAATGGGTAAACTGGAATCCTACAACGCTGTAGCTTCGGCTATCTTGGGTCAATCCGAGGTGTTTATTTCCGTTAAGAAACAAATTGGTCTGCTGCCAAAACACCGGCTGTATACATTGTGTGCATCTGCGATGTCTACGGTGTCTATGTCGATTGTGGGAGCCTACATGCAAATGTTGAACCCCAAATATGTGGTTACCGCTTTGGTATTAAACCTGTTTGGCGGCTTTATTATCGCTTCCATTATTAATCCGTACAAGATTGAGAAGGAAGACGATTTACTGGAGGTTCAAGAGGAAGAGAAGCAGTCCTTCTTCGAAATGCTCGGGGAGTATATTATGGATGGTTTCAAGGTTGCTATTACGGTAGCCGCGATGCTGATCGGTTTTGTGGCGCTGATTGCCATGGTTAACGGTATTTTCTCCTGGTTGTTTGGTATCAGCTTTCAGGCGCTGCTTGGCTATGTGTTTGCACCGTTCGCCTTTGTTATGGGGATTCCGTGGAACGAGGCAGTGCAGGCAGGCAGCATTATGGCTACCAAGCTCGTATCCAACGAATTTGTGGCCATGCTGGATCTGACCAAACAAACAGGCTTGTCCGAGCGTACGATCGGGATCGTATCGGTATTCCTCGTATCCTTTGCAAACTTCTCGTCCATCGGTATCATTTCCGGGGCTGTGAAGGGTCTGCATGAAAAACAGGGAAATGTAGTGGCCCGATTTGGTCTGAAGCTGTTGTACGGGGCGACGCTGGTTAGCGTGCTGTCGGCAACGATTGCAGGGTTGTTTTTGTAAAAAAAACAGCGAGTCAGGAAAGGATTTTTATAATGTCTAAATTTAAACGGATTCACTTGGTCGTTATGGACTCGGTTGGTATCGGCGAAGCACCGGATGCTGCCCAGTTTGATGATTATGATGTAGATACACTTGGTCATATTGCACGCGAACGCGGCGGTCTGAACATGCCGAATATGGGTAAGCTCGGTCTGTCCAACATTCGTTCCATAGAAGGTGTACCAGCGGCCGATATGCCACTCGCGTATTACACCAAAATGCAGGAAGCCTCCAATGGCAAAGATACGATGACAGGTCATTGGGAAATCATGGGCTTAAATATTGCAGTTCCTTTCCGTGTATTCCCGGATGGGTTTCCAGATGAGCTGATTCAGCGCATTGAGGAGCATACAGGCCGCAAAGTTATTGGCAACAAGCCAGCCAGCGGCACGGAAATCATTGATGAGCTGGGCGAAGAACATGTAAAAACCGGCGCACTCATCATCTATACCTCAGCGGATTCAGTACTGCAAATTGCAGCGCATGAGGAAGTTGTACCTTTGAAGGAGCTCTATGAGATCTGTGAGTTCTGCCGTAAAATCACGCTGGAAGATCCGTACATGCTGGGTCGCATTATTGCCCGTCCGTTCATAGGTGAGGCAGGGAACTTCTCTCGTACCTCCAATCGACATGACTATGCGCTCAAGCCATTTGGTCGCACCACAATGAATGAACTGAAGGATGCAGGCCTGGATGTAATCGCCTTGGGTAAAATCTCTGACATTTATGACGGCGAGGGTGTAACGAAGGCAGTGCGCACAGTGTCCAATATGGATGGCATGGATAAGCTGGTGGCTACGCTGGACGAGGAATTCATCGGATTAAGCTTCTTGAATTTGGTGGACTTTGATGCTGTATACGGTCATCGTCGTGATCCGCAGGGATATGGTCAAGCCTTGGACGATTACGATGCCCGTCTGCCCGAGGTATTCGCCAAAATGACCGATGACGATCTGTTGATCATCACCGCAGATCATGGGAATGACCCAACCTATCGCGGAACGGATCATACCCGCGAATATGTGCCTTTGCTGGCTTATTCCCCTCGTTTTGCAGCTGGAGGCAAGGAACTGGCAGTTCGCAAGACGTTTGCGGATATTGGAGCGACAGTAGCGGATAACTTTGGTGTAAAACTGCCTGAGCATGGAACTAGCTTTTTAGCAGAACTTCAGTAATCTAGACGCTAGCAACGAAGGCAGTCAAGATTATTGGTAACGAAATGAGTAACGATATCAGCATGGACAAATGGGACGGAGGAATAAAAAACATGAGTGTACACATTGGAGCCAAACCTGGAGAGATTGCAGAAACAATTTTGCTGCCAGGAGATCCGCTACGGGCGAAATTTATCGCTGAAACATATCTGGAGGACGTGACCTGCTACAACGAGGTGCGCGGAATGCTCGGATTCACGGGAACGTACCAAGGCAAACGCCTGTCTGTACAGGGAACCGGGATGGGGCTGCCTTCCATCAGTATTTATGTCAACGAATTGATTAGCGAGTATGGGGTGAAAAACTTGTTCCGCGTGGGTACATGTGGCGGAATGAAGGAGCATGTGCACGTTCGTGACGTCATTTTAGCACAGGCATCCTGTACAGATTCCGGCATGAACCGCCATATCTTTGGCGGCTACGATTTCTCCCCGATTGCCAGCTTCCCTCTCTTGAAGGGCGCTTATGATCGCGGGGTTGCCAAAGGATTGAACATGCATGTCGGCAACGTATTCAGCTCAGACAGCTTCTACCGTGATGACAAATCAGTGGTACAAAAGTTGATGGAATACGGTGTGTTGGGTGTGGAGATGGAGACTTCGGCTTTATACACGCTGGCAGCCAAGTTTGGCGTAAACGCCCTGACCATTCTGACGGTAAGTGATCACTTGCTGACAGGCGAAGAAACGACAGCAGAGGAACGGCAAACCACGTTTAAAGAAATGATGGAAGTTGCACTGGATACAGCAGTATCCCTGTAAACGATCATACGCACAGTGAGGAGAAATGACATATGAGAATGGTAGACTTGATTGAAAAAAAACGTGACGGAAAAGAACTGAGCACTGAGGAAATTAACTTTATTATCCAAGGCTATACTCAGGGTGAAATTCCTGATTATCAGGTCAGTGCATTGGCGATGTCTATCTTCTTCAAAGATATGAACGAACGGGAACGTGCTGATTTGACCATGGCAATGGTTCATTCAGGAGATACGATTGACTTGTCCGCGATTGAAGGTGTAAAGGTCGATAAGCACTCCACTGGCGGTGTGGGTGATACGACAACACTGGTACTGGCTCCGCTTGTAGCAGCCTTAGACATTCCGGTAGCGAAAATGTCAGGTCGCGGCCTCGGGCACACGGGCGGAACGATCGACAAGCTGGAGGCCATTGCAGGCTTTCACGTAGAGATCACCAAGGATGAATTCGTAGATTTGGTGAATCGCAGCAAAATTGCGGTCGTCGGACAAAGCGGCAACCTGACACCTGCGGATAAAAAATTGTATGCCTTGCGTGACGTTACAGCAACGGTAAATTCAATTCCGTTGATTGCCAGCTCGATTATGAGTAAGAAAATCGCTGCCGGCTCTGATGCCATCGTACTGGATGTCAAGACAGGTGCGGGCGCATTCATGAAAACAGTAGAAGATGCCAAAGAGCTGGCACATGCCATGGTAAGTATCGGGAACAATGTGGGTCGCAAGACCATGGCAGTTATTTCCGACATGAGTCAACCGTTGGGGCTGGCTATCGGGAACTCACTGGAAGTTAAAGAAGCGATCGATACATTGCGCGGCGAAGGACCCAAAGATCTGGAAGAGCTGTGTATGGCTTTGGGCAGTCAGATGGTATTTTTGGCCGGAAAAGCAGATTCCCTCGAAAACGCCGAAGAGAAGCTTAAAGAGGTCATTCGTAACGGCAAAGCACTGGAGAAATTCAAAGAGTTTATTGCGAACCAAGGCGGCGACGCTTCTGTAGTGGATCATCCAGAACGCTTGCCACAAGCGCAGTATCTTATTGAAGTACCTGCAAAGCAGGACGGCGTGGTAGCTGAAATCGTGGCTGACGAAATCGGTACTGCCGCGATGCTGCTGGGAGCAGGCCGTGCGACCAAAGAATCCGAGATTGATTTGGCTGTCGGTTTGATGCTGAACAAAAAAGTCGGCGATGCGATTCAAAAAGGCGATTCACTGGTTACAATCCATGCGAACCGTGAAGACGTGGACCAAGTAATAGAGAAAATCTACGCGAACATCCGTATTGCGGATCATGCGGAAGCCCCCGTGCTGATCTACGGAACGGTGACAGAATAATATGTAAGCTGTATTTCGGCTTATCTAGATAGAGAGCCACCGTACGGATTCCTTTGAACGAGTTTGAAAAATATGACAGCCAAACTCATAATAGATATGAGTTTGGCTGTTTTTATTTAGGCTTAGCCAGTTGAGTGCGTGAAACGCGCGAAACATAAAACCACCCGCTATGCGGGTGGAGGGAACAAGGGTTTGGCCAATAAGACCATACCGATAAAATGGAGATAAACAAGGCTCGATAGAGAAAATGGTATTAAATGAAAAACTGGAATAATAGTTTAGCGCCCACGAAGTGTGTAAATATCACATCGTGTTTACTCCGAAGTATAAACGCAAAGAGATATATAAACAAGTGAGAAAGGATTTAATAGAAATTGTAAAACGATTATGTAAGTATATGCCTGTTGATTAACTATAATAAGTAATTTAATCCATAAAACTAGAAGTACTCTGGAGAAGAACGCGCTGAATTAGAATCAGCCATTCATCAAGTAGTTTGTGAAGATAGAAAAGTCGAGAAAATCGGGCAAAGAAAGAATGGCATGTTTGGGCCACGCCGTTTGAGCAGCATAAAATAGTCATTTGAGCAGGACATAGACGATGAACGCACAGAACAGTTGCCCATAGACCGCATTTGGGGTCGCACCAAACAGAGTTGGAATATTCAAATGTTGCTTGATCCAACGGAAAAAGACCTCCATCTGCCACCAAGCTTTACACATCTGTGCGATTTGTTCTGCCGTGACCTGCATTAAATCGGTAACGACCCAGATTTCCCGACCCTCAAAATCCCAAAACATCACCACAAGATGACGTTGCTTGGAACGACACTGCGATGTCCCCACTGGCAGGTGATATCTCGAATGACGGATGAATCTATCTTTTGGAGGCGGGATAGGGCATGAGGCCTTTCCAAATGAACGTTGTCGCGAAGCCGAATGACAAAGGATTGCCCTAAGTTTTTGAAGCCATCCAGACGCTCCAGTTTCCCATAAGCACGATCCATCACCAAAATGTAGTCCGGCGATGGTAATTGTGATTGCAATGTTACCTGTTGGTGGCAGCATCCCACATTAGAATTGCTGCGTGCTATGTATTCTCTCTGTTTTCTCAATTATTATAATAAACTTCAGGGAGTTTACACACTTTATTTTACAGGCTCTGCTCTTTATGTATATCAATCAGCATGGGGAGTTACAAGAGGGAGCTAGTTAGGGACCGTGTATTAATTATATAATTGAATAACCAAGAATGACCTAGCCAGAAGTTTTGACTAGGTCATTTTCTTTACAGGGGGATTTATTCTGCTGTTCGCAGTCGTTCTACGATAGTTTTCTTGTTGCTCAGAGAATAAATAGCGAGAGGAAGACAGATTCCAAGCACGAGCAGAACAGGCAGCACGAGGATCAGCGGCCAAATAATAAATTTATAACTCATAAACCACATTACGTTACTCAAGGGTTTTGCAATCAAGACGGAAAATAAGCTTCCTAATAAGATGGAGCATATGCTAGTACCGAGCACATAGTACAGACCCTCATAAATGAGCATTGTCTTTAATTGTTTATTAGTCATACCGATACTTTGTAGTATAGCAAATTCTTGATGGCGGGTCAGAATGCTAGTTAGAAGCGCGTTTGCAAAATTAAGAGTACCAATCAAACCGATAATAACGCTGAGCATACCGCCAATCATCAAAATAGTATTTCGCATACCTAATAACGCGGTAATTACGGTAGATTTGGATCGATAGTGCATCGTTCGCTCCTTTACTCCGGTATAGTTCTTTAAGAAGCTCTCCATCGTTTTTTCTTTACTGTTGGATACATTAAAATCATAACTCATCACCGTAGGCTTCTTCACAAGTGTTTTGTAGATATCCGCCGGAAGAAAGAATTCAACATTAGCACCTATTACACCATTATTAATTCCTTTTCGGGCGACATGACCGAGGACTGTGAATTCATGGCTAGTATACTCCTGGACTTTTGCTGTGTCCATATAGTTATGAAGGACAACCTTTTCACCTATCTTATATGCCGAATATTTCATTTTGGGATTACCATCGTTATCCAGTATGACATTTTCCAGGATATATTTACCCGAAGCCAGCTTGCCATAATCAAGCTCACCGTCAATTAGTTGTAGTCGGTGAAGAGGAAACTCTTCGAGACCATATGCTGCTGCTGATATGTTGCCACGAGCGTCGGTGTCGTATGGTAAAGAGCCACAAGCATTAATGCCTGGGGTTGCAGATAAGTTGACACGAGCGTCGGTGCCGTCTCCCTTTAAGGTCTCTTTACAATCAGCAGTGAGTAAATTGCTGCCACTGTACAATCGTCCACCTTCTTCAAAGCCAGGTTGTGCTTGTACGGCCTGGATATAACTTTCCGTCGTTGCATTGTCAGGACCTGTGAAATGTTCTTGAAAATAACCTGCATGTGCAATCACAAAGTCAGCGTCAATGCTTCTAGACACATATTTATCCATATCCAGACTTTGGGATAATGTAAAAGTAATATTCAGTAGCGCCAGACTTAGAGAAAGGCCAATCACCACTAAAGTAGTCCGTTTCTTATTGCGCCCTAAGTTGGCTTGAGCCATCAGCGGCATTTTAGCACCGTTAGTTGATTTTTTCAGTTTTTTCTTACCCTTTTTGATAGCTCCGTCTACGTATCTTACTGCCTCGATTGGAGATACAGTCGCTGCAATCCTAATAGGCTTATAAATACTGATGATAACTGTAATGGCTGCAAACAAAGCGGAGCTGATAAAAATCCATAGGTTGGGGGATAGGGTTACCTCAGCGTGCCCAAAAGTGTTCATAAGCAGAGGGAGAAGCGATTTTCCGACCCCAAAACCCACAAGTAAGCCGATGGGAACTCCGACCAAGGAAAGAAATAATGCCTGTCTATGAATGAGCCTACGGAGTTGGCTACTGCTTATGCCGATGGTTTTTAGAAGACCGTAGAAACGAATATCACGCATCACCGAGATTTGGAAAATATTATAGATGATCAAATAGCCAGTAAGCATGATCAGTAACAGACCACCAGCTAAGACAAAGACGACTTCAGGGTTCGAACTGAAAGTGTTGGAAAAATACGTCCAGTTCACAGAACTTGCAATGTAGTTCGGTGCATTTTGGTCTAGGGAATAACCGCTTTCTGTAATCACTTGATCAAGTTTTCCCTGGATGTTCGAGCTGTTATCGAACATGATATCTGCCCTGATGGCTCCGGTCCGATTATAATCCTGCTTATATGTGTTAATTAATTCTTCAGCATGGGCATCCACATAAGCTTTAGAAGCATAGATTGTGCCTACGTCCATCCCGGCGGCGAGGTCACTCTTCCACCAGCCGGCGAGGATAAATTCACGCTGCACCGTTTTGCCGTGAACCTCAAGCTTCAAGGTCAATGGGACGCCCTCTTTCAGGGGAATACCCAGTAGCTGTAAGGTGCTAGAGTCCGCGATAACCTCATTTTCTGCCACCGGTTTGTGGCCTTTTTCTAGCTCAACCAATCCTAGCTTTAGCCCTAGATCGTCACGATACCAGAACTCCGTTTTGCGCTTTAAAAATTGCTCGTTTGTTACCTTTTGACTTAACGAGCGGCAATATGCTATCTCCTTAATAAGAGGGTGGTCTTTGATGTGATTAAATTCCTCATCGTTGATAAATTTGAGAGAAGCATGCGCTTCCCCACCGGCCTGTCGCATCGTTGCCTGCTGGAAACTTTCCATCGCGCCAATCCCCATAGTAAACACAGATGTAAATAACAAAGTGGTTAAGGCAATAGCGATAATCGCAATAATATTGCGGGTTTTATTCGCTTTAAAACTTTTATTTGATAAATTATGAACGCCGCCCTTACTGTTTTTTACTTTGGTCATCGGGTCACACCACCTACAATTTTACCGTCCTCAATGCGGATGATGCGGTCTGCCATCTGCGCGATTTCTTCATTATGAGTAATCATCACCATCGTTTGAGCGAAGCGTTGGCTGGAGACTTTGATCAACCCGATGACATCCAGACTGGTTTTACTGTCCAGATTGCCAGTAGGCTCGTCGGCCAGAATAATGGCTGGTTTCGTCGCTAGTGCTCTCGCAATAGCTACCCGCTGTTGTTGCCCCCCTGAAAGATTGCTCGGTAGATTGTTTAATTTGTTCTCAAGTCCCAGCGTGTTCGTAATTTGAGTCAGATAGGCTTTGTCCGGTTGGTTTCCATCCAGTTCAATAGGTAGTACAATATTCTCATAGACATTTAAGACTGGAACTAGATTATAATTTTGAAAAATGAAGCCAATCTTTCTTCGGCGGAAAATGGTCAATTCTTCATTTTTCAGAGAATAGATATCCTTGCCGTCTACGGTGACGTTTCCGCTTGTAGGTCGATCCAACCCACCAAGCATATGCAGAAGGGTGGACTTTCCACTGCCGGATGTCCCAATGATAGCCACGAATTCACCAGTGCTTACCTCCATGTTGACTCCATCCAATGCATGAACCTCGGTATCTCCGCTGCCATAAGTTTTTCTGAGCTCTCTGGTTTCTAATATATTCATGTTTATCTCTCCCCTAATAAAAATATCTGTATCGTAAGTGCTTACAACACAAATTTATTATAATGTCTCATTCTGACTTGAGTAAGCTGTGGACCATTATCGGTTCGAATCACCGGACGGACGTTAGATCCAATAGTTTTCTTTTCCACAAACTACGTTGAATGAGCCCAGCAGCATGCTGGCCTTCGCAAGACAACCCCATATAAAAATCAATCACCTCGTGATCGTAAACATCCAGCACCCATAACAGAAAAAAAGCGGTACTCGCCTGTGATATAGCCATATTTAATGTCCAACTCCCATAATGGGTTGGCTGCCGTGTTTTCACGATTGTTTGCTAACTTACGCGGATGTTTTGCCTGGATTTGAGAAACGAATCGAAAAGCCAGGCACAGGTCGACTCCGCCTTTATTAGAACGGGACGTGTGCTGATTATTCCTGCGGTAATAGTAAATCTGCTCGGATCCAAAAATGCGGCTTACCGCGTGTCCCAGCTTAATCCACTTGTCGGCATTTCGATTTTGTCCGATAAGCTGGGTTCTGCTTTTTTAGCAAGTCTTGAAGTACAGAAATTTCCAGATACTCCTCACCCAAAAGCCCCTTGAGTTGCTTGTTCTCGCCTTCTAGGGAGCGAAACTCCTGGGATGAGGGTGTGTATGCCTTAATCGTCTTGGACGACAGGACGGTTCGTTGCCAATCTCAATGCTCTGCTTGTTCGATCCAACGATAAAGCAGTTTAGGGTTTGATGTTTTGTCGACGAGCAACCTGAGACGCATTGCCTACTTCCTTGGCCTCTTGAATAACCTGCTGTTCGAACTCGATCGTAAACCTTCTTCGTTGCATAAAAAATCCCCTCCATCGGCTCAGTATCCAGACTACACTGTTAAGTGTGCTAGAATCAAATCCGATTTCGGGGCTTAAGAGATTCTTAGTTAGTCAGAATTATTCTTTCATTAGTTCCACGGAGACCAACTAGTGTCACAATCATTCGTTTTTACGAGACAATCATGCGCACAGTCATCAGGATCACATAGTGCTTGCACTTCCATTTCAAAATCAACAGTTTCCAAAACCTTAACCTTTTCCATGTTAATTCACCTCCTATCACTTTTAAACTATCATTAAAAACGCCTCTAAATTTTCTATTGTAAAAATCATCATGTTATTTGTCATACATGCCTGTTGATTAACTATAATAAGTAATTTAATCCATAAAAATGGAAGTATTCTGGAGAAGAACGAGCTGAATTAGAATAAGCCATTCACCAGGCAGTTTGTGAAGATAGAAAAGTCGAGGAAATCGGGCAGGAGAGTATGGCATGGTTGGGCCACGTCGTTTGAGCAGCATCGAATAGTATTTGAGTAGGACATAGACGATGAGCGCGCAGAACAGTTGCCCATAGACCGCATTTGGGGTCGCACCAAACAGCGTTGGAATATTCCAATGTTGCTTGATCAAACGAAAGAAGACCTCCATCTGCCATCAAGCCTTATACATCTGTGCAATTTGTTCTGCCGTGACCTGCATAACGCTCTCCGTGATAAGGAGCCCAGGGTAGTCTAACTGGTAAGTAAAAGTGACAAATAACACTGAGCCTGAGCAGAACATGGTCAGGCTAGCGTCTTTAGGCGCAGTTTGGCAACAAGGGGTTATACCCTAGTGCAAACCACCCTTTTGCTGCTATTCGGTATCAACCGGATCGAGTGGAGCTCATGCAGTATGGTTTGACGGGAGATCCTGAACGGATTAGAGAATTGCATTCTCTGAAGCATCTGACTATCTTTGAACAGGATATATGAACACTACCATCTGGCTTTGTTTGAATTGGAATCATTGGAGTCACTGACGATCCAAGTAGCAGATTTGGAGGAGCTACCTGTGTGCCATCATGGTGACGACTGAATTGATATAATGTAGCTTCAGCATATCTTTTGTAGGAGGGATATGAAATGGTGGAAAAATGGGTATGGGCGTTGCGGGGGTGATCGTAGGTTATGTCGCTTTTGCCAATATGAGCGTCCCGTCATCAACTATTACAGAATAAATCAGAGTCATTCGACTGTTCCACTTAGTATGCAGAGTGAGCAAGGGAGTGCAGCGAAACGTATTGTACATGACCAGGAGATGCAATTTGGAGGACAAGGACAAACGAGCTTTAGATTTGAAGAGGGGCGTAAGCTGTACATCAGTATCAAGAATACAGGAAAGCAACCCGTACGATACAAGCTCAACAGTTCGAATGGATCAGACTTGCAAGGCACAACGAGCGGGTTTTCTAGCCGAACGTTGCAGCCGGGAGAACGCCACGATCTGCTGTTTATCAAGCCAGAGGGGCAGAATGAAGCTGCAAATGGCTCCTTGAAAGAGCTGATTTTGAAAGTAAGTACGGACGCTGGATCACGAGGAAGCGTTAAAACTTTCGCATATATTACACTGTAAGCTCCTTCCAGAATGGGCACGACATGCGGTCATTAGTCTACTTATGTTACAATAGAACGGTTGAAGACTTAATGAACAGAATAGGTCAGAGTAGAAAGCAGAAAGGATGACCCGTTGTGCCCAAAAAACATGAATCCGATAATCACAAAATGTCACGGAGGCTGTCACTTACAGCCATTTTACTTACACTTACATTTGTAGCTCTTACAGGCTGCGGCCAGGATAATAATGCTGAACCGAGTGATGCTGGAAGCAGTACAAGTATGATCGAGAACAGTGCTGGAGGCAATCAGAACGGTTCAGCCCAAAGTGACAAAGCAGTTAAAGAGAGCAGGAGTGCAGAAAACAGCGGTACTGATGCGCAAAAGTCAGTTCCTTCCGCCCCAGCTACTTCATCAGATACATCTTTTCCAGCAGCGCCCAATGCATCTCAAAATCCTTTTGAGGTAGCAGGTATTCAAGATCCTAAAGCGTTTTTGGACACATTCAAAGCGTTGCAGAAGGCTGTTGCCGACAATGACAAGGAGAAGGTAGCCAATTATATTTTGTACCCTCTGCGTGTCAATGATAGTGAAAAGTCGCTAACGATTCCGAACAAGAAAGATTTTCTGGCTAAATATGATCAGATCTTTACGGACGCGATTCGTGAGGCGCTAGTGAACCAAAAGACAGATGATTTGTTTGTTAATTATCAGGGAGTTATGGTGGGATCGGGTGAGCTGTGGCTGAGAAGAGCTACGGACAATCCGAAGCAATTTGGAGTTTTTTCGATTAATCTTGAAACGGTAGCCAACTAAGTCGTATTCCACGTGTACCCATGCCCTCTAGGCGGTCGGAAACGTATACAATGTTTCTGACTGTCCCCCCCTTGAAGAAAGCAAATTATTAGATCATCCCATACCAAAAAAAGGTTTGACATCCCTCATAAACTCTCGTATTATATCCCTATAACTCATTAAACAGGTAGGAATTAAAGAATTAAAGTGTGGAAGTATGAAAGTATAACCTCGCCATTCTGGCGGAGAACCTCTAGGAACAGCAGGCAGACACTGTACACGCGACAGGTTTGACCTATCAGGGCTGCATCAGGGAATTCTCCGCCCTTTTTTTTGATTGTGTCTGTAAATAACAGGCGTAAATGAATGTGTATTTACAAATTACATAGAATGAGGGGTGTCTTGATGAAGAAGAAACACAAAATTCGGCTTTTTCTCGGACTATCTTTGGTTTTAACAATGATGCTAAGTGCTTGTGGGGCAAGCAAGGAAGGGACGCAGGCGGATGGTAGCTCTGCTTCTGGCTCTAGGGAAGTGGAGTTGCTCAATGTTTCTTATGATCCGACCCGTGAGTTGTATGAAGCATATAATAAAGCGTTTGCCGCCCATTGGGAGAAGGAGAAAGGGCAGAAGGTCACGATCAAGCAATCCCACGGAGGATCTGGCAAGCAAAGCCGCTCTGTACAGGACGGACTGGATGCAGATGTGGTTACACTGGCCCTGGGCTATGATATTGATGCGTTACAGGAAAAAGGGCTTGTTAAAGAGGGATGGCAAAGTAAATATGAGCATAACAGTTCCCCGTACACATCAACCATCGTGTTATTGGTACGTAAAGGGAACCCGAAGGGGATCAAGGACTGGGACGATTTGATCCGCGGCGATGTGCAGGTCATTACACCGAACCCTAAAACATCGGGCGGAGCCCGCTGGAACTATCTTGCAGCCTGGGCCTATGCGCTCAAAAAGAACAATAACGATGAAGCCAAAGCCCAGCAGTTTGTACAGGAGCTGTATAAGCATGTGCCTGTACTAGATAGCGGAGCACGTGGAGCGACGACGACTTTCGTAGAGCGTGGAATTGGCGATGTGCTGATCGCTTGGGAAAATGAAGCACTGCTCTCTGTGAAGGAGCTAGGTGCGGATAAATTCGATATCGTATATCCGTCGATCAGTATTTTGGCTGAACCTCCGGTAGCGGTAGTCGATAAGGTGGTAGATAAAAAAGGTACACGCGAGGTGGCGGATGCGTACCTGAAATATTTGTACAGTGAAGAAGGGCAGACCATTGCTGCCGAAAATTATTATCGCCCAACATTGGAGAGTGTGACGGCAAAGTTCAAGGATCAATTTCCTAAGCTGGAGCTCGTAACCTTGAAGGATGTATTTGGGACATGGAAAGAGACACAGCAAAAGCATTTTAGTGACAAGGGTATTTTTGACCAGATTTATGTACCTGGTAGTTCATAACATAAGTGGAGTGTAAAGGCGAGTGATCTGTAGGCGCGAGTGCCATAGTCAAAGGATGCAGAGAGGGATGGACAGAACATGAGTCAAATGCAAGCCACCCGAAAACGCGTACTTCCCGGATTCGGGTTAACAATGGGTTATAGTGTACTGTATCTCAGTCTGGTGGTGCTGGTGCCATTATCAGCACTGCTCCTGAATTCAACCGGGCTGACGTGGGAGAAATTTTGGGACGTGGCGACTGATGCCAGGGTGCTAGCTTCCTACAAGGTGAGCTTTTTGTGTGCCGCAGCCGCGGCGCTGATCGATCTGTTTCTCGGTTTATTGATCGCCTGGGTACTGGTGCGTTATGAATTTCCGGGGAAACGAGTTTTTGATGCGGTCATTGATCTGCCCTTTGCTTTGCCCACGGCGGTGGCAGGGGTTGCGTTGACCGCTCTATATGCACAGAACGGCTGGATCGGCTCACTATTCGAACCGCTTGGGTGGAAAATGGCATACTCACAGACGGGGATTACGCTCGCGTTGATGTTTATTGGCATTCCGTTCGTCGTACGGACAGTTCAGCCGGTGCTGGAGGAGCTGGACAAGGATGAGGAGGAGGTGGCGGCTACGCTGGGAGTGGGCAGATGGCGTACCTTCCGCAGCGTTATTGTACCGGAACTGGTACCGCCACTGCTGACGGGTTTTGCGCTTGCCTTTGCCCGCGGCATTGGCGAGTACGGCTCTGTCGTCTTCATTTCTGGAAATATGCCGATGAAGACCGAGATTGCTCCGCTGCTCATTATGTCCAAGCTGGAGCAAAATGACTATGCAGGGGCTACGGCGGTGGCGTTGATGCTGTTGGTCATTTCATTCGTGTTGTTATTCGTGATTAACAGTTTTCAGCGCTGGTCGCGGCGCCGTGCAGTCTAATGTAACTGTCTAACGTTAGCATGCAGACAGTAGAGGCCTGCGCATTAAACCCCGTGTTCAAGGAGGGATACATCATGTCACAAGCGATAACTGGGCAGGAGCTTGCTTCTGCACCAGTGCCTTCATCCGCACCGCCCAATAGAGTTACAACTGAAGCCCCTTGGGTAAAGTGGACGCTCATTGGTGCTGCTTTTTTAGCTTTGCTCTGGGTGTTGGTATTGCCGCTAATCGTCGTGCTTACCGAAGCACTCAAGCAGGGATGGAGCGTATACGTTGAGGCGCTACGGGACCCGGATGCTATGTCTGCATTACGGTTGACGCTGCTGGTGGCAGCGATAACGGTTCCGCTGAATACGGTATTTGGTGTAGCGGCCGCCTGGCTGATCACAAAATTTCATTTTCGCGGCAAAGGTGTGCTGGTCACCTTGATTGATTTGCCCTTTGCGATTTCGCCTGTCGTCGGAGGCCTGATGTATGTATTAGTGTTTGGCGCACAGGGCTGGCTTGGGCCGTGGCTGGATGAGCATGATATTAAAATTATATTTGCTTTGCCGGGCATTATTTTGGCAACGCTGTTCATTACATTTCCTTTTGTGGCGCGCGAGCTTATTCCGCTGATGGAAGATCAGGGGCAGCAGGAGGAGGAAGCGGCGGTCACGCTGGGTGCACGCGGCTGGCGTATTTTCTGGAAAGTGACGCTGCCGAACATCAAGTGGGGTTTGCTGTATGGCATTATTCTGTGTAATGCGAGAGCCATGGGCGAGTTTGGTGCAGTGTCCGTCGTCTCGGGACATATTCGGGGAGAGACGAATACACTTCCGCTGCATGTGGAGATTTTGTATAACGAGTATCAGTTCTCGGCATCTTTTGCGGTGGCCTCGTTGTTGCTGTTACTTGCTTTGGCAACCTTGGTGCTTAAAAGCTGGTTTGGACGCAAACGCGTGCATTAATTAATGATTGTGTATATGATCCAACAGGGCCTCTCTTTGTGTCTATCGTCTGCTAACGGCGAGAAGATGGGAAGAGAGGCCCTTGTTCTAAGGTGGCTTATATGGATAATAAAATGATCATATCAAGGCACGTTGGTGTGCCCAAGAGGAGCGAAGGGAAATATGAAACATCCGTTTCAGTCCTACCGTCAGTTGTTTCCGGTGCTGTCCTCACATATCCATGTAGGGAGCTGTTCCCAGGGGGCGATATCGAGACCGGTTTCCGCTGCCATTGAGGAATATCATCGAAGCTTGCTGCAACACGGTCTTAACGGCGACCTATCTATGGCACGTTTGGAAGAAGCCAGAGGGCATTTTGCCAAGCTCATCGGGGCGGAGCCTGACGAAATTGCGGTGATGTCCTCAGCCTCTGAGGCGATTGCTGGTGTGGCTACTGCCCTTCCTTATGTACCGGGAAAAGAATGGATTGTGTATGCAGATACCGACTTTCCGACGGTAGGACACATCTGGCAGGCACAGGAGATGTTTCGTGATCATATTTGCTGTATCCCTTCTACGGAGGGAGAAGTAACCATAGAGCAGTATGAGGAGCATGTTACGGAGAATACTGCACTTATTATGGTGTCCCATGTGAATTATACCAACGGATTTCAGCAAGATCTCAAATCCATTGCACATATAGCTCACCGAAATCAGGCGTTACTGTTCGTGGATGCCTATCAGTCTGCAGGAATGATTCCGGTGGATGTAAAGGCGATGGGCATAGATATTCTGGTCGCGGGAGCACGCAAATATATGCTGGGGATACCGGGAGTGGCTTTTCTTTATATAAGCAAGGATCGAATAGAACGCTTCAAGCCTCGTCTTACGGGCTGGCTCGGACAGGAGCCCGCCTCCCGGTTTGATATTGCTCATCCGGTTCCGGCAGCGGGAACCCGCCGCTTTGAGACAGGATTACCTTCCTTCATTAGCATTTTTGCCGCAAATGCAGCCTTAAAGCTGCTGCTGGAAATTGGGGTCACGAACATTCAGACCTATATGAATGAACTGTTGGACTTTTCTGTTGAATATGGACGTAGCAAAGGGTTACACATACGCATACCTGCTGGAGGAGGCACTTTACCAAGTCTGCTCGCTGTTGAAGTAGCCGATGTGTCGGCGGTAGAGAGGCGTTTGAGGAGCCGAAATATGATTGTGTCGGCACGAAAGGATATTATTCGTTTGGCTCCGCATTTTTACAATACGGCAGAGGAAGTCCGGCGGGTCATAGATGAATTAGCTGGGAGTTGTTGAACAGCAAAAGCCTCTTCCGAGTGAATGGGAGCATAGCAGGTCCCTTTTACACCGGAGAGGCTTTTGTTGATTTAGAGAATTTTAATTACACGATCCGTTTGCGCAACCAGCCGGATACCAGATCGGTCAAAATGATTAAGACTACAATGCCGAGTAAAATGACGCCTACACGGTTCCAGTTGCGCATTTGGAGTGCAAACAGCAGCGGAGTACCAATACCACCTGCACCAACCAGACCGAGCGTGGTTGCGGACCGGATGTTAATTTCAAAACGATAGAGCGAATAGGAAAGAAACTGTGGAATCACCTGCGGCAGCACGGCGAAGAAAATGACCTGCCAACGGTTGGCACCGCACGCGATCAGAGCTTCCTGCGGCCCGTGATCCACACTTTCAATCGTTTCTGAGAAAAGCTTGGCCAGCATGCCAATGGAGTGAATGCCGAGGGCAAGCACACCTGCAAACGAGCCGGGACCTACGGCTTTAATGAATAGAATGGCGACGATCATTTCGGGAAATACCCGGATGACACTAAGTACAAACTTCCCGCTACCTGATAAAGGGCGTAGACGGCTCATATTGCTGGATGCCCAAAAGGCAAACGGCAGGCAAGCAAATGCGGACACGAAGGTTCCAAGCACTGAAATAACCAGCGTATCCAGCAACCCACGCAGCAAATCCTCCCCCTCAGGGATGTAGACAAACGACCAGTCGGGATGAAGGAAACCGTCCAATATCGCGACAGAGACGCTTTTGGCCGTCCCCTGTAATCCTTCAAACTGCATCCCGCGAAAAGCCCAAATGTAAATGATAATTAGCAGAATAGCTAACGCCCAAAAGCGCAGGCGGGAGCCAATAGGTCTGCGAAGCGTAGGATCATTCATAATAACTTCCTCCGTAGCAGGTTACTGCCGTAATCAATCGCAAGGACGATGACGAGGGTCAGTAGAATAATAATGCTTGCCCGGTCATATCGGAACAGCCCAAGGGAACGGTCAAGCAGCAGACCGATGCCGCCAGCGCCAACGAGCCCCAGAACAGATGCTGCGCGCACATTAACCTCAAAGGTATACAGCAAGTACGACACAAAATAAGGCAATGCCTGCGGAACCACACCAAAGGCGATAACTTGAATGCGGCTCGCGCCAACAGCAGTCATGGCCTCCAGTGGTCCGGGATCAATGGCTTCAATCGCCTCAAAGGTCAGCTTGGCTATGATCCCGAAGGAGAAGAAGAGCAGGGCGAGCATTCCTGCAAACGGTCCGATGCCGAATACAGCCACAAAGATCGAGGCAAACAGCAAATCGGGAATCGTCCGTACCAGATTCAGGATCGTGCGCATCGGCAGCGAGATCAGCTTGCGCGGCATCACATTATAGGCGCACAGCAACGCGACAGGGATTGCTAATATGGCTCCCAGTGTCGTGCCGACAATAGCGATCTGGATCGTTTCCAGCATCGGTTTCCAGATGGTAGGCAGGTAACTCCAGTCTGGAGGAAACATTTCCTCCAGCAATTTGCCCATTTCCGGTAATCCAACGATCAATTGGTAAGGCGTGGCATCTGTATGAATGGAGCAGGCTACCAGCACCACGATAAAAATCATCCAGGTGGCGTAACGCTTGTAGCGTCCTGGCAAAGGTGGCCCTGCGGGCGGCTTACTTGGCTGGGGCGGTCCAGCAGATGGTGACGGTTGCGTCGAAGAGAGCGGCTGGACAGTAGAGTCGGGCTTCATGATCCCACTCCCAGCAGTTCATCATGCTTGATGGCCCGGCCGTAGATCTCCGCAAAGGCTTCATCCGTAGCTTCCTCCGGTGTGCCGTCAAAGACGACCTCTCCAGCGCGTAATCCGATGATCCGTGTTGCATATTCGCGCGCCAGATCAATGAAATGCAGATTGACAATGGTCGTAATCTGCATTTCACGGTTGATTCGCTGGAGATCGTCCATCACCTGGCGGGTGGTCAGTGGATCAAGCGACGCGACAGGCTCGTCTGCCAGAATGATTTTAGCCTCCTGCGCCAGAGCACGCGCGATGGATACGCGCTGCTGTTGGCCACCGGACAGCTCATCGGCTCGGCTGTAAGCTTTTTCCCGGATATTCACGCGTTCTAGCGCCGTTAGTGCCAGCTCGATATCTTCCTTCGGGAAGAGACCGAGAATGGTCCGCAGCGTCGAATGATAACCAACGCGGCCGGAAAGTACGTTGCGAAGCACCGTCGAACGCTTAACCAGATTAAAGCTTTGAAAGATCATGCCGATATCACGGCGAATACGCCGCAGCTCGCTGCTTCCGGCAGACGTAACAGACTTGCCGCCTACAACGATGTCGCCAGACGTGATGTCATGCAGTCGGTTAATGGAACGCAGCAGGGTGGACTTACCGGCACCGGATAAGCCTACAATGACGACCATTTCTCCCTCCTGAATCGTCAAATTAATATTATTCAACCCTTTGGTGCCGTTCGGGTATGTTTTCGATACGTTTCGAAATTCAATCATATGCTCCCAACTTTCTCTCCGATAGGGTGGAATGAAAACAACACCGCCATGAATACATGGACGGTGCTGCCCTGTCATTCGTAAAGCCTGTTTCGTACCTGTTACTTTACCGCTTGGCCGACAGCTTCGGCGTATTCACGCACAGAATCGAAGTTTTTATCGTCGCCCTTTTCATAACCTACATGGGTGTAAATTTCTTTAATGATTTCGCCGCCTTCAGGATCGTTGGCAATGTCAATAAAGGCTTGGGCGATTTTGTCTCTCCACGTTTGATCCATATCGGAACGTACGCTGACGGTGTCATTTGGAATTTTAGCTGTGTAATGAATGACACGTGTCTTTTCAAATACGTCCGGGATTTCCTTCTTCACTGTGTTACGTGCATCCTGGAAAACAGCGACAGCATCAACCTGACCATTCAGCAGCGCCAGAATAGCAGCGTCGTGGCCTTTGATCGTCACACCCTGCACATCTGTGTCCGGGTCCACGCCAGCTTTTTTCAGCTCTGCTGCGGGGTACACATAGCCTGCGGAGGAGGTTACATTTTGCCAGCCAACCTTCTTGCCTTTCAGATCAGCCAGACTTTGAATTGGAGAATCCTTTTTCACCACGATCATTGCTTTATAAAAGTTTACTTTTTCAGTCGTGTCCTTGCCTGTGGCATCTTCAATGCCATAGCGTTGAGCTTGCAGGAGCAAGTCGGCCGCTTTACGGTTATCGTGTGCCAGTACATAAGCATTAGGCGGAAGGAACCCTACATCTACCTGTTTGGAAGACATGGCTTCCACAATCGTATTGTAGTCAGGAGATACGGTTACTTTCACCGGGATTCCGAGTTTGTCCCCCAGCAGTTTTTCGAGCGGTTTAGCTTTGGCTTCGAGGGTATCTGCATTTTGAGAAGGAACGAATTGTACCTTTAACTCCTTAGGGACATAGGCTGTGCTTTCGTTTTTAGAGCCATCTGTACCCGGAGTGGAGGCGCTGTTGTTATTGCTTGCATTTGAGCCACAAGCGGCTAAACCCGCTGCCAGTGTGAAGGTCATGCACAAGGTCAGTGCTTTTTTGAACAAAATAATTTCCCCCTAAACATCGTAATAACGAAAATTTAAAAAACCTGTAAATTCAGTGACAAACCAAATCTTAACAGCTAGTCCCACAGGTAGGGTAAAAAGCACTCCTGACTTTGGTAAAAATGATGTAAAATTTATCATTTGCTAAAGAACATAAGCGGTATTTATGCGAATTGCTTATTTTAACATTCTCTTAACAGTGCTTTGTTAGACTTATTCAAGCTCTATGACCGAAGCTGAGGGAGAGAACAAGATTGGATATTTTGGACGTTAATGATAAGACAGGGCGGGAATATGCAGGTGCTGTGAAGGTGAAATTCCGCATTATGGTTACCACCGATCTGCATGTTAGCTTGTGGAATTATGATTATTATACAGATCAGGAAACACTGCATTACGGTCTGGCGCAAACCGCTAGTCTGATTCACACGGCTCGGGCAGAAGTGCCCAATCACCTGCTGCTGGATAACGGAGATGTGATTCAGGGGAATCCGATGGGAGATTATGCTGTACAGCGGCTCCAACGGGACCCAAGCGAGGTGCATCCCGTCTATAAAGCAATGAATCTGCTGGGGTATGAGGCAGGCAGTATTGGTAATCATGAATTTAACTATGGGTTGGAATATTTGCAGACTTGCCTTCGAGGAGCACAGTTTCCTTATGTGAATGCCAACATCTATATAGCGGGAGAGGAAGAACAAAACTACTTCACGCCTTATCTATTGCTGGATAAGACGGTAGAGGATGAAGCAGGCGGTAAGCATCTGCTGAAGGTGGGAGTCATCGGCTTTGTGCCTCCGCAAATTATGCAATGGGACAAGGCATGGTTGGAAGGAAAACTTATCGTCAAAGATATGTTGGAAACCGCCAGACGGTTTATTCCAGAAATGCAGGCGGCTGGAGCCGACCTCATTATTGCTATGCCTCATGCAGGCTTTGAGGATATTCCCGAAACCCCCAATATGGAAAATGCGGTGCTGCATCTGAGCAGGGTGGAAGGGGTCGATGCCATTGTGTTTGGTCATGCACATAAAGTATTTCCTGGCCCTTCGTTTATAGGTATGTCAGGTGTTGATGCAGAGCAGGGCACCATCCATGGCATTCCAGCAGTAGAGCCGGGCTTCTGGGGAGATCATCTGGGTATCATTGATCTGGATCTGGCTCTTATTGGGAGTAAGTGGCAAGTGGCTGCATCTGCTGCCGAGGTACGTCCGGTGTATGACCCGATACGCAAGGAAGCACTCGTCCAACCAGATACTGCTATTCAGCAGGCGGTAGCAGATGAACATGCTGGAACCCTGGATTATATTCGTGCACCTGTAGGTCGAACGACGGTAGCAGTGAACAGCTTTTTTGCCCAGGTGATGGATGATGCTTCGGTTCAGCTTGTGAATGATGCACAAATTTGGTATGTGAAACAGCAGCTACAAGGGAGCGAGTATGAGGGGTTGCCCGTTCTGTCGGCAGCAGCTCCTTTTAAAACAGGGGGCAGATATGGTCCAGCGTATTATACCGATATTCCCGCAGGGACGATGGCGATCAAACATATCGCCGATCTGTACAATTTTCCGAATACGCTGCATGTCGTTCGACTGAGTGGGGCAGAAATTCGAGAATGGCTGGAGTGGTCTGCCGGTCAATTCCGGCAAATTGATCCTTCGGCAGAGGAGGAGCAAGAGCTGATTAATTCTGAGTTTCCAAGCTTTAATTTTGATATCATCGATGGCATCGAGTACCAGATTGATGTAACACAGCCAGCCAGATATGATGCTGCCGGGGAACTAAAGGACCTAGATGCGCACAGAATCATTCATATGTCTTTTGAAGGGGAACCGATGGATATGCAGCGGAGTTATCTGGTTGTTACGAATAACTATCGCGCGTTCTCCTCTGCGTTGGTTAATCCAGGTGGGGAGCGAATTGTACTGGCTTCACCGGATGAGAACCGGCATGTGCTGACTGAGTATGTGCGGCATATGAAGACGTTGACGCCAAAGGCTGACGGTCACTGGTCCCTCGCCCCATGGTCGGGTCGTCCACATGTGACGTTCCTAACCTCGCCCCAAGCAACGCATGTCGCCAATGCTTATTCTGAGTTGCTTTATGAAGGGCTGACGGTAGAAGGATACGCTAAGTTTGCTCTTGATTTTCGGTGATTCTAAATCATTTTGCAAGTTGTGATCTTCTAAGTCCACAGCATCAAAATAATAGAGAAAGACTGTCTCTCAGAGGACGGTCTTTTTTCATAAAACAGATTTAAAATCGTACGAAACTCGTGATTTTGTATGTCCTGAGTCGTGTTTAAAGTTATTGACCTCTCGTATAATTAGACATATACTTTGATTAAACAAATTTTGGTTTAAAAGGTAATGAAAAAGTCACCATCATTCGTTTGAGGGGGTGTCCCTTTGGAAAAAAACACCACGATCCGCGCACAGATAGAAAAGTATATTCAAAGTGAAGGTATTTCGATGCAATGTTTTGCAGATGCTTCCAAGGTAAATCCGGGTACACTTAGCGGTATACTTAACCGAAACCCACCACGGCCTATTTCAGTTAATCAGCTTGATCTGATTACTGAGGCGATGGGATTGGAAGAAGGATCTTTGTTCGAGATGTATGTAGATGAGTGTTTTATTCATTCCTTGCCCCACTGGAGAAGGTTGCGTCCATTTCTTCTTCGTTGCTCAGAGTTGAACAAGCTGGACTGTATACGCAGTGTGCTGGGCTATTTGATGGACGATTTATCAAATATTCCGGCTATTTTTGAGACTGCAGAAGCGATGTTTGAGGATGGCCGACATGAAGCCTCCATGCTTTTGTATGATTGTGTTATTGAGAGTGAGAAGTATACCCACTCCGAACGGTTGGCGATTAGCTATTTTCGCATATTCCAGATTCAGATTAAGGATAACCAACGGAACTTGAAGGCTGCTGTACAATTCCATTTATACCGTAGTCGTCTACCGGAAATTTATGCACTGGAAGGCTTACATATGCTATCTCAAGTGTTTGCTTTAAAAATGCAATGGTCCGAGATGGAAATGTATGCGGACGAGCTAAGAGAGCTGGCGCAGGCATTGTATCGCAATCGGAACCGTTTTGGAGATGAGCACCTGGAGCTGCTTAAGCCGCTCGTTTATTACTATGCTCAAGGGCATCTGCTCAAGGCCAGCTGCTATGAGTTTCAGGGTAGATATGAGGAATCCAAGCAATGGATTGAAGGTTATGCAGATTTAAGCTGGTTTGAGGGTTTGGACGAGGAAGGCTGGAAAGTAGTCAACCTGCATCGTGTATATGCACAGGGCAACCGACTTTGTATAGAAATCAAAATGGGCAACACCTCTGCAATCTATGAATATATTACTTACCTGCGCGAGCATCCGGATGAGACATTGGAAGGCTTGAATACGTTGCTCGAATCAGCGAATCGGTTTGGTTATTTCGTGGATGCTGAGCTGGAGCTGTTCAGCCAGCAACTCAAGAGTTTCTGGGAGCTTGCCCCGGAACAATGGGACACACATTATCGCAAGCACTTTAATGCATTTCGCTTTGCCTCCTTTTGTAAGGTGTATGCGGAATATTATTTTCGAAAAGGCGATTACCCCGAAGGGTTGGAACAAACACTACATTGCCTGCAACTGTCTGTCGATAACAGCTATACCGAGCATATCATTGGTTGTATGGCTTTATTTGAGCAGCATCGGAATTTTGCTACCCCAAGACAGCAGCAGTTGTATCAGAGTTTTTGCCTCGGCGTACGGGCAAATGAAAAAAATCATGCCTATGATCACAGTACGGGTGGGTATTTATAAGTCTAAAATTCATTCAAATTCTTCATATAACACGTACTTACGAGGATGTTCTCATTTCAAAGGGGGATATTCTCGTTTTTTAGCTGTTGCTGGTTCTTGTGACTTTTCGTATGGAAAGGACTGTTTTGCGCGTTGACAAGTTTCGCATGCAGGATTAGGATAAATGCAGCACAGAAAGTGAAGGAGAGCATATACTAATGACGATTCCCAAAACACTAACGATAGCCGGCTCCGACACAAGCGGCGGAGCAGGTATTCAGGCGGACCTGAAAACCTTTCAGGAGCTTGGTGTATATGGCATGACTGTATTGACTACCGTAGTTGCGATGGAACCTAAAACCTGGAACCATCTTGTATATCCTGTTGCGTTGGACGTGGTTGAGGCGCAGCTGCGTACTGTATTGGAAGGTATCGGTTTTGATGCAATGAAGACCGGTATGCTGGGTTCCGTAGATATCATCGAACTGGTGGCCAGCCACTTGAAAAAGCATGAACTGAAACGGATTGTGATTGACCCGGTTATGGTGTGCAAAGGCACGGATGAAGTGCTTCAACCGGAAAATACAGAGGCCATGCTGGAATTGTTGATTCCTGGCGCTGATCTGGTAACACCGAACTTGTTCGAGGCTTCGCAGCTGGCGAAGAAAGGACCGATCACGACACTGGAGCAAATGCAGGAAGCGGCTGCTATTATCCACGACCGTGGTGCTAAGCATGTGCTGATCAAGGACCGTGGCAAAATTCGCGCAGGTAAAGCGATGGATCTGCTGTATGACGGAATCACTTTTGACTGGTTTGAAGCGGATGTTGTACAAACCAACTTTACCCACGGTGCAGGCTGTACCACTTCGGCTGCGGTAACGGCTGGTTTGGCACAAGGGCTGACTGTACGTGAAGCTGTGGATCAGGCCAAGAAATTCATTACACAGGCCATTGAAGGTGGCTTCAAGCTTAATGAATTTGTTGGTCCGACCCTGCATGTGGCACACCGTTTGCAAAATCAATAAAGGTACGAAGGTCTGCGATCCTAGAGATACTTATAAATCTCCATTAGACTGGATATATATTAGATTGTTTTTTACAGTGACTTTTTGATATATAGAGTTAGATGAGGCATAAAAGCCGCAATACATGGTATTGCGGCTTTTAAGGTTGTATTATTTTGGCATTCCAGCTTCCAGTTTGGTCTAATCGTACTGTATAATAGGCATCAGATTTATTACATTAAAGGGGGAAACGAAGCAATGACATTATTCAGCGAAATGGCTTATAGCCGACCAGTGCAACCTGAAATTGAACAGCGGTTTAAAATGCTGTTGCAGCAGTTTCGTGAAGCGGACAATGTAGAACGTCAAAATGAAGTTATTCATGCGATTAACAAGCTGCGCAGTAACGTGGAAACGCAATTGCAATTGGTGGAAGTTCGGCACTCCATTGATACGGAAGATGCTTTTTACAAAGCGGAGCAAGAGTACGCTGATGATTTCATGCCGGTTATCCAAGAGTATGTAACCGATTATTACCGGGCGTTGGTGGAGTCTCCATTTAGAGCTGAGTTGGAGAGCCAATGGGGGAGCCAGCTTTTCAGTATTGCCGAGGTGGCGCTCAAGTCGTTCCACCCGGATATCATTGAGGATTTGCAGCAGGAAAATAAGTTGACTTCGGAATATGCCCAATTAATTGCCTCAGCGAAGATCCCGTTCGAGGGGGAAGAACGCACATTGTCACAGCTCCTGCCATTTGAAATGGCAACCAACCGCGAGACACGCAAACAGGCCTCCGAGGCCAAGTATCAATTTATGAGTGAGCATGAGGACGAGCTGGACCGGATTTATGATGAACTGGTGAAGGTACGTACACGCATGGCACACAAGCTGGGCTATGACAACTTTGTAGAATTGGGCTATGCCCGCTTGGGACGTACAGATTACAACGCAGAGATGGTAGCCAATTTCCGCGAGCAGGTGCTGAAGCACATCGTTCCTCTGGCAACCAAGCTGAAAGAGCGCCAGCGCGAACGGATTGGAGTAGATCAGCTTCGCTATTACGATGAAGGCTTCAACTTCCTGTCAGGCAATCCTACGCCTAAAGGTGACCCGGAGTGGATCCTTCGTAATGGAGCACGCATGTATGAGGAGCTTTCAGCGGAAACACATGAATTTTTCAGCTTTATGATCGAACGTGGATTAATGGATTTGATCAGCAAAAAGGGAAAACAAAGTGGAGGCTATTGTACATTTTTGAGCGAATATGGCACGCCGTTTATTTTCTCCAATTTCAATGGTACGTCCGGTGATATCGACGTATTGACGCATGAAGCAGGTCATGCCTTCCAGGTCTATGAAAGCCGACATTTTGAAATTCCCGAGTACCATTGGCCAACGATGGAGGCGGCTGAGATTCACTCTATGAGCATGGAGTTTTTTGCATGGCCCTGGATGAATCTGTTCTTCGAGGAAGATACGGACAAATATCACTTTGAACATCTATCTTCGTCGTTGCTGTTCGTTCCTTACGGCGTAGCCGTGGATGAATTCCAACATGCCGTATACGAACATCCGGATTGGACCCCAGCCGAACGTAAAAGCGCATGGCGCTCCATTGAACGTAAGTATAAACCGCATCTGGATTATGAAGGCAACGAGTATCTGGAGCAGGGCGGATTCTGGCACAAACAGGGGCATATTTTCCAATCTCCGTTCTACTACATTGACTATACACTCGCGCAACTGTGCGCGTTCCAATTCTGGAAACGCATGAGTATCGACCGGACAGCAGCGTGGGAAGATTATTTGAAGCTGTGTCGTGCTGGGGGAAGTCGATCCTTTACCGGATTGGTTGAGCTGGCTGGACTCATCTCGCCATTCCAAAATGGTTGCATTGCCTCAGTAATCGGAGAAATCGAAGCATGGCTGAACAGTGTGGATGATAAAAAGCTGTAAGCTAACTAAAAAGGGCATTTCACTTACCTGTCAAAGCGGAAAAGCATGCAAATGACATGTTTTATAGGTAAAAGCAGGGCAATTGCACGAAAAAAGCCGGGAACCTCTACATGATGTAGGAGTCCCGGCTTTGTGTGATTTTAGAGCAAATATAACCCTATTAATGTTTAGTGTTAAGCGGTTTAAGATTGGCCTCAATCGAAGCACGGCGCGACTCCAAAAATGGAGGCAGTGATAGGGATTCGCCCAGAAACTCCAATTCCTCATCGGTGTCAAACCCCGGTCCATCGGTAGCCAATTCAAACAGAATGCCGTTCGGCTCACGGAAGTACAAGGAACGGAAATAAAAGCGATCTACAAAACCAGAGTTGGAAATCTGCAGCTGCCCAATACGGTCTACCCATTGTTTGAGCTCTTCCTCGGTTTCAACACGGAAAGCTACATGGTGCACACTGCCGCGTCCTGGTCGCTCTTGTGGCAGATCGTTGCGCTCTTCCAGATGCACCTCAGTTCCTGTACCGCCTTCACCCGTTTCATAGATGACCACATCCGCTTGTCCAGCAACAGGGGAAGGATAGGAGCCCTTTTTACGGAAGCCCATAACCTGTTCAAGGATGAGAATAGTATTCTCCGCTTTGGGAATGGTCAGATGAACCGGCCCAAGTCCTACAATGCCGTATTCGGCAGGGACAGGGCTTTTCTCCCAAGGCGTGCCGCCGCGCATTCCGTGATCATGCTCATCTGAAACGAGGAAGAAGCGTTGTCCTTCAAAATCCTCAAACGAAAGTGCCAGGCGCCCCGCTTGATCCGTAATTTCGCCATGTTTTACATCCAGCTGCTCGAAGCGGTTTTTCCAGTAATCCAGTGCCTTGTCATTTGGTACCCGTAGGGAGAGAGCTGAAATGCTGTTATTTCCTGTACGAGTTTGTCCCGCATGTGGAATTTCAAAGAAAGTGACTTCTGTACCCGCAGTTCCACGCTCATCTCCGTAAAAAAGGTGATACACACTAACATCATCCTGGTTCACCGTTTTCTTGATCAACCGAAGTCCCAATACCTGAGTATAAAATTCAACATTTTTAGCCGCTGCTGCTGTAATCGCCGAAACGTGATGCAATCCTAACAGTTTCATATTATTTGTCCTCCTTGGTTTTATATGATTAGGTTTTTCAAAGTAAAATAAACCGTTGCCGTAAAGTTTTCTTTATATTTATTATCTTGATATTAAGATATATTATTTTTGATTGTTTGTCAACATGAATTATGCGCTGGCTCCAAAGATAGATAAACTAGATACTCGATATTATGCAAAAGCAGATAGAATAAAGCATCATATAATCCAGCATAGAAATGAGCGTTTTATGATAAAAGGAGGGACTCGATGTATACAGAAAAGGATTTAACGATTAGGCCTGCTACAGAAGAAGACCTATATGCGCTTTGGACGCTAACTTACAAGGAAGAAGCCCCGGAATGGAAGCAATGGGATGCACCCTACTATGAGCATAAGAAGCTTTCCTTTGAGGAGTATTTAAAAGAGAAGGAAAAGCGAATCGGACAAGATGACTTTTGGCTCATTGAAGTGGAAGGCAAGATCATTGGATCAGTAAGCTACTATTGGGAGCATCAGCCTTCCCAATGGCTTGAAATGGGGATAGGTATTTATGATTCGGGGTATTGGAGTGGTGGCTATGGTACGAGAGCACTTCGATTGTGGATCGACCATTTGTTTAATACATTGCCTCTAGTAAGAGTAGGCTTTACAACCTGGTCAGGAAATCATCGGATGATGAAGGTTGGAGAGAAGCTGGGCATGACCCTGGAAGGCAGGCTTCGCAAGTGCAGATATTATAATGGAGAGTATTATGATTCGATCCGAATGGGGCTTTTACGGGAAGAGTGGAGGGGATAGTTGTTCTGCAAATAAGAACCTTTCTAGGCATAAAAAGATGACCTCTGAATGGATCAGGAGTCATCTTTTTTGGCGCTCATGGGTATTTTACTTTCATATTTTAAGTGCATCTACTCTGATTCTCGAAGCCGCTCCACAATACTTTGTTTGTTATTCATAGAATAGACTGCTATTGGTATAAGTATCCCAAGCAAGAACAGTAAAGGCAACAAGACTAGAAGTGGCCAGATTATAAAGTGATAGCTTAAAAACCACATCATACTGCTTAGGGGTTTCACAATTGAAATAGAGAATATGATCCCTAATAAAATGGAGGATAGGGCGGTGCCGAGAACATAATATAGCCCTTCATAAATCAGCATACCCCGCAATTGCTTTTTGGTCATGCCGATACTTTGCAGCATGGCAAACTCCTGACGCCGTGTCAATATACTCGTCAGAATTGCGTTTACAAAGTTGAGGATACCAATCAGGCCGATAATCAGACTGAGCGTGCCTCCGATCATCATGATGGTGTTTTGCATACCTGAAAACTCATTCATTGAAGTAAACTTGGATGTGTAGTTCATTACTGGCTCTGTAGTTTCGGTGTAACTTTTTAAAAAGCTCTCCATGGCATCTTCCTGATCAGGGGATACATTAAAGGCGTAGCTCATCACAGCAGGCTGCTCCGCAAGCGGCTTGTAAATATTCGCCGGAAGATAGAAGTTATACGTACTTGAACGGCGATCAGAATTGGTACTATATTTAATTGCAACATGACCAAGTACTGTGAATGCATGCGTAGTATACTCTTTATCCAGCGGAGCTTCTGCTGCTCCCATATAACTGTGAAGCGTGACCTTTTCACCCACCTTATACAGAGCCTTTTCCATCTGGGGGATGTCATGGTCATCTAAATCTACCCCTTCCAATATATACTTACCGGAAGCCAGCTTCTCAAAATCAAGCTCACCGTCTAGTAATCGCAACCGGTGCAGTGGTAAATCTTCCAGCCCATATACTGCCGCGATGAAGTTGCCGCGAGAATCTGTCTCATCGTCCTCATTGGTGTATTTTCCATTCTCGACAGTAAGCACTAATCTGCCGCCGTACAAGCGACCGCCCTCTTCAAAGCCGGGCTGTGTCTGTACAGCCTGAATAAAACTCTCGGAGGTCCCATTTTTAGGGCCGCTAAAATAGGGGCGATGAAAATATTCAGCATGAGCAATGAGAAAGTCAGTGTCATTGAATTTGGATACAAACTTATCCATATCAATGCTCTGAGACAGGGTGAAGGCCGTGTTAAGAAGTACAAGGCTTAACGAAAGACTGATGACTACCAACACGGTGCGTTTTTTATTGCGCCCCAAGTTGGAGCGAGCCATGTGGATCATTTTAGCGCCTTCAGTGGATTTTTTCAGCTTACGGCCGCCCTTGGTATTTCCGTCTGTGTATCTTACTGCCTCAACTGGCGAGACAGCTGCCGCAATTCTGCCTGGCTTGAAAGTGCTGATCATTACAGTAATGAGCGCGAACAGAGCAGATCCGACAAAAATCCAAGGGTTAGGGGATACCGATATCTCAGTACCGTTATATACACTCATATTTATAATAAAAGGCACGAGTGATTTACCGATAAAAAAACCTGCTATTAATCCAATCGGGATTCCTATCCCTGAAAGAACTAACGCCTGTCTGCGAATGATCCGACGAATCTGGTTGCCGCTTGTACCAATCGTTTTTAAAAGACCATAGAAACGGATATCTCGCATCACCGATATTTGAAAAATGTTATAGATGATCAAATAACCGGTAAACATGATCAGTAACAGGGCAGAAGTTAACGCTATGATGGTCTCTGTATCTAGACTAAAATTGGTTGAGATGTATGCCCAATTTACATTACTCGCGATATAGTTCGGTGCATCTTCGTCAAGCGAATATCCACTTTCGGTAATCACTTTATTGAGCTTTCCTCGCGAATCAAAGCTATTGTCGAACATCATATATGCACTAATGGTTCCTGTATAGAAATGATCTTTTTTATAGGTGCTTTGTAATTCCTTTGCATGAGCATCGACATAGGATCTGGAGGCGAATATTTGTCCTGTGTTAAACACAGGATCGCTTTTCCACCAGCCGGAAAGGATAAAATCACGCTGCACTTCTTTACCTCGTATGTCAAGCTTTAGCCTCAAAGGTGCTCCAACCTCCAAAGGAACACCCAATAGCTGCAACGTCTTGGAGTCTGCGATCACTTCATTTTCTGCGACAGGCTTGTGCCCCTCTTTAAGCTCAATAAAACCGAGCTTCATCCCTACATCATCGTAATACCAGAACTCTGTGTGACGTTTTAGAAATTTATCGTTTTTAACTTCGTCGCTTAATATACGGTTATAAGCTATTTCCTTGATCAACGGATGATTCTTGACATGATTAAATTCGTCATCCGTTATATATTTAAGTACGGCATGCCCATCTCCACCTGCCTGACGCATGGTCGCCCGTTGTAAGCTTTCCCCAGCGCCAATCCCCATAGTGAACAGTGTTGTAAATAGCAATGAGGTTAGTGCTATAGCAACAATAGCAATGAGGTTACGGGCTTTGTTTACTTTGAAACTTTTATCTGCCAGCTTGCGGATTGCTTTTTTGTTCTTTACCTTGATCATTTTGTATCACCGCCGACTATTTTACCGTCCTCAATACGGATGATCCGGTCTGCCATTTGCGCAATTTCCTCGTTGTGGGTAATCATCACTATTGTTTGGCGGAACTGCTGGCTGGATACTTTGATCAATCCCATCACATCCAGACTGGTTTTACTGTCCAGGTTCCCGGTGGGTTCATCTGCTAAAACAATCGCGGGCTTGGCTGCCAATGCTCTGGCGATAGCTACGCGCTGCTGCTGGCCCCCCGATAGATTGTTGGGCAGGTTATTCAACTTTTGGTCCAGACCCAAGGTATGTACAATTTTATCTATGTGGGTTTTGTCCGGTTCTTTACCATCCAGTTCAATCGGAAGCACAATATTTTCGTAGACATTTAAAACAGGTACCAGGTTGTAATTTTGAAACACGAAGCCAATTTTTCGTCTGCGAAATATAGTCAATTCTTCATCTTTTAATGCGAAAATATCTTTACCGTCAATCGTAACGTTTCCACTTGTCGGACGATCAAGTCCACCCAGCATATGGAGAAGGGTAGATTTGCCGCTCCCGGACGTACCGACAATGGCCACAAATTCTCCGCTTTTCACCTCCAGGTTCACCCCATCTAGGGCATGAACAGCAGTATCCCCGTTACCATAATACTTCTTCAACTCCTGAGTTTTTAACAGAGTCATTCATTTCTCCTCCATGAAAAATAGTCTGTATCACCAATACTTCGCAATACAGACTTTACCATATCAATCTTTCTACAATCTTTCTGAATTCTAACAGTGTTGTAAGAATTACTTGTCTATGGGGAGAAAAATCGAGAAGGTGGAACCACGGCCTCGGCGTGACCATAGTTTGATGTATCCGCCCCCAGCCGAAACAATTTCTCTTGCTAAAAATAGTCCAATCCCGACACCTTCTTGCGAGATTACAGTTTGTGACCGATAGAAGCGCTTGAAAATCTTACTGTGTTCTTCCTCAGCAATTCCAATGCCATTATCAGTAATATCAATTCGGCAGAATAAATCATAAGCACTCACATTAATGAATATATTCCCGCTAATTTCTGTATATTTGACGGCGTTGTCCAAAATATTATAGATCGCCTCAACCGTCCATTTTAAATCAAAACAGGCCTGGATTTCTTCTTTACTCTCCATAGTAATCGAAATCCCTTTAGCGTTTGCCTTCGGCATAATTTGTTCCAGTGCAGTAGTTAGTAGCTTCTGAACTGACTCCTGCCTTGACGACAATTTAATAATCCCTGTTTCAAGCCGTGATGTTTTTACTAAGGAATGGATTAGGAAATGAAGCTTTTCGGCTTGTGTGGATAAAGCCTTTACACAAGTGGAGCCTTCCGGTGGCAAATCATATTCATTAAGCAGTTGTGAGTAGAGGATGATGTTAGCAATAGGTGTTTTCGTTTGATGCGAGATGTCAGAAATGAGCTCGTTTATTTTATTTTTTTCTGCCAACAAATTTTTCGAGGAAACGGAGCAAATGGAAAGAAATTGCGCAAGCTTGGCCTCTACTGCTGATAAGACGGATTCGTCAAAAACACGCTCTGAAAACTCGCCACTAATTGCAGCTTCAATCATATGATCCATAGTCTTCATTGTTTTATGTACGTTCTTACGATAGAGAAGAATGGTAACCCCGGCTATGAAAAGAGCAGTAATAGCAATTCCAAAACACGCATAATTCAGGGTCGTCATTCATTTCACCGCCCAAGTGTATCCGATACCGTACACAGTCTTAATGTACTGAGGAGAGGAAGGAAGGTCCTCCAGCTTGTCACGTAGCCTTTTTATGGTGACTGACAAGGCATTTTCGCCCACATACTCAGCGCCATCTGTCCAGATGCTGTCTACCAAATGATCACGGGTAAGGATCTTCCCACGATGATCAATTAAGAGGCGAAGCAATTTCTGCTCCGTTTTGCTTAGCTCCACAGGTGTACCCTTTTTAGCAAACGCCATCTTATCAAATGAAAAAGCAAAAGCATCTATCTGAATGGTTTCTGCAAGAACACGCTTGATCTTTTTTAACTGGACGTCTACTCTTGCCCTTAATACCATCAGACTGAAGGGCTTGGTGATATAGTCATCGGCGCCCAATTCCAAACCAGTTACAATATCTGTTTCCATATCATGTGCAGTTAAAATAATGACCGGCAAAGTTGTTGTTTTACGAATATCGGTTAAAAAATCTAGTCCGTTTCCATCTGGCAAATTTAGATCAAGAATCACTAGGTCAAAAGCAGCGCTTGCCAATTGTTCTTTTGAAGTACTAAGGTCATGTGTTTGCACAAATTCGTTGTTAGGTCCTTTAAGAGCGAGAGTAATGCCATTACTCAAAGCTAAATCATCTTCAACGATTAATATGCGGTTCATCTTTTTCCTCCTATATGCTTTCACAACTAAATATAGCTGGACTCACGGGCTCTCTTTCTAGTTTACTGGATTTTGCTCGTATTTGCTCACTGGTTATCGCACGGCTGTTTGGTCATGCTTAAAACAATTCAAAGAATTTGACAGATACAATATCACTGCTATAATTTATCCTAGTTGTTTTGATAATGATTATCATTATTGGAGGGGAGGACAGGGCCGAAGCTTGGTACGAGTTATTGGACAGGCTCCCTTAGTTAGAGATGAAATTGCGCTATTTAATACTGGCTTTTCTGGTACTGGCTTTCGCCTCGGTGTTCATCGGTGTTCATGATGTGACTCCACTTGATTTGTTCCACTTATCTAACGATCAAGCGCAGGTGCTCCTGATTAGCAGATTCCCACGTTTGATCAGCATCATTATTGCAGGGGCGAGTATGAGTATCTGCGGGCTCATCATGCAGCAGCTTACTCGGAACCGATTTGTTTCGCCTACCACCGCAGGGACGATGGATGCGGCACGATTAGGTGTGCTGATGGCCATTATGGTGTTTGGAGCGGCAGGATTTTGGACGAAGATGCTGACGGCTTTTGGATTCGCTTTAGGGGGAACGCTGATTTTCATGAAGATACTGGATAAAATCCGGTTCAAGGACCCGGTATTTATTCCGCTTGTTGGTCTGATGTTTGGGGGCATTTTAAATTCGGTGACGACTTTTTTTGCTTACAAATACAATCTGATTCAGGGCATTTCTTCGTGGATGCAGGGGGATTTTTCTCTAATTATGAGTGGTCGCTATGAGATGCTGTATCTTAGTGTTCCTTTGGTCGCGTTGGCGTACATATATGCGAATCGTTTTACAATTGCAGGTATGGGTGAGGATTTTGCAGCCAACTTGGGCGTACATTACAAGCGCACCGTCAATGTGGGTTTGGTGATCGTGGCTTTGGTGTCCTCTGTTGTCATCTTAACCGTTGGTACGATTCCCTTTTTGGGGCTGGTTGTACCCAATCTGGTCAGTATGTATATGGGGGATAATCTGAAAAAGAGCCTGGCTCATACAGCGATCTTGGGCGCCGTCTTTGTGCTGTTTTGCGATATTTTGGGACGGGTGATCATTTACCCATATGAAATATCTGTAGGGCTTACGGTTGGTGTGATCGGGAGCGCGTTGTTCTTGTATTTGCTGCTGAAGAGAAGGGCTTATGAATCCTAAATTAAAAATCGGAATATTAGCCGCTGCCGCGCTTGTGTTGATTGCTGCTTTTGTGTTTATCGATCTTCCGCACACCTGGCATTACGCGTTGCCGCGACGATTGAAAAAGGTCGCAGCTTTCATTCTGACAGGTGGCTCCATTGCTTTTGCGACCGTTATTTTCCAGACGGTTACGAATAATAAGATTTTGACTCCGGGTATTATCGGGCTGGATTCACTGTATATGCTGATTCAGACGACGATTATTTTTGCATTTGGTTCCGTCCCATTGATTTCGACCAGCAAAGAATTAAACTTTTTGCTGTCAGTGGGGATGATGGTGTTGTTCGCGGGATTGCTATACAAGTTAATTTTCCGCAAGGATGGACGGGGAATTTATGTACTTCTGCTGATTGGTCTGGTGTTCGGGACGCTGTTTAACAGTCTGTCTACCTTTATGGAGGTACTGATTGATCCAAATGAATTTGCGAAAATTCAGGACAAGAGCTTTGCCAGCTTTAGTAATGTAAACACCGAACTGTTATGGCTTTCTGTATTCGTGCTTGTACTTGTATTTGCTTATGCGTGGAGGTTCATTAAGTACTTGGACGTGCTGTCGCTCGGACGGGAGCATGCCATTAATTTAGGCCTCCCTTACAGTTATATCATCAAAAGATTGCTAATTATTGTAGCGATTCTCATCTCCATATCCACGGCACTTGTCGGGCCGATCACGTTTCTCGGATTAATTGTGGCCAATGTGGCTTATCAGGTGATGAAGACCTATCAGCACCGTTATATTATTCCGGCCTCCATCTGTGTTAGTGTCATTGCTTTGGCAGGGTGCCAACTGCTGGCAGAAAGAGTATTCGACTTATCGACAACAGTCAGCGTCATTATTAACTTTATCGGGGGGGTGTACTTCCTGTACCTTTTGCTGCGGGAGAATAAATCATGGTAGAAGTCAAAAACGTAACCAAACGCTACGGAAATAAAAATGTGGTGGAGCAGGTGTCCGTCACTATACCTAAAGGCACCATTACCTCCTTTATTGGACCTAACGGCGCTGGGAAAAGCACCCTGTTGTCGATGATCAGTCGCCTAACAGATAGTGATGAGGGAGAAATCCTCATTGACGGACAGGCCGTGAGCCTGACCAAAAGTGAGGAACTAGCCCGGAAGATATCCATTTTAAAACAGACCAATGATGTCAACATCCGCTTAACCGTGAAGGAGCTGGTCAGCTTCGGCCGTTTTCCGTATTCCAAGGGCAGATTGAACAGCGAGGATCGCAAAATGGTAGAGCAGTCTATGGCCTACATGGGACTGGAGGATATGAAGGACAAACATATTGATTTGCTCAGTGGGGGACAGCGGCAGCGGGCTTTTATTGCGATGATTCTGGCACAGGACACGGAATACATACTACTGGATGAGCCGCTGAACAATTTGGATATGAAGCATTCGGTTCAGATTATGAAGACGCTACGCAATTTAGTGGATGATCTGGGCAAAACGATTCTGGTGGTGCTTCACGACATTAACTTTGCTTCCTGCTATTCGGACCATATTGTCGGGATGAAGAATGGCAGATTGCTAAAGCAAGGAACGGCTGACGAGATGATAGATAGTCAGCTATTAAAAGATTTGTACGATATGGATATTCCGATTCAACAGATCGGTGATCATAAAATTTGTGTGTACTTCACTTAGGGGGAATGTAAAATGAAGAAAAATTTGATGTTTTTAACACTGATGCTTGCACTGGTACTGGTCGTATCGGCCTGTGGCAAAGCGGCTCCGGCAACACAGGAAGCGACTGGCGATGGCTCCTCAACTGCAACAACGGAATCCAAAACTGTATCGGTCAAACACGCACTGGATGAAAACCCGGTCCAAGTCAAAGTCAATCCGAAGAATGTCGTTGTTTTTGATTTTGGTTCATTGGATACGCTCGATAAGCTGGGCGTAGACGTTGCGGCGGTAGCGCAGCAGGATCTTCCTACGTATTTGAACAAATATAAAGATTCCAAATATGCAAGTGCGGGCACGCTGTTTGAGCCGGATTACGAGAAAATCAGTGATCTCTCTCCTGAACTGATCATCATTGGTGGCAGACAAGCTGATGCATATAAAGAGTTGAGCAAAATTGCACCCACGATTTCGATGGCTGTAGACACCAAGGATTATATCAATTCCTTTAAGAAAAACGTTGAAACGCTGGGGCAAATCTTCGACAAAGAGGAAGCTGCCAAACAAGAACTGGCTGCGATTGATAGCTCCATTAAGGCTGTACATGACAAGGCTGTAGCGAGCAAGGCTAAAGGATTGATCGTACTGACAAATGAAGGAAGCCTGAGTGCATACGGCTCACAATCCCGCTTCGGTATCATTCATGATGCTTTTGGCGTAACTCCTGTAGATCCTGGCATTAAAGTATCGACGCATGGACAAAAGGTTTCTTTTGAATATGTACAGCAAAAAAATCCTGATTATATTTTTGTCGTTGACCGTGGGGCTGTGGTGGTCGAGGAAGGCAAGGAACAGGTTACAGGTAAACAAACCATTGAGAATGAACTGGTGAAGAAAACCAATGCATATAAAAACGGTCATATTGTATACCTGGATCCTAACTACTGGTACCTGTCAGGTAATGGTCTGGAATCCGTATCTGAAATGATCAAGGAAATAGATGCTGCACTGTAATGCATACATTTACATCATGGGGGACTATGTAGGATGAAAGGTCATGTAGATGAAATTTCATTAGATGGGTATCTTGTGCACGTCTATACACCTCCCGTATCTGTGAATCATAATGAGCTGTATCCTGTGCTGTATGTACAGGATGGCAGCTCTTTATTTCTAAGCGGGTTGGATGAGCTGGAAAGAGGTTTTTCTACGGGAGAGCTGCCCCGTGTAATGCTGGTGGGCATTCAGCCTGTGAATCGGCTGGATGATTATACGCCTTGGGAGGCAGCTGCTTTAGTAGAGGGAAGACCTGCTTTTGGCGGTGGCGGAGATGCGTATCTGACGTTTGTAGTTACAAAATTAATGCCATACGTCGAGGCAAAATATCCAGTGCAAACTGGGTTGGAGCATACAGGGATGATTGGTGCTTCGTTGGGTGGACTGATTTCCATTTATGCAGCCTTCCGTTATCAGCATATATTTGGACGTATTGGTTCGATCTCGGGTTCGTATTGGTTTCCCGGTATGATCAATTATATGCAATCTGCATCATTTGCCACTGTAATGGCTGGGACACACCGTATATACATCTCTGTCGGGACCCGTGAGGGCGAAGGGAAGACGAATGTGCAAAAAGACATGGTACCGTTGACCCTCCAGGCACACGAGGTGCTGCTTGCGCATGGTTTTACGGAACGTGAGGTACGGCTGATCAAAGTTGAGGGAGCCGTGCACCACATAGATCACTTTCGGCACCAGTTTCCCCGTGCCGTTAAGTGGTTGCTTGAATAATGTTTTAAGATTGGTTTTTAATCATAAACGCCAAAGGAAGAGATATGGCATCTCGATCCTTTGGCGTTTATTTAGATAGCATTCGGATGAGTGGCTGATTTAACGTATCTGAATTTCCAGAGGCTGCGGAAATCCCCGGGAATGTCCTCCATAATCCACGATCTCAAAAGTAAGTGGCTGCGGATACTGCTCATGGTTTGAGATTACAAATCCGTCCAGGCCGGTACCTGCATCAGCCAGTATATGTCGCTGTCCCCTGCCGTCAATGAACGTATTTGCCATTTGAAAATAGAGGCCGCCTGAGTTTTCCGTAAACTGGTATCTTAAATACAAACGAAGTCGCTGATGTGTCGGATTATTAATATATTGATCGAGTTTAATGTGTTTATCCGGAGATTTAACGATTGTTTTGGTTATCGTATTAAGAGTAATAAATACGCTTTTATCCGGTTTCAATCGAAGGTTACTAATATTGAGCCAAATCTGTTTATGCTCTGAGAAAAAGCTGCTTGTAAAGTAATAGAATTGTCCTTGCTTGGTCGTAATGGTGCGATCGTATTTCAGTAGGTTTTCATAGGATGGATGGGCAGAACGGTTAACTTGGCTGGAAACCAGACTCATAAAAAGATCCGTATCTATAATCTCCCGTCCCCCTGTAGGTTTAAAGCGAATCTCCACATCCGTTCTTAACGGTGTCCTGATGAGCCGCCGCAGCTCGATATGCTGGTCTTCGACGGCAATGTCCCGGTTGAGATCTTTCACTTCGCGCAGTGCAGCATCCGGTCCTGGCTTCAAAGTCAAGGGAATGCTAAAGTGTTCTGCCTGGGGCTTGACAGAAGAACCTTGCCGGGCCTGAGCCTGCCAGACTGCGGACAAGGTTAGTGCGTTGGGGATTTGCCCCGGCTGTTCAAAATCAAAGACCATAACGTTGGAGACCACGGTCTGATCAGGACCAGCCTTGCTGCGGGTATCCCAAGTAAAGGAACCATCTAACGGCTTGCCATCCGAACCAAGCAGCCGTGGTTTGACATTGCTTTGCAGCTGCAAGGGGGATTTGGAGCCTTTATTTTCAGCCGTATATAAAATAATAATCCGCTGGCTATCCGCAGCCATTCCATCAATGGTTACCTTATAATCTCCGGATATAAAGCTTTGTTCTACTGGCCAATAGATATCATGTGCTGCTGCTTGCTGAAGCGCGAGTGTAAAGTTGTCCTGCTCACCGAAAAGACGACTTACATAAGTCGGGATTTCATGGTGTCGTTGCACCGGCTTTGTCGCCGTTTGCGGTGTCAGCCAATGCCGGGTTCCCCAGATTCCGCCCCCGATACACAAGGCGAGCAGAACAACGGCTATGATTTTTAGCCTGCCTGCAGGTATGGACCAAAATCCTGTGCCCCGAAGGGGTTTACCTCTATTGGCCCGCTGTATACCACGCCGCATAGCCAGATTCATCGCTTCGGCAGACACTTGTTGGGCAGCTTGTTTGGCCTCCTGTACCTGCTGCTTGAACCACAACTCCTCTTGATCAGCCATGCTGTATTTCACCTCCATGATGGATTTTGTGCCGCAGCTGCTTCAGCCCTTGATGCAGCCAGGTCTTGATGGTTCCTTCTGATCTGCCAAGTATCTTCGCAATTTCGGGTACGGTCATGTCATCGTAATATCTCAGCAGGAGGGCTTGCCGATATTTGGTTTTAAGGCGGCTCAGGGCTTGCTGCATGTCCAGCTTGCTGTCACTTACCATTTCGCCAACCCCTTCCGTGACAAGAACAGGAATCTGGGAACGGCGCCGTTTTTGTCGCTTGAGTTCTTCCATACAGCAGTTCATCAGAATACGGATGATCCATGGAATCAGCGCCGCGGGATCCCTCAATTTGCTGCATTGGGACCATGCACGGTAAGTGGCTTCTTGAAGCATATCCAGTGCATCTGCTTCATTACGCAGGTAGCTGTATGCAATGCCGTAGAGTCGTCGGTTGTGTCTGGTGATCAAGGTGAAAAATGCATCCTCATCCCCTTGGCAGGCGGACTCTGCAAGTTCTTTGTCTTCCATGCGGACCTCCCTTTTTTATCTGCCATGTCCGGCCGGTTCATGGGCATCTATAGATAAGGATGGATTGAAGAGCCCAAAACGTTTTATTTTTTTACTGGATGAATTTACCTCCGTACTAATGAGCCGGTTCAAGTTTGGTTTGGGCCGCTTGAATACGTATAATAAAGAAATATCCAATATCTGATGTTACATAATAACGAACGTAAGGGGGAGACAACCATGAAAAAAAACCGCCTGGGATCTTCGGATTTGCTGGTAGGTGAGATTGGCCTAGGATGTATGTCGATCGGTACGGAGGAGCAGCAAGCCGTTTACTTGATTCATGAAGCATTAGACAGAGGCGTAAATCTGTTGGATACGGCCGATTTGTACCAGCATGGACGCAATGAAGAAATTGTGGGGGCAGCCATCCGTGGACGGCGGCAGGATGTTATCCTGGCGACCAAGGTCGGCAATCGGCGTATACCGGGACAGGAGGGCTGGGGATGGGACCCGTCCAAGAAATATATCCTGTCCGCCGTTAAAGAGAGTCTGCGCCGCCTGGGAACGGACTATATCGACCTGTATCAGCTGCACGGAGGGACGATTGACGATCCGATCGATGAAACCATTGAGGCTTTCGAGCAACTGCAGCAGGAGGGTGTCATCCGCTACTATGGTATTTCCTCCATTCGCCCGCATGTTATCCGTGAATATGTGGAACGCTCGAATATCGTTAGTGTTATGAATCAGTATAGTTTACTAGACCGGCGTGCAGAGGAGGAAGTATTGTCTTTGCTGCAGGAGCGGGGAATTAGCGTGATTGCACGTGGACCCGTGGCAAGCGGTGTATTGGCTGACAAGGGGGAAGAAAAGGCAGCGAAGGGATACCTAGACTACGAAGAAGCAGAGCTACTGGACATGCGCAAGCAATTAAAGGCATTTGCAGGACCAGAGCGTAGTATGGAGCAGACAGCAATCCGTTATAGCCTGTCTCATCCGGCTGTCGCGGCTGTGATCCCGGGTGCAAGCTCTTTGGGGCAATTGGAGCATAATATTTCTGCAGCAGATATTGCACCGCTAACTGAGCACGAGCGAGAGACGCTACAGCAAATCTGCCGAGCCAATCGTTATGACGCGCAATACCGCTGACTCGAGCCATAATAGGATAAATGAAGTATACGCTCGAACATGTACTCATCCCAGTTGCAATATATACAAGAATCATTACAATATAGGAATAAGCCTGATTTATCATTCATATGTGAATGTGAAGATATTATCAATTCACTCTAGGAGGGACCAACGAATGGAACGCATCGAATCTGAGCAGCAATATCAGGATTTAATTAACGGTGACGGTCTAACCGTCGTGAAATTTGATACCAGCTGGTGTCCAGATTGCAAGACGCTGGATAAATTTATGGACGGCATTATGAAGGAGAACGCGGATAAGCGTTTCTTTGCCCTGGATGCCGAGAAGTTTCAGCCGATTGCCGAAGAAAATCAAGTACGTGGCATTCCAAGCCTGCTCGTGTTCCGTAATGGGGAGAAAATTGCTCATTTGCACAGCAAATACGCCAAAACGCCAGCTCAAGTTTCGGAATATCTGACTACGCTGGAATCCAAACAGTAATTAGTTCGCATGGTAGATCTAGATCAGGATGATCTACCCAAGCAGCGAAATAGCAAAAGGGATATCCAAGGCTGACCTTAAGGCCACTTGGATATCCCTTTTTGGTTGTAGGATACCAAACAATGATTACAAAATAATGAAAAAGAACACAGCCGCCAGCACGAAACGGTAGATGGCAAACGTAGTCAAGCTCAAGCGCTTGAGCAGACCGAGGAACGTTTTGATTGCCAGCATACCAACGATAAATGCAGTAATAAAGCCGGCTGCGAACACCGGGAAATCACTCATAGACAGATGATCCATACTTTTAATCATATCAATCCCCGATGCACCCAGCATGACCGGAACAGATACGAGGAATGTAAATTCTGCGGCTGCCGTATGGCTTACACGTGCGAATAGGCCCCCAGACATAGTTGAGCCTGAACGAGAGAAGCCTGGCCACAGAGCTAGGACTTGGAACACACCGATGGTAAAGGCTTGTTTGTACGTGATCTCATCCAACGTATGTGATCTAATAGGCGGATGGAATTTTTCAGCCGCGATCATGAGCAAGCCCCCGATGACCAAACTGTACAAAACCGTTTCAGGACCAAACAAGTATTGCTTGATTACATCACGGAACAGTACACCAATTAATCCCGCAGGGATCATGGCTAAAATAATATGTAACAGGTTTAGACGTGGCTGGGACGAGATTTTGCGTCTGAAATCAAACAGGCTGAGGAATCTGCGCCAGTATAATACAACGACCGCCATCACAGCACCTAATTGTACGATAACCTCAAATGTTTTGACCGTATCATTCTCGGTGTTCAACCCTAGAAGATCAGCCGTAAGAATCATGTGACCCGTCGAAGAGACCGGCAAAAACTCTGTCAGCCCTTCAATAATCCCCATAATAATAGATGATAAAATATCCAATTTATTAGCTCCTCCTTACACGCATGTAGGGCAAACAACCTGAGTCGTTTGCCCTAAAAATATGTCATTTCAGTAGGAGTGAACGCAAGTGCCAAGTGCAGTATGCTGGTCGCTCAGACCACAAAGGTTCACTCCTGGGAAGAAGTGTCCGATTCCGACTCCATTTCCGAGGTCGGGGATTTGTGGTGTAAAATAATTTCTACCCGACGAATACGATTTTTACCCATTTCTCGAATGATAAATTTCACATCATCTTCTATGAATTCCTTGCCCTGTCTCGGTTCCGGAACCCGGCTATACACCCACCCTCCGACAGTATCCACGTCTTCATCGTCCAATGTCAAGCCCGTCAGATCACTCAGATCGGAAAGCATCACTTTACCATCCATCAAATAACTGTTCTCCGTCAGTTTCTCGATTTCCTTCCGTTCATCCTTATCAAATTCATCCCGGATTTCGCCAACAATCTCCTCCAAAATGTCCTCAATGGTAATCAGACCAGAGGTTCCACCATATTCATCGACCAGGAGAGCGATATGAACCTGCTCCTTCTGCATACGTTTCAAGAGCGTGTTGACGGGAATAACTTCCGGAACGGTCAAGATCGGTTGAATCAGGCTATCGAAAACAAGCTCGGGATTGCGATCATACTCAAGGAATAGCTGCTTGGTATTAATCATACCAATGATCTGATCCTTGCTGTCTGTCGCTACCGGAAAACGGGTATACTGTTCTTCGTGAATAGTCTGCATGTTTTCTTTGAGCGAGCGATTCGTAAACAAGCATACCATATCTGTACGTGGCACCATAATTTCTTTGGCAACGGTCTCGTCAAAAGCGAAGATACGATTTACGTAGCCATATTCGGTGTTATTGATCTTACCACTTTCCACGCTTTCGGACAAAATGATCTGAATTTCTTCCTGAGAGTGCGCTTCTTCATGCTCACTAGCCGGTTGAAGACCAAACAGACGAACCAGGCGATTGGCCGAGCCGTTAAGGAGCCAGATAAACGGATACATAATCCGGTTAAACCACACGATGACTGGAGAGGTTAACAGGCTGACAGCTTCCGCTTTGCGGATCGCCAATGTTTTGGGAGCCAGTTCGCCGATCACCACGTGCAGGTAAGTTACAATGACAAATGAAATAATAAAGGCCAGGATATGTGAAAACTCCCCATTGATGTTGAGCTGTTGAAAGAGAGGCTCCAGCAGTTTGACTACAGTCGGTTCACCGAGCCAACCGAGTCCTAACGCTGTAATCGTAATACCAAGCTGACAGGCGGACAGGTAGCCGTCCAGATTATTGACGACTTTTTGTAGCGCCAGTGCGTTTTTACGGTTCTCCACGACCAGCTGATCTACCCGGCTGGAACGGATTTTAATAATCGCAAACTCGGTAGCCACGAAGAAAGCACTAAATAAAATCAACACCGCAAACAAAAATAGACTGACACCTATACCCATATAATTTTCACTCATCCCTTTTTCGTTCAATTTTTTAAGGAACTCTGTTTTGAGTTCACTTGAACTTATTTTAAGAACTTAAAAGAAAATATACAAGGTTCATATGGAATCGTAGCAGGTCACCTACCTCTAATTTACACGAAAAATAAGGCATAATAGAACCCGCACGGCTCATTGCTTCACTTTACAAGCCTAGTTTAAGGGCGTATGATGAGTTCGAATGAACTTGAAATGTAACAAAGGGAGGAAAGCAGATGGAGTCTTTTACCCTCACTCGCCGTGATATGGCCCATTTGCTGCTGGCCATGGAAGGTCGCAGCGATTTGCAGCCTTTGGCTGTTCTCCAAGACGCTTGGAGGCGCACTCATAGCCATCTTGCCCGTTCCGGTAGCACCATGCCGACATTTCTATATACCGAAGTGACGCCTGTGCTGGATAAAATCATCAAGGGCAAGCACAGCGCAGCCTTTTCGCTGCAGGAAATTGTTTCTCTAGGCCAACTGGTGGAATATAGCCATGTCTCACTCGCCTCTATGCAAAATTGGGTCAAACGTGATTTTAAGGAGTTTCTCGGCGCTCCGAAGATCGGCAAAAAATACTCAGTCAACCAGGCAGCCATATTGCTTATCGTGGAAGATTTAAAATCATGTCTTGATTTTGAATCCATCCGTCAGCTATTTCATATCCTGTTCCAACAGCCTGAAGATGATACGGATGATCTGATTCAGCCGGTCGATTTGTACGCTGCATATTCAACTTTATTTGAAGAACTGGATGCGAACGGAGACCAACTGCTTGATGTGACAGGAGCAGGGTATGCCAAAGACAACGGAAATTCTGCTACAGGACAGAAGCGGCAGGAAGCTGCGACAGAAGAACTGCTGGTACAGGCTGCAGATCAATATACTTGTCGTTTACAGCACTTGACCCCCAACCAGTGTGAAGCAGTGCGTAATACTTTGCTGGTAGCAGCGGTATCGGTGCAAAATAGTTATTTTTTGTCGATGGCGCGTCGGTATGTGAATGCGACATTATTTTTGGATTTTCAAGGATAGATTAGGATTGGCGCAAGAGGCCGATCCTATTTTTTTTGCTCTTTTTTGAGGATTGTCTACCCTTTTGGAGACTGAAAAAGTATACAAAAGAGGTATATACACTCAAACGCTGTCAAAGATACAATAAACATATATAATCCAGCAATTGGAAAAACTTTGAATATCTCTTCCAAACATCTGGATACACACACAGGAGGTAATGGCATGTCCGATGTCTCCATCATCATTTGTACCCGCAACCGGATCGAAGACCTGACACGCTGTATACAATCTATTGCTGCACAGCAGCAATTGGAGCATACAGCTGTAGAACTGCTGATTGTTGATGACGGCGATATTTCCGACCAACAGATTGAACAGTACCGTCACATGGTATCCAGATTGCCTCAAGGTGTTCTCAAATATTATAAAAAAAGTCGTCCCGGCGTTTGGTTATCCCGCTATGAGGCCTTGTCTCTCGTGCGGTATGATATTGTGCTGTATTTTGACGATGATGCCGAACTGGACGATAAACTCTATATCCGGCGCTTGCTCGATACCTACGAACAGGATGAAACGATTGTAGGTGTTGGAGGGATTGCAAAGGGACTACATTCAAGCCGGGCAGGAAAGCTGCTTGGCGTTTTGACTTTTCAGATGTCTTCTTCCCTTGGCAAGCTCTCACCCAGTAGTCTGGCAGGTTCTTTGCTGCGTTGGAGCGAAGCAACTGAGACTTTTGACACTGAATTTTTCCATGGCTGCAATATGTCATTTCGGAGGGATGCGCTTCGGGACATGAAGCCGTATCCGTGGATGACCAGCTATGCGGTGGCTGACGACTTGTACATGTGCCAGTTAGCGAGCCGTTACGGCAAACTGGTGATTAATCCTGACTTAAAAATCATCCATCATGAATCTCCAAGCTCGCGCGATAAGGCGGGCAAAGTAGCCAAGGCGACAGCAATTAACCACTATTATTTTCTTGCCCTAAAAAAGGCGGGATTTATCCAGTATGGAGCTCTTTTATGGACCTTAACCTACTTGATGCTCAAAGAAACGCTGCGCCGTAATTTTAACGCAGCAGATGGATACAAGCAGGGGGTGTTGTTCATTCTGAACCCGCGTAAGCAAAAATATAACGAATATTTAGGCCCGGCGGTTCAGTAATCTGCTTTATACACATTGACAGGATAAAGGGGGAGTATGATGTTAAGCTTGTCCATTGCTCTGTGCACCCGCAATCGGGTTGACGATCTGACCCGATGCATCAATTCAATTGCCATGGGGGGAGCACCAGAGGCATGTGAAACCGAGCTGTGGATTATTGATGACGGAAAACTGCCAAAGCATGTGCTGGAACGTTATGAGCGTCAGTTGGGCAGAGCGGGAATTGCCTACCGATATCATCGTAAGGAGCAACCCGGACTATGGTTATCACGTGTAAAGACAGTGGAGCTTGCCCAAGGTGACATCATTTTGTTCCTTGACGATGATGTTGAGCTGCCGAGCAACTACTTGAATGAGTTAATGCGCACCTATGAGGCGTATCCGCAGGCAGCTGGTGTTGGCGGCATAGCACAGGGAATGAGTAACAGTTTCATGGGTACGATTCGCTGCTTGCTTTCGTTCCAGCAATCCTTGTCCAAAGGAAGATTGTCCCTCAGCGGTCAGTCTGGCTCGATGTACAACTGGCATAAGGCCAAGAAGACGTTTAAGACCCAGTTTTTTCATGGTTGTAATATGTCATTTCGCCGTGATGCGATTCTAAGTCTGGAGCCGGTACCTTGGTTGCAAAGCTATAGCGTCGGCGAGGATTTATTACTTTCCCGTATCGCCATGAAAAGCGGTCCATTGTATATTAATCCGGCGCTTACGCTGCTTCATCACGAATCGCCGTCCTCGCGCGACAATATGGAACAGGTTACTTATATGCGGGTGATGAATCATATTCATCTACTACGTGACGAGGGGGCTGGGCCGATCGGTTATGCAGCCCTATATTGGACGACGTTGTATCAGATTTTGAGGGAAAGACCCAAAAAAAATCATAAAGCCATTCAAGGCTATAGAAGAGCACTGAAAGAGATTTTCTCAAGTACGAAGGAGCCTGTTAGCGGAGGACAGTTGTCTGAACGCAATTCCAAAAAAACAGTAGGCTGATGGAGGTGCGTCAAAAGACGCGATGTGAGCATAGAGACGAGAGGCTTAATAAGGAACAGGAGTTGGACGTAACATGAGCACATGGACAGCAGCAAGGAAAGTATTCACGGGTGACAGTCTCGCCAAAACGATCATGCGCACAAGCTTTAATAATTTTTTTGTGCTAATCGTCACGACCCTGACTTCCATCCTGACCGCACGTATGCTCGGAGTAGAGGGGAAAGGTGAACTGGCGGCTGTTCTGTTCTGGCCTACGCTGATCGGCAGTGTATTGAGCTTCGGCTTGCCAACATCGTTAATTTATAACCTCAAGAAGAAAACAGGCACGACGGAAGAACTGCTGGCGTTGTCGCTCTGGATTCAGTTGCCTGCCAGTCTGTTGGCGGGAGCGGTGGCCTGGATATGTATGCCGTTGTGGCTGAATGGCTATGGTGCAGACATCATCCAACTGTCGCAGATTTATTGTGCGGCAGCAGTACCGTTAGCGGTGCTTACAGCACTCACGACGGCATTATCGCAAGGACTGGATCGATTTAGCGTATATAACGGCCTGCTGTTTTACTATCCGTTACTGAATTTCATCGGTCTAGTGACCCTGTGGCTGATGGGCTTACTCAATGTGCAACTGGCGGGGGCAGTGAATTTTGCTGCGAGTTTCCTTGCGCTCATGTGGGCGTTCCTCCGTTTGCGCAAGCATATGAATTTGCGCGCATTTCGTCCGTTGACCAGCCGCCAAGTGCTGCGCCCTTATTATAGCTATGGAGCGCGGGTGTACGGGATGGAGTTGATGGGGACGCTGTCCACACAAACGGACAAAATCGTCATTGTGGCGCTGCTGTCACCCAAAGCGTTCGGTCTGTACTCTGTTGTCTACGCCTTGTCCCGTGTGTTCAATGTGGTGCAAAATGCCGTCACTAATGTAACCTTCCCGAAGGTGACAGGGATGGAACACAGCAAAATTGTCGAAACGGTGGGCCGTGCTTTTCGCATCTCTATGGCTGCGATGCTAATCGTCATTGTACCGGCTCTCTTCATTGGCCGATACATGCTGGGATTGCTGTACGGTCCCGCTTTTCTGGAAGCATCGCTAACGTTCTACCTGCTGTCACTGGAATGTATTATTGGTGGTGGCTCATGGATTTTGGCTTCGGCCTTTAACGCACTCGGTCGTCCGGGACTGGTACTGTTCCGGCAAATTGTAGCCTATGCGATCACCGTCGGTCTGTTTTTTATTTGTACACCGATCTTCGGTCTGGACGGCATTGCTATTGCTCTGCTTGTAGGTGCTTGTGTACGGTTGGCGTTCTCGCTGTTCTCGTTCCCCATGTTTTTCAATGTTCCGCTATCCCGGATCATTTTTGATAAAAGTGATATTACATTTGTCTTACAGACTATACAAAAGAAGCGCAGGAAGGGAGAACTGAAAGATGCCGAATTCGCATCCCATGGCTAAACTAAAAAATAAGCTAAGCGTCATTCTCGACGTAGTCCCTCAAGGTTCGAATATTATTTATGTCGATTATCCCGTCTATAATAACGGTGGGGATGTACTGATCATGAAAGGCACCGAAGCGTTCTTTAAGGATAATGATATTCGTGTCCGTGCCCGTTATAGCGCCATGGATATTCCCGATCAGCTTCATATTCCGGGCGACTGGATTATCGTATGCCACGGTGGTGGCAACTTTGGCGACTTATATTCAAATCACCAAAATTTGCGAGAACGCATCGTTCGTGATTTCCCTAACCACCGAATTGTTATCATGCCGCAGACGATCCACTTCCAGTCTGAACAGAAGGCTAATGAGGTGGCTGCCCTGTTTAATGCTCACCCCGATCTACATATGTTTGTGCGGGATACACGCTCTTATCAGTGGGCTAAGGATAAGCTGAACCAGTGCAACATCACATTATGTCCTGATATGGCGCACCAGCTTTGGCCATTGAAGCCAACTACGGAAACCGTTAAGGATGTACTGTACTTCCTGCGTACGGATATTGAAACGGTGGGGGGGCAAAAGAAATTCGATGACGAGGCTGATGCCTCTCACCGTCTGGACTGGGATACTTTATTCACTCCGCTGGAAGTGAAGGGGATCGTCTATTTCCAAAAGTTTTACCGTTTGAATAAGAAAATTGGTGGCCCGTTGCCTACCCGTACATTCTGGTACAAGTACACTGACCATCTCATGAACAAGGCGGTTACGCTGTTCAGTTCTTACCGTGAGGTTCGCACTTCACGGTTGCACGGTCACATTCTGGCCTGTCTGCTTGATATGCCGCATGTTGTCATTGACAATTCTTACGGCAAGAATTCGCAATATTATAATACCTGGACACAGCCGAATCCGAAGGCAAAGCTGTTCAGTGAAACACCTGAAGCATTAGAACAGCCGTCTTAATCGTAAGAAAAGCTAGTTAAAGACCTCCTGAACACTTCATTGGTTTAGGAGGTTTTTGGTTCAGTACTACAAAGAGCATAAGTATAATTTAATTAGATAAACAATTAACGCAATGAATATTTTAATGACTTAATCTATAAGAGAGGATATTTTCGCTCTATTTTGACAATTCATTTCATGAATAGATATAATTTATGGGATAAAACTTGCAGAAAAGCGCGGAATTCTCCAGCTTTTGCTGTACATCACATGATCGTATATTTATTTAAATGAATCGAGGCTGACGAATGAGCAATCAATCGATGGACATGCTTCTCACGAAGGATATCGTGCGTGAAGGGGAACCGATTTTGCGCAAAAAGGTTGATCCGGTATGTCTGCCGCTGTCTGAAGAGGATCTTCAACAGATGCAATGGATGCTGGATTATCTGAAAAATAGCCAAAATGAAGAGCTGGCCACCCGCTATGAGCTGCGCCCGGGTGTAGGACTATCCGCCAACCAGGTTGGGTTAAATAAAAGAATGTGTGCTATTTATTATGAGGACGGAGACCAAACGGTAGAATACGCCCTGTTTAATCCGAAGCTGGTCAGCCACTCTACATCCATGATTTACTTGGAACAGGGGGAGGGATGCTTGTCTGTAGATCGGTATATACCCGGATATGTACCGCGTTACGAGAAGATTCGCATCAAGGCCAATTTGCCGGACGGAACTCAGGAGCTGTTAACGTTTAAGGGTTATGCAGCGATTGTTGTACAGCATGAAATGGACCATCTGGATGGCATTATGTTCTATGACCGTATCAACCCGGAAGATCCGCATAAGCTGCCACAGGGAGTGCATATCGAACCTTTTGTACGTAAATAGTTCGTGATCTGTAAAGTGTGGTGACTCCGTTCACCACCTTTTTATTTTGCAAGAAAATATGGATATAAATGTTGTGAAGCTTTAAACTGAAAACATGTAAGCGCTTATTTCGCGGGAGGGATGGCATGTATCGTGGAGTCCGGCATCTGATGAATAATATGCGTATGCGGAATAAGCTGCTCTTCTCCTACGTACTGATTGTCATGATCCCAGTGCTGGTGGTGGGCGGCTGCGTTACTTTTTATTTGCGAGAGCAGGCACTGGACAGTGCGATTGCCCAGACGGTAAATAATGTGGAAAAGATTAAGAGCCAGACAGCAAATTTACTACGTGTGCCAACAGATATTTCAAATGGGCTGATGTTCGATAAAAGGCTAAAGGAGATGGCGAACCGTCGTTATCCCGGCATGGTGGAGCTCATGAATGCGTACCATCAATACAAGGATTTTAATGAGTACACCCAGCAATATAGAGAGGTTGCTACAATCCGGTTCTATTCGTACAATCCGACGTTGGTCAACAATCTGGAGTTTATTCCTGTGGACTCTAACATTGAGCGGCAGCCATGGTTCCAGGAGGCTTTGAAGGGGACGGCGATTAACTGGTTTTACATTCAGGATAAGGAGGATACCCCGGTTAATCGCCTCAGCCTGGTACGGCAAATTCCTTTTCCCGAATACAATTCCAAGGGAGTTCTGATGATTGCACTGAGTCAGACCGAGTTGAATCATATGCTAAGCAAGGAGCCCTTTGAAACATTGATTGCGGATCGCAACGGGATTGTGGTCGCAGCTACCCATCCACAGTCGGTAGGTCAGACGTTGACCGATTTACATTTAGGCTTTGATGTCCAGCGTGCAGGTAAGGGGATATATGAAGCAAAAATCAATGGAACGCCCTCGAACATTATTGTGGATGAGCTGCTGCCAACCTCAAGTGTGAGCGGATTGACAATTATTTCGGTGTTTTCCACGGAACATATCGTGCAGGGGGCGAACCGGGTCAGCCTGATTGGTGCATTATGTGTACTAGCGGTACTCATCATGGCGCTGATTCTGATTACCATCATTTCCTGGCTTATTACCAAACGGCTCCAGCGGCTGAGCTATGAGCTGGGTCAGGTAGCGGCGGGTGATTTTCATGTAGTATCCAGTGTGGAGGGAAGGGACGAGATCGGTGATTTATCGCGCCGTTTCAACTACATGGTAAGTAGTATCCGCCAGCTTATGGCACAGGTCTATGAGACGAGTGAGCATAACAACAAGCTTGAATTGGCACAAAAGGATATCAAGCTAAAAATGATGGCAAGCCAAATTAATCCGCATTTTCTGTTTAACGCGTTAGAATCCATTCGAATGAAAGCACATTTGAATGGGGAAGCAGAGATTGCAACGACGGTCCGTTTGCTTGGCAGGCTGATGCGCAGGAATCTGGAGATTGGCAGTGGTAAAACAACCGTATTACAGGAGCTGGATATGGTGCGATCCTATTTGCAAATTCAGCAGTTCAGGTTTGGGAATCGTTTGGTCTATGAAGTGAATTTGGAAGAAAGCGCGAAGGACATGTCGATTCCTCCCTTAATCATACAACCGCTAGTGGAAAATGCAGTTATTCATGGCCTAGAAAATAAGGAAGAGCCAGTTACCGTGAAGGTAGATATCACAATAGAACAAAGAGAACTGCACATTAAAGTGGCTGATGATGGAATTGGCATGAAGGAAGAACAACTGACCCGTCTGTTGGCTCGGATCACGGGTACGGAGGAGCCGGAAGGGAGCAGTATTGGTCTGCGTAATGTTCATCAACGTCTGACATTGATGTATGGTGAACGTTATGGTCTGCATATTGAAAGCGCATTACAGGTAGGAACAACCGTATACTTTTCCATACCAAGGGAGGAAGCGTCGAATGTATAAAGCGATGATTGTAGATGATGAGCCTGCGATTCGTGAAGGACTGTCTTCCATTATTGACTGGGGGGATTGTGGCTTTCGCATCGTCGATACGGCAGAGAACGGACGCGAGGCTCTGGAAAAGTTCGGAGAGCATCGACCGGAACTGGTCATTGTAGATATTCGTATGCCTGGGATGAGTGGATTGGAGGTTATACAAAGCATACGCCAAATGAATGGGGAGCCGTTTCACTTTCTCATTTTAAGCGGATATGCAGACTTTAATTATGCTAGGCAAGCCATGGGATTCGGGGTGGATGGTTATCTGTTGAAGCCGGTTGATGAGGAAGAAATGACGTTAGAGCTGAAACGAGTACGACAAAGCATTGAGAATGAAAAGGGAGATGGAAAGTGGGGGAGTCCATCTTCGCATGAGCGCGATTGGATTGAAGCACTGTTGTTTCCGGTTCATTCAGAGCACCCTCGGGATGCTGTAGAACCCAGCCATCGTGCATCCAAGCAAGCTGATCACCAAAGCGACGCTGGAAAGCATGGACAACAGCCAGCGTTACCAGCATTGGACTGGAGTAGCTATCAGGTGATTCTGCTGGATTTGCGTATACCTGACTGGGATCGGCAAGCCCGGCAGTTGGCAGCAAAGCAGCGGCTAGCGGAATTGTGTCGTGATCAGGATAGAGGCATTGTGTTTGAGGCTGGAATATATACGGGCCTATTGCTTCCCGCCATGTTAAAAACGGAGCAAGATGCTGTTCAGTTGCTGGCTGCATGGCGACAGGAACTAAAGCCTTGGGTAAATGAAATCTATGGGGCTGCTGGCGCTCCGGTAGGCATTCTTAGCGATATCCCCAGATCTTTTGAACAAGCGTTACGATTATTGGAGCGTACGTTTTTGTTCCGGGCAGAAAGAGTCATGCTTCCTGGAGACCTACGTGAATGGGAGACAGTCCATGCTGAAATGGATGAAGCGTCTGATAGAGCCTCGGATGACCCCATGCGTTATGCAGAAAAGCTGTACTATGCGCTGGATATGGCTAATGGTAAAGTGGCGACCCGTGTCATTAAGGACATGGAAGTCCAATTTCCACAGATTTATCGTACAGAATCTGCAATCAAGGCGGCATTCGCTCAGACATTCACACTGGCACTGAACAAGTATGCAGCTGGACAAGAACACAGCCGGACCGTGCTGGAGGAGCACTCTAACCTGATTACCAATGTATATGCTTATTCAACATTGGGCGAGCTGGTGGATCACTCGCTCGAGCATGTGTTGCAGTGGATTGGCCAGACTGATACGGGTGGCAAGGAGATCATCATGAAGCAAATGATTGACTTTATACATGGTCATTATGATGAAAATTTGCGACTGGAGTTACTGGCGGATATGTTCAATTACAATAGTGGGTATTTGGGCAAACTGTTCAAAAGTCATACAGGCGAGGCCTTTAATGCCTACCTGGATAAGGTAAGGATTGAGCGAGCAAGGGAATTGCTTGCACAGGGGATTAAGGTGCACCGAGTGGCGGGCCGCGTGGGATATGCGAATGCAGATTATTTTCATAGTAAATTTAAAAAATATGTTGGTATGTCACCTTCCTCCTACCGTAATCAGACCCAAAAAAACGGAGGAACAGATGGCTGTTGATCGATTTCCTAGGTTTAACGTTATGAAGTCTCTCTTGCAGATGTCGGAGGTATGTCCTTCGAATGAAGAGAGGCTTTTTTTATATGTTGAAAAAGGACGGATCAATAGAAAATGTCACATTCATTATGGATTTTAAGGCATTTTCATAAAAACGCCATCGTTATGACACAACTTTGACACGATGTTCACATTTTTGATTCTATTTCATTTAAATTTATTCTATATAATGGGGATAATCTGAAGCCCGGTTATGGCAACCATGGCAAGTTAGCTGAGTGGGTCATTTCCTAAAAAAGTGACGGTTTCATATGTAATAGTGTGAATATAATCACAAACACAAAAGACTTCAGATCACAAACATTAAATCATTGTTAAGGGAAGTACAGGGGAGGAGCAGCATCATGGACGTATTGGATTTGGCACGGTTGCAGTTTGCAACCACTACGATTCTTCATTTTGTTTATGTGCCGATCTCCATTGGATTGTCATTGTTGGTGGCAATTATGGAGACTATGTATGTTATCAAGAAAAAGGATTTGTACAAAAAAATGGCTCAATTCTGGGGGACATTTCTGCTGATTAACTTTGCGCTAGGGGTAGTCACCGGGATTTTGCAGGAGTTCCAGTTCGGAATGAATTGGTCGGACTTTTCCCGTTTTGTCGGTGATGTATTTGGTACGCCGCTAGCCATTGAAGCATTGCTCGCATTTTTCCTGGAATCGACCTTTATCGGTCTATGGGTGTTCGGCTGGGAAAGATTATCCAAAACTGTCCATTTAATTTGCATGTGGCTAGTAGCGATCGGTACGATGCTCTCGGCTTTGTGGATTTTGGCTGCCAATTCATTCATGCAACGTCCCGTAGGATATGGGGTTGTAAATGGCCGGGCAGAAATGCAGGATTTTGCTGCCTTGTTAACGAACGAGCAGCTTTTGTGGGAGTATCCTCACACCATTTTTGCTGCCATTGCAACCGGCGCTTTTCTCGTAGCAGGTATTAGTGCTTGGAAGCTAATGCATAAAAAGAATATGGACTTTTTTAAACCTTCTTTTAAATTGAGCATTATTGTTGCATTAATCTGTGCCATTGCTATTCCTTTGTTTGGTCATGGACAGGCTCAATATTTGATCAAAACACAGCCCATGAAGATGGCAGCCAGTGAAGCTCTGTGGGGAGACAGCGGCGATCCGGCGCCTTGGACGGTTATTGCAAATATTGATCCTGATAAGCAGGAAAATACCTTTGAGATTAAGGTTCCGTTTGCACTGAGCTTTCTGTCGTATAGCAAGTTTTCCGGCTCTGTGCCTGGTATGAAGGAACTTCAAGCACAGTATGAAAAGACCTACGGTCCAGGTGATTATATTCCGCCTGTCCGTACGACCTTCTGGAGCTTCCGCATTATGATTGCGGCAGGATGTGCCATGATTGCACTTGCTCTGTACGGAGCTTACCTGAGTTTTCGACAAAAATTGGAGGGCTCACATCGTTGGTTCTTCCGCCTTATGCTGTGGGGGATATCGCTCCCGTTCATTGGGAATACAGCAGGCTGGATCATGACAGAAATGGGACGTCAGCCGTGGACTGTGTTTGGCTTGCTTCAAACGAAAGATTCTGTTTCACCTACCGTTGTAGCAGGAGAAGTGCTGTTCTCCCTGATTGCATTTACGACGCTGTATCTCATTTTAACGGGTGTACTGGCATTCCTGTTTGCTCGCACCGCTCGTAAAGGCCCAGATATTGAGCCGCATCAGCATACAGTCATTCATGATCCATTTGCTCAAGGAGGTGACAGCATTGTCGTTAAATGATTTATGGTTCTTATTGATCGCAGTGTTGTTTACAGGCTTCTTTTTTTTAGAGGGCTTTGATTTTGGCGTGGGGATGGCAACAGGATTAGTGCCGCGTAATGACCAACAAAAACGTTTGATGATCAATACGATTGGTCCATTCTGGGATGCCAACGAAGTGTGGCTGATTACAGCAGCAGGTGCGATGTTTGCCGCCTTTCCGCATTTTTATGCAACGATGTTCAGCGGATATTATCTGGTATTTGTGTTTATTTTGCTAGGTTTGATCTTGCGAGGAGTCTCCTTTGAGTTCCGTGGCAAGGCCGAAGGAAAAGGGTGGACAGGAACGTGGGATACTTGCATTCTGATTGGCAGCTTCCTGCCGCCGATGCTGTTTGGTATGGCCTTTGCGGCTTTGGTGAAAGGTGTACCTATTCAGCAAAACATGGATTTGAAAGCCGGATTTTTGGATGTGTTCAATGGATACACCGTATGGATTGGACTGACAGTGGTCGGAATGTGCCTCATGCACGGGCTGACGTTCATTTCTCTGCGGACGATTGGTGAAGTCAGAGATCGTGCTCGTGTGATCGCGTCCAAATTTCTTCCGGTTTTGGGAATTCTACTTGCTGGTATGGTGGTATGGACTTATTTTGCAACGGATTTATTTGCACGTCGCGGTCCCTTTATGTATGTTGCGGTAGCGGTGGGAATTCTCGCCTATGTGCTGACATGGTATTTCCTGAGGCAGCGCCGCGAAGGGTGGGCTTTCGGGATGACAGGTGTCATCATTTTGCTAAGCTTCGTTTCGTTATTCGTTGGCTTGTTCCCAAGATTTATGGTGAGCTCGATCAACAGTGCTTTTGATTTGACGATATATAATGCAAGCTCCAGTCATTACACACTGAAAGCCATGACGATTGTTGCAGCAACGCTTTTACCCTTTGTGTTGGCTTATCAGGCGTGGAGCTATTTTGTTTTCCATAAGCGTCTCAGTGAGAAGGATCATCTGGAATACTAATGGATAAAGCCTGGTTTGAATTAAAGGGCATTCGGCCAGTAATGCTGCTGCTGGCCGCCCTTTCCCTGCTCCAGGGAGCAGCGGTAATTGCACAAGCCATCTTTTTGGCAAAGGCTGTAACGGATTTGTTTAATAAAAATCCGCTGGTAATGGCTTGGCCGTCGCTGGCATTGTTTTTCGCGGCTTTTGCAGTGAGGCATACGATGATCTGGCTGCAACGCCGGACAGCCGGTCGTTTCGCCGAAGCAGCAGGCGCTTCCTTACGGGAGCGTCTGCTTGCGCGTTTGTTCGAGCGGGGTCCGGGTTTTGCCGCACGGGAAGGAAGCGGCAAGTTGGTGACGCTAGCGCTGGATGGTATGGATCGGTTTCGCAATTATTTGGAAATATCCATTCCTCGTATGATAGACATGATGGCTGTAACCTTACTGGTGCTTGTGTATGTTTTCACATTAGATATGATTTCAGGTGTGATTTTGACGACTACGATGCCGATTTTGGTGGGCTTCTTTATTTTACTCGGCTTGGCGGCGCGAAAGCAGGCAGACAAGCAGTGGCGTTCCTATCGTCTATTATCACATCACTTCACGGATTCGTTGCGTGGCCTACAGACACTAAGGTTTTTGGGACGCAGTCGGGCGCATGGGGAAACCGTAGGGAAGGTCAGCGACCAATACCGTACGGCAACGATGTGTACGCTGCGGGTAGCGTTTCTTTCTTCATTTGCCCTCGACTTTTTCAGTATGCTGTCGGTCGCTTTTGTAGCAGTAGGCTTGGGGCTGCGTCTGATTAGTGGTTCGGTGGGACTGGAGGCAGCGCTTGCGGTGCTTATTCTGGCACCGGAATATTTTATGCCTATACGCCAGTTGGGATCAGACTATCACGCCTCATTGGACGGTAAGGAGGCTTGGGGAGCGATACGCTCCATTCTCGTTGCAGAGGATGAAACGATAGATCCGAATACAGCTAATGATAAAGGATTAGACATCACGGGGCAGGACATCCTCAAGCTGTCCGATGTGTGTTTTCTTAATGAAGACGGCTCCGCCCGGCTTGAACATGTGTCTGCAAGTGTTGAACCGCACATGAACATGATTGGCATCGTCGGAGCGAGCGGTGCAGGCAAAACGACATTGCTTAGTCTGCTTGGCGGCTTTACTGACCCCACTTCAGGTGAGCTGACCCTTAATGGATGCCGATTATCTGTGGTTACCAAAGCTGAATGGCAACGGCATATTGCCTATATTCCACAGCATCCTTACTTGTTTAGCGCTACTTTGGCAGATAATATTCGCTTTTATGAACCGGAAGCATCCAACCAGCAGGTAGAGTGGGCGATTGACGCGGTTGGACTGCGTGAACTGGTGAATGGCCTTCCGGGTGGTTTGAATGAGCCTATTGGGGAAGCAGGTCGGACATTGAGTGGAGGGCAGGCACAGCGGATTGCCTTGGCGCGGGCTTTGCTTAGTAACCGTCCGATCATTTTATTGGACGAGCCTACAGCACATTTGGATATTGAGACAGAATGGGAGTTAAAACAGACCATTTTGTCCGTATTGAAACACAAAAGAATGTTTCTTGCCACCCATCGGCTGCATTGGATGCCGGATATGGACTGTGTCTGGATGATGAATCAAGGCCGTCTGGAAGAGGTAGGTTCCCATCAGCAACTAGTTGCCCAAAAGGGAGAATATTACCGATTGCTGACGGGAATGTCGGAAGGAGGGGACGGACGATATGAGAGCAACGGACAATAGTAGCCAAGGCTGGTTTTTGCCTTATCTGAAACACTATTTTTGGGCCTTTCTGGCAGCGGCTCTTTTGGGTGCACTATCCATTGGATGTGCAGGCGCGCTGCTCTTTACGTCCGGTCATCTGATTACTCGTTCGGCCTTAAAGCCTGAAAATATATTAATGGTGTATGTGCCCATTGTGCTTGTGCGAACGTTTGGTTTTAGTAAAGCCGTCATTCAGTATCTGGAACGCTTGGTAGGCCATGATGCTGCGCTGCGCCTTGTGTCTCGTATGCGGGTACGCTTGTATCGGGCAGTGGAACCGCAGGCGCTGATGATTCGCAGCAAATTTCGTACAGGGGATCTATTGGGATTGTTGGCGGAGGACATTGAGCAGCTTCAAAATATCTATCTGAAGCTGGTTCTGCCTGCGTTATCGGCTTTGCTGATTTATGCAGCAGGCATCTTGGCGCTTGGCTGGATGGACGGAACATTTGCCTTGATGATGGCGCTATATGGGGGATTTTTGCTGTTCATCGCCCCGGCTATCTCACTTGGGACCTCACTCGCCAAACGGCTTACGTTCAAGCAGGAACGGAGTAAAGCCTATCAGGAACTGACGGATGCTTTGTTCGGCATGAGTGATCTGGTGCTGAGTGGACGGACTGGGCATTTCCTTAACACCTTTACACAACGTCACAAGAGGGCTGCCATGGTGGAAAATTCACTTCGTCGGAACGAGTGGCGTTCTCATTGGATCGCACAATGCCTTGTAGGCGGCGGAATTGTAATTATGACTGTGTGGGCCGGAGGACTGGTAGCACAGAATCGCATTGAAGCCACATGGCTGGCATCCTTTGCCTTAGTAACTTTTCCGTTGCTGGATGCCTTCGTTCGCGCTGGAGAAGCGGTGGTTCATGCGCCGGAGTATCAGGATTCACTTCGACGGCTAAAGGATTCCGAGAAAGATACATCTGCACTTGCAGCACGATCAGATGCAGGACAACCAGCAGCAGACGATGCAGCAGATACTAAAGAAGAACAGGCTACCGCTCAGCGATTAAGCCACGGGGGAGACCTACTGCTGAACAACGTAAGCTTCCGCTATGCGGCAACGCAGGAATGGAGTGTGCGTAATATCTCCCTACACGTACCGCAGGGGGGGAAGGTTGCATTGCTTGGCCGCAGTGGTGCGGGCAAGTCTACGCTGCTGAATCTGATTCAGGGAGCATTGCAACCTGATGAAGGGAGCGTCACTGTCGCAGGCGTGCCCGTATTTACAGGTGGAGCATACTCCAGTCTGTTTGCGGTGCTAAACCAGCAACCGTATTTATTCGATACGACGGTAGCGAACAATATTCGTTTAGGGCGACCCGATGCCACGCTCGATGAGGTTCGTGCAGTGACGGAGCAGGTAGGGCTTGGAGCCCTGATTGATTCTTTACCAGAGGGTTACGATACAAGAATGCAGGAGACGGGCCTTCGCTTTTCCGGTGGAGAAAGGCAGCGCATTGCACTGGCGCGGATTTTGCTGCAAAACCATCCGATTGTTTTGCTGGATGAGCCGACAGTGGGGCTTGATCCACTGACGGAGCATGAACTTATGCAGACGATGTTTCGCGTACTGAAAGGCAAAACATTGATCTGGATCACTCATCATCTCACGGGGATGAAGCATATGGACGAGGTGATCTTTATGGAACAAGGCACCATCTCCATGCGAGGCAGTCATGATGAGCTTTGGCGCGATCATGCCCGGTACCGTAATCTGTATAAGCTGGATCATCCGGATCTGGAAAATTAGTGATGATCACCGTGTCGGATAATATGATTCATCTGCTAGAAGCTTTGAAACAAGGTATTTAAAATTTCGATTAACTTTTATATACTGGTTAGAGTTGATGCGTCACATGCTCATGTAGACATTCAACTGGAGGGGGCTGATAGAAATGAAAACACTCATCTCTAAACATTGGCATTTGATGCTGATTGGTTTTGTAGCCTTGATCATGGGCGGATTTGTCTTGTTTTATTTTCAGGGGAGCGTGTCGTCGTTTCCGGCCGTTCAACCTAAACAAGCTCAGGAGGAGCCAGATGAAGCCAAATACGAGATTGTGACAGTGGGTGTAAAAGGGGATGGTTTCTATCCTAAAAATATTGAAGTGAAAGCCGGCGTTCCAACCAAGATCAATTTCAAGAAAATGACGTCTTTTACTTGCATTGATGAAGTACAGTCGTTGAAGATCGGAATGGACGTTTACCTGGATCACGAAAATAATTATTTTACCGTCCAGGACTTGAAACCGGGCATATATGAGTATAATTGTGGCATGTACATGTACTACGGGACGATCACAGTAAAATAAATCAAAAAAAGCTTTCTGGCACATTGATGCCAGAAAGCTTTTTTTCTTTTAACTAGGTGAATTGGGACAGTATGTGTATATATATCATCATCCAGCTGTGGTGCAATATGCCCTATCCTTTACCTCTGATCAGCTTACATTAGCTGATCTTTTGTTTTTTCTTCTCTCAGGGAATTTACATGAGAACGGAGCAGGCGGAATGGTGCTGTACAAGCGATAGCGGTCGCCTTTGTCCTCGGATTTCAACCTTTGTCTGCTTATCCAAGAAATCCGGGGACAACAGCGATGGGAAGCACCATCCGCATGCGTAGTGGCTTCAATGTAAATCTTAATCCACTCCCCATATATCTAATTTTGAACTGATTTTTCTCCTAATTCGTCGGGTACCCGCTTCTGAGCCAGCAAAGTATGATAATAGTATCTAGAGATGAGGAGGAGCTTGTTATGGGATCTTCAACTGAAACCGCTTCCAGCGCTGATACTACGATTCCTGAATCCAATCGTGGAAGACCGCGTAGGGCTCGCGGATCGAAGCCCGAACGCGGTGAAAAAGGCCTGTGGAACAGCGTGAAACAGCAAAAGTATCTTTACTTTATGTCCATTCCTTTCGTCATATGGGTGTTTGTTTTCAGTTATTTTCCACTATGGGGCTGGACAATGGCGTTTCAAAATTATAAACCAGCCAAATCGTTTTGGGATCAAAAGTGGGTAGGGTTGGACAACTTTATTGAGCTTTTTCAGGATGAACGTTTTTATCTGGTATTACGCAATACGCTGGCGATGAGCCTGATGGGTATTGTTTTTGGTTTTGTTGTACCGATCTTTTTTGCAATTCTGCTAAATGAGTTGCGTGGTATGCTGTTCAAGCGAGTTGTGCAGACAGTATCCTACCTCCCGCATTTTGTATCATGGGTAGTTGTGGCCGGATTGGTGACGAAAATGCTGTCCATTGACGGAGGGATTGTTAACGATATATTGGTAGCGCTTCATATTGTGGATGAACCGATTCAGTTCATGGCCAAGGGGAGTTGGTTTTGGTACATTGTAACCGCTTCCGACATATGGAAAGAGACGGGTTGGAATACGATTATTTATTTAGCCGCCATCACAGGAATTGACCAGGAACAGTATGAAGCATCGCGTGTGGATGGGGCCAGCCGCTGGAGACAGATGTGGCATATTACACTGCCGGGTATCCGCTCGACTATCGCCATTCTGTTTATTATGGCGATCGGGCATCTGGTCAGCAATGGTTTTGAAAAGCAGTTCTTACTTGGCAACAGTCTCGTAACGGATTATTCGGAAGTGCTGGATTTGTATGCACTGAATTACGGGATTAATTTGGGCCGCTTCTCTTACGGGACGGCAATAGGCATTTTCAACTCAATGGTTAGCATTCTATTGTTGTTTACAGCGAACGGTATATTCAAAAAACTGACCAAAGAAAGCATCATGTAGGGAGGGAGAAGCGAAATGACGAATAAGGCATTTAACGCTACACGGTCAGAAAAGCTGTTTGACTTGTTCAACTATATCCTCATGGCTCTGATCGTGGTGTTGACGCTGTACCCGTTTCTGAACGTACTGGCAATTTCCCTGAACAATTCGACGGATACGGTGCGTGGCGGTATTTATATATGGCCGCGCCAGTTTACACTCGAAAATTACAAAACGATTTTCCAATACGATGGCCTGCTTCGGGGTCTGCAGGTATCCATTTTACGTACAGTGGTTGGAACGCTGCTGGGACTCATCTGTGCTTCTATGCTTGCATTTACGCTGAGTCGGGTCGATTTCCGCGCGCGCAAGTTCATATCCACGTTTCTGGCGTTGACGATGTATTTTTCCGGCGGGATGGTGCCTGTGTTTATTTTGATGCGTGATTTGCATTTGCTGGGTTCGTTCTGGGTGTATATTTTTCCGGGGCTGATCAGCGCATTTAACGTTTTTGTCATTCGTTCCTTTATGGATGGTTTGCCATATGCGTTACAGGAGTCTGCCAAGCTGGATGGAGCAAATGACTTTATAATATATTGGAAGGTTATTCTACCGCTGTGCAAGCCTGTACTGGCGACAATTGCTCTTTTTTTAGCGGTAAATCAATGGAACGCATGGTTTGATACGTACTTGTACAACGGAACCGCCGCACAATGGACAACGTTGCAATTTGAGCTGATGAAGATACTGCAAAGTACGCAGCAAGGCGGCGCCAATATGGCGAATAGCAACGATATGGCTAAGCAAATGGCTCAAATTTCGCCAGAGTCGATTAAAATGGCAATCACGATTACCGTCACGCTTCCTATTTTGCTCGTATATCCATTCCTACAAAAGTATTTTGTAGGCGGTATGACACTGGGAGCTGTTAAATCATAACAATCAAATCGTTACAGTCCATTCACAACGGTAAAATCCTACAAATGCAGGAGGTCTTGAACATGAAAAAACACTGGTCCAGATTTGCACTGATTCCCTTGCTCGCCGTATCTCTTGCAGCACTCGCAGGTTGCGGTGGAAGCGATAAAGCAGCGAAGGAAGGCTCATCCAGCGGCACAGATCCGATTACGTTTAGCTTCTTCGGAGCAGATACAAGCCCGCAATGGAATGGAATGAAAGATGAAATAGGCAAGGAAATCACCAAGAAAACAGGTGTAACTTTGAATGCGGAATTTGATGTCAGCGGCGGAGGTGGAGATGACCGAATTGCTTTGATGGCAGCAAGTGGTGAATACCCAGACCTGGTCTCTCCTAAAGCAAATATTAACAAGCTTGTGGATGCCGGGGCCATGATTGATCTGACTGATCTGATTAACGATCACGCGCCTAACCTCAAAAAGCTCTACGGTCCCTATATGGATCGGCTGAAATACAGCAATAAAGATCAAGCTATCTATGTTATTCCTACGTATGCAGGTGTTGGACAGGAGAGTTTTGATGCGACGGGAGGATTTGAAATTCAGCATAAGGTGCTTAAGGAGCTGGGATATCCCAAGGTAAGAACCTTACAGAATTTTGAAAACGTACTCAAAACCTATACAGCCAAGCATCCGACGATCAATGGCAAAAAAACGATCCCTCTCACGCTGGATGCGGACGACTGGAGAATTATGATTACCGTAACGAACCCTGCCTTCCAGACGACTGGAGCGCCGGATGATGGTGAATATTTTATTGATCCCAAAACATTTGAAGCCAAGCTTCATTACAAACGTCCGGAAGAAAAGGAATATTTCCGTTGGTTGAACCACATGTACAATGAAGGGCTGCTCGATAAAGATTCGTTTGTACAAAAAAGTGACCAATACAAATCCAAAATTGCCAGCGGCCGTGTCCTGGGTCTGATCGACCAAGAGTGGGGTTATCAGGATGCCGAAAATGCATTAAAAGCGTCAGGTAAGTCTGATGCCAGCTATGCACATTTTCCAGTTACACTTTCGGAGGAATATAAGGATCGTTCCTTTCAGGATACAGGATTTGCGTCCGGTTATGGTGTAGGGATTACGGAAAGTTGCAAGGACCCGGTGCGGGCTATTAAATTTCTGGATTATTTAGCATCCGATGAGGGACAGGTGCTAGTGAACTGGGGAATCGAAGGCAAGCACTATGAAATCAAAGATGGCAAACGCGTCATTCCTGCCGATGTATTGGATCAAAAAACGAACAATACAACCAGCTTCAATAAATCCACTGGAATAGACTTATACACATTAATGAGCGGACACTATGGTGACGGAGTGAAGGACTCTACGGGTAACTACTACACTGCCAAATTCCCGGAACAAATTATCGCGGCTTATTCGAAGCCGGAGAAAGAATCACTTAAAGCGTATGGCGTAAAAACGTGGAAGGAACTGTTTCCAGGAAAAGAAGAATTTGATGTGAAGCCTTGGGGCGCGGCCTATAACATAACGACAGACAATGAATCCAACTATAACGTTACATTCAAAAAAACGACAGACATTATCCGCAAACGGATACCGGAAGCGATATTAGCACCAGCTTCCAATTTTGATACGATATACGACAACATGATTAAAGAACTGGATGCCGCCGGAGCTGTCCAAATGGAACAGCAATATACGCAACTGGTGAAGGACAGAGTGGAGTTATGGAGTGGGAAAGCGTCCAAATAGTAAGTCCATTTATCCAAACTTTGAAATCTCGGAGTGACAGAGCGCATACGCTAGGGCCAATTTGTAGCAGCGCTTTGTCTGCCCCTGATGAGGGAGGGTTTGTCGTGACGAAAAGCGAAAGACCACAGTCCCTGCGGTTATGGTATCGCCAGCCTGCTGAGGTATGGGAAGAAGCATTGCCAGTCGGCAATGGACGGCTGGGAGCTATGGTATTTGGCGGAATCAGGGAGGAGCATTTGCAATTAAACGAGGATACGCTCTGGTCCGGATTCCCCAGGGATGGCGTTCAGTATGATGCATTGCGATATTTAGAACCTGCCAGAAAGCTGATTGCAGATGGAAAATACAAAGAAGCCGAACAACTGATTACTTCAAACATGCTGGGCCGCGATACAGAAGCCTACCAGCCTTTGGGAGATTTGTGGATTACGCAGGAGAACCTAGGGGAGATTGCGCATTATGAACGGGAACTGGATATGCAGACCGGAACGGCAACGGTCACTTTTCAGAGTGATGGAGTCCGCTATACTCGTGAAGTTATCGCCAGTGCACCCGATGGGGTCATTATGGTGTCACTGACTGCGAATAAGGTCGGGAAAATCCATGCATCTGTGCGCATGACCACACCCCATTCTTGTGATGATGAAGCTGGAGAGGATGTGCATTTTTCTGATTCCTCCCAATGGGCTAGCGATAACGATCCATCCGAGGAATCGACCAGGGACTTTATTACGTTGACTGGACGAGCGCCCAGTCATGTGGAATCTAATTATCACGGTGATCATCCACAGTCTGTCGTTTACGAAAATGATTTGGGGATGGCTTTTGCAGTTCAGGCGAGGGTTATTCCCGAGGGAGGAACCTTGACGACGAGGGATGACGGAGCGTTGATCATCTCGGACGCGGATAAAATCACGGTGTATTTGGCAGCGGCTACCGGATTTCGGGGATTTCAGGCTATGCCGAATAGTGATGCAACAGAGTCGGCAGAAGCATGCAAGGTCATTCTAGACGGAGCGATTTCGCTAGGAAGTGAGCAGGTGCGGCAACGCCATGAGCAGGATCACCGGAAGCTGTTTGACCGTGTTGCATTAGAACTGGGAAGTGACACGCTAACTGACGAGTCCGTTCTCCCGACGGATCTGCGATTAGAACGCTATCAGAAAGGTCAGGCAGACCGGGGACTGGAAGTGCTGTTATTCCAATATGGACGTTATTTGCTAATGGGCAGTTCACGTCCGGGCAGTCAGCCCGCCAATCTTCAGGGCATCTGGAATGACCGGGTACAGCCGCCTTGGAACAGTAACTATACAACCAATATTAATACACAGATGAACTATTGGCCCGCAGAGGTGTGTAATCTTGCCGAGTGCCATGAGCCATTACTGCACATGATTGGAGAAGTCAGCCGTACGGGGCGCAGGGTTGCTTCCATCCATTATGGAGCTCAAGGATGGACAGCACACCACAATATAGATGTATGGAGATACGCCGGACCGTCGGGTGGCCATGCCAGTTGGGCATTTTGGCCGCTTGGAGGTGTATGGCTGACTGCTCACCTATGGGAACGTTATCTGTTCACCTTGGATACAACCTATTTGGCAGAACAGGCTTATCCGCTTATGAAGGGGGCGGCGGCCTTTTGCCTGGACTGGCTCGCGGAGGGCCCGGATGGTCGGCTCGCAACGTCCCCATCCACATCACCTGAAAATAAATTCATCACGCCCGAAGGCGAGGATTGCAGTATATCCATGGGCTCCACGATGGACATGACGCTGATTCGGGAGCTATTAAGCAACTGTATTCAAGCCGCAGTCCTGCTGGAATTAGACGATGAATTCCGCAAGCGCTGCGAAGAGACACGGGAACGATTAGTCCCCTATCAAATCGGCCGTCACGGTCAGTTGCAAGAATGGTTGGTCGATTTTGAGGAAGCGGAGCCTGGTCATCGACACGTTTCGCATCTTTACGGGGTTTATCCCGGCCGACAGATCCATATCCGCGATACTCCGGAGCTGGCTGAGGCGGCCCGCATATCGTTACGCCGCCGGCTCGATCATGGCGGCGGGCATACCGGGTGGAGCTGTGCCTGGTTGATTAACCTGTACGCCCGGCTGGAAGATGGCGACACTGCGCATCGGTATGTTCGCACGTTGCTGTCGCGATCGACCTACCCTAATTTATTCGACGCTCACCCGCCTTTTCAGATCGACGGTAACTTTGGTGCGACGGCAGGCATCGCAGAAATGCTGCTGCAAAGCCGCCTGGGTGAGCTGACGCTATTGCCTGCCCTGCCATCGGCATGGCCGGAGGGAAGGGTCAGCGGCTTGAAAGGACGCGGCGGGATTACGGTCAGCATGGAGTGGTCCGGTTCGCGGCTCGTCCGTGCGGAGCTTACCGCATCTGTCCAGACGGGAAGCTGCACGATTCGCAGTGCACACCCGTTTAGCGCAGATGCTCGTCAGGCTCAGCCTGATCCCAAGCACGGAGGATTTATTTTGTCATGGATTTTTACCAAAAAGCAGGAAAAAACGAATGAACATACGATTATAATTGAGGGAGAGGGAGAGACACAATGACTATTTTTCAATTTCCGCAGGACTTTATGTGGGGGACTGCAACAGCCGCCTACCAAATTGAGGGGGCTTATCAGGAGGATGGGAGAGGGCTGTCGATCTGGGATACCTTTGCCCATACGCCGGGTAAAGTGTTTAACGGGGATAACGGGAATGTAGCTTGTGATAGCTATCATCGCTACGAAGAAGATATCCGTCTCATGAAGGAACTGGGCATTCGTACATATCGGTTCTCGGTGTCCTGGCCGCGTATATTCCCGAATGGTGACGGTGAAGTCAATCAAGAAGGATTGAACTATTATCATCGCGTTGTTGATTTGTTGAACGACAACGGGATTGAACCGTTTTGTACACTGTATCACTGGGATTTGCCTCAGGCGCTACAGGATGCGGGAGGATGGGGAAATCGTCGTACAATTCAGGCATTTGTCCACTTTGCAGAAACGATGTTCCGCGAGTTTCACGGTAAGATACACCATTGGCTCACATTCAATGAACCTTGGTGCATCGCTTTTTTATCCAATATGTTAGGAGTTCATGCTCCGGGTCTGACGAATCTCCAGACAGCGATTGATGTAGGACATCATCTGCTGGTCGCGCATGGCCTATCTGTACGCCGATTCCGCGAGCTAGGCACCAGTGGCCAGATCGGTATCGCTCCCAATGTCTCCTGGGCTGTTCCTTACAGCACCTCTGAGGAAGATAAAGCGGCTTGTGCGCGCACGATTTCTCTGCATAGTGACTGGTTTCTCCAGCCTATTTATCAAGGCTCGTATCCTCAGTTTTTGGTAGACTGGTTTGCGGAGCAGGGAGCCACCGTACCTATACAAGATGGAGATATGGACATTATCGGTGAACCTATAGATATGATCGGTATCAATTATTATAGTATGTCGGTTAATCGCTTTAATCCGGAAGCAGGCTTTCTTCAATCTGAAGAAATCAATATGGGACTACCTGTAACGGATATCGGCTGGCCGGTGGAGTCACGTGGGCTGTATGAGGTACTACATTATTTGCAAAAATACGGTAACATCGATATATACATCACAGAGAACGGGGCTTGTATCAATGATGAAGTCGTAAACGGAAAGGTGCAGGATGACCGTCGAATTTCGTACATGCAGCAGCATTTGGTACAGGTACACCGGGCAATTCATGACGGCCTTCATGTTAAAGGGTATATGGCCTGGTCACTTATGGACAATTTTGAGTGGGCAGAGGGATATAATATGAGATTTGGCATGATTCATGTCGATTTTCGCACACAAGTCCGTACCCCCAAGGAAAGTTACTATTGGTATCGAAATGTAGTAAGTAATAACTGGTTGGAGACTAGACGTTAAATCAAGAGAAATGATCTGAATATAAAGCAAATTTAGGTCTGCCTCCGCTCCCGTTTGTTTAAATAGGAGGTCCTCTGGGGTAATAATAGCCAAGATGAATTACAGATGGTTCTAGTATGTAGAGACCGGCAGGAATAATAAAATAAAAAATGTGCATACTGAAAAAAATACCTGGCGAGGGCACTTTTTAAACTATTTTAAACTAGAGGGAGTGGAGGGTATGGCTTCGAATTTTAGAAAATCAGGATCAAGTGATAACCAAATGAGCCGCACGGTATCTGTTATTTCTTTGATCGCTTGCATTGTAGGTATTATTCTTATTTTGCTTGATATAGGGAATTTAACCGATCGTAATATCTATTTAATGACAGGCATTGGCGCCTTTGCTGCCGGAATTTTCATTTTTCTAATCGGGAAATCATTTGTCATTGCCCGTAAGAAGGAAGACCAAGAGAACGGGCATCGTTAATACAATTGAAAAAATGATGTAAAACTGATAATGAAAACAACAGCGCGGGGCTTCGAGCAGTGTAGCATGATAACTGTAAGGAGTCCCGATTTTTGCTTTAGTATAGCTTTTTTAAGATACTTCAAGATGCATAATTAACGTTTTTATATGTCATTTTTGAATTAAAAAGAAATTTTGAATTTGCAAGAGAAATTTTATTTTTAGAGAGGTTTTTCACAAAAATCGGACAAATAATCGACAATTCTGTTAACAATAAAAAAAGTGGCCGCTTTTCTGCTATCTTATATAAGGGCAAGATTACAGGAGTTCGTTAAGTTTTGAGTAATTTACTATTTTAAGGAGAGGGGAACAACATGAACAAAAAACCAAAAGCGATTATTGCGTTGGTTTTGACCGTGCTCACGGTAGCATTGCTCATCTGGACGTGTTTTTATGCTGGCGGAAAATACGTTGTTTTCGATCCGAAAGGACCAATTGGGCAAGCACAAAAAGAGCTGATCATTCTTACAACTGCATTGTCTGCGCTTATAATTGTACCGGTTATGATTTTGACCTTCTTCATCGTTTGGCGGTATCGCGATACCCCAACAAACAAGGTGAAGTATCAACCTCACTGGGATGACAGCAAAAAGCTGGAAACCACATGGTGGGCTATTCCAATTATCGTTATCTGTATTATTGCGGTTATCACTGCGAGATATACCTACTTGCTGGAGCCTTCCAAGCCGTTGGCAAGTGAGCAAAAGCCAGTAACGATTCAAGTAACTTCACTGGACTGGAAATGGCTCTTCATGTACCCAGAGGAAGGTATAGCTACAGTGAACCAAGTTCACATTCCTAAAGGTGTTCCAGTCCGTTTTGAACTGACTGCTGACGCCCCGATGAACTCGTTCTGGATTCCGCAATTGGGCGGTCAAATCTACACCATGTCAGGCATGGCCATGAAACTGCATTTGCAGGCCGATCACGAAGGAACTTACTTTGGCTCGGGTGCAAACTTTAGCGGTGAGCATTTTGGACAAATGCGTTTTGATGTAGAAGTCCAGTCGGATGAAGAGTATAAAAACTGGGTCGCTGACATCAAGAAGCAGTCGAAGCCGCTGACGAAAGACGGCTATTTGGCGCTTGCAAAACCAGGTTTGTCCCAGCCTGATGAATATTCTTCGATTCCAGACGGCTTGTTCAAAGAGATTGTTAACAAGTATGTAGTGGAAGGCGCTCCTAACCCCCATGCTGGACATGGCGGAGCTACATCCACAGAAGATTCATCCAAATCCGGCACAGAAGATCATGCTGGAATGGACATGAGCGGACACAATTAAATGATTATAGGGAAGGAGGCCCCCAATGCTTGACAAAATAAAAGAGTTTGCATCCACTTTCTTCGTTACTGGAGACCCGATGATCTATGGAGCGGACGTTTCCATCGCATTAGCAACGATCGGGATCGTGTTTGTGCTCACTTATTTCAAAAAATGGGGCTGGCTTTGGAAAAACTGGTTGACTACGGTTGACCATAAAAAAGTCGGTATTATGTATATTCTTGCGGCCATCTTGATGTTATTCCGCGGAGGCGTGGATGCATTATTGATGCGTATTCAACTTGCTACACCGGATGTGACACTCCTACATCCTGAGCATTACAACCAGATTTTCACAACTCACGGCACAATCATGATCTTGTTTATGGCAATGCCGTTGATGTTTGGTTTGTTTAACATCGCCGTACCCCTTCAAATTGGTGCGCGCGACGTTGCGTTTCCTTTCCTGAACGCATTGAGCTTCTGGCTTTTCTTTATGGGTGCGATGTTGTTCAACTTGTCCTTCGTTATCGGCGGTTCGCCAGATGCAGGCTGGTTGAGTTATCCACCGCTCTCAGAACTGCAATTTAGTCCTGGCGTCGGTCAGAACTTCTATATCTGGGGTATTCAGATTTCTGGTATAGGTTCATTGGCTACAGGGATCAACTTTATTGTTACCATTATTAAAATGCGCGCACCTGGTATGACTTGGATGAAAATGCCTGTCTTTACGTGGTCCGTATTTTCATCATGTGTTATTATCATTTTCGCGTTCCCGATTCTGACGGTTACTTTAGCATTGCTATTCCTTGACCGCTTCGGAGGAGGGCACTTCTTTACCCTTGATTTCGGCGGTAACCCGATGATGTATATCAATTTGATCTGGATGTGGGGTCACCCTGAGGTATACATCGTAGTATTGCCAGCCTTCGGTATTTATTCCGAGGTTATCAGCGTATTCTCCAAAAAGAAATTGTTTGGTTACAAATCCATGGTTTACGCGATGTTCATTATTGCGATCCTGTCCTTCTTCACGTGGGCGCATCACTTCTTCACGATGGGATCTGGCGCAGATGTTAATGCATTCTTTGCGATCTCGACGATGGTTATCGCAATACCGACAGGGGTTAAAGTATTTAACTGGCTGTTCACGATGTACCGGGGTAAACTCGAATTTAAAACTCCGATGATGTGGTCTATTGCATTTATTCCGAACTTCCTGATTGCAGGTTTGACGGGCGTCATGTTGTCTGTAGCGCCTGCGGACTTCCAGTTCCATAACAGTTACTTCCTGATCGCTCACTTTCACTCCGCTCTAATTGGTGGGGTAGTGTTCGGTTACTTGGCAGGTCTGTACTACTGGTGGCCTAAGATGTTCGGTTTCACATTGCCTGAAACGCCTGGTAAATGGGCTTTCTGGTTCTGGAATATCGGTTTCTATGTATGTTTCATTCCGCAATATTCCCTCGGTCTGATGGGGATGACACGTCGTCTGAGCACTTACGGCTGGGATACTGGCTGGCAGCCGCTTAACATGGTGTCAACCGTTGGGGCATTCCTGATGGGGATTGGTTTCTTGTTCCAGGTTCTTCAAATTCTTCTGGGTATCAAAAATTACCGCAAGCTGAAGGATACAACGGGCGACCCTTGGGGCGGTCACACGTTGGAGTGGTCCATTCCTTCACCTGCACCGGAATACAATTTTGCTACCATTCCGCAAGTAGAAGAACGCGATGACTGGTGGGCAGAAAAAGATAAACGTGCAAAAGGTATTTTCAGAAAGCAACCGCCAATTGAAGCGATTCATATGCCGAAAAACTCGGCGATTCCATTCATTATGTCGGTATTCTTTTTCATTGCAGGTTTCGGGTTCGTATTTGGATGGTCGTTCTTCTATATTCCAGGGCTGATCGGCGTGGCAATTTGTATGATTTGCCGTTCGTTCTTCTCCTATGATGGCGACTACTATATCCCTGCGGATGAAGTAAAACGCACGGAAGCGGCAATAAGGGGGTCTGTATAATGGCACAAGCTGCAGCACATCACAGCCATGATCATGACCACGGGCATCACGATCCGCAAGAATTGAAGATGCTTGGTTTTTGGATCTTCCTCGTAACGGACGTAATCCTGTTCAGTACCTTGTTCGCAACCTTCGTTGTCCTTCGGAACAACACAGCCGGAGGACCAGGTGGCGCAGAGCTGTTTAACATGACGGGCGTTATTATTGAAACGTTCCTCTTGCTCACAAGCAGCTTCACAAGTGGTCTGGCTGTGTTGGCTATGAACAAAGGAAGCATGAAGGGATTAATCAGCTGGTTAATCGTGACAGCGATCCTGGGTCTTGGTTTTATCGGTTTTGAAGTTTACGAGTTTGTTGAGATGGTACATGAAGGTGCCAATTTTGGAACCAGTGCGTTCTTGTCGGCATTCTTCACATTGGTCGGAACACACGGACTTCACGTTTCGTTAGGTCTGGTTTGGATGATTGGACTTATGTTCCAGTTGAAAAAACGCGGACTTACTCCAGAGACGAAGGGCAAAGTTTCGGCATTGAGCTTGTACTGGCACTTTTTGGACGCTGTCTGGATCTTCTTGCTGACAGTTGTCTATTTGATGGGGGTGATGTAGATGGCACAGCATCAATCAGGAGCGGGTTCGCATGGTCATGATGATTCTCACGGTTCAGTGAAATCCTATGTTATCGGGTTTATTCTGTCCATCGTACTGACCATCATCCCTCTCTTCGTGGTTATGAATCATATGTTGAGCCGCACTTCGACCATGGTTGTTATTTTAGCCGCGGCAGTGCTGCAATTTCTGGTTCAGCTTTTCTTCTTCATGCACATCCGTGAAAGCAATGGACCACGTTGGAATGTTATGACTTTGATCTTTGGTGTTGTGATCCTGTTGACTGTCGTTGGCGGTTCTGTATGGATTATGGAATACAACATGGTAGCACACTAATAAGTCACACTAATAAGAGGAAGCGGCTCTATGCCGCTTCCTCTTTTTTTGTAAAGGACCTGCTGGAATTTAACTGTGGCTTATTGAACACAAGTTTATATATATGTAAAATGGAATTGTATAACAGAAGAGTGAAAAAGATAATACTAATGAGAGAGTGAGGAAAACGTCATGAACACCGAAATATTGTTTAAACCTTTTAAGATAGGTAACTTATCGCTTCCCAATCGGATGGTTATGGCTCCCATGACACGAAATTTTTCTCCCCAAGGTATTCCAGGACATGAGGTTGCCGCGTATTATCGTCGCCGTGCAGAAAATGCTGTTGGATTGATTATTACAGAGGGAACGGCTATCAATCATCCCGCCGCTGTGGAGCACACAGGCATCCCTAACTTTTATGGTGAGGGATTGAAAGGATGGGCTAAGGTAGTAGAGGAGGTTCATGCGGCCGGCGGCAAAATTATACCGCAGCTCTGGCATGTGGGTACAGCCCGGAAAATAGGTGCGGATAACCAACCGAATCCCGAGGCATTGCCTGTCGGTCCTTCAGGTATTTCTCCCGCAGGTGAAAAGGTAGTTGAGCCATTGACGGAGGCGGAAATTACGGATATCATTGCAGCCTTTGCTCAAGCCGCTGCCGATGCCAAGCGGGTGGGGTTTGACGGCATTGAGCTTCATGGAGCACATGGCTATTTAATAGATCAATTTTTCTGGGACAAAACCAATAAGCGTACCGATCAATATGGAGGCGATTTGGTTCAGCGTACCCGGTTTGCGGTCGAGGTCATTGAGGCTTGTCGCCGTGCAGTAGGCCCGGATTTTCCAATTGTACTGCGATTCTCCCAGTGGAAGATGTACCATTATGGAGAAAAGCTGGCACAGACACCACAGGAACTTGAACAGTTCCTTGCCCCATTGGTACAAGCTGGGGTGGATGTATTCCATTGCTCAAGCCGCCGTTTCTGGGAGCCAGAATTCGAAGGGTCAGATCTAAACCTGGCAGCATGGACCAAAAAGATAACAGGCAAGCCAGTGATTACGGTGGGGTCAATTGGTTTGGAGAAGGCCTTTTTGAGTGATTTGGAAAAAAACAATGATCGTCAGACTGATCAATCGAGTAGTGTAGAGGCCAGATTAGAACAACTCGTGGAGCTAGTAGAACGAGAGGAAGTTGATCTGGTTGCAGTTGGACGTGCATTGCTGGTTGATCCGGCATTTGCAGTAAAATTACGTGATCAACAGATAAAAGAAATATTTCCTTACAATGATGAAGTATTAAAAACGTTGAATTAGGAAAATTTCGGTTACAGGGCAAGCTGTAATATAAGCTATTCGTAAATTCTACGAATTTGCTATAATAGGAGCATCAAGTCGAAATACACGGGGTGAAAAGGATGAATTCTGAAACGGAAGCTTTGGATTGTGAGCCGGCTTGTCACGGTTCAGATCAGGAAATTGAGCGTATAAAATCTTCCCTAGTTGAGGATTCCATCGCATACAAAATGTCGGAGCTGTTTAAAGCGCTAGGTGACCCGACACGGATCAAGCTGATTTATGCCCTGGCTCAAAAGGAACTGTGTGTTCATGATTTAACACAGGTGTTGAACATGGGCCAATCTGCGGTATCCCACCAGCTTCGTTATTTGCGCAACCTGCGCATTGTCAAACGACGCAAGGAAGGCAAGACAGTGTTTTATTCACTGGATGATAATCATGTGGAGCAGATTTTTTTGCAAACCCATCAGCACATATCACATCAATGATTTTTGACAAACCAACAGCAGGGCGCCAAGCAATTGGCGCTCTTTTGGTGTTTGTCCATTGAAGTCGATTTTTTTTCGTTAAAAAGGGCTATGATCATTGACTTTTGCCCCTAAACCTGAATATAATGACCTTAACAAATAATATATGAACAGTTGCTCATATATAGCTAATTGGAGGCCAATTATTATGGATGCTCTAAAAAGAAATGAACGGCATGAATGGGTTTTGGAAGGTTTGGATTGCGCCAACTGTGCTCTAAAGATTGAAAATGGAGTCAGTAAAATAGAAGGGGTCCTTGATTGCTCGGTCAATTTTGTAACAAAAACGTTGACGATGACCACAACTTCGGATCAAAAAGAAGAGGTTTTTCGCCAAACGGAACGGAAGGTCCACAGACTTGAGCCTCATGTTCGGATGGTTGCCAAAAGTGCGGGTGGACGCTTGCGCGAAGACAGTCGAAGTGGCGCTGGTGCAGTAGAGGCAAGCTGCACAGAGGATTGCGCATGCGGTCATGACCATGATGGTGAAGGACATAATCACAATGATGGAAAGCATGCTGCTCACAGTCATGGTGGTCATAGCCATGAAGCACATGACGCACACGATGGGCACGACCACGGTAATCATGCACACATGCACCACAATCACCATGCAGTGCACGATCATGGTGAAGCTACCCATGCTCATTCACATTCACATTCGCATGATGACGATAGTCATGCCGGGCATACGCATGATCATGGTACGGACGGTATGCGCCGCATGATTGCACGTCTGTCCATAGGAGCGGTTATTGCGGCTGTTGCCTGGTGGTTACCTGTCGAAGGTGTGGGCAAGCTGGCTCTATTTTTAGTGGCATATATCATCGTTGGCGGTGATGTTGTCTTGCAGGCTGCACGCAGCTTGGTGCGTGGAATGGCCTTTGATGAGTATTTCTTGATGACGCTGGCTACGGTGGGCGCATTTGCTATTGGGGAATACCCCGAAGGCGTGGCTGTCATGTTCTTTTATCAAATCGGAGAGCTATTCCAAGGCATTGCAGTTAACCGTTCACGTAAGTCCATCAGCGATCTGATGGATATTAGACCAGACTATGCCAACCTGAAGACGGCTGAGTCCGTACGAAGGGTGTCCCCAGAAGAGGTCCGTATTGGAGATTTGATAGTGATCAAGCCGGGTGAGAAGATCCCGCTGGACGGTAAGGTTGTAGAAGGCAAGTCGCATGTCGATACCTCGGCGTTGACCGGTGAATCTGTGCCTCGTACCGTTGAGCCGGGAAGCAGCGTGATGAGTGGATTTGTGAATACGAACGGACTTCTGACGGTAGAGGTCAGCAAAGAATTTGGTGAATCCGCGGTCTCTAAAATTTTGGAACTGGTGCAAAATGCGAGTGCCAAAAAAGCGCCGACTGAAAAGTTTATCACGAAATTTTCCAGATATTATACTCCTGTAGTGGTTATTGTAGCGTTATTGCTGGCGGTTGTTCCTCCGCTGGTTGTGCCGGGTGCATTGTTTGCAGATTGGTTATATCGTGCGCTTGTTTTCCTCGTTATTTCTTGTCCGTGTGCGCTGGTGGTGTCTATTCCACTGGGCTTCTTTGGCGGAATCGGGGCAGCCTCCCGTTCAGGTGTGCTGATCAAGGGCGGTAATTATCTTGAAGCCCTGAATCATGTGAAATATGCTGTTTTTGATAAAACAGGTACGCTCACCAAAGGTGTTTTCCACGTGACAGGGATTTATCCTGCCGAAACTTTTACGAAGGAAAGTCTGCTGGAGACTGCTGCATTGGCCGAGATGCACTCCACGCATCCTATCGCAGCTTCTCTGCGTGAAGCTTATGGCAATGAACTTCAAACGGAGCGAGTCCAGCAATATAGCGAAATATCCGGTCACGGGATTCAGGCTCAGATCGATGGGCGCTTGGTATTGGCCGGAAACGCTAAGCTGATGGAGCGGGAGCATATTGCTTTTAATGTGGCGCAGCAAGCAGGACCATTGGATAAAGGAACGGTCGTACATGTGGCTGTAGACGGAACGTATGTCGGGTGCATTCTAATATCGGATGAGGTTAAGGAGGACGCGGCCAAGACGATTGCTTCGCTGAAAAAGCTGGGGGTGGTAAAAACCATCATGCTAACAGGTGACAATCGGACAGTTGCCGAAGCTGTAGGACGTCAGTTAGGCCTGGATGAAGTACGGGCAGAACTGTTGCCTCAGCATAAAGCCGAAGCCATTGAGCAGTTGTCTGCAAGTAAAAAAACGAGCGATAAAATCTTGTTTGTAGGCGATGGAATTAATGATACACCTGTACTTGCTTTGGCAGATGTTGGTGTGGCGATGGGTGGTTTGGGCTCAGACGCTGCAATTGAAGCAGCAGATATCGTAATCATGAACGACGAGCCTTCAAGGCTGGTGACGGCGATTCATATTGCTCAACGCACACGCCGTATCGTATGGCAAAACATTATATTTGCGCTAGGTGTCAAAGTAGTATTTCTCTCATTGGGCGCGTTTGGTATTGCTACCATGTGGGAGGCTGTATTTTCCGATGTTGGTGTAACACTGCTAGCTGTATTAAATGTGATGCGTGTGCTGAAGGTTGGTACTGACGAATAAAAAGGGAACCCCCCGTTAACATTGGATGTAGGCATCCTATGAAAACAGGGGGTGTTTCTTTATAGCTGCCTTTTTTGTGCAGACATGTGCTTTCCGCAGTATAGATCTATTTTTCTCATATATAGTAGTTGTGCAGAGATGTATAAATGTGGGGAGGGCCTAATACGTTTAAGGTAGGGACTTAATAAGTAAGGCCCACGTAACATTCGGTTGCTCAGTAATGAGTAAGCGTTTTCTTTATTTGGAGGGGTACTCGAATTCGTGTGTGCCAACTTGCTGACGAAAGAAAGGATGGATTAATAGCATGGAGGCTAAACTGATGCATGTATTCGCAGAGCTGTTGGGTGGCATAAACAGCAGGGATTGCAACGTTCCAGAGCCAGGTAAGAAGTCTGCTGCACGGAGATTGGCTATGGAGACGCTAAGAGCAGGAAGCCATCAAGTATCTGCTGCACAGGAGGAAGATCCATTGGGCTGGCTGGTTGGTTTAGCCGAGCAGGGTGCAATCAGTCGAGCGGAGGCATTGCTGGCTGCAAACCCGGAATTACTTGGAGAATCGATGCTGAATAACGGCAATGATACAGAGCAAGCCATGGACACACTACTAAAATGGAGCGATGAATACAGCGACACCTCCATACGGCTTTATGCTGATGCTCCTGCAAGTATGAGTCGTAAAAGTACAGGAATACGCGATCTTGACGGTTATAGCCTTCTGCATGGTCCATTGTCACTGGCATCCGGCCGCGTGAGGGAATTATGCTATGCCTATTTGGACGCGGCAGAGTCTGGACAAAAGATTCATGCCCTTGCCGGGGAGCCCGATCCCATCCTTGTCCCCGGTTCCCGTGCATCCGAGACGTACACAACATTTAATAAAGCATCTGGTTTGCCTGGATTGTGTGAGCACCTGTCCCGACGAATCATTGGCCTGCTGGAAACAGAGTACGAAGGCTTGTTTGAGTTGCTGGACGGATTGCCGTTGACTATAGCTTTGACTGAGCAGAACAATGCAGTGGGCATTGGAAGCCTGCAAGATATGCAGTTGGAGGCCCTACTGCGTGCAGCGTTGCGAAGCATGCGACAGGGAGGAGAACCACGGCTGGAGATTATGGTACGCAATCCTACTGACGTAAACCAGTTCCAGACCATCCGAGACTGGATTGACGGCGTTGCCGAGCAAACGTTATGTGGCCGCCTGCGGTGCGTTCCATATCGGGTAGGTGTACTTTTGACGGTTGATACAAGTTTGCTGCCTAATGCAGGTCAAATAGGGGATGAGCAATCCGCACAGTCGGAGAAGTCGGACAACGCCGATGACATGTCCGAAGTGAGCGCACGACAGACCAAGCAGGCGGCTCAAGCCGCAGATTTGGCACGCTTTGCCGATACGGTCATTTTAGAAGTTTTATCAGCTCCATCTGATGGTATCAGAGCTGGGGATCCGTTGATTCCATCTGTTGCTGATGGGCATGAGAATGCTAATGATACGATAAAACGCATAATGGAAGCTGTTCGGCGTGTAAAGCCTGAGGTTCCTATATGGGTGGCGATAGATAAAATTCACCATTTCCTAGATGGGAATTGGATCTGGGAGAACGAGCTAACGGGGGTCATTTGCTCAGACCCAGCAGTTCCTACTGTACGTCTTGCGGCTGCGCGTTGGAGGCTGCAACAGCAAGCCAATCGGCAACACACTTCAGAAACTGCACACACCCATGCGTGGAAGTTTCCACTTTAGCCTGAAGAATTTATGTGATAGAACGCTTTGAAATATTGAGGATACCTGCGTTGTTTACGCGGGTATCTTTTTTATTTAGGCTATTAGCAGTTTACAAGCGGAAAAGAAAGGGTATATAATAAAACAAAAGTTTCTCTAAGCCAAAATAATTGTATAGATGCAAAAATGATTATCATTCTCATTGCCAAACATGCTGCTTCGGGCTTCCCGAAGCAGCATGTGCTATTTTAGGGCACTTAACAATGGATATCATTCTCAATGAAATGCAAGTACAAGGAACAAAAAATGGAAAGGAACGTGACATGATGCAAGCAGTTCAACGACTACAAGATACATTGTCTCCCTCTAACCGAGCACTTTCAAAAAACAGTGGCAGCGGACGCCCCGGTCCAAATCGCAAGCCGCAATTTCAGCTCAAAAGCATGCTGAAAAATAAGGAGATGCAGGCTGCTCTAGGCAGTGGAATACTAATGCTGATGGCATGGGGGGTTTCACATTGGTGGCAATGGCTATCCGTCATTCTCTATGTGGTGTCTTATGCCCTTGGAGGCTGGTCCAAAGCCAGAGAAGGGATTGAAACCCTGATCCGAGAACATGATCTGGATGTTAATTTACTCATGATCGCTGCGTCTTTAGGAGCTGCGGCCATTGGCTACTGGAATGAAGGAGCCATGCTGATTTTTATTTTTGCACTCAGCGGTGCGCTGGAGAGCTATACCACGGAGCGTAGTAGTAAGGATATTTCCGAGCTCATGGCGTTGAAGCCGGAAACAGCTTTGCGCTTGTCTCACGAGGGAACAGAAACGGTTGGCATTGAGCAGCTGTTGCCAGGCGACCTGCTGCTGGTTAAGCCGGGCGAACTAATTCCGGCGGACGGTCGAGTCTCCAAAGGTGTGTCGGCAGTGAATCAGGCATCCATTACCGGGGAATCTGTTCCGGTAAACAAGATGGCAGGTGACGAAGTATATGCAGGCACCATCAATGGAGAAGGCGTGCTGTATGTGGAGGTCAGCCAGTCCTCGGAAGATACTTTATTTTCAAAAATTATTCGTATGGTAGAAGAGGCACGGACCGAAGTTCCCGATTCCCAGCGGTTTATTAAAACATTCGAATCGGTATACGCCCGAATTGTTGTTGCCGTCACGTTGATCGTCATTGTAGGTGCGCCCATTGTATTGGGCTGGACATGGGCAGCGGCTTTTTACAAGGCGATGGTGTTCCTTGTCGTGGCCTCACCTTGTGCGCTCGTGTCATCCATTATGCCAGTGATGCTATCGGCCATTTCCAACCGTGCCCGGCGGGGCATTCTGTTCAAAGGTGGCGCGCATGTGGAGAATATGGCATTGACATCTGTCGTTGCTTTTGACAAAACGGGCACGTTAACGAAGGGCTCACCCGTGGTCACGGACTGGATTACCGCCCCAGATTACGATGCTGATGAGCTATTGCACATTGTCGCGACAATCGAAAGCTATTCCTTACATCCGCTGGCACGAGCGATTGTAGCCAAAGCCGAAGCTGAATTGGAACAGAGAGAGCTTCTCACAGCCGAGCAAGTGCAGGCTCTTACCGGATGGGGAATGGAAGGCATCATAGGTGGGGTGAAATGGAAAATCGGTCGCACGAATGTACTGGATGAACCTGGCCTTCTGGCTGGACCAGAGTGGGTGGAGAGTCGGGCCCGACTGGAAGCCGAGGGCAAAACCGTATCCATCATTCTTGCGGATGATCGGATTGCCGGGATGCTGGCGCTGCGTGACGAGCTGCGTCCACAGGCACAAGAGTCCGTGAAACGTCTGCAAGCACAGGGTATCCGGGTCGTCATGCTGACTGGAGACCGACCGGAAACGGCTGCCGTGATCGCGGCGCAGGCTGGAGTCGACGCCGTATATGCTGGCTTAATGCCGGAGGACAAAGTCAGTCATATTCGCATGCTGCGAGAGCAATACGGGCATGTCGTTATGGTCGGCGACGGTGTGAACGACGCTCCGGCTTTGACCGCAGCAACCGTAGGACTGGGCATGGGGATGCATGGCAGCGGAGCAGCACTGGAGGTTGCAGATGTGGTGCTAATGAACGACGGAATCGAGGAGATTGCTCCGACGATAGCACTGGCGCGCAAGGCGCAGCGAGTGGTCAAACAAAATATGATCTTCGCGGTAAGTGTCATTGTGCTGCTGGTGATCAGTAACTTTGTGCAAGATATAGCCCTGCCTTTTGGGGTCATTGGACATGAAGGCAGCACACTCCTTGTCATTTTGAACGGCCTGCGTTTATTGCGCTCATAAGACCATAATCCAATTCACAAATCACAAGATTACAAACAAGAAGGAGCATTCAACCCTCTTACATCCAAGGGGGATGAATGCTCCTTCTTTGGCAGTATCAGTCTATTTTGTATGCAAAGCAGGTTCATCTCATATCTTTAATTTGCGACTGCTGTACACCTATCTATGACGCGGTGTAGATCGCCGCAAGAACAGGGAAAACAATAATCCCGCCAGCGCAATCCCGGTTGCAATGATGAAGGCATCATTAATGCCATGGATCGTCGATTCTGTAACAGCGCTTCGGTATACCTGTTGTAGCGCGAGTGCAGAGCCGCTTTCCGCAGAAATACCCGCCGATTGTGCAAGGGTTTGTCCCAGTTGCGATACGCCTTCCGTTACAGAAGCATTCGCTGTGGTAGCGACATTCGCATAATCTGCCATATGAACTGTAGTCCGGCTACTCATTACTGTAATAAGCCAAGCGGTACCGATAGATCCAGCGATTTGCCGTACTGTATTGGACATGGCAGTACCATGGCTGCCGAGATGGGCAGGTAGCTGGTTTAGCCCTTCCGTCTGGACGGACATCATCAGCAATGACATTCCGAAGCTGCGAATCGTATAGATGATCATAATATGTCCGTAGGTGGTGGCATCGGTCAGCAGACTAAATTCCCATGTCGTGACTGCTGTAATGATCAGTCCAATGATCGCCAACGGCCTTGCGCCTATACGGTCAAATACTGCCCCTGATATCGGTGACATCACACCCATCAGCAGTGCACCCGGCAACAGCAGCAGACCGGATTGCAGCGGTGTAAAGCCGCGTATATTTTGTAAATAGATTGGCAGTAGCAGCATCCCGCCGAACATCGTCATGTTGACGGTAGCCCCAACTAAGGTTGATACAGTAAAAATATCATATTTAAACACACGGAACTCCAGCATCGGCTGTATCATATTTAGCTCGCGCACGATAAACAATACAATAAACACAACCCCGGCAGCGAGTGTAAGGATTACCGTATTGCTACTCCAGCCTTTGTCTCCAGCCGAACTAAAGCCATACAACAGGAAGCCAAACCCAAGGGTGGAGAAGATGGTTCCCAACAGGTCAAAGTTCGGTTTCGTTAGCTTGGATACATTTTTGAGCCAGCGTATGGCAAACAGAATATCAATGACCGCCAGCGGAATAACGAGTAAAAATAGCAGCCGCCAGCTGTAATGCTCCACAATATAGCCGGATAAAGTCGGTCCAATCGCCGGGGCAAACATCATGGCGATTCCCATAGTACCCATGGCAGCGCCCCGTTTTTCTGGAGGAAACACAGTCAGGAAAACGTTCATGACCACAGGCATGATGATGCCTGCTCCGCTGGCCTGGATAACACGTCCAACCAGCATAGGCGCAAAGCCGGTACTGGCAGCACAGACGACAGACCCGGCAGTAAATAACCCCATCGCGGAGATGAACAGTGCACGTGTTCCGAATGACTCAATCAGAAAAGCAGTGATAGGAATCAAAATTCCGTTTGTTAGCATATATCCGGTGGATAACCATTGAACGGTTGTGGCAGATACATTGAAGTCATTCATCAAGTGTGGAATAGCCACGTTAAGCAGCGTTTGATTCAAAATCGAAATGAAGGCGCCTAGCAGTAGCACGGACAGAATGCGTCCGACGGACATTTTTTGATCCATGACAGCCTCCTACTTGTGAACTCTGATTGTTGCACTCATTCCCGGGATAATACCTAGGCCCTTGTAACCTTGAATGGAAATGTTGACAGGCACGACCTGCGTCACCTTGGTATAGTTGGCAGTGGTATTGGAGGTGGGCAGCAGTGAAAAGGTGGATGCGGTTGCCAGACCGATCTTTTCGAGTTTACCGGTCAGGGATGTATCTGGGTAAGCATCAATATACACATCTACGGTCTGGCCTACTTGGAGATCCTGCACAGCCGTTTCGTCTATATTGGCAGTAATCCAAAGATTGTTCAGATCAAATGCTTTCGCTAAAGGTGTGCCCGCCCCGACAACTGAGTTGTTGACTGCAGTTTGCTGTACGATGGTACCGTCAGTCGGGATCGTAACGCTGATCCGGCTTCCGCCTCCCTCTACACTACCAAGCGAGCTGCCAGCGGTGTACGTTTTACCAACTTCAGCGTTCCAGCCCGTGAGCTTTCCTCCGCTTGGAGAGGCAACAGTAACTGCTTGTCCGCTCACTTGTGCATTGTCGGTTTTTATGTAGTTGGCGGATTGATTGTAGTAATAGGCGGCGGCTCCACCTCCTGCCAGAATAATAATAATTACTAGCAGATTAACTAATATGGCGCGCGAATTCATATTGTGCATGCCTCCTTAGTGTTTTTGGATGTTCAAAGTATGCGTCAAACGATTCATAATATTCAGATGGATTCTGGGAAAGGTTAAGAGCGTATGCAAAAAGGATGATCATGCTGATAAAGGATGATGCGCATAATGACGACCAGAATCATGATTGTATATGACAGTGAAAATGGACATACCGAACGTCTCGCTCGCTCGATCGCAGAAGGCGCACGTCTAGATCACACAGAAGTGGCGCTAAAGCATGTTAATGAGGCCGATGTGAATGAGCTAGTAAGCGCGGATGCGATCATATGGGGGTGCCCGGGTCATTTTGGTACCATCAGCAGCGGTCTGAAGAGCTGGATTGACAAGCTCGGATATTTGTGGGCGCAGGGCAAGCTGGTGGACAAAATCGGTGCAGTATTTTGCACAACTGCTACCGTTCATGGTGGATTGGAATCAACGCTTTTGAATTTGATTACTCCTATGCTTCATCAAGGCATGATTATTGTAGGCCTGCCCGCTAGCATCACGGAAAATGCGCTCTACGGCTCCTATTACGGTGTAGGGGTAACATGTCCGGTGGAGACAGACCCCGATGGACCGCCCAACCTTCCAACGGACGATGATCTTGCGTTAGGTCGCTCTTTGGGCAAACGGGTTGCTGAGATGGCGGGACGGTACCGTAGCGCTGAAAGAGAATAGGAGGCCGCCGATGACCATTGCTTTTATCGCAGTAGCTGTGGTTGCCTTGATCTTTTTGCTGGTATTTAACACAAAGATGACGCGCAAGTCCTCGGCCAAGAATCGCCCCAGCCAAGAGGAATCCCGGCAAAGAAGTAAACGTCCTTATCCTGTGCAAGTGGAACCCAAGGCGCATGAATTAGCGGAACATAACGGAGAGATGCCGCCTAAGGATTCCGAAGTTGAAGAACATCGTGCCAAGGAGCATCAGAAGTTGCCTGATATCCAAACGGATATGAAGGTGGAAAAAGATCGCAAGAACATAGAAGGTGCTTACGGGGATCAGGATTATCGTGCAGCTTTGCGTGGTTTTGCTGGAAAGGACGGAGAAAAGGATGGAGGTTCCCCAAGATCCAATGGGAAGAAAGGGACTTCCAAAAGTAAGGACGAACAGTACCGTGAAGCACTGCGTTCCATGAACCAAAAAAAATGAGGTCCCATCATTTGAACATGGCAAAAAGGCTGCTTTTCTGTCTGAATTACAGGCAGAAAAGCAGCCTTTTTGTGCTGCGCGGCTATAGCCATTCGGTTAGCCCGATCATCGTAATCAAGCCAAGAATAAAAGAGAATGTGGCGATCCGCTGGTTACCGTCCCCGTGACTTTCGGGAATCAGTTCCTTATAGACAATAAACATCATAGCCCCGGCGGCAAAAGCAAGGCCATACGGCACCAGTCCGTTCACCCAACTGCTTAAATAAAAGCCGATCAGACTGGTGATGATTTCCACAGCTCCCGTTAGGGTAGCAATGCCCAATGCCTTGAAACGACCGATGTTTTGATTCACAAGGAATAACGCTACAATAAAGCCTTCAGGGGCATTTTGCAGACCGATAGAGAAGGCAATGAGATTGCCTAGATTCTGAGTCTCACTCGCGTAGCTGACCCCAACAGAGAGCCCTTCCGGCAAGTTGTGCAACGTAATAGCTGCAATAATGAGAAAAGATTTGGACTCCAATTGAAAAGTTTTGGAATCCGGGTCCTCCAAATCGGCATGGGGGATATACATTTCCATCACCAGTAATACGAGGCAACCAAGCAAAATTCCCGCAGTCAGCACGAACCAATTGGAATGCTGGATCGCTTCTGGAATCAGGTTATACACGGATGCAGAGGTCATAATTCCTGCGGCATAAGCCAGCAGAACATCGCGAAGCCGATGCGTGATATTACGCATAAACAATATAGGTACGGCGCCGAGTCCGGTGGACAGGGCAGAAATTAAGCTACCTACGAAAACGTCATTCATAATCGGGATAATCCCTCCATACCTCATTTATCTTTAAACTTCGCTTCATGAAAACTTCATTTGACTGTCTACAGCTCTTTCCGCATAATGAAATTAGGATTTAGAATCAGTCTAAGTCATAAGAAGCTAGAAAACAAGTAATTCGTTTTTACAACATCCGGGTGTCCACTTTTTGGGATGAGCTTCTGCTGGCACTACTTTTAGAGTATATGCAGCAGCCCAGCGCCCGGTACCGAAAACTCGCTATATAATACTTATGATATTTTAGGAGGAACCAAGATATGTACAAGTCCATTATTATAGGTACCGGCCCTGCCGGTTTGACCGCCGCTATTTACCTGGCACGTGCTAATATGAACCCGCTGGTAATCGAGGGACCACAGCCAGGTGGACAATTAACCACGACTACAGAAGTTGAGAATTTTCCAGGCTTTCCTGAAGGAATCATGGGACCTGATTTGATGGATAATATGCGTAAGCAAGCGGAGCGTTTTGGCGCTGAATTCCGCACAGGCTGGGTGAACAAGGTAGACACAACTGCTCGTCCATTTACACTGGATGTAGAAGGTTTGGGTGAACTGGTTACCGATACGCTGATTATTTCCACAGGGGCGACTGCCAAATACCTGGGGATACCCGGTGAACAAGATAATATCGGACGCGGCGTGAGCACTTGCGCTACCTGTGACGGGTTCTTCTTCCGCGGCAAAGAAATCGTTGTTATCGGCGGTGGGGACTCTGCACTGGAAGAAGCTAATTTCCTGACTCGCTTTGCTTCCAAAGTAACGTTGGTACATCGTCGTGAAGAATTGAGAGCTTCTAAAATTATGCAGGATCGTGCTCGTGCGAACAGCAAAATTGAATGGGCGCTCAATCGTACTCCTGTCGAAGTAGTTGCAGACGAAAACGGAGTAACTGGCTTGAAAGTGCTAAACAACGCAACAGGTAAAGAGGAAATCATTACAGTGAGCGGCGTATTCGTGGCAATTGGTCATCATCCGAATACAGGCTTCCTCGAAGGACAAATTACAACGGATGCGAACGGTTATATCGTCGTCAATCCGGGTACCTCCGAAACAAACGTGCCTGGCGTATTCGCTTGTGGCGACGTACAGGATACACGCTACAGACAAGCGATTACCGCAGCAGGTAGTGGTTGTATGGCTGCTATGGACAGCGAGAAATACATCGAAAGTCTGGAGCACAGCGCACTGGCCCTGTAATGATATTTGGAAGTATGAATAAATATAATGTAACAAAATAAATGATGAGGTGATATTCATGGAAAAAGCAATAGTTTACACATCTACAAACTGTCCGCATTGCCGTCAAGTAAAAAGCTACCTGGCTGAAAAAGGTGTCGAATACGAAGAACGCAACATTGAAACCAATGAAGCTTTTGCGCAAGAGGTTTGGGATATGGGCATTCGCGCTGTTCCATTGACTTTGATCGGAGAAGAACGTATTTCCGGTATGAACAAAACCAAGTTTGAAAAAGTGTTGAACGCTTAATCCAACCTTATAGCAGACAACGGATTTTGCAAAATCCTAAGCAAAAAAAGCGTACAGGAACCTGAGTGTTCCTGTACGCTTTTTTTATAAAGATACACGTACACGCCCGAGAAAAGGAGCTGTTGCCGCATAGGCGGCACCTAGCATCGTCGAACGGCTGCCAAGCGTGGAGAAACGAATCTGTAGTTGCCGGCGGTGATAGGGCAGGGCACGTTCGTCAATCACTTCACGCATACTTTGCTCCAACCAAGGTCTGGCTTCCGCGAGTGGGCCGCCAATGATAAGCATGCCAGGGTTGAGGCTGTTCACAATGTTGGTAATACCCACACCCAAATATCGCCCGATTTCACCAAGGACGCTTAATGTACTCACATCACCTTGCTGGGCAAACGGTAATAATCCCGCTGTATTATGTGCGGGCAGCTTCAATGTGGATGCTACATACGCCTTCTCCGAAGCATACAGCTCCCAGCAGCCTCGGCTGCCGCAGGAGCAGAGGCGCCCATTCCAGTCAATGGACATATGCCCGCTCTCGCCCGCGTATCCCCAAGCCCCTTGATACGGCTTGCCATCAATGATAATTCCGCCCCCGATCCCGGAGCCTGCACTGATGTAGACAAGATCTCGCACCAGCTGCCGATGATCGGCGTCCATACCATAGTACAATTCGCCTTGTGCACCGACGTTGGCCTCATTATCCACCACTATGGGAAGACCCAGCTCTGTCTCCAGCTGCTGCCGTAGCGGAACCTCTTCCCAGCCCAGATTGGGTGCGAATAAAACATTTCCGGTTTCATCCACCATCCCTGGTACCCCCAACCCAATGCCGACAATACCGTGAGGGGAGGGAGGGGTGACCTGCATGAGCTTCTGAACGAGCTTACGGATTTGTTCGATGACAAAGTCAGGATCATGCTGGGTTAGAGAAAGGGTAAGCTCTGTTTCAATGGTACCTGCCAGATCGGTCAGAGCGCCCTTGATGTACTGTACACTAACCTCGATACCAAGTACAAAGCCTGCACGGCTGTTGAACAGCAGCATTAAAGGTTTGCGCCCACCGCTGGATTCTCCTAATCCTGTCTCATACACCAATCCATCGGTGATAAGCTCTGCAACCAGGTTGGACACGGTGGCCTTGTTTAATCCGGTTTGACTGGATAACTGTGCCCGGGATAGAGGGGCATGAAGGCGGATGCGCTCCAATACAATGGATTTATTCAGCTTTTTGACAAGCGCCTGATCGCCAGTAACATTCATGGTTATTTCCCTTCCTGTTGATGTAATTCCCGTTATTATATCATAAAAATAAACTTAGTTTAAGCAATAGACAAAGTTTCTTGGCTGTGCTAGAATCATTTTTGTAAACGTTTACTACAAAGGAGGAACTTATAATGGCTTATTTCGAACAAGTATCCAAAATTAACTTTGAGGGCAAGCAATCCGATAATCCTTTTGCGTTCAAATTTTATAATCCTCAGGAAATAGTAGCGGGAAAAACGATGGAGGAGCATTTGCGTTTTAGTATGGCCTATTGGCATACGCTGGTTGCAGGCGGCTCTGATCCTTTTGGAGTAGAGACTGCGGAACGCCCATGGTCCAAGTTTACCGGACTTGATTTGGAGAAGGCACGTGTGGAAGCTGCCTTTGAGCTGCTGGATAAACTGAATTTACCTTATTTCGCCTTCCACGATGTGGATATTGCTCCTGAAGGCGCGTCACTGAAGGAATTTTACAGCAATCTGGATACCATCGTGGATCTGATTGAGGAGCACATGAAGGCTACGGGGAAAAAGCTGCTGTGGAACACGGCGAACATGTTTAGCCATCCACGTTATTTGCATGGAGCTGCGACGACTTGCAATGCAGATGTATACGCACACGCAGCTGCTCAAATTAAAAAAGGACTGGAAGTGGGCAAACGTCTGGGCGCAGATAACTACGTATTCTGGGGAGGCCGTGAAGGCTATGAAACACTGCTGAATACAGATTTGAAGTTGGAACAGGACAATTTGGGACGGATGTTCCATATGGCCGTGGACTACGCGCGTGAAATCGGCTTTGACGCTCAATTCCTGATTGAGCCAAAACCGAAGGAGCCAACCAAGCATCAGTATGATTTTGATGCGGCGACGACGATTGCCTTCCTGCAAAAATATGATCTGGATCAGCATTTCAAGCTTAATCTGGAAGCTAACCATGCCACTTTGGCGGGTCATACTTTTGATCATGAAGTACGTGTAGCACGGGTTAACGGCATGTTGGGTTCCCTGGATGCTAACCAAGGTGATTTGCTGCTGGGCTGGGATACGGACGAATTCCCGGTTGATCTGTATGATGCCACACTAACCATGTATGAAGTACTGCAAAATGAAGGATTAGGCCGTGGCGGTATCAACTTTGATGCCAAGGTGCGCAGAGCATCGTTTGAGCCAGAAGATTTGTTCCTCGCGCACATCGCAGGTATGGATACGTATGCGAAAGGGTTGAAGGTAGCCGCCAAACTGATCGAGGATCGTGTGTTTGAGGACTTTATTGAGAAGCGGTACAGTAGCTTTAAAGAAGGCATTGGAGCAGACATTGTATCCGGAAAAGCAACGCTTGCTTCCCTGGCTGAATATGCTCTGGCGAACGAAGCACCACGCAAAAACGTGTCCGGTCGTCAGGAATATCTGAAAGCAACATTGAATCAATACATTTTGGCTGATTAATGCCGGAATTTATATATGAATAAGGGCCGTACGATCACAGGGAAGGAGGAACTCCAATGCAGGAGAAGCTAAAACAGGAGCTGGAGCGCTATGTCATCGGCGTGGATTTGGGTACCAGTGCGGTCAAAACGGTGCTGGTCAACCGCAAGGGGCAGGTGGCTTATGAAACCTCTCAGTCATATCCTCTTCATCAGCCGAAAGCAGGGTATAGCGAACAGCAGCCTGAAGACTGGGTGCGTGGGACGTTAGCATCGTTGAAAGAGCTTGTAGAGAAGGCCGGAATCACCGGAACAGATGCTGTGGACGGCATCAGCTTTTCGGGGCAGATGCACGGGCTTGTGCTGACTGACAAGGAAGGCCAAGTGCTTCGTCCAGCTATTCTATGGAATGACACGCGCACAACGGCACAATGCCGCCGTATTGAAGAACAGCTCGGGCCAGCGCTGCTAAGTATCGCGCGCAACCGCGCGCTGGAAGGCTTCACGCTACCCAAGCTGCTGTGGGTGCAGGAGCATGAGCCAGACGTGCTGGCTCGTGCGGCCCATTTTATGCTACCCAAAGATTATGTGCGCTACTGTCTCACAGGAGAGTTGGCGATGGAGTATTCGGATGCGGCAGGCACGCTGCTGCTAGACATCGCGAACAAGCAGTGGAGCGAAGAGATCGCAGCTGCGTTTGATCTGCCGTTGTCGCTGTTCCCGCCGCTGGTGGAATCCTTTGACCAGACGGGTACACTATTGCCGGAGATTGCGGAGCAGAGTGGGCTTTCGTCTGAAACCAAGGTCTATGCAGGTGGAGCAGACAACGCATGTGGCGCGATTGGTGCCGGCATTTTGAGCGAAGGCCGCACCTTGTGCAGTATCGGCACCTCAGGAGTTGTGCTTTCCTATGAGGAACGCAAGGATATCGACGTTCAGGGACGGGCACATTTTTTTAATCATAGTGAGCAGGATGCTTATTATATCATGGGGGTTACACTCGCGGCAGGATATAGCTTGACCTGGTTTAAGGATACCTTTGCGCCGGAACATTCTTTTGACGCACTGTTGGAGGATGTAAATTCGATCGAGCCGGGCAGCCGAGGGCTGTTGTTCACGCCTTATATCGTGGGCGAACGTACCCCTCATCCGGATGCAGCTATTCGAGGCAGCTTTATCGGGATGGATGCAGGGCATAAGCTTCCGCATTTTACACGAGCAGTGCTGGAGGGAATTACGTTTTCGCTCAAGGAATCCATTGATATTCTCAGAGGCACGGGCAAAACGGTGAATGAAGTGATTTCCATCGGCGGCGGTGCGCGTAATGAGGCATGGCTGCAAATGCAGGCCGATATTTTTAACGCGGATATCGTCAAGCTGGAAAGTGAGCAGGGTCCTGCCTTGGGAGCGGCTATGCTGGCTGCATATGGTAGCGGGTGGTTTGAATCGCTGCAAGCGTGCGCTGAAGCTTTTCTGCGTGAAGCAGCAAGATATACGCCAAATCCGGAACGTGTGGCACAGTATGAAGGCTTATATGAGCTATACCGTGAAGTTTATCTACACACGCGGGAGCTAAGTGAGCAATTGGCGGTCTATCGCTGAATAGACTTTACGTTAATAAAAGCCATAATAAGGGTTGCCTGATGAGGACACCTTTATTATGGCTTTTGAATTTTAAGGACGTTTAGTGCAAGAGGACTCCTTATAAAGTGGCTCCTGTAGTGAGAGGATACTTGGTAAGGAAGTTAACGAATGGAGACGCATGAATTGATAACCTATTCCAGACAAACCTAGCCACAGACCCTGGGAATCTAACGCAGTGGGCAGACCAGTCTTAAATTTACTATGCTCGAAAAAATAATTTAATGCAATGTTGCCTTGTTTCTTTGCCTCCGCAACCCACTCTGGACGGTTAAGAGCTTGTCCAGCTAAAATTAATAACTCAATATTTCCGAGACTTCCATGACAAATGCAGTGACTTTTATTAAATCCGTATTTTAAAGTTGTATTAACTGCTATTTCGATATTTTGGACGATATCAGGTATTAAACTTGATTTTAAATAAGGCATACATAAGGTTAATCCTATGCCAATTCCACTAGCCCCATGACACCAATTAGCCAGATCATGATTCTCCTTAATATCTTGATCAATCCAGTTAAAATAGTTTGGAGAATAGGATTCTGTTAAGTGAGCAAATGCTTTCTCGGCAGTAGCATAGTAGCAATTATTTTTAGTAACTGCTGCAAGACGAAACAAGGCTGAAGCAATACCAATACTACCGTGGCCAAAGCCTACGTAGGGGGTTGGAGATACACTAGATGTCCATGAAATCATCTCATTATTTTTTTCTCCATGTTTTAACAAGTGTTCTCCATATTGAGTTGCTACCTCTAGAGTCTTAACCGATTTTGTAAGACTATATTCATTTAAAAGAACGTGAATAACTCCAGCCGAACCTCCTAAGAGATCGAAGAAAGTATCCTCGTCTATGCTATCTTCCAAATTACTTATAATGTCCAATTTCCGCTTGCTCCAAGCATCGTTAAAACCTAATAAACTCTCAAAATGAGAGAGAGTATATAAGAGAGAAGCTTGGCCATAAAAGGCTGATGGGAATTTTAGGTGTACAGGTATTTTACTTAGCGCTGTTTCAAGTGCAGCTAGAGCTATGTTGGTGTACTTCTCCTCTTTTGAGATTTTTCCGAGATATGCTAGAAATAATGCAATGCCTGCCGTACCATCATATAATCCAGGGCTTAAGGCAGACAAATAAAGTTGTCCGCGATAATTTAGATTCATTCCAATCCAAGTTACATACCTTTTGCTTTGGCTAAACACTGATTTTTCAATTAACTCATCGCCAAGGATTTTTGCTGTCTCAAGAAAGTTTTCAGAGTGTAATGGTTTTGGACTGTAGCCGCTTGTCATTACTTTTTCATTTTGAGAGGGAGCATGTACTTTATGTACATGTTTTCCTAATGATGAGCCTGCTATGGAAGAAGAGATCCAATCGCTGTATAAAGAAATACTGTCAGTACTTAAGGATCTCAATCTATCTTCTACTATTGACATGCTTGTTCGGGTAAACACATCTTTTATACATCTGCCATAACTATCCCAAAGGTCAAGTGAATTGGGAGTACCAATGAAATATGGAATATCTCCTGCTCGTAAATCTTGCAGTTCTGAAGAAATAATCCGATCATCCAGCCAAGAAAACCAAATCCGATCAAGTAGATTCTCTTGATTTAGAGCATCGCGACCATAATCAGGATGTCGAGATTCGAGAAGGAAATTTGTATAAAATTGTGTTGATCGCAATACGATACGAACTGGCGTATTATTAAAACTAAAGAGAGGACTTGTTGGGACTAGTAAATCCATTTTGTATTGAAGAAGCATGGAACACAATGATTGGAAACCATTTACAATTTCAGCAGTGTAGTCACCTGCATTTTTAAATTCTCCTTCCAATGAAGGGCGATTGTTACCAGTTGAAGTGGACTGAGACTTTCTAATGTATCTCATATTATCAGTATTTACATCTACTAAACTCAACACCGGGTAGGGTGTCATTTGCCGTTCCCCATTTACACCACTCAATTCAAGTCCAAATCCTTTATCATCTTGATGAAACAAGATAGGGAGGAGTGAAGTGCCCAATGGAGAATTACGGATTTTAAACTGAGCTTCTATATCTGCGGAATCGGGGACATTATGATATACCTGGTTGTGAAAGAGGGTTTCCAAATCAATCAGCATTGGATGCTCCCCGAAAGCAATTAAATTTTCAAAATGAAAATCGGTCCCATCCAGTACATATATAATGGCTAAAAGCGCTCCTAAACGTGTATAAAAACATTGAATTTCTTCTTCAGTTTTGCAAGGTTTTGCTTCGATAAATTTTTCATAACCATAACCGTCTAATGCGATAACAGAATTTCTTTGGAGAAAAGGAGAAAACCCTTTATCATTAAACCATTGAATTAATTCTTGAAAATGGAGGGAGATATCTAATGGCTTTGGCTTATATATAAACGATTGCCCGTTTGCAAGATATAACCGCATTACTGTGCGACCTTGCTGATGAGAATCACCGAACCCAGCATCGATACGTATAAGTTCTGATGAATGTAAAGAAAATGTATCGATAATCATAGATCTGTTTAGGAGATAACGGTCTAACGTCTCTTTTGTTACATTTACAAAAAGCATAGTTCTTTCAGCTAAAGTCCGGGCAATAACTGCATACTCAGAAAAAAATGATACAAGTTGTTTATGTCCTACAAATTTTTTCTCAATGAAAGAGATAAATCGTTCCTCCGGAGTTAGCCCTTCTAATTCTCCCAAAGCTTTAGCTATATTTAGTTCTAAGACAAATGATCGACCAGCGATTTGGGTCAATTGAAAAGATAATGTATGCAAGACCGAATTTATCGTACTCTCATGTAGAATAAAATCCTGAGCATTATCTATATTGCATAAGTGCTGTTTTAATTGATTTCTGGACCAAATAATAAATGGACGAACAAGAATATCCATTGTTCGAGACTCATTTTGCAAAACTGGTTGATTTTCATTCATTTTTAGAGCCTCTTCCAAAACTTGAAACCAATCTGCTTGATACTCTTTAATAACCGTTAAATAGTTCTCATCCCATTTAAGATTTTCCGTAGATTGAATCAAGGCTCCAAATATTTCTTCATTCATACTTAAAGCTTTAAATCGAGCTTCCTTTTTGGATTCTGTACTAATAAGAGCAAATTTAAACCATTCGTCAATCAGTTCTGTCGTCTTCTCTTTATCTTGTTTCCAATTTTTATAATTAAAATCTTGAAAGGCTTGATCAAAAAGGTTCTTACGTTCTTGTAAAAAGAGAGCACGCATGATCTGCTCTTTCATAAATACCCCGTCCTCGTTTATATGAAGTTAAAAAACTCAATTTTAGGAAATAAAATAACTCAGGTATACGCCAATTAAGGCGTATACCTGAGTGGCATTCACTTATTTTATCCGGCATGCCCTGGAAAACAAACTAGTACTGTGACACCAATAACAGTAACAGTAATAGTTGGAGTAGAATCTGGTTGCACTCCTAAACCGCCATGTACACGAGAAAGCTCGTCAGCGCTCAACTCGACCAAAGCGTCGCCTGCAGGATGCTCAATCCCTTCTCCAGCTACACGAAGCTTTGGATTTTTCCATGCTTGGATCATTTCTTCTTTTGTCATTATTCTTTACTCCTCTCGGGAATGTAGTGATATAAGACAAACCTAATGATAATCATATTCCCTAAAAATTTGCACTTCATAAAAGTGCATTTTAATGCAAAAACCTATAAAAATTCAAAAAAAACGATTTTATTTTTAATTTTACAAATATATTCATTGAATATGTATTGAATTTCTTCCTTAATTATGAAAAAATATTCATAAAAGACATAGGGGGAGTGAAAATTGAGAGAAAATCAAAATTTGTCTCCAAAAGAACAAAAAGTTGCAATTTGTATAGCTCAAGGATACAAAGACAGCGAAATCTCCCAGAATTTATCTATCAGTATGAGACGTACTGCCGAAATTGTGGCTTCAATTAAAGAGAAATGGAATATAAAAACAAGAGTTGAGATTGGTATATTCGCTTATCATTACGGCTTAGTTTTTTTGACAGAAGGTATGGAGGTGCATTCCTCTGAATTTTAATAAGAAAGTACCTTTTATTGAACAGATGGAACATAGTGAATGTGGATTAGCCAGCTTGGCTATGATTTTGGGTTTTTATGGACATAATATTTCTTTAACAGAGTTAAGAAATCAGGTTGGTGCAGTACGCGCAGGTATATCTATGCAACAACTTCAAGAAATAGGAAGTACATATCATTTAAAATCACGAGGATATCGGGCAACTGCATCTCAATTAAATGAGCTAATCGCTCCTCTGATTTTGTTATGGGATAACCAGCATTTTGTGGTTCTTGAGAAAATAAAAAAGAAAAAGGTAATAATCCTTGATCCGGCTTTTGGAAGACTCATTCTTCCTCTCAAAGAATTCACAGAGAAGTATTCGGGTTTTGCACTTTCTTTAATCCCGTTAAAGGATTTTCGGAGTAAAAGAAAAAGGCCAAAATGGATGTTCTATATCAAATTAGCCTTTAAGAGTAGGAAACTTCTTATTTCTGTATTTTTGGTCTCAATACTTCTTCAAGGATTAGGTGTTTTAATACCTAAGATCACCCAATTCTCTGTTGACAACTTACTAGAATCCAAAAATAATTCTTTTCTGGTCCCATTGGGGTGGGCTATTTTTACAATATTTTTATTTTCACAGTTATTCCAATTTTTAAGGGGTTACATGATTGCCAAATTACAATCCCAAATGGATACTTCTATGATGACACAATTTATCGCTAAGCTTTTCAAACTTCCTTTTGAGTTCTTTGAAAATCGAAAAGGAGGAGAATTGGTATTTAGAGCTAACTCTAATGTAACAATTAGAAGGGTATTATCTAATCGAGTTATAACTATTTTTATTGACGGGCTTTTACTTATAACTTATGCAGCTTTAATGATTAATCTACTATGGCAAATTGGATTATTAGTTACAATTATAGGTTTTCTATTGTTACTTATTACCGTTTTAAGTTCTTTTACTACTCACCGTTTATCTCGAAAGGAGACTTCGAGCCAGGCTGAGATGCATGGTTTTTTATCAGAACATATACATGGAATTACAGACATAAAAGTTTTAGGGTTTGAGAGTAGAGTATTTAAGAAGTGGGAGGAGCTTTTTAAAAAACAACTAACTAATACGGAAAAACGTGTCATTTGGAATGCATCACTTGATTCCATGACAGTTAGCATCCAGTTTATTTTTCCCCTACTAATTCTATGGATTGGATTCCATTATGTGCTTGAGGGATGGATAACTTTCGGGGGACTCCTGGGCTTACAAACATTGTCAACTGCTTTTATGGTACCGCTTGTTTCCTTAGGATCGACTCTTAGTGAACTTGTCACTGTGGGCACATATATTCAACGAATTCAAGATGTTATTGAAAATGTAGAGGAGCCTTCAGGTAACCATAAACCGAACCATACTTTTAAAGGATATATTAAGTTTAAAGATGTTTCCTTTAATTATCATCGATTTGGAAAATATGTTTTAAAAAATATTAATCTTGAAATATTCCCAGGTGAAAAGGTTGCAATTGTGGGTGCATCAGGCTCAGGTAAAAGTACTTTGGCGAAGTTAATACTAGGACTTTATAAGGCCTCAATGGGAGAAGTCAGCGTCGATAATATCCCGCTGGATCAATGGCATTTGAGAGAGTTTCGTCAAAAAATAGGTGTTATTCTACAAGAGACAAAATTATTCAATGTTTCTATATTGGATAACATCGCCATGGACAATGGAGATTGTACCATAGATATGGTAGTTCGGGCAGCAAAGCAAGCCGACATTCACCGTTTTATTATGAGTCTCCCTTTAGGCTATCAAACTGTTGTTTCCGAGAACGGATTAAACTTTTCAGGGGGACAACGGCAACGTATTTTATTGGCGCGTGCTTTTTTGGCAGAACCTCAAATTCTCCTTTTAGATGAGGCAACAAGTTCGCTTGATAGTGTTTCAGAGCAATTGATAACAGATTTCTTACAAGAGAGACATTGTACACAGATCATTATTGCTCATCGTCTTAGTACAGTCCAACGAGCTGATAGAATAATTGTGCTTGATCAAGGGGAAATAATAGAACAAGGAAATCATCAGGAATTGATCGGTTTAAAAGGTAAATATTTTGATTTGTATAATTTGAAGAAAACTGATTTTCAGGTTGAGCCAGTTTTGTGACTTGGAGACGAGAAAAATGACAAGTATAAAGTTATGTGAAATATTGTATCTAAAGCAACTCAGAAAGCTAACTAAAATGGAGGCTGCTTTATTCATTTTTTTATTAATTTTAATTCCCAATGGATTAGCTAATGCTACCTTAAGGTTAAACAGCTTGGGTATTAAAGCAATGATGTGGGCTATCATATATGGAATCATTGGTTTTTTGATTCAATTTGGTATAAGTATATCGATTTCTAAAATGGAGGAAGTACGTTTTTTGTGGTCTATAGGAAAGGGAAATTGGTTTTTAACCCAATATACTATTGTAAAGAAAATTCCTTTTCTAATATTACTTTTATGGATCGTAGTTGGCCAGATCTTATGGGGTGTTCATCATAATTACATTTTTAGTATGGTTTCAGGATTGATCTTAGGTGTGCTTTTAGCAGAGATATTTTGGTATATAACGTTATTTAGAAAGTTCTCTGGCTATGCAATAAGCTTTTTCTTTCTATCACTGGTTGTAGTCTATTTCATATTGCCAATGTCTCTGTCAGTACGTATTTTGACTTGGATTTTGTTATGTATAAGCATGGGATATATAACTCTCTATTTTGCACAACGCTCTTGGTCTGTTTTTTTACAGTATCATGGTTCAAAAAAAGTTTTGGGACGACGTGGATGGCTATCTCAATGTCCACTCCTAAAAAAGGAATTGTTATTTATTATTAGGCCAGTTAACCTGTTTTCTTTTTTTATTTTAGCTTTGGGAATTGAAGTTTTAAACTCTTATATTATTAGAGAAAGCCCGTTTATTCTTTCAATCAGTAGCGCGATATTATCATGGTTTGCTGTTGATATCTGGGCTGTCAAGAGTCTTATTATAGAGGAAAAAGGACTACTAATATATAAAGCAACGTTATTTGCCTGGAAGAAGATGCTGCGCACTAAATGGTTAATTTTATGTGTTTTAAACATAGGGATTATTTTTATGCATCAGTGGTCTTGGGGGATTTATTTACAGATTAATCCAGTGATTTTATCAATCCAAACTATATGGAGTATATTCCTCTCAACTACTTTAATTAGTTTGGGCATGCCTTTGGGTTACAAATTTTTATCCATAGACTATTTAGGAAATTACCGTATCAAGTTTCTTGGGAGCTGGGTCATAGCAATGAGCATGCTATTACTATTGTATCTTCATCAATTTCATAAAGTATTATTTGTAGCTATATCAGTTATGATCTATACAAGATTTATACTTTTTTATAAAAAGGTATCTTAGGAGTGAGTCAACGATGACCCAAGAATATAAATCATCATTTTTACAACTGAATCAAGTTTCTTTCAGTTACGGCTCCAGAGAAATTATACATGGATTAAATTGGGATGTCCCAGACCACCAAATTACTGTGTTGCTAGGTCCTAATGGAGCGGGTAAATCAACTTTATTAAGTTTAATTGCTGGTCTCCATCAGGTACAAAAAGGTACAATTCGCTTCAATCAAACCATAATTGATTTTGAAAATCAAAACTATAAATCAATGGTAGGATATCTACAAGAATTCCCTTTTTATTATCCTGCACTTTCTGTATTGGAAATGATGCGACTTATTGGGGGGTTACGACAGGTACCGAAGGACCAACTCGAAATGCGCATCGCTAAATGGCTGGACAGATTCAAATTAGAAGATTATCAAAATATAAAAATGGAAGAGTTATCACAAGGAACTAAAAAGAGAGTTGCATTAGCTTCAATGCTCTTACATGAACCTAGAATTCTTATATTAGATGAACCGACTAACGGATTAGATCCTGATCAAGTGATGATTGTTAGAAGTACACTACGGGAGTATCTAGCAGAAGGCAGAGTTATATTGTTATCTACTCATATTATAGGATTAGCTGAGAAATTAGCAGACCAGGTTGCCATTCTTCGAAACGGTCGGATAACATATGCAGGAAGATCTACAATTGACCTTGAACGCCTATATATAGCACATCAACATGACTAGCTTATTAGTACCCCTGATTAAAATGTTTTCAAGGAATAGAGTAACAATGAAAAAACTTGGCTAACAGTGCTCCCTGTAATGTATTTAGAGAGCAGTCGCCAAGTTTTTTTCTTGCTATCCGTCCATTGTGAGATGACTATGGTTAACCTTTGTGAGCTGCCGTTGTTTTTCTGGTATCCTCATTCACCGAGCTCACGGCACAGCCTGGGCATGACTTGCTCGATGAACAGCCAGCACAGGCGCCTTGGCGGCTTTTTCGCAAAAATCTTACCAGCACCCATGCACTGTAACCGAGGATCACCAATAAAATAATGATATTGACCATGGAATCCACTTCCTTTTATATACTCTAGGGTCTGACTTAACTCCAACCTAATAATCTGCCACACTGATAGACCAAGACGGCGATGATATATGCCACGATCAAAGGATAGATCACAGAAAATGCGGTCCAGCGCCAGGAGAGTGTCTCCTTGCGAATAACCGCTACTGTAGCCAGACACGGCACATACAACAGAATGAACACCATAAAGCTAAATGAGGCAAGCGATGTAAAAGCATGACTGACTTGCAGTTCCAATCCCTGCATATCGGGAACATGATAAATGATATTCATCGTTGAGACGATAACCTCTTTGGCCATAAAGCCTGTAAGCAGAGACGCGCCTGCTTGCCAGGTGCCAAAACCAAGAGGGGCCAATAGAGGTGCAAACCATCCTCCAATCGTAGCGAGCAGGCTGTCATCCATTTCTACGCCAAAGCCCTGCGGACCGAAATTGGACAAGAGCCAGATGCCTACAGAGCCTGCAAGAATAATCGTTCCGGCTTTACGGACGAAGCCTTTGACCTTCTCCCATGTGCTGCGAAATAATGTAAGAGCCTGCGGCACCCGATAGGGAGGGAGCTCTACGATAAAGAGGGAGGGCTCACCTGATAAAATAGATACTTTGGAAAAAATTTTGGCAAGTATAAGCGATACCGTGATCCCTAACACATACATCAGCATGATAATGCTCGCCGCATGTGACGGGAAAAACACACCTGCAAACAACGCATAGACTGGCAAGCGGGCCGAGCATGACATAAAGGGTACCAGCAACGTTGTAATGAGGCGTTCTCTTGGTTGTTCAATGGTGCGTGCTGCCATAATAGCTGGCACATTACAGCCAAATCCGATGATGAAGGGAATGAAGCTTTTTCCGTTCAAGCCCACGGCTTGCATCAAGCGATCCATGAGTATCGTGACCCGTGCCATATACCCGGAGTCTTCGATTACCGAGATAATCAGAAATAAAATAGCAATTTGAGGCAGAAAAACAAGCACACCCCCGACCCCAGCCACGATGCCGTCCACGACTAGACTTTGCGTAAAAGCGGACGCGTCCAAGTGAACGAGTAATTCAGTAATCCAGCTGCTGAGTGTCCCTGAAAAAAATTCATCCAGCATATCTGAAAGAATGGTACCCGCCCAATCGAAGGTAAACTTAAAGGTAGCGTACATTAACAGTAAAAAGATCGGAATCCCCAAGTACCGATGAGTTAGCAGTGCATCCAGTTTATCAGTCAGGCTGTGCGGTCTGAGTTTGGATGTGTCAACTGCCTTGGTGCATAGCTCAGCAATCCATGCTGTTCTTACAGAACGAATATGTTGAGCAGGGGTGCTGGCATACCCTTCCCTGAGAAGCTCTTCCTCGCAGCGCTGGATGCGTGCAGTTACTTGTTCACGCAGTGTCTCATTCGTCATCCATTCCATGACGACCGGATTGTTTTCCAGACATTGCAGTGCAGCCCAGCGGAGCTGAGGCACAGATGTATGCGGCAGCAAGTTGCAAATATCCGCAATAGCAGCTTCGACAGCAGGACCGTAATCCAGTTGAAAAGCATTGGATGTATGTCTGACCTCTCGAAGGGAAGCAAGCATTTGCTTACTTCCACTACCTGTACGTGCCACCATCGGAATAATGGGAACGTTCAATTGATCAGCCAACAGTTCCTTGTTCACCCGAAGACCGGTGGCATCGGCTACATCGGTCATGTTTAAGCCAAGTACAAGCGGACGGCCGTATTCCAATAATTGTACGGTCAGATATAGATTGCGCTGGAGCTGGGAAGCATCCACGATGTTAATTAGCGCCGCAGGCGGTTCTTCCAGCAAATAACGGGTTGCGACGCCTTCATCCAGCGACAGAGGGAGTAAAGAGTAGGCACCCGGCAAATCCACCAATACGGCAGACTTGTCACGCAGGATTCCTGTTTTCTTTTCCACAGTGACGCCGGACCAGTTGCCTACTTCTGCATACGTACGAGTCAACTTGTTGAATAATGAGGTTTTTCCTGTATTGGGATTACCGAAAAGAGCGATCATGTCCATGTCGGAACGACCTCCAGTTGCTTCACTTGATTTTGGCGGAGGCCGACTAACTGGCCGTTGCATTCAATGACGATCGGGCCGCCCAATAAACTGATCTTTTTTAAGCGTATAATGGAGCCTTCGTTGATGCCCATGTCTGTTAAACGGCGGCGCAATGAGGGGTGAAGAGGGGCAAGAGATTGCAAACGCACAGTCTGACCTAATGGTGTACGAAGGAGTGAGATACATTCTGCCATGGTGCTCAGCCTTTCTGATCTAGAATGAGAATCAATATCATTTACTTCCGATGCCAGTACCATATCATGAGGAGTACTAGATTGCTGTGATAAAATTCTCTGCGAACGACATGTTTATGTATAGCCCTCTCTGTTATATAACAGATTAAGGTGTCGCAACCTGCCTTTAAATGCACTCATACCCGCCTGCAACCGACAAAACTAGAGCGTTTGGGGCAACTGTTTTTATGGTAAGATAGAGCTGTTTACAACTATGCTAAGAAGGGCAGGAACGCTCTGTATGAACAGAAAAATCGGGGTTAGGCTTGTAAAATGTCTGGTTGCAGGTGCAGCGCTGGCTGTGTTGCTGCCGCAGGCTGTAGAGTGGGGCAACAATGTGTATGCGGCGTCGGTCAAGCCGACTCCCTCCGTATCATCGCAGCAGCTTCAAAACAAGCTTTTACAGGCAATGGCTACGCGGAGTGAAACGCTGACCTTTACATATCAAGGGCGAGTGAACGGTCTCAAGCAGCAGTTACAGACAGCCATCCAACAGGCGATGGAGAGCGATCCGTATGTGAATTATACGATCAAAAGCTACGCATTCAGCTATACAGGCACAACCACCTCCGCCCAGGTTACGATTCGTTTAAGCTACCGGGAAACGAAGGAACAGACGGCATATGTGGATAGCACAGTGCAAGCTGTGCTGGGGGATATCATTACGAAGGGAATGACGGATCATGAAAAGGTGAAGGCCATCCATGATTGGATCGTCGTTCGCCTGAAGTATGATGAAGCACAGCAAAAGTACACAGCCTATGATGGTCTGAAAACGGGAAGCACGGTCTGCCAGGGTTATTCGCTGTTGGCTTATAAAATGCTCGAACGAGCAGGGATTACAAATCGGATTGTGGAAGGTAGAGCAGGAGGGCAGTTGCATGCATGGAATCTTGTTTTATTAGATGGCCGATGGTATCACATGGATACGACGTGGGATGACCCTACCCCCGATCGCGCGAACGAGGTAAGCACTTCATATTATCTGCTGACGGATTCAGAAATGCGACGGGATCACTCGTGGGTGAAACAGTACCCTCAGGCGAACACATCGTACCGCGAAACGTTATCGGCATTGATAGCTGCCGGAGGAGCAAAGGCTGCCGTGTATCAAAAACTGTACAATAACCTGGAATATCCATTGCAAGACGGCAAGGGACTGGTTAAATCATCAGCTGACATCAAGGAACAGGTTCGGAAGATGATAACTAAGGGAGAAACGTCACTTACTTTTGGCTATCAAGGGACGGAACGAAGTCTTAAGGAGGATTTACAGTCCTTGTATCAACTCGACTTGAAATCCATTTCCTATCAGATTACGGATCTCGGAAGTACCGGCAATCTTCGGGTAACCCTGAAATGGACTTAATTATTCGGCTGTAAAAAAGCCACCTTATCAAAGGAGTATTCTAATTTATATGCACAAGCGTTCCTTTACCTATTTGCTTGGCACGCAGACGATGTCCAATGCGGCCGACATTCTTTACATTATGGCACTTGTGTCTTTGGTCTTTCATGAAACAGACTCGATCTTCTCTTCGGTGCTCGTTCCGTTGCTGCGGATGGGGGCGCAGATGATCAGCGGCTTTTTAGCACCGCTCATTTTGGCCCGATTCCAGCTTCCTTTTATTTTATTCGTTTCCCAGTTTGGACAACTGGCTTTCTTCGCTATTCTGCTGGGACACTTATGGTCAGCGGGCACAGAGCCCGTATGGGTAATTGTGTTCGCGTTGGTGGCAGCCATGTCCTTTCTGGACGGCTGGACTACACCTGCGCGCAATGCACTGATTCCCCGCCTTGCTTCTGGGGAAGGACTCATGCGGGCAAACAGTCTGGTATCGGTCAGTGATCAGACGGTGCAATTAGCAGGGTGGGGGCTTAGTGGTGTGCTCGTAGCTATGCTGGGCTCGGAAAAAACATTGCTGGTGGCTGGCGGTCTGTATTTGATAGCGCTGATCTTCACCAGCTTGATTCGAGATCCCCTAGAGGGCAAAGCTCATTATTTGCTTCAGCCTGGAACAAGGGTACAAAATGGGGATGTCTTGGCTTCTGAGATTGTAACCGAGCCGGGACAAGGGCAACATGACTTGCCTCCAGCGCAGTTGGAAGATAAGCTGTATGGTCCGGAATCAGAGAGCCCAGCGGTGCCTCCTAAACGTAAAAAAGAAATACTGCGTGAAGGCTGGAGTCTCATCGGAGCCAGTCACAGACTGAAGGCTCTTATTTTTATGGATATGATTGACCTGCTGGGGGGATCGGTTTGGGTAGGCGCGTTCACGCTTGCCTTCGCTCAGCAGGTTTTGCACAAGAGCGAGGCATGGTGGGGATACATTAATGCGGCGTATTTTGCAGGTGCGATTGGTGGTGGCATCGTAGTCCTTGCCTGTGTCAAGCATTTGCAGCGCAGACTGCTGCCCGCTATGCTGGCAGGGATGGCAGGCTACGGGCTGCTGACGGCTTGGTATGCACTGAACACATTACCGCCGCTAACGCTGCTTATCGTGCTGTTGATGGGACTACCTGCGGAAATGTCGGTCGTCTCCCGCCGCACGATGATGCAAATGAGTGTGTCAGTACATGATTTGCCCAAGGTGCTGTCCGCCCAGGCTACGCTGACAAGCCTGACGTTTTGTATTTCGCTGCTTTTAATGGGCTGGATTGCAGATCATCTGGGTATCGTTAATTTGTACTTGTTTTCAGCAGTGCTAACGATGATTGCTGTCATATACGGTATTTTTAGTCGTCGTGCCTTATCTATGTCTTTATCAGCTGAAGTAGCTACTTCTTCCAAATAAACAGAAAAAGAAAAAGCCCGTCTCCGGGCATATACAGGGGAACATGCGGATAATGGTCTTGGGACCAGGTGTACCAGCGTGTTTTCCCTGATATGTGGAGACGGGCTTTTATCACTATGTTCTATTATTTATCCGAAGACGGATTTGAACTCAAATCACATTCTTTTAGCGGAACGATTTTAGTACGTTTGATCCATTTGTAGCCAAGCCACAGCAGAAGGAACAGCGGCACACTCATATACGTAGCGATCATCGTTTTCCAGTCAATCTCCTGTCCAGTGAAGGCATCCGTCCCTTGCCCGATAATGACAATGATACATAGAGCAAAGGCAAACAACGGTCCGAACGGGAACCAGCGGGCTTTGTAGGGAAGCTCACTCAGACTGTGACCCTGTGCAGTAAAGGCACGGCGGAAACGATAGTGGCTGACGGCAATACCGACCCACGTAATAAATCCGCACATTCCAGAGGCATTGAGAAGCCAGTTATAGACTACACCGTCTCCGTACAAGGAGGCGAGAAAAGCAAGCATACCAACAGCAGTCGTGATCAAAAGTGCATTCATAGGAATACCACGTCGATTGATACGCCCAAGGAAACGGGGAGCCTTGCCTTCCCGCGCCAAAGCGTACAGTACCCGAGTCGCTGCATACATACCCGAGTTGCCTGCTGACAGTACGGAAGTCAAAATAACGGCATTCATGACCGAGGCAGCAATGGCAAGCCCTGCTTTTTCAAATACGAGCGTGAACGGACTGACTCCGATATCACTGATATCTCCCCGCAGCAGATTCGGATTCGTATATGGAATGATCAAACCAATAACGAGAATCGCGAGAATATAAAAGAACAAGATACGCCAGAAGATTTGACGGATGGCACGTGGCACATTGTCACGCGGATTTTCGCTTTCGCCAGCGGCTACCCCAATCAGCTCGGTTCCCTGAAAGGAAAAGCCCGCAGCCATAAATACGCCCAATACAGCGAAGAATCCACCATGGAACGGGGCATCTCCTACCGTGAAGTTGGCAAAGCCAACCGCAGGACCACCCATGATGCCGAAAATCATCAGCACCCCTACGGCCAAAAAGATGATTACAGTCACAATTTTAATCATCGCAAACCAGTATTCGGACTCACCGTAGCCTTTGACCGTCAATGCATTCAGCAAGAAGATTATGGCCAAGAATAACAGACTCCACCAGGCAGAGTGGCTTTCCGGGAACCAGTATTTGATTAGCACGGTCGCTGCTGCCAATTCGGCAGCAATTGTCACTGCCCAGTTGTACCAGAAGTTCCAGCCCATGGCAAAACCAAAAGCCGGATCGACGAAGCGACCTGCATAGGTATTAAAAGAGCCGGATTCAGGCATAAACGTAGCCAGCTCACCGAGGCTGGTCATTAAGAAGTAGACCATGAGGCCAACTGCTGCATAAGCCAGCAGGGCACCGCCGGGTCCAGCTTCGGCGACCGCGCCTCCACTGGCGAGGAATAGCCCTGTTCCGATAGAGCCGCCGAGGGCGATCATCGTCATATGACGGGCTTTGAGACTTTTACGCAAGGTTGCGTCAGATGTTGCTTTGTGTTGCACGTTCAAACACTCCTTCATGAAATTGTATTTCATGTCAGGGCAAGAGCCAGAAGGAGGGGGAGTATAAATCAAAAGACCGCAGGGAATACGCCTGCGGTCTTGTCTATGCATTCCGCACCATACCTTCTTCTATAACAAGATAGCTCAACACACGTGTCTGTGTTAGGACATCGCGTGACAGTTCTGCTCCTTTCGGTTAGCAGCCCCAGCATACGGAGTATTTACAAAGAGTCAGCTCCGCATACTTCGGCGGGTGTACCTTTCTACTGGAATCTCAGACGGCTCTTGGCGTCTCCTCCAGTGTACTGATTACATCCGCGACCTCTACCTCATCATAAAACAGGTTGATGAGGTGTATGACATGATATTTTATTGTATAGCGAACTACAGTATATCGTACCTGTACACCTTCTGACAATCGACAATTTTTTGAAAATCCACTTATCGATTCTTAAATCAAGAGTTCCGCTTGGCCATCTGCTGCCAAACCGTACCTGCGGCTTGTTCACCTGATTCGATGCGCTCCAGTGCCATTTTAGCTTGCAGACTGACCTCAAATTCGGGGTCATCGACGGCCTTCTCCAGCGCATCACGCGCATCCTCGGTTCCAACCTCGTATAGAAAACGGGCTGCACGCCAGCGAACCAGCTTGCTGCTGTCCGACAGGGCTCCGATCATAGCGCTGGTAGCGACGGGATCGCCAATGTCCGACAACGTGTCGCCAGCAGTGCGGCGTACTGCCGCTGAAGGATCGCGCAGCGCCTCGAACAGCAGTTCCATCGCCTCCGGTGAGCGAATATCGCCCAGATAGACGACTCCCAGCCGCCGTAGCTGCATTTTGTCGTCATGTAGCGCTTGCCGGATCAGCGGCAAATGCTCAGGCGTCGGCTCCAGCCGATCCAGCGCAGCATAGCGTGTGCGCCAGTCCTCGTGTTGGAGGGCCTGCTTCAGCTCGGCATCGCTCCACTCGCGGCGTTCCTCTACGAATTCGCTGTTGTCCGCGCCGTGGGCAATCGCCTGCTGGATAATTTGTTCCAGCCGTTCCTGCGGAAAGGCTGCCTCTAATTCCTGCTCAACCTCGCGGGCAATATCCGGCAGCTCACCGTAGCGGACGCCGTAATCGCTCAGCTTGCGTTCCTTGATCAGTGTTGCACTTGCCACGCGGGTAACGGCTTGCACGAAGCGGTCGGACAAGGAAATTCGTTCCTCCTGCTGTCCTGCCTTAACCCGAATTTGCATGGGAAGACCGCGGAAAAATTGTACAAAAACCTGTGCTTCGCCAAACGCTTCCCCAGAGGTTTCCTCCGGTAAATCCCAGTTTGCGTCAGCACCTTCCTCGCCTAGCTGATCCCGGACTTGGCCCAGAATAGTAGACCAATCCGCATTTCCTTTACGGTCAAGGGCTACAAAATCGGTCGTGTGAAACACGCTTTTGACCCCTTCAATCGCCAGCATACGCCGGATAAATGGGGGAGCGGAACGTTCATTGTCCCGTGTATATGTTCTGCGGATACCTGCTTCCAGTCGCTCATCCAGATGCAGCATCATGGTGTTCGGACTGGGAGTTGGCTCGATAGATGTTATCTTCATAGCTCGGTACAGCCTCCTGTTCAAAAGTTCTCCATATATCATATATAGCTTATCTGTATTGTACCTCATTCTGTGTATGTCTCCAAAGAGAGAGTTTTTATTTACGAAGAAAATACAATGACATATATCACATTATTGATATAAGCATACCTGATGGATATGGAGGTTGTTTGAATAAAAACAGCTATATGGGCCGAACTCAAAAAAGTCACAGGGAAACGGAGTAGGCAGGATGGTGCTGTCTATGCATTCCGCTTCAACGAATCGTTTTGCTTCTGATGGATCAGGAGAGAAGCGATAAATCCCACAGATAGAACTGCCGCCAGCAGCATAAACGTAGTCATCTGATTGCCGCCATTTCCCATCAAACGAATGGAAAGCATAGGTGCTAGACTCGTACCAGCAAACAGAATGAAGGTATACAGTGAGACGGCTATGGCCCTTGCTGTACCGCTGAGCTGGCCAACCATTGTAATGAGTGAAGGGACACTTAGGGCAATGCCGCTAACAAAACATACACTTAATACCACGATAGCTATTAGAGAATGCGCCATTCCCATCAGCGCCAAGCTGAGAATGGAAAGAAGAAGAGCTGTACGTAGTAAAAGGTGAACACCGAACTTCAGGGCCAGTTTTCCGGCGAACGGTGAGAGAAGCATGCCGATGATGCCAGCGGATCTGACGTATAGCATCTGTCTGCTATTCAGACCAAATTCGGGACTGCCAAGGTAGCTTCCCAAAACCGTATACATGCTCACAAAGGACATCAGAAGAACAAAAGCGATTGTGTAGCTTAACCATAAAGGATACGAACGCAGAACGCTCCCCAACTGGCCGAAGGCTGCCCAAATGCGAACCCCTCGTTGCGGAGAGGGAGCTTTAGGCAGGAAAAAAAGAACGATCAGGAAGGTGATGGCGTACAAAACACCTAGCATCCGAAATACCATATTCCATCCGATTTGTTCGCTAATGACAATACTAAATACCTGTCCGGTAATACCTGCCACGAGAAAGCCAGTGCTGATAAAGCCGATAGCTGTTACCCGTTTTTCAGTCGGAAACATATCTACGGCATATGCGAGAGCAACGGGGGAAAAGGTGGCTGCCGCCAAACCCTGAAGCAAGCGTAGTGCAACTAATACGGAATACTGACTGGTTAAGCTGAGGGAAAACGATAGAATTGTCAATGCGAGCAGTCCAGCGACGATAACCTGCTTGCGTCCAAAGCGATCAGACAATCCTCCATAAATAAGACATCCCACCGCAAAGCCTAAGGAAAAGATACTTCCCGGCAGAGCTGCTTCAGCTAGTGTTTTTCCAAATACTTTAGCGAAGAGAGGGACCAAAGGGATCGTTACGTACAGGCTGGACATCACGGCAACCGCTGACCAGCATAGGATTACAATCATCCATGTATAAGGGAGAGCAACATTTTCCTTCTGTATAACGCTATCATTTGTTCGTAATTTACTCATCAGTAGAACACTCCTTCATCAAATAAGTAGTTTGAGATACAAACAATTAAATATATTAGATAACCTAATTATATGTTTAAAAAAAATTATCTGCCCACCCCCAGTTTATCTTCCATATGATGATGAATTTTTTCTATAATTCGCAAAAAAACGATCTGCTCCTCGGGCTCCAAAATACTTGCTAGGGAAGCACAGGAAGACCAAAATACAGGAAGCACTTGCTGTACAAGGTGAGATCCCGCTTCTGTAATGCGTACATGAATTTTTCGCCGATCTATAGAACTATGTTCTCTGATAATCCAGCCTCGTTGCTCTGTCCAGTCCAGGAGAGATGTAACAGATGCACGACGAATTCCCAGACGGTCGGCAATCATAGAGGGGCTCATCTGAGCTTGGGATTGGTGCAGTGTCAACAGCAACAATAAATCTAGCTTACTCTCTGTCAGGCCGTAAGCAGCCAGATCCAAATCTATTGCGTCGAGCGTATTATCACTGGTCCATAGCAAGAAGAGACCAATACGGGCAAGTTGCCGATCCGTTTCTGCAAGGGCAGTTTGATCCATTAACTCCAGATAAGGTTCTGGTCCCAGACGAGGAAGAGGCTGCTGGATGGTGTCCCGCTTACTTTGTTTTGGCGGCATAAGTTCACTCTTTTCATATAATTAGGTTATCTAACTATCACTAATATAACGTATTGCCATGCAAAAGACAATATCTAGCAAGAAATACTGCTACATTCCATACAGAAGCAGGGTTAAAAATCAGTTGAATGAACCAAACTGTGAGTAGGTTACCAAATTGCGCCAATAGATAAGTGAAGGAGGCGTTCCTATGTTCCGCAAGCAGGAAAGAACGCTCATTATTGTATGTATAGTAATTGCGGCCATTATGCTATATGCCGTAATTAAAAGCATAGCTCGCTTGACTCCCTAGTTGGTAATCAAGAGTAATTTCGAAGTTTTCCCTATTAAAAATGTGAAATGAAGGAGTGAAACCCATTTGTCTTCACTGGACCCTGTATTGCTAAGCCGGATGCTGACCGGGATTACCCTGTTTGTTCATATCGTATTTGCATCCATCGGCGTTGGTGTACCTTTAATGATTGCACTTGCAGAATGGCGCGGGCTGCGAACCGGTGATCCGCATTATACACTACTGGCCCGGAGATGGGCGCGAGGGTTTGTCATCACTGTTGCCGTGGGTGTCGTTACAGGCACCTCCATTGGGCTGCAGCTCAGCTTGCTTTGGCCTACCTTTATGCGGGTGGCTGGACAAGCGATTGCATTGCCCCTATTTTTAGAGACGTTTGCTTTTTTTATCGAAGCAATATTCCTAGGCATCTACTTGTATACTTGGGATCGGTTTAAAAGTAAATATTTTCACTTAATGCTGCTCATCCCGGTAGCGATTGCCTCGTCTGCATCAGCGGTTTTTATTACGACTGTGAACTCGTTCATGAACCAACCTCAAGGTTTTACACTCAAAAATGGAGTCATGACCAATATTCATCCCATCGAGGCTATGCTAAACCCGGCCACGCCGACCAAAGTGTCTCATGTACTGGCTTCCTCGTATACATTGAGCGCAGGGGTGCTGATGGGGCTGGCTGCTTACAGCATGCTGCGAGGGCGTAACCACCCTTATTTTAAAAAGGCGCTGAAGCTGACGGCCACCTGTACCATTGTGTTTGCCATCAGTACAGTGATGATTGGAGACGCATCAGGTAAATTTCTGGCCAAATATCAGCCGGAGAAGCTGGCTGCCGCCGAATGGCATTTTGATACGATGACGCACGCCCCCTTTGTATATGGTGGCTTTATGGATGAAAACGGTGAAATCAAATATGCCTTGAAAGTGCCTTATGCACTTAGTGTGTTGGCCGGAAATTTGCCTAGTACGGAGGTTAAGGGGTTAAATGACTATCCGGTGGAGGAGCGTCCGCCGCTGTCTATTCATTATATGTTTGACCTCAAGATCACCACAGGAGTGCTGATTCTCGTCATCCCACTGCTATATCTGATCCGCAAGCGTTTGCCAGGTCGCAAACCCTACCCCAGATGGCTGCTGTTAGCGCTCATTCTGGTCGGACCGATGGCGATGGTAGCTATTGAGCTGGGCTGGATGTTTGCGGAGGTCGGCAGACAGCCGTGGATTTTACGCGGATATATGAAGGTGTCCGAAGCAGCAACTACTTCTACAAGTGTTGGGTGGATGCTAGTGTTGTTTGTTATTTTGTATCTGGTGTTGTGCTTCTCGGCCATCAAGGTACTCAGCAAACTATTCCGTAATAAGGATGCCGTGGAAGAGATAAGACAGCTGGGCCTGGAAGGGGCTGAAGGCAAGTGAACTATGAAATTGTAGGCATCGCCATTTTGTGGACCTTCCTGTTTGGATATTTGCTTGTGGCATCCATTGATTTTGGTGCAGGCTTTTTCAGCTTTTACAGTGTGCTGACAGGCCACCAGAACAAAATCCACAATATCATTCAACGGTATCTGTCTCCAGTATGGGAGGTTACGAACGTATTTCTCATCTTTTTTGTGGTGGGATTGAACGGTTTTTTCCCGGATGCAGCTTATTACTATGGGACGGCGTTACTCGTTCCCGGTAGTATTGCAATCGTGCTGCTCGCAATCCGGGGAGTATATTATGCTTACAATACGTATGGGCATTCGGGTAAAAATAATATCGTCTACATGGCGTTGTACGGTGCGACTGGATTACTGATTCCCGCGGCACTGTCGACGGTCCTCGCTATTTCGGAAGGCGGCATTATTTTGGAAAATAGCACAGGTGTTCATCTCCAATGGGGTCAGCTACTAAGCAATCCTTACACGTGGGCGGTTATTATTCTGGCGCTGGTGAGTGTATTGTATATATCGGCGATGTTTTTGTGCTTTTATGCCAAAAGGGCAGGGGACAAGGTCGCTTTCGAAATTGTACGAGGGTACGCGTTGCTCTGGAGTGCTCCTACGATTTTGGCGAGTTTGTTCGCATTTTTTCAGATTAACAAACAAAATCCGGACCATTTTGCCAATATGCTCAGTATGGCCTGGATGTTTGTCGCATCCTTCATATGCTTTGTGGGGGCAGTTTATCTGGTCTGGCAGCGGCGCCATTTGGGTATTTCCTTTATCCTGGTGATGCTGCAATTTGCATTTGCCTGGTATGGCTATGGCCGGTCACATCTTCCGTATGTTCTGTATCCCTACATTAATGTATATGACAGCTTTACGAACTCTACGATGGCATATGCATTGATTACGGCGTTTGTTGCGGGTCTGCTAGTGCTGATTCCTTCGCTGATCCTGATATTGAGATTGTTCCTGTTCGATGCAAAGTATGTAAGAGGACAAGCGGGGAAGAAAGGGTGAGTTAGAGTGGTTGCTTTCGAGCATTTTACGATCATGTATGAGTCGCCGATCATTATCGTGGTGGCGATTGTGTTTTTGTTTATTTATTCGGCACGCTTTAAAAACCCACAGGACTGACAATAACATGTGGAGCAGGCCTTCTGATAGACCCGGGAGGTCTGTTTTGCTATATTATCGCTGAATTTCCTTTACAGATGTGATTGAATTATACTTTACATATATCAGGATGTTGCATCATTTCATGTTCACATTTGAGTGACAATATATAGTTAAATTGAACCGTTGTGTTTTTGGAGAACGGGTCTGTCAGGGAGGGGGCTGCATCATGCCTAAAGTGCGTTTTAACAATATGGATCATGTAAATACCGATAAAACCATCAAGCAATTCAGACAATGGCGACAGGAGCGACGCAGCAAAATAAAGGATTATACGTTCGTTGTGCCAAACCATCCCCCGGAGCTGGAGTTTCTGCATCATAATCGGGAAATGGCGACGGCGACATGGGTGGGCCATTCCACCTTTTTTATTCAGTACCTTGGGCTGAATATTGTCACTGATCCGGTGTGGGCAGAGCGTATGGCTTTTGATAAAAGGCTGGCTCCACCCGGCATTCGCATTCAGGATGTGCCACCACTGGATATCATTCTGCTATCACATTCGCATTATGATCATTTACATTTGGCATCGTTGCGGAAGTTATATCGTGCAGACACGTTCATGCTCGTACCCTCGGGGTTAAAGTCGAAAATGATCCGCAAAGGCTTTCGCAACTGCCATGAGCTGCAATGGTGGGAGCATTTTACGGTAGGCGGGGTGCGGATTACATTTGTTCCGGCACAGCACTGGACACGGCGTACGCCGTTTGATACCAATACTTCGCATTGGGGTGGATACGTTCTGCAAAGTGAGCAGCAGGTGATTGGCTCTGCCACGTCTGTTACAGACTCAGATGCTCATGCAGAATCCGATTCAGCGGAGGCACCTACGTTGTATTTTGTGGGAGACACTGGATATTTCCGTGGGTTTAAGGAGATTGGCGAGCGCTTTGCCATTGATCTGACCTTTATGCCGATTGGCGCGTATGAACCGGAATGGTTCATGACCTCACAGCATGTGACACCAGAAGAGGCGTTGCAGGGCTTTGTGGATTGCGGCGCAGATCAGATGATCCCGATGCACTATGGAGCCTTTAAGCTGGCGGACGATACGCCGAGAGAGGCGCTGGATCGTCTCGAAGTAGAGCGAGAGCGCTTGGGGATTGCAAAGGAACGCATCCATGTACTGGGGCACGGAGAGACGCTGAAAATTGGACGCCGTTGCTCAACCAGAATCTGAGGGATTCAATAAAATACGTATATAAGGGGATTTTGCAAAAATCCAATAAGCGGCCCAGCGGACAATTAATAATGCCTGCCGAGCCGCTTTTTTTAGTTCTATGCTACCGTCCAAAATTAAACGGCTTCGATCTCACTCGCCAAAGAGGAGTCATTGTTCGCAATGGGGTGACGAACGATTTTAACCTCATAGAACGTGATTTTATTTTCAATAATATAGTCTGGAATTTGACGGTGGTTGTGGGATTCGCGGAACGCTTCACTTTTCGTCCAGCCTTGGAAGTTCTCTTTTTCCTTCCAGCGTGTGCTAATCGTTACTTCCTCATAATCCTTCGTGTTTTCCGTCAGCAGCACTTCCAGACCGAGGAAGCCTTCCATCTTTTCAACCTGTCCCTCTTTGTTAAATCTTTCGATGAGCAAATGGGCATTGCCTGGTGTGATTTTAGATGTGTTTGTAACGATAACCATATTAAATTCCTCCTGAATGATGTGGTATGGTCGGTATAATAACCGGATAGCCATCCTCAAATTTGATAGTAGCGTTCATTTCATAAATGTCGCGAAGAAAAGCAGACGTCAAAATCTGACGGGGTTCGCCAGCAACGGCGATTCGTCCCCTTTTAAGCGCAATCATATGATGACAATAGGCCGCAGCTTGCTGCAAATCATGCAGTACCATAACAATCGTCAAGCCGGACTCGTGATTAATACGCCGCAGCATATCCATAACTTCAAATTGGTGGGCGATATCCAGAAAAGTGGTCGGTTCATCGAGCAAAAGAATACCCGTTTGTTGGGCCAAGGCCATTGCAATTCGCGCTTTTTGTTGTTCACCTCCCGATAGAGTATGGAACATCCGATCTGCATAGGGCTGAATGCCCGTGATTTCCATGACATGGTCGATAATTTGCTGATCTTGTCTGGTAGGTCGTGTCCTCAAGCCCTTGGCATGAGGAGATCTTCCATAAGCGACCAGCTCATGAACCGTTAATAACGGCAGCATATCCTTCATTTGCGGCAGCATTGTAATCGTTTGAGCCAAATCACGCCGCTTGTATTCCTCCACGGGCTTGCCCAGTACAGAAACCTTGCCCTGGTCCTGCTTGAGCAGCCGGGTCAAAATCCGCAAAAGCGTAGACTTGCCTGAGCCGTTGGGACCGACAATGGCGGTGAGCTGGCCAGCGGGCAAGGTAATGTTCACATCGTCCAGCTGGAAATATCCGCGTTGTAAGGAGAGATGCTCACCCTGAATGGCTGTCATCCGAAATTCCCTCGTTTCTTGAGCAGGATTAAGAAGAACGGTGCCCCAATGACGGCCAGCAAAATACCGACAGGCAGCTCAATCGGGTCAAACCAAGAGCGTGCGACTGTATCCGCTAGGACAACCAGTGTTCCACCGCCCACAATGGAAAGGGGGAGGAGGAAACGATAATCTTCCCCGATGAGTAGCCTTATAACATGGGGAACGACCAGTCCTACGAACCCGATCAGCCCGGCTACACTGACCGCTGTGCCGGCGAGCAGGGCAGAGAGCAAGATAATGAGCATCCGTTGAAGCTCTACCCGCTGGCCTAGCAACTGTGCTGAATCGTCGCCCAGCAGCAGCAAATTCGCAGGCTTAATCGCAAACAAAGAGGCGATTAAGCCAATGATAGCATAAGGAGCCATGAACTCCAGATGATGCCAGCTGCGTCCATTTAACCCGCCAGATAGCCAAGGAAGTACTGCCTGTACGCGGTCGCTGTACATGACCATCACGCCGTTGGTGAGCGCGCCCAACAACGCGTTGATCGCAACGCCAGCCAGCACAATTTTGACAGGGGAAGCCCCTCGGTCCCAAGCCAGCAGGTAAATGACGATCGCACTCAGAAAGGCTCCCAAAAAGGCGGTTACCGGAAGAAGGTAACTAAGCTGTGGAAGCATCACCATCGTAATAACGGCAGCAAGTCCACCTCCAGCCGATACACCAATAATGCCTGGGTCAGCCAATGGATTTTTCATGACGCCTTGAAGAAGTGCTCCTGAAGCTGCGAGACAAGCGCCTACCAATAAACCTACCAATACTCTGGGGAGTCGGAGATCCATTAGGATCGTGCGATATGTGGATTCATCATTATGTAGCAAAATCTGATTGATTTCTTGAAGTGGAATCGACACCGAACCGTAGGCCAGACCGTACACAGAGACGGCTAGCAATAAGATCGGAAGGATAATCCAGGCGATGGTGCGTCTTCTGGCGCGCTGTAGTTTGTTCATCGCCATCGCCTATTTCGCCGGATACAGCTTTTGGTGCATCAAATCCAGCGCTTTAGTGACCCGTGTCCCTGGATTTGTCCCGAACAAATCTGAAGGTAAAACCTCGACCTGGCTGTTTTGGACTGCCCGGATTCCGTTCCAAGCTGCATTTTCCTGCATTTCTTTTATAAATGCGGCTTTAACCTCTTCCGTATTACCATGGGTCATGATGAAAATGTAGTCAGGGTCAGCCTGTACGATACGTTCTGTGTTCAACTGCGCATATTGCGGGAAATTTTGCAGGCCCGGAAAATCAGCGGCGATATTGGAACCACCTGCAACTTCCAAAATGTTTCCGCCTAGAGAATTCGGCAGCGCTGCCATGTACGTGGCCGGGGCTCCGTAAACCAGCAACACCTTCGGTTTGGAGGTAGAGGCTGTTTCTTTTTGCAGCTTGGCTACTTGTTGGTCAATTTGTTGGTTCAGCTTTACGGCCCCGTCCTGCTTTTGCAGTAATTGTCCGTACAGCGTAATTTGTGACTGGATATCCTGAACTGAATTAGCCCCAGTCAGCAGCAGCTGTGAACCGACTCCTTCAATGGCTGGGATGTCTTTTTCATTCATAGGATAGTTGCCTAGTACGACATCCGGTTTGAGCATCGTGATTTTCTCCAGATCTACTTCATGAGTGGAACCTATTTGCTGAACGTTTTCAGCAGCAGGTACGACGGAAGGTCCATTGGAGTTGGGCCTCCCCACGGCTGTCCCGCCCAATGCGTAAATAATATCTAGATCGCCATTACTGAGCGCAACGATATGTTGAGGGACCTTTTGAAACGCCAACGTCCGTTTTGAGAAATCAGTAACTTGAATCGTCGCGCCGCTTGTCGTGCTTGAAGTGGTAGATACGGAAGCACTGACTGGTTTGTGATCTGCGGTCGAGGTACCATTACTACATCCGGTAACTGCCATTAAAAGCGCTGCGGATGACCACAACACATAAGATTTCATGTTATTCCTCCTGCAATTTTCAAGTTAAACAATAATGATAATCATTTTCATTTATGTATAAGAGAATGATAATGAATATCACTGAGGATTGTCAATTGAAAAAAGCAAATTTTTAAATAAATTTTGAACTAAAAATAAAAGAGAGTCATTCGAATTATAGAAGAAGGAACTACAAATTTTTATTAAAAAATAGCATATATCAAGGGATTACGTACACACAAATACATATTGACATTTTCGAAAAGTGTAAGATATATTGGTGATGGGTTTACTTGATTTTGCGAAATTATGGAATAGAGAGGTGGGGAGACAAGCTCGAAAAGAGCTATTTTTTTTAAATTATTAATTGAGAATGATAATCAATTAGTTTATTCTCGTGGGGAGGGACTGCTGTCAAAATGAAGAAGGGGTATTCTGCAATTATTGCTGTGTTTCTGCTGGTGAGTGTGCTGAGCTTTTGGCCAACTTCGTCATCTGTAGGAGCCGCTGCGGCTTCTCCAAAATTGGCGGATGGTACATACACGCTCAAATACAATATTCTCAAGGCAGAAAATGATTCAGTGTCCATGGCTAATGATTATTTTGAAAAACCAGCTAAGTTGTATGTAAAGAAAGGTCAAATGACCATGCAAATTAAGCTGAATCATAGCGAATGGACAACCGGGTTTAAAGTGGATTATAAAGGCAAAATCATCGATACCAAAGTCATCCAAAAGGATGCCAAAACCGATACTCGCACCGTGCAATTTCCAATTGCGAGTGTCAACAGCCCGTTGATCTCTAAAATTCATGTTACTGTCCCTGCATACAATTACGATCATGACTATACGATCCGCTTCGCTTTTGATTCCAAAAGCATCAAAAAAGTTGCAGCCGTCCAGTCAGCGAAATCAGCCAAATCTTCCAAAAAGTAAATTCAGGCTATCTTTATCGTTCATAAAATCAACATAAATTCAAGCATAAAAAATGAAGGAGTGTGTGTAGATATGAATATGGTAATGAATCGCTTTGAGCAATTTTCTTTCAAGAAGGTATTCGTAGCATTGATCATGACAGCACTTGTTTTTGCACTGATGGCTCCACTCTCTGCTAAAGCAGCAGCAGCCGACGGCACTTATAACGTAGATTATACCGTTCTGAAGGATCAAACCAATGAAACTTCTCGATTAGACAGCTATCTGACAAAGCCTGCTCAGGTTACGGTAGCCAATGGCAAAAATGTCGTTCGTCTGACTGTGAAGAGCAGCAATCTGATTACAGCGTTCAAAGTAGAGCAAAATGGCGTACTGCAAGATGCGACTGTAGTCAGCACAAATACGGCGAACAACACTCGTGTAGTGGAATTCGAAGTAGCTGACCTGAATGCAAAAGTAAATGCTTACGCTGAAATCACAATCCCAGTAGTTAACTACACAGGCAAGTACGATGTACAACTGCAATTCGACGAAATCTAATCCAAAATAAAACGTAAAAGGAGATTGAAAACATGAACATGATTATGAATCGTATGGAGAAGTTGTCTCTGAAAAAAGTAATGCTCACTGTATTGATGGCTGCGCTTGTTTTTGTGGTACTAGCCCCATTCTCAGCTAATCAAGCGAACGCGGCTTTGCCTAATGGAACGTATCAATTGCCTTATACCGTTTATAAGGATGGAACCACTCAGCCATCTTACATGGATACCAATGGTTATGTGAAAAAACCAGCTACACTGATTGTTACGAATGGTCAATACAAAGTGCGTGTAGCTATTACCAAAAGTGCTTGGGTTACTGAATTTAAAACTCAACAAAACGGTCAGTATGTGAATGCGGCTGTGGTCAGCACATCCGGCGATACAAGAATAGTTGAATTTCCGGTAACTAGCTCGTCTCAAAAATTGAATGTCAAACTGCATGTAAGCGTACCTAAAGAATACACTGGCGGTATTCCTTACGATCACGACTATGTTGTTCAGTTCCAATTCGACGACAGCGATATCTAAGGGTTTCTTTTTGAAAATATGATTTTGAATTGAATACTCATTTGGAGCTCAGTTCCAGAGCTCCAAATGAGTATATTTTAAGTAGGGGGATATATCACCTTGAAAAGCCGATTTAACAAATATATTACGACATTCGCTGCTATTCTAATGTTGTTTTCTTTATTTTCACCATACGCAGGAGCAACACCCGAGGATGAAACCACTTCGTCGAATTTGCCTGACTCAAGCACTACAGTGACTAGTGCTACGTATGTTACTTATGAGTATCCGGTAGAACTGCCCGGTCCATATGTTGAGCCTACCAATGCTATAACTACTACTGAAGCGACTTATGCAGATGGAGAATACCTGATTGATTATAAGCCTTTACGAAAGACAGTCAGCGGAAGCACCAAGGACTCGAGTTTTAAAACAAACTATACCTATCCTGGAGACTTGATCATTAAAGATGGAAAATACCATTTTTCATTTAAATTTGCGGAGGCTCAAGGACTTTCGAAATTTTTAGTAGAACAAAACGGGGAAACGGTTCCCGCCAAAATAGAAGTAGATTCCGGAAAAGCTTCGGGAACTGTTAGCTTCGATGTTTATGATTTTCATCAAAATGTAAATACAGAGTTTGGATTTAACAGCAGTTCTCCATGGTATGTAGATACCGATCCAGACCGTTCAGTGAAGGAATGGATTGAGTTTGATCCTTCCAGTTTGAGACTCAAAAACTCAACGGAGAATCCAACCGTTCCACCAGTGACACCGCCGGTAACGCCTCCTAGCACAGGAGAAAAATTAGCTGATTTGGACTTTACCCTCTTGAAAGATGGAACAGATGAAAAGTCTATGATGGATGGGTATACAGAGAAACCAGGCTCACTAATAGAGCGTGGAGGTAAACAATATGCCCGGTTTACATTAAAGAATAGCAAGCAAATTGATGGCTTCAAAGTAGAGCAAAATGGAGTGTTAACCGATACCTCTATTGTAAGTGAAGATCAAAATGCGAATACACGAGTTATCGAGTTTGAAGTAAAAGAACTGCCAGCCAAGCTGAACGCATGGGTGAGCATCAACTGGCCTGAGCTTAGCTACGTGCATACTTATAATGTAGATCTTCAGCTGTCTTCTGTACCTGTACCAACAACTTTGGCGGATGGAACGTACGCTATTAACTTTAATACCCTGCACGCAACTAAAGATCAGCCATCAGCCATGGCGCAATATCTGTTGTCTCCAGCGACTTTGACAGTAGCGAAAGGACAAAAAGAAGTTTCTTTCACCATTAAAGACAGCACTACTGTAACAGAATTCAAAACAGAGCAAAACGGGACACTTACGGATGCAGATATTGTAAGTGAGGACAAGACAGTCAATACGCGTGTTGTGAAATTCAAAGTAGCCGATTTGGACGCGATTTTGAATGCACAGGTACATGTGAGTACGACTTATCCAGGTGGGGTTTATGAGATGGATCATAAACTTCGTCTTCAGTTCGATAAAAATAGTATCACAGAAAATGGAACCTCTCCGGAAACAAAATCCAATCTGGACTTCACTCTTTTGAAGGATGGAACGAATGAAAAGTCTATGATGGATGGGTATACAGAGAAACCAGGCACCTTGATTGAACGTAATGGCAAGAAGTATGTCCGTTTTACCTTGAAAAACAGTAAGCAAATTGACGGCTTTAAGGTAGAGCAAAACGGAGTATTAACTAATGTTGCTACAGTAAGTGAAGACAAAACTGCAAATACACGAGTTATTGAATTCGAGGTTGAAGAAATACCTGCTAAGTTAAGCGCATGGGTAAGCATCAACTGGCCTGAGCTGGGCTACGTGCATACTTATAATGTAGATCTTCAATTGGCATCTGTGCCCACATCACCTAGCTTGGCGGATGGAACGTATTCTATTAACTTTAACACCCTGCACGCAACCAAAGATCAGCCATCAACCATGGCACAATATCTGTTGTCTCCAGCGACTTTGACGGTATTGAAGGGACAAAAGGAAGTTTCTTTCACCATTAAAGACAGCACTACTGTAACAGAATTCAAAACAGAGCAAAACGGGACACTTACGGATGCAGATATTGTAAGTGAGGATAAGACAGCCAATACACGTGTTGTGAAATTCAAAGTAGCCGATTTGGATGCAATTTTGAATGCACAAGTGCATGTGAGCACCACCTATCCAGGTGGGGTTTATGAGATGGATCATAAGCTTCGTCTTCAATTTGACCGCAGCAGCATTACAGCTAAAGGACCGGATAACGAAACCACAACCCCAGTTGAAAATGGCAGATACAGCATTGATTTCTCCGTACTCAAAAACGGAAGCAATGACATATCTGTGATGGATGGGTATATGCAAAAGCCAGCTACACTGTTAAAACAGTCTGGTAAAAATATCATTCAAATTAAAATGGACAAGAGCAGCTGGATTAAAACGTTTAAAGTAAATGGTTCTGAAGCTCAGGTGGTTGAACAGTCCACCTCTGCAGATACAAGAACAGTACAATTTGAAGTGCCTAATCTTTCAGATAAAGTTACAGTGAACACGCATGTCATCGTACCTGGATTGGATTTCGGTGGCATCCCTTACGACCACGTATATGATGTGCAGTTCCAATTCGAGCCTGCCACCATTCGCAGCTTTGTGGAGCCTACTTCTTCAGGGGCAGCTGATCCTATCGTTAAATTGGATTTCGACAAGCTTGCCAATGGTAAATATGCATTGAAATTCAGCATTGTGCTGCCAGATGGTGTCACAGGATCTGATTCTCCGGCTCAACGCTTCATCACTAATGAACCAGCGCAATTGGTCGTGGAAGGCGACAAACGGTTTGTAGGTCTGAAGCTGCAAAACAGTAATGAAGTTAAGGCGTTGCGCATTTGGGATAACGCAAGTGGAGGTTATCAGGATGCAGAAGTGACCCGGGAAGATGCAGCAAGTAATACGAAGGACGTTCGTTTCAGTGTGAGTGACTTTAAGATCAACGTAAAAGGTCAACTGGTTGTCTACGAAGCTCCTAAAGTGGCAAGTAGCGCGCCGATGGTTTTCAAGGCGGAGGATCGAGTAGAAAAGGTATATGATTTTGAATTTAAATTCGATACCAGTAATGTATCTTATCACAACGAAACCAAAGCAGACAAAGTAGAACAGGGGAAAAATAACTTAGCCGATGGAGAGTACACTGCGAACTTCCGTGTGCTTGCAAACGGAACGGACAAGGATTCTTTGGTGGCTCCATTTGTACAGAGTCTGGCGAAGTTGATTGTGAAAAATGGTAAGGTTCAGGCCCATGTAACCGTAACGGACAATCAGGCTTTGAAATTATTCCAAACGGACTTTGAGGGCCGTTATGCTAATCCAACGATTGTTGCTTCCGACACAAAAGGGGATACACACACAATTGCCTTCGAAGTACCTGATCTGGATAAAAAGCTGAGTGTGTACACACAGGTATATCTGCCTGAGAAGTACATTTTTAATGAGAAATTCGGCGGACAGATTCAATTTGACCGTGCGTCACTCAAAGGTGAGGGAGTTAATGCAGCAACAACTGCAACCGCTACTGAACCGACAGCAGCTTCTACGGACAAAGCAGCAGAAACGACCACACCGGTAGCTGAAGCAAAACCAGCAGTTGAGCAACCAGTTCAAACGGCTTCCGAGAAGCAATACACGATCAATTACAACGTATTTAAAGACAAAACAAATGAAGCGTCCGTTATGGATGGTTATCTCGATAAACCAGCCACATTGATTGAAAAGGGAGACAAGCGTTATATCCAAGTCTCTTTGAAAAACAGCTCTTGGATGCCAACCCTACAAGTGGAGCAAAACGGTACCCTAAAAGATGTGGAAGTGATCTCGACATCCGGTGATACACGTATCGTCCAATTTGAGGTAGGGGACTTGTCCCAGAAAATCAGTGCTTACACACACGTCATTGTGCCTGGTTTGGTCCTTGGCGGAGTACCATATGATCACTGGTATACGGTTCAGTTCCAATTTGATGAAGCAAGCCTAAAGGTGAAATAACCTCAGGTTATGCCATCAATAAAGCCTGAATAACAGCAAAGCTTGTATGCGAGCAAGTCTTGGTGCCCCGGCATCAAGACTTGTCAGCATTTACATACCCGAAAAATTGGGACCCACGCTGTTGCTCTATATTTTGAATTGAGGTGATTGGATTTTCATGAAACAGTATGCAGCTTTGACTCAAAAGAAATCGTTTGTTTTCTATATGTTAATCGGCATTATGATCTTATTGCTGGCCGGATGCTCCGGGGGAGCACAGGCTGGACAGAACCCTAGCGATGGTTCGACTTCAACGGCAGCATCAGATGCAACCGGAAAGTCGTCTAATGATAAAACAGCAACTTCACGTATTGTGGCGACTACAGTAGCCATTTCTGAAATTACGGATGCGCTGGGCTTGGGTTTGGCCGGCAAGCCGACAAGCACCAAAGTATTACCTGATCGTTACAAGGATGTCCCTGATGTGGGAAATCCAATGAGTCCTGATATGGAAAAAGTAATGTCCTTAAAACCTACAGATGTACTATCGGTGACCACACTCAAATATGATTTGGAACCCAAGTTTAAGGACCTGAACATCAATGCTGAATTTTTGAATTTTGAAAGCCTTGCGAATATGCAAAAGGAAATTCAAAAGCTGGGAGACCGATTTGATAAAGCTGAAAAGGCGAAAGAGATTAATGGGGCCTTGGATGCCAAAGTTGCTGAGATTCAGCAAAAAATCAAAGGCAAGAAGTCTCCTAAAGTACTAATTCTACTGGGTGTTCCGGGAAGCTATCTGGTGGCTACCGAACATTCCTATATTGGAGATCTGGTTAAAATTGCAGGCGGAACAAATGTAGTTCAAGGCGAGAAAGTGGAGTTCATAGCCCATAATACCGAAGCCTTGCAGCAATCCAACCCCGATATCATTTTGCGTGCTGCACACGGGATGCCGGATGAGGTCGTAAAAATGTTCGATGAAGAGTTCAAAACTAACGATATCTGGAAGCATTTCAACGCTGTGAAAAAAGGGCATGTTTATGACCTGCCTGAACCGTTGTTTGGCACCACAGGGAATTTAGCGGCAAGCTCTGCGCTGGATGAGCTGATGAAAATGCTGTATCCTTCGAATTAAAGGAAGCTGATGACATGTCCAAAAAATTATGGAGCCTTATTGTTGTAATTGTCTTACTCGTCGCTCTCATGCTGTATTCAGCGATGACAGGCAGCCTCAAGGTGAATTTGAGCCAGTTGGTGACCGGATTGTGGACAGGTACAGATGATCAGGTGAATGTGGTCAAGGACCTCAGACTACCGAGAATTATCGTAGCTGTGATGGCGGGAGCAGCACTTGCGGTGGCGGGTGTTTTGCTGCAAGCTGTCATGAAAAACCCGCTGGCGGATTCTGGCGTGATCGGCATTTCTTCGGGAGCGGCCTTGGTCTCGCTGATCGCGGTGACCATCTTTCCCGCGCTTTATTTCTGGATGCCGTTCTTTTCATTTATTGGCGGTGCGTTGGCCTGTCTAATGGTCTACGGATTTTCATGGAAATCCGGCTTGCATCCCATTCGCCTTATTCTGATTGGGGTGGCAGTAAACGCCATCTTTTCCGGCCTAGGTCAGTCGTTTAACTATCGGGGCAGTTATGCGGTCACCAGCATTAATCAGGTCACCACCTCAACCTTGTCTATGAAAAAATGGGTAGATGTTGAGGTAATTGTGACCTATGGCGGGATTGGGCTAATTTTAGCCATGCTCGTCTTCTCCTGGTGTAATTTCTTGTCACTTCAAGATAAAACGGCTAAAAATTTGGGTCTTAACGTGACGCGCGCACGACTTTTGATTTCTGTGATTGCAGTGCTGCTTGCAGCAACTGCTACAGCTATCGCAGGGGTGATTGCTTTTATCGGCCTGCTCGTTCCGCATTGTGCCCGCTACCTGGTTGGTTCGGATCATAAGTGGCTGATTCCGTTCTCTGCCTTATGCGGCGGTTTGCTGCTGTTGCTTGCGGATACACTGGGGCGAACGGTGCTTGCTCCCAATGAAATTCCAGCCTCTATTATTATGGCAGTCATTGGCGGACCGTTCCTAATATTCCTGATCAGAAAGGCGGATCGCACCTATGGACATTAAAGATATAACCTTCTCCTATGATCGGAAAACAGACCGTTTACATGCGATCAATGCTGTTATTGAGCGGGGACGAATTACTACGATTATTGGCCCCAATGGATGTGGCAAATCGACACTGCTCAGCGTGATGTCCAACAATGCTGTTCCTCGCATGGGCCAGGTGATTCTGGACGGCAAGGAGATAGCCCACTACAAGCCCAAGGAGCTGGCCCGTCAATTAGCGGTAGTTCATCAGCAGAACGAAGCTCCCTCCGACCTGACAGTAGAAAAACTTGTCAGCTTCGGAAGACTGCCTCATAAGAGCATGTTCACAACCAGCCGAGACGAGGACGAGGAAGCAGTCGAATGGGCTATAGCCTGCACCAATCTGGAGGAACGCAGAACACATACACTGGATCAGCTCTCAGGAGGAGAACGGCAGCGTGTGTGGATTGCGATGGCCTTGGCACAGCGAACGCCGATTTTATTTTTGGATGAGCCGACCACCTATCTGGATATGTATTACCAGCTTGAGATTTTGGAGCTTATTCGGCAGCTCAATCGGGAGCACGGACTGACCATCGTGATGGTCCTGCATGATATTAATCAGGCTATTCGGTATAGCGACGTGATGATCGCTATGAAGGAAGGACGCATAATAGCGAATGGTCCGCCTAAAGAGGTCGTTACATCCGAACTGATTCAGGCAGTCTATGGTGTCAAAGTAGTCATAAGACAGGACGAGGAGGCGGGGATGTATCTTATTCCGATAGGCGTCGGAGCTTCCGAACATTTACAAGTACAGAGAGAGTGTAAGGTATCTGTCCTTGAGTTATCTCATTGAATTTGAAACATAAAAATGGTTCTGGTCGAGGTGTTTGTCAGGTGACAATCGTGAAGACAGAAGCATTTTTTTATTTTATTTATAAGATATTGGATGAGATTCAGAGACAGTTCTGCTTAGACTACGGTTCGAATCCGATCTTTTGTGTGTTATACTATTGCCGTCGGTAATTTTGTGTTTAGCACTTTACTAATGATAAGGATGGTATGCTTATATGATCAGTACAAGCGGCGTAACGCTTCGTTATGGTAAACGCCCACTTTTTGAAGACGTAAATATCAAATTTACTCCTGGGAACTGCTACGGCCTGATTGGGGCGAATGGCGCGGGTAAGTCCACCTTTTTGAAAATTCTTTCCGGTGAAATCGAAGCCAATTCAGGTGAGGTTCACATGACACCGGGCGAACGGATGGCTGTCCTCAAGCAGAACCATTATGAATACGATGAATTTCCGGTTCTGGAAACCGTTATTATGGGTCATACGCGTCTGTATGAAATCATGAAGGAAAAGGATGCACTGTACGCTAAAGCAGAGTTTTCCGAAGCAGACGGTTTGCGTGCTGGTGAATTGGAAGGCGAATTTGCAGAGCTGAACGGTTGGGATGCCGAGCCGGATGCGGCTGCATTGCTGATCGGTCTCGGTATTCCACGCGATCTGCATGACAAAAAAATGGCTGAGATGAGCGGCAACGACAAAGTGCGCGTTCTGTTGGCACAAGCGTTGTTTGGTCGTCCGAACAATTTGCTGCTTGATGAGCCTACCAACCATTTGGACCTCGAATCCATTCAGTGGCTGGAGAACTTCCTGATGGACTATGAAGGCACCGTCATCGTTGTATCCCATGACCGTCACTTCCTGAACAAGGTATGTACGCATATTGCGGATATTGATTTTGGTAAAATCCAGATGTATGTCGGCAATTATGACTTCTGGTACGAATCCAGCCAGCTTGCGCTTACACTGGCTCGCGATGCGAACAAGAAGAAGGAAGAAAAAATCAAAGAACTGCAAGCCTTTATTCAGCGCTTTTCTGCGAATGCTTCCAAGTCCAAACAGGCGACTTCGCGTAAAAAGCAACTGGATAAAATTACGCTGGACGACATCCGTCCATCGAACCGTAAATATCCGTTCATTAACTTCAAGCCTGAGCGTGAAGCGGGCAAACAATTGCTGACTGTAGATAGTGTCAGCAAAACCGTGGAAGGCGAGCAAGTGCTTAACGAGTTCAGTCTGGTTGTGAACAAAGGCGATAAAATTGCGTTTGTAGGTCCGAACGGTCTGCCTAAAACGACGCTCTTCCAGATCTTGATGAACGAACTGGAAGCGGATAAAGGTGAATTTTCCTGGGGGATTACAACGAGCCAAGCGTATTTCCCGAAAGATAACTCCACTTATTTTGAAGGTGTGGATCTGAACCTTGTGGACTGGTTGCGTCAATATTCCAAGGATCAGGATGAAACGTTCCTGCGCGGCTTCTTGGGACGTATGCTTTTCTCAGGCGAAGAAGCGCTTAAGAAAGCAAGTGTACTGTCCGGGGGAGAAAAGGTTCGCTGTATGCTGGCGAAAATGATGTTGAACGGTGCTAACGTACTGCTTCTGGAAGAACCGACCAACCACTTGGATCTGGAGTCCATCACAGCGCTGAACAATGGTCTGATCGACTTTGACGGGACTATTTTGTTCACTTCTCATGACCATCAGTTCATTCAAACCATTGCGAATCGCATCGTGGAAATTACACCAAACGGCGTAATCGACCGTACGATGAGCTATGATGAATACTTGGAAAATGAAGAAATCGCTAAATTACGTGAACGCATGTACCCGGTAGAAATCGGCTAACATCCGAACTGCTAATTTCAGCAAATAGATAAACGAAAGAGGAGCTCCATCAGGCCATTGATATGGCCGGGAGACTCCTCTTTTTTCGTTTTGTGCCATGCCCTTAGCTTAATCGGTTCCGAGAATGAGGTAAGATAGATCTTGCCTGCTCTTCGGTACCCTATATAGCCTATGGGGTGGCTTATGATCCGCCTGTACGACGGCGTTGGTTGTTCGGCTTCTTCGTATTTTGGCTTTTCAGTGTTTTGGTGGAACCGCCTTGAAAGCCGCCCTGCTGTGAAGCGCCGGACTGCTGTTTTTTTTGTGCCAGCTTTTCCCGAATGGCATCTGCGAGATTAATTTTACGTGGTTCGTTAGCATCGCTCATGAATAAATTCCTCCTGTTGCCGCCAGATTCAAGTCAATCATGCTGGATTGAAGAAAAACGCGGCTGTGTCCTCATTTTATACGTTTTTAAAAGAAGGGACAAGGGCAACAATGATAACACATCGCTGGAGTAAGGCAGGAGGGAAAATGTCTGTTTTTTGCATGAAGGAAAAATTGTTTTGTGTAACCTACAGGGATGGTGCCTGGCAATACTTTTTCGTTGTTCCTACAGCGATGTAGAGCGGAAAGACTGTTTCTCTAGACCCACACAAAGTACGTCTGTTATCCTGAAAATAACAGTTATCCAAAGGAAAATTGTTATTTTTAGTAGCAGCTATGCTGCTTGTTTGAGGAGTAGTGTAAGGACAGCTGTGCTGCTATTTTTATTTCTGGGCAGGTCTCTATGCTGCAAACTATCTATTTGAAGGAGTGTCCTCGGTTGTGGTAAATGTCTATGATGAAATACGAAAAGGTGAGCGAGGGGCGTGGGTGAGTATTGCTGCTTATCTCTTGCTGTCCGCCTTTAAGCTGATTAGCGGATATATATTTGCTTCTAGCGCGTTGCTGGCCGATGGATTCAACAATGTCACCGATATTGTGGTGTCGATTGCTGTATTAATCGGTCTAAGAATCTCCCAGAAACCACCAGATTCCGACCATACCTATGGACATTTTCGGGCCGAAACGATCGCGGCGTTGCTGGCGTCCTTTATTATGGCTGTCGTTGGTTTGCAGGTGCTGATTGACGGAATCGGAAGCATTTTTAAGGGAGGAAAGCAAACACCGGATATTACCTCTGCGGGTGTGGCTGTGATTTGTGCAGTGATTATGTTGGGAGTGTACCTGTACAATAACAGGCTGGCTCGGCAAATCAACAACAAGGCGTTGCTGGCGGCGGCCAAGGATAATCTATCGGATGCACTTGTCAGTGTTGGAGCAGCAGTGGGCATTATCGGGGCACAGTTTGGGCTGCCGTGGTTGGATACTGTTGCGGCGATTGTGGTAGGGTTCATCATTTGTAAAACAGCGTGGGAGATTTTTAGGGATTCCACACATAGCTTGACTGATGGATTTGATGAGCAAGAACTGTCCGACTTACGGAGTACGATTGCTCTTATACCTGGAGTAGAGGGAATTCGTGACGTTAAGGCACGGGTACACGGTAACCATGCGCTGGTGGATGTGGTCATTGAGGTCAATCCGCAGCTCAGTTTGATCGAAGGACATCGGATCAGCGACCGGATTGAGGAACGTCTACAAGAGGTTCATAATACGATGCACGTTCATGTCCATGTAGAACCTAAATTATAGATTAATTATTAAATAATTAGTATAAAAAGTGACTTTAGACCTATACCTAAAATGGTGTACACGCTATCTTTTGTGACGTTTGGATTATATCTCTCTTCCTGCTGCTTTTACTATAATGAAGGCATGTCCGGCTATATTCGTCGGAATTATGCTCTTCAAATTCGTAAAAACAGCCAGGAGGTGCAACATTGAGAAGACGCGTGATGGGAATGCTCATGACGTCAGCCGCGCTGTTGGCAGCAATTCATGTGGCGCCGGGTCAGGTTGACGCAGCGGCATCGACTACAGCATCCACAGGCCAGAAGGCGGTTATCCAGGCGGCTGTAAAGCTTAGATCTGGCCCTTCTACTACGGGCGATGTAGTCAGCTTTATGAAGCAGGGAGAGGCCGTAACGGTATTGGAGAAAACAAACAACTATTGGTATAAGGTCAAGACTTCTGATGGAGTAACCGGCTACACAAGCAGCTCTGACAAGTACATAAAAGTTGGCGCTACCAGCGTCGCTGCTGCTGCCACGTCGCCTGTCAGCCGTAAAACGGAAGCCTCAGAGTCAGCTAAAACTGTTTCAGCTTCAGTTAAAAATGTTTCAACTAAAGAGGCTTCGGCTTCAGTGAATAGTTCTGCCGGTCAAACGAAAGCTACGATTCAAACGTCCGTTCGTTTGCGGGCGGAGGCATCCACTTCTTCCGAGGTTCTGGGCTATATGAACACAGGGGATGTCGTTACGATTACCGATTCAAGCAACGCATATTGGTTCAAGGTCACCACTGCTGACGGTACAGTAGGCTATGTCAGCTCATCTCCACAATATATTCGTATTGGTGAGGGCGTTGTTGTGCAGCAGGCAGTAGCTTCTGCGGCTGCACCAGCTTCAGATACTACTGCTCTACCTGCGGTAGCGTCTCCTGTATCGACGGTTAGCTTGTCTTCTGGTGATGCAGCGGCTGCAATTGAACAGGTTATTGACACAGGTATGACTTACCTTGGAACACCTTATGAATATGGTTCTGATCGCAACAGTACGGCTACTTTTGATTGCTCGGCATTTACTCGCCAAATTTTCCGTCAGGCTGTAGGTATCCAGCTTCCGGCAGATTCTCGTTCACAGGGTGAATGGATCAAGCAGAATAGTCAGCCGAATACGGATATGACTACACTGAAGCGTGGCGATCTGCTCTTTTTTACAAATTATAATGCATCTTCAGGGGCGTACACGTCCTTGGATAATTCCTCCCAAACGATTACGCATGTAGCTGTATACTTGGGAGACAACAAGCTTCTCCATACGTTTTCTGTAGCGGCCGGTGGTGTAAAAGTTACGGATTTCAGCAAGCCTTGGCAGGATCGTTTCCTGTTTGGAGGCAGCGTGATCCAATAATAACGCCGTTCACTGTTAAAAGTTGCATCAAAAAAGGATGTTCCACAACTCTGTTGACTAGGGTGGGAACATCCTTTTTTGATAAGCATATGATACATAACACTTTTGGACGTAGCAATTATCCAATGCCTATGAGGCTCGTTTTCTTCCGGTAAAGAGTGAAATAACGAATAACACCAAAAATAGTACAAATAACATTTTGGCGATTGTAGCGGCTACGGAGACGACGATACCAAAAAAACCTAAAATCCCGGCGATCACAGCAAAAACTAAGAATAAAGCCGACCATTTCAGCATGTTCTGTATCCTCCTTTGATTGTATATAATGTGGCATACTCGCGCCCTGATTGAGCGTGGTAGCAGATGACGGTGACTTCTACAGATTAAACGTGGCTGTGCCATCATTATATGGTGTTTTAAACGGTGCAAGGGCCTGTGAATCATAACGTTTGGAGCACAAGATGCTACCAGTCTGGACGTTGTTTCGTGTCCGAATATAGAGGGTAACTATGCAGTAATCATAAACATCATCGTGAAAGACGAAAGAGAGGTTACGCTATGTTAACACAGGTCAGCATTTTTATTATTGCTATCGCATTTGCCGTTCTCGTTATTTACCTTATTAAGACTTTGAAAGCAGCCCAAGGTTCTCTGGATAAGGTGACTCAAACCTTGCAGGAAGTACAAAAGACAGTCGATGAACTGAGTTATGAAGTAAAACAAACGGTTCGACATGCAAATGACATCACCGCAGATGTTGATCATAAATTGAAGCAAGTGGAACCTGTGATGGAGTCGGTTAAAAACCTGGGGGAGGTACTTAGTGAAGTGACGCTGGCCGCCAAGCAGGCTTCAACAGCGTTAATGACACGGCTTCAGAAGTCGCGAAGCACTGCGAGCAGCCCTTCCGGAACGGAGAAGACAATCAAGTCAACGGTATCGAACAGACCTTTGACTGCAACAGAGCGGACGGTTCAGAGCTACAATGCCACTTATGGGGAACCTGCGGGCAAGCCGGCTAAGAACTGGCTGGGTTATGTAGACATCGCTGCTGGGGTGTGGCAGAAAATGCGTCAGTAGTATAGTGCTGAACCGTAAACTATTGGAAATTCATTGAAAGGGTGAGAATTATGATGAAGACATTATTACTAGCCGCTGGTTTGCTCACTCCCTTTTCCGGACAGGATACGGTTCAGCAAACCGTTTCTCCGCAGACAGCGGGGCATATGGTAAGGGCTGTTCAGACGATAACCGCTCCACATGCTGTGCCAGCTGATTTTCAGACCTTAAATGGCATATCTCTGGATGATACTCGTGCGGATGTATTAAAAAAACTGGGCAAGCCACTTCGAGTCAAGAAGGATATGCTGCTGCTTTCTACAGAATATCAATATCCGGATGTCGTGGTAGGTATGCGTGATGACGTCGTCTCTTATGTGCATGTTGATCCTGCTGCCGGTCGAATCAAAGTGAATGATAAGTGGCTGCCACTGCAACGGAAAACGCTGGATCAGGCGCTAGGCGGCTCGCAATTTACGGCAGAAGACGGAGAAGTATATGTACGCGGGCAGCGTGCGATCAAAGTGTTTACGGATAAGACGTCTGATAAGCCGAAGTATGTTGAGTTTTTTGATGAAACGGAGTGGTGATCGATTTTTTCAAGGCGTGACATCATATGGAAGTTTCAAATGGATGAATGAAGTGTAATAGTCAGAGAAGTCAATCCTTAAAGGAGCGTGAGAAACATGAATCAGACCAATCATAAATCTTATGCCAAGGTGGTAGAGAACGGTGTACAAGCCGTTGAAGCTGTGAATGAGTTGCGTAACACGGGCTATCGTTATGAGGATGTGTTCGTGCTCGCTCATGATCAGGATCGGACGGATCGTATCGCCGATACGGTGGCTGCCAAGGAAATCGGGATTAAGGAAGAAGGCGTTTTCGACTCATTAGCGAATTTGTTCCGTTCCCGTGGCGATGAGCTTCGTGCTAAAATCACTTCCTTGGGTTTTACAGATACGGAAGCAGATTTTTATGAAAAAGAATTAGATCAGGGTAAAGTGCTGGTTATTGCGAAAAAAGCGTGATATTTCCAGCTCATCATAGGATCAAACAAGCTTAGATTTGAAAAAGAGGATGTTGGCCGCAGCACAAGTGTTTCGCGGGTCCTCCAAAAACATAGATAAGGAATGGGGCTTCAGCCTCATTCCTTATCTATGTTTTTGGAATGCCTGCTTACGGAAACGCTATTTCCAATCAACATGGGTGTTGCCCCCTAAGCAGGTATAGTATAATACATGGGTTACAGATAAGGAGAGAGCAATGAGAATTCTAATTGTTGACGATAATCCAACGAATGTCATTATTATTCGTGAAATACTAAAAAAAGAAAATTATCGCGATGTAATCTCTGCCAGCTCGGCCGCAGAAATGCTGGAGCATCTGGGAATCGGCGACCGTACCATTAGTCTCCGGCCCCGTCCTTCGGATATTGATTTGGTGCTGCTGGATATGATGATGCCTGAAATGGACGGCATTGAGGCTTGCAGTATTGTGCAGGAATATGAACATTTAAAAGATATTCCGATTATTATGGTTACCGCTGTAGGCGATTCTAAAAAATTGGCCGAAGCCTTGGATGTGGGAGCCGTCGATTATGTCACGAAGCCGATCAACAAGGTAGAGCTAATGGCTCGTATTCGATCTGCCTTGCGTCTCAAGCAGGAAAAGGACTGGCATAAGGACCGGGATCAGCGAATCCAGGATGAATTGAAGCTGGCTGCGATGGTGCAGCAGGCGGTGCTGAGTCCTGCCATTCAGGACCCGATGCTGCAAGCGAATGCACTGTACCAGCCTTCCTTTGAACTGGCGGGGGATTTATATTCATGGTATCCGCTAGGGGAAGGGAGATATGCCGTCATTTTGCTCGATATGATGGGCCATGGCATTTCTTCTTCTCTGTTTTGCATGTTCATTGCGTCTGTACTTAAGGATACGGTGACCACGTATGTGGAGCCGGAGAAGGTCATACAAGAGCTGAATCGTCGTTTTAATCAACTGGATTTGGGCAAGCAACTGGTACAGTATTATTTTACGGCGATTTATATGGTGATTGATACTCGTTCACGGCGAATTGACTATGTAAATGCAGGGCATCCTCCCGGCTTGCTGTTCAATCAGGACGGCAGTATAACCAAATTAGACCGTGCGTGTAGCCCGGTCGGATTGTTTGATAAAATTGATGCAGAGATGCACACGATTTATTACGAAGGAACTGGGCATATCGCTTTGTATACAGATGGCTTGCTGGAGGCGGTAGAAGGTGAATATGAGGAACAATTGGATTATCTGACTGCCTGTCTGCGTAAGTATGAGGAATGGAATGAAGAAGCGATGCTGGATGCATTTTTTCGTAATGACGGGGGACCGCAGGATCGCGATGATGATAAGTGCCTGATCTGGATTTCGCTGAAAGAGGGAGAGAGCTTGCATGAAAATCAGAAATAAGCTGCTGATTGGCTTTGGATCGCTTATGGCGATCCTCCTTGTGCTGACGCTAATCAGCTATGACCGGATGGGGAGCCTGAATGAACAGCTAAACCAGGTTTATCAAGAACGATATGTGAAGGTCCGGAAAACAACAGCTATACGCGGACAGGTGAACGATATGGCTAAAGTGATGGCCAATCTAATCTTGAATCCAGGCTCCTCTGTCAGTGAGGCCAAACGCGAGCTCGATGATCTTTCCGCTGCGGGTACGAAAGTGATGGCTAGTCTGCAAACGGATTCCGGCACCAGTGAAGAACAACAGCAGATTGACAGGGTGGCTGCTGCATGGAAAGACTTCATAAACTACGAAGAGAGACTCATTTCCTTACTGGGACAAGATCGTATTGAGGAAGCTAATGCTTTCCGTAATAGCACTGGACTGCCTGCTCAAGAGGAGGCAATGAACAGCATTAATACTCTTGCCGTTTTTCAGGATCGGGAAATTGATAACGATATGAAGCAAGCCAATCGGGCCTATGAGGAATCTGTGCAGATTACCACAATCCTGATGGCTGCTGGTCTGATCATGGGCTTACTGGTTATTTTGTGGGTGCTCCCGAGCATTGCCAAAGGTCTAAATACCGTTAACCTCATGATGAGTGGCTTTGGCAAGGGAAAGTACAGGGCTATCAGCCGGATGAGTGTGGCCTCCAAAGATGAAATCGGAGAGGTTGCTCGTGTGTTTCAACAATTGGCTGGAGACCTGGATGAAAAAAGGAAATTCGAGCATTCCGTCCTTCAAACGCAGAAGGATCAAACCTGGCTTAATGCCAATACTGCTCGGTTGACTGAGCTGTTTCGTGGTGTGAATTCACTGGAGCAGGTTGCTCAGATGTTCATTAGTGAGTTTACGCCCATCCTGGGAGGCAGTTACGGAGCCATCTACCTGCAAGGAAAAGATGTAGAAGACCACCGATTCAAGTTGTATGGCTCCTATGCAAAGGTGACTGGCGAAGGCTCGATCAGAGACGTTATCCAAGTGGGCGAAGGTTTGCTTGGACAGTGTGTTCTGGATCGTAAGCCGATCTTGATTACAGAGGCGCCTGAAGGATACTTGTCCATTGGCTCCGCCTTAGGAGAAAGTAAGCCAGTGGGAATTATGATTTTCCCTATTATGTTCGAGGATGAATGCATTGGTGCCGTGGAAATAGCGTCACTGGATCGCTTCAGTGATCTGGAAACGAAGCTGTTTGCTCAGTTAGTGGAGAGCTTAGGGATCATTTTGAATAACATCAGGGGACGGATGCGAGTTGAGCAATTGCTGCGCGAATCGCAGGCACTTACCGAGGAATTGCAATGTCAGTCTGAAGAGCTGCAAACTCAGCAAGAAGAACTCAAGCGTTCCAACGAGAATTTGGAGCAGCAAACAGAGGAGCTTAAGCGTTCCGAGGAATTGTTACAGCGTCAGCAGGAAGAATTGGAGCATTTTAATACTGAACTGATTGCCAAAACGAGAGCACTGGAAGAACAGGTTCGAGAAGTGGAAGAAAAGAACGATGAGATCGAACGTGCACGAGCCCAGTTGGAGCAGCAGGCGATGCAGCTGGGGATCACAAGCAAATACAAATCCGAGTTTTTGGCCAATATGTCGCATGAACTGCGTACTCCGCTAAATAGCTTGCTCATTCTTTCTCAGCTACTGTCTGAGAACAAGGAAGGCAATCTTAAGCCCAAACAAGTCGAATATGCACAAACCATTTATATGTCAGGCGCGGATTTGTTGAAAATGATTGATGAAATTCTGGATTTATCCAAAGTGGATGCTGGGAAAATGGATATTAATCATGAAACGGTCCATTTGAAGGAGCTGGAGCTGTTTGTTGAACAGAATTTTGCTCCGGTCGCGGCCAAACGTGAGCTTCAACTGCATACCGAAATTGAAGAGAACTTGCCAGATGCCATTGTTAGTGACGGTTATCGTCTCAAACAAATTTTACGTAACTTGCTGTCCAATGCGTTCAAGTTCACCACGGAAGGTTCTGTAAGTTTCAAGGTATCTCGGGTAAATGGAGAGCAGCTTCCGGGTATGCTAAATCCACGAAAATCCTATCTGGCTCTATCTGTGCGTGATACGGGCATCGGAATTGCTTCAGACAAAACAGATCTGATCTTCGAAGCCTTCCAACAGGTAGACGGTACGACTAGCCGGAAATACGGGGGAACAGGGCTAGGGCTGTCGATCAGCCGTGAGCTTTCCAAATTGTTGGGCGGTGCCATTACGGTGGAATCCGAGCAGGGGCAGGGCAGTTGCTTCACACTGTATTTGCCGGAACAAACGCCTACCGAAAAGAATATGGATTCTCATTCGAAAGAGGCGCTTGACAGTACAGATGTACATCCGGATTTTGAGGGTGTCGCTACTTCAGCGGAAGCAGATCTTCCAATGATTATGCCTGCTGAACGCTTACCTGTATATCAGATGCCTGCGAAGAGCGGAGCGGAGGACATACATCCGGGTGACGACCGAAACGAGATTACCCCGCAGGATAAAGTGCTGCTGATTATTGAGGATGATATTAATTTTGCTAATATTTTGTACGACATGGCCCGTAGCCGAGGCTTTAAGGCGCTGATCGCTCTCAAAGGAGACGATGGGCTGAACATGGCTCATTCTTATTTGCCAGACGCTATTATATTAGATATTCAGTTACCTGTGATGGATGGCTGGTCCATTTTGGGCGAGCTGAAAGGAAACTCATCGACACGTCATATTCCAGTACATGTGATTTCGGTCATTGATGATGTGAAGCAGGGCTTGATGATGGGCGCGATTGCCTATCTCAAAAAGCCTTCTTCGAAGGAGAGTCTGGATAAGGCATTTTCACACATAAAATCGTATACGGACCAAATGGTAAAACGCCTCCTTGTGGTCGAGGATGACGATAATCAGCGCAAGTCCATTATTGAGCTCATCGACCATGATGATGTGGCCATTACGGCGGTCTCGACAGGTAAAGAAGCACTAAACGAGCTGGCCACCCAGCGGTATGACTGCATGGTACTGGATCTGATGCTCAGTGACATGACAGGCTTTGAGTTGCTCGACCGCATTCGGGAAAATGAGCAGCTCACCGATCTGCCGATTATTATTTATACAGGCAAAGATCTGGATAGTAAAGAAGAAACGCAACTTCGAAAATATGCAGAGTCTATTATTATTAAGGATGTCAAATCACCGGAACGTCTTTTGGATGAGACTACGTTGTTCCTGCATCGGGTGGAGGCCAATCTTCCTGAGGACAAACGTAAAATTCTGCAAAAGCTTTATAACAAGGAAGAGCTGTTTGAAGGCAAAAAAATATTGTTGGTAGACGATGATATTCGTAATGTATTTGCTTTGTCCAGTGTGCTGGAAAGCTATCGTATGGAGGTTACCTTTGCGGAAAATGGAAGGGAAGCTCTGGAAATGCTCGAACAGACGCCTGATTTTGATCTGGTGCTGATGGATATGATGATGCCGGAAATGGATGGATATGAAGCAATGCGACGGATTCGATTAATGCCGCAATTCGAGAAGTTGCCTATTATTGCCCTGACAGCCAAGGCGATGAAGGATGATCGCTCCAAGTGTATTGAGGCAGGCGCCTCCGATTATGTAAAAAAACCGATTCAAACCGAACAGCTTTTATCATTAATGCGGGTGTGGTTGTATTCGTAATCCAAAAAAATGGGTAATATAAATTGACACTTGATTGAGAGCGATACAGGCAAAACCTATTTAGGAATTGGAGAGAGATTATGACATCGAAGGATATGGCGGATAATGCTGCTAATGAAGTGAAATCGAATGACAATGAGCGGGAAATGATTGAGATTGAGCTGTTGCTGGAAGGTATACATCGGCTGTACGGCTACGATTTTCGCAACTACGCTCTGCCATCGATCAAGCGGCGTATTTATTATCATGCGCAGTCCGAGAACGTAAGCACGATATCAGGACTTCAGGAGAAGGTGCTGCATGATCGCAGCGCCTTCGATAGACTGGTACAGAGTCTTTCTATTCCGGTGACCGAGATGTTTCGCGACCCGGAGCTGTTTCTAAATTTCAGGCGAAAAATCATTCCTATTTTACGAACGTATCCGTATATCCGAATCTGGCATGCAGGTTGCTCCACAGGTGAGGAAGTATATTCTATGGCAATCTTGCTGCATGAGGAAGGCTTATATGACAAGGCCCGTATTTATGCGACGGATATGAATAACCTGTCTTTACAGCAAGCGAAGGAAGGCGTATATGGGATCGACCGAATGAAGCTGTATACCAAAAATTATTTGGAATCTGGGGGCACACAATCGTTCTCTGAATATTATACAGCCAAGTATGATTCGGTGATGTTTCACCCCTTTTTACGAAAAAATATCATTTTTGCTGAGCACAATTTAGCGACAGACCGGTCTTTTAACGAGTTCAATGTTATTTTTTGCCGGAATGTTATGATTTATTTCAACGACGAACTTCGCAACCACGTACATGGGTTGTTTTACGATAGCTTGAGTCATTTTGGTGTGTTGGTGCTTGGGGCCAAGGAATCCATACATTTCACCGATTATAGTGATTCCTACGAGCCGCTGGACCGGGTAGAGAAGATATACCGGAAGATTAAATAGAGATGCTTAGGAGGATTCCATGGGGCTTCATGAACCGATTCATATATTGCTGGTAGATGACAGACCTGAGAACCTGCTCGCTCTTGAGGCAGTGCTGGAGAGTGAACAATATAATCTGGTAAAGGCCACATCTGGGGAAGAAGCGTTGCGATGTCTATTAAAAGATGAATTTGCACTCGTTGTCCTCGATGTGCAAATGCCGGGTATGGATGGAATTGAGACCGCAAAGTTAATCAAGGCCAGAGAGAAGACGAAGGATATTCCGATTATCTTCATTTCAGCTAACAGCAAGGAAGCGGAGCATTTGTTTGCGGGATATTCAGCGGGCGGTATTGATTATATGGTAAAGCCGTTCATCCCTCAAATTCTCAAGTCCAAAATTGAAGGCTTCGTACAAATGTATCTAACAAACAAGCGCTTGAAAACACAGTCCATGCTGCTTCATCAGAAGACGCAGGAGCTGGAAAAGATGAACAGCGAACTGATTGCCGCCAAGGAGGCGGCAGAGATTGCTGCCAATGCCAAAACCGAATTTTTGGCAATGATGAGCCATGAGATTCGCACGCCTATGAACGGTGTCATTGGTATGATTGATCTGCTGATGGAGACAGAGCTGCAAAACGATCAACAGGAATATGCCGATATCATCCGTCGCAGTGCGGACGCGCTGGTCGCAGTCATTAATGATATTCTGGACTTTACCAAGCTGGAGTCAGGCAAGATGGAAGTTGAGGAGTATCCATTTGATTTGGTTTCCTGTATCAAGGAAGTTTTCAGCCTATTTACCGTAGAGGTGAACCGCAAGAATTTGGAACTGGTTTATTTTCTCGATGAACAGATGCCTCCCGTGTTATATGGAGATATGGGTAGACTGCGTCAAGTACTGATTAACTTGGTCTCCAATGCTGTTAAATTTACAGATCAGGGCGGGGTATATGTTTTCGCATCTGTTAAAGAGCGTAGCGACAATGGGCTTACCGTTGAGTTTTCTGTAAAAGATACAGGCATTGGTATTGATCCTGCCAAGGTTGGAAGGCTATTTCATCCCTTTTCCCAACTGGATTCTTCAATGACACGCAAATATGGTGGAACGGGTCTAGGACTCGCTATTTGCAAAACCTTAGTGGATATGATGGGCGGAGATATCCGTGTGGATACAAGTGGAGAACAGGGTGTGGCGTTTCATTTTACAATGAAGCTTGGCGTTGCCAAGGAAAATGAACTGGAGGGGGAGTCCAGCCACGATTGGGAAATTCCACAACAGGAGCCCCCAACCCGTAAACCTGTACTGGTCGTGGATGACCATCCCATCAACCAGAAGCTGATGGTGAATATACTGGATAAGCTCGGTTTGGCTTCAGACGTGGCAGCAGATGGGCAACAGGCGCTTGATATGGTCACTGCGAATCAAGACTACGACTATATCTTTATGGACTTGCAGATGCCTGTAATGGACGGTCTGGAGTGTACGAGTAGAGTACGTGAACAATTGGCGGGAAGATCTCAGCCTGCCATTATCGCTATGACAGCTAACGTCATGGATGGGATTCAGCCCCGATGTATTGAAGCTGGAATGAACGATTATATTAGTAAGCCCGTTAAAATCAGCAGTGTAAAACAGGCGTTGCTCCGGCATTCACCGGACCATTTTCCAATGCAGCCAGGTAAAGACCGAATCAATGAAGCCTAGCTGGTGGTATTTTACAGGTGTATAAAAAGTTATAACGTGATTCAAACACTCGTATATTGGGTTAGTATGTAGGGAAATCTTTTTTTGGGAGAGTAGGCCAATGAATACTAATAAAAATGAGAAGTTCAATGCGATCACAGAAACAGCCGATGGTGTAAATACCGTTTATCTGAGTGGAGAATTGGATCTTTCGGTAGCACCTGATTTCCGTCTGGTCATGGAGCCTTTAGTGGGGGAATCCAGCCAGGATTTGATTGTTAACTTGAGAGACCTTAAATACATTGACAGCACAGGCATTGGTATTTTGTTATCTATTTTAAAAGCAAGGCATGGGATGGAGTCCCGGTTTACGGTTCAAGAGGTACCGCCTCAGATTCAAAAACTGTTTGATATGACCGGTATTGCCAAATTCTTTGCCCCCCAGGAGAATTCCCAATAGGAAAGGAAAGAAAAAGAAATGAATGCTCAAATTCAAAAAGTAGTTCTTAATTTGCCGGCCACAGCTGACTTTGTTGATATTGTAAGATTAAATTTATATGGTATTGCCGCGAAAATGGGATTCTCTTATGAGGAGATTGAAGACATGAAAGTGGCCGTATCGGAAGCCTGTAATAACTCTGTCCTCTATGCATATGGTCATGAGGGAGGAGTCGTGGAAGTAACATTCGAATTTGACGAAGCTTCGTTGTCCATTCGTGTCAAAGATGAAGGGGAGAGCTTTGAACGTGTGGAGGACCCGACTCGTATCGCATCCTTGCATGACAAGGAGTTGAATGATGCGCAGATCGGCGGATTGGGCTTTTATCTCATGCAGGCGCTTATGGACGATGTTCATATCTTGAATGAGACAGGAAAAGGCACCGAAGTGGTGTTGGTAAAGCGTCTGACCAGAAGTGAGGAAACAGTATGAATGAAAAGGTAACTCCCCCGGAGTCGATGGATGAAGCCGTTGGTCTAATCTGGGAGTACCAGCAAACCAAAGATAACGAAATTGCTACCGTGCTGATCCGCAAGTATGAGCCTATGGTCAAGATGGCTGCCGGGAAGATATCCCGTAACCGTCCGGACTTATACGAGGATTTATATCAGACCGGTCAGATGGCTTTGATACGTCTGCTCCAGCAATACGATATCAGCTTGGGTATCCCATTTGAGCCGTACGCTATGAAAAGTATGCTGGGACATATGAAAAATTATTTGCGCGATAAATCCTGGTACATACAGGTTCCTCGCCGTATCAAGGAAAAGGGAGCGCTTGTTCAACATGCCATTGATGAGCTGACCGTCAAATTAGAACGCTCACCGAATGTGAACGAGATTGCGGAGTATCTGGACCTTACCGTTGAGGAGACGATCGAGGTGCTTGCTGGTCGCGAGTGCTACCACTATGTTTCACTGGACTCGCCATTATCTCAGGAAGAGAGTGCAGCTACGTTAGGTGAGCTTATTAGCTCAGATGCTAACGATTTTGACACGGTGGAAAAACGGATGGATCTTCAGCAGGCTTTAAGCCAACTGAAAGAGCAGGAACAGAAAGTGCTTCTTCTGGCATTTCAGGACGGTCAATCTCAACGTGCGATTGCACAGACGTTGGGCGTATCACAGATGAGCGTTTCCCGTATTCAGAAGCGGGCAACAGAAAAGTTGAAGCAGATTATGTCTAATTCCTCTATTTCATGACAAGATCGCTGAATTCATGGCTTATAATATTTGACGTCCCATCGTAAGGACACGTTATTCCAATTAGGGAAGCGTGTCCTTTTTATAAAGCGGAAAAAACAAAGAAAGGATGGAATCCATGACAGCATTTGAACAGATTTCTACCTTTCGTGGAGGCTGGGAATGGTGGGATATCTGTGCTGCGGACTGGCAGGATTCAGTCATACAGCACTTGAAGGAGAAGCTCCCAGAAGCCGCAGAGTGGCTGGATAAGGTAGGGGACATTCCATCCAGTTTTATTTCTGTGCGCTTTCCAGATGGCAATCAGCCGTTGATGTGCGGATCGTTGATCTACTCCGTTCAGGAGGAGATCGACAGTCAGCGTAATTGCAACAAGTTTTATTTTCTAGTCCTAAACCAGAAGCTAGTGACCTTAAATCTAGACCAAAATACCCGTGAAATTATGCATACCGCAGAACGCCAAACCATGCTGGAACAGTGTGAGGATGCAGCAGACGGCATGTTCGTTTTGGCGAGAGCCGTGCTTCATTATTTTCATACGGGAATGGATAAGTTTGAGATCAACCTGAGAAGACTGGAAGAGGACATGGAGAAAAGGAATGCACGTACGCTGATGGATTCTATATTGAATGCGCGTTTCGAGCTGTTGTATTGGAGCAATATGTTCATCCCTTTTTCAGAGCTGGTCACGGCTTCCCGCGAAGCATATCTGGATAAGCTGGAGGAGAATCGCTTTTTTAAGCAGTTATTGTACCGTGTCACTCGGATGGAGGGACTTTTCCGCCATTATGAAAAGGAAATCGACACATTGATCTCCATAGATGATGCCATTTCCGCATTTAGGGGCAATGAGATTACGAAGACGCTCACCATTGTGACCGCTGTATTTACGCCTGCCACTGTAGTGGGTGCTATTTGGGGCATGAACTTTGAAAATCTGCCTTGGATTAAAACAGGCTGGGGCTTCACCATTGTGATTGTTGCTACTCTGCTAAGTATGGCGGGGATGTACGGCTGGCTGATGATGAAGGGGTGGACGGGAGATTTATTAAAAACGAACAAGCGCAACAAATTGTAGCGGCTGCTTAACTAATTACAATGTACATTCAAAAAACGATCCATCGCAACCGGGAGCATTTTGGGAGTCAATACCGGTTACGATGGATCGTTTTTATATGAGATAGAAGACAATTACTTAGTACCTTGACTCATTTTGATATATCCTAACAATTCGGCGATGAAATCTCCGATGACCGGAAGATTTAACTGCACTAGGAAGCTGAGCAACCAAGCGAGTAAGGCGAGTACGACGACTGTACCCAGTGTAAGGCCGAGACCTCGTGAAATCCCAGCCGTCAGATTGCTGATAATTCTTCTTTTTGTGCTGGAGTAGTTCTCTATAATATCTTTGAATTCTGCTTTTTCCAATGTATCTGCAATTTGATCTAAGCGTTTATTAAGCCGCTTAACCTCATGGCGCAGCTCAAAAGGATGTTCATTCACATCAAAATCTCTTTCATGATCATGCTTTTTAACATGAGTAGGTGAGGTCTGCTTGGATGAAACCTCGTCTAGTTGATCTTGTGTCTGCAGGGGGTGAAAGGTTCTCTTGTTGTTCCGGGCAAGATCATCTCCATAGGAGTGTGGTTTGTTCATGGTCATCCCAGCCTTTCTATCATTTAAAAACAGCCAGCTTCTTGCATGCTGGCTGTTCAGTGTTTGGAGCTTATTTTGGTTGTAATCGAAATATGTTGTTATTAGGAATTTGCATTTAATTGCTTCTGAGTGTCCTTGGCTGCCTGAGCCGTTGCATCCATAACTTCTTTATCCGCTTTGGCCGCTTCATTAGCGACATCCGCAGAGGCTTTAGTTACGCTGGATACGATGTTGTCTTTGCTCTCGGCTACCGTTTTGGCTACATCTGCTGTTTTGGTGGAAACGGTTTTAGCCAAATCCGTTGCTTTGCTGCTGACTGCGGATGCGACATCCTTGGTTTTATCGGAGACAACGGTCATTTTTTCGGACAGATCGCTACGCAAATCGCGGCCCGGTTTTGGAGCGAACAGCAGGGCTGCCGCAGCACCAATCAAACCTCCAATGAATAAACCCTTTGCAAAACCTGAAGTGCTTGCCATATTTTGATTGTCCATGTTACTCATGATATATCACTCCTTTTATAGAATAAAAAATATATATAAATGTTAGGTAGCCCTTCTTAATAGTTTGGACACAAGTCCGAGCAAGAACACGAACAATGCGGTTCCAAGTATGGCTGGAATGACTGCAAAATCTCCGATGACTGGGCCCCAGTCTCCTAGAATCATGGCACCGAGCCAAGCTCCTACAAATCCAGCAATCATAGAGCCCGCAATGCCGCCAGGCATTTCATGACCAGCTAGTGCATCGCCAATCAATCCGATAATAATAGCCATTACAATACTTAGGACAATTCCCCACACAAGGATCGCCTCCTTTATCTTGAGTTCACACAACGATAATGTTTTTGATGAATCTCTGAGCTTTCGTTATTTCTTCGCCTTGCTTACTTCGTATATAAACGTTGTGACCGTGAGTGAAACAAAAAGCCATCTTAGAGCGCTTATGGACGGGGGAGAGATGAAGGGGAGGAAGGCCACAGACGCGCTTGCCAATAGACCACGGGAACGGTAAATACCAGCCAGATCATACCTGCAATATAGCCGCCTACAATGTCGGTAGGAAAATGAACTCCTAAATATACACGGCTGAGGCCAATCAAGAGAATGAGCAATGCACCAAGAACACACGGAAGGAAGAATGTTCGCTTATGAACCATTCGTTCTATAGCCCAAATGGCAAATATCATTCCGTAAAATCCCATGGAAATCATCGCATGACCGCTGGGGAAACTGTAACCCCCCGCTTCCACCAAATGTTGAAGAGACGGGCGTTCCCGTTGTAAAAATTCTTTTATGATCGTATTTAGCACCCACATCGCGGTAAAGCTGCTTAGGATGGCAAAGGAGTACGCTTTTGAACGGAGATAGACCCAGCACAAGATTGCGGTACCGATTGCTATCAGTAATGATATGCGGAATGAGCCTAACGATGTAATGAAGATGGCGACGGGTAGCAGTTGGTAATGAGTAGCAGCTGTGTCTGGAAAAACAATATCTTGAATGCGCTCATCCCAATATAGAAAAGGAGCTGTGCCAATCCATCTTACTGAATAGGCAATGAGAAGTAAGACAGCGATCATGATCATAGATGCAGACAGACTGCGACGCAAATAGCTTGGTAAGAATCGGAATCGTTGAGGTTCATGGGATAGCATATGTAGTAAATCGCCTCCTTATGGCTGTGATAGATTGATTTTGTGTACTATTAACTTAACGAAAAATGAACTGGAGAGCAAAATCAGACAGAGACAATAGGCTGATTGACGCATATAAGTGCGGGGTAAAGGGATCGTATTACAGCGTTTGTAATGCCAGGGCCGGAAGTGGATTAGGAATCACGAAGTAAGGGCTGCTTTACGGAACTGAAATCCATGGAGGTGTTAAGGATGATTAAAATAGTGACATCAGCAGAGAGACATACCTCAAATAAAGGATGGATTCATAGTGAGTTTAGCTTTTCGTTTGCAGATTATGAAGATCCGAGCAATGCCCATTTTGGATGTATGCTGGCCCATAATGATAATGAGCTTAAACCGCAGCAAGGGTTCAAAAGACATCCGCATCATGATTTGGAAATCGTTACCTATGTAATTGAAGGTCTTCTGCATCATAGCGACAGCTTGGGCCACGAACAGGATCTGAAAAGCGGCTCGATCCAGGTTATGAGTGCAGGCACCGGGATTGAACATGAGGAGCGAAATCCTGGGGATGAAAAACCGGTTCGCTTTTTGCAAATGTGGTTTCTACCTGAGAGTCCTGGCCTTCAGCCTTCTTATCAGGTACAAAGATTCAAGCATAGTGAACGCCTAAATCGACTTCAGCCTGTAGTGTCTGGTTCAGAGGTGGAGGGAGCGCTATCCATTGCACAGGATATAAATCTGTATCTGAGTAGATTGGAAAAGGGACAGCAGCTTGAATATCCGCAGCAAGAAGAGCGCCGTACTCACATTTATATCATTAGCGGTCATGTCGAAGTTACGTGTCAGGATGGGGAATTTCAGTTAAGACCTGGTGATGCCGCGCGAATTCAAAAAAGCTGTACATTAAAGATACTAGCTACAGGGAATGAGGAAATATCTGAACTGGTATTAGTAGATTTGCCTTGAAGTGTCCATGGGTAAAGGAAGAAGTGTATGAAAATACGTATATGCATCGAAAAAATAAAGCTCGTATCCCTTGTGCGTCTGTTAAGACGACCGGAGATACGAGCTTTATTTATGGTGACAAACTTTAAATAGCCAAGCTGTCTGTCCTACAAGCTGGTTTAGGAGGACTTACGCAATCTACCCAGTTCGGAGACAATGGCTTCAACCTCTGAAATGCTGAGGTTAGGCTTGCTGATCACCATATCGTAGACATCATGGATGTCCTCGTATTGCTCTAGCGAGAAAGCGGAAGCCTGCATAGCAGCACCACTCGCCATACGAAGCTTGGTTTTAATGCCCTCAATCATATACTCAATGTTGGCATGAGACGGTACAGACAAATCCATCGTTAATGTTCCATCCTTTCATAACAGGGGAAGTTGCCTGTATTGTATCATGTTTTTGTTGTAGAATGTACTGATAGCCAGATTACCGATATACAACTGAATGAAGGAGGATGGACAAAGTTGTCTTTGTATAATCGAGCTTCTACATCCGGTCGCTCACCCTTAGAACCTACTAATGTAGAGAAAACAGATCGCGACGGACTCGCACCGTTTTTCCGAGAAATTCAACATCAGCATGCTATGGATAAGTTGACTTTTGTATGTATCGGTACAGATCGCTCGTCGGGTGACTCACTCGGGCCACTGGTAGGCACCATGCTCAAGGAGCAAGGCTTTCCGAATGTGATTGGCACAATGACGGAGCCTTGTGATGCGGATCATCTGGTTTCATACTTGGAGCGTATTCCCCAAGATCATCATGTGATCGCCATAGATGCTTGTCTTGGACAGCATGGCTCAACGGGAATGTTCCTTGTTGCCCGTGAACCGCTAACCCCTGCGCGATCGGTTGGTCTGTCTCTGCCGTCTGTCGGGCATTATAGCGTTGCAGCGATTGTGAATGAGCGCAGTGCCAAACCGTACTGGACACTCCAGATGACGTCGCTTCACCTGGTCATGACGATGGCTGCATATATTGCAGATGCAGCGGCTTGTGAATTTGGTTTAAAAACAGCTTCGCAAGATTTTCCAGCGGGTTACCGTTTCAGATATTGATGGTCTGCTTAATAATATACATCAGCATGTTCTACTTACTAATATATTCAGAACGAATAGATTATATACAGAGAAGGAAGGGTTCCACATGGAAAAGGTATTATGCGAAGGAACGACGATCTGCTATGCCGAACAAGGAAAAGGAGATCCGATCATTCTATTGCACGGATTTTGCGGAAGCTCCTCCTATTGGGATGAGGTTGTTCCCTTGCTATCCCCAAGCTATCGTTGTATTGTTCCAGACTTGCGTGGACACGGACGCAGCGATGCTCCACTCGGAGCCTATACGATTGATCAAATGGCAGACGATGTGCTTAAACTTCAGGAACAGTTGGACATTCCTCAGGCTGCATGGTTTGGCCACTCCCTAGGAGGCTACTTGGCCCTTTCCGCGGTACAGAGACATGCAGAGCGTCTGACAGCCTTTGGACTGATTCATTCGACGGCTTATGCAGATACGGACGAAGGTAAAGAAAAGCGGAACAAGGCTGTATCCACCATTCAAACGGAAGGGATTACAACCTTTGTAGATGGACTCGTACCAGGATTGTTTGCTCCTGAACATGTGGAGTCGATGCCGAACCAACTACTCAAAGTCAAAGAAATTGGCTACAAAACACCTCCTCAAGGAGCCGTAGGAGCATCACTGGCTATGCGCGAGCGCCCGGACCGTCGGGATGTGCTGTCAGCTTCTGCATTGCCAGCTCTTTTAGTAGCAGGGGAGCAGGATCAGGCGGTTCCTCCAGCACGGACGTTTACAACAGATCGAACCGGGGTAACCCAGGTTACTCTACCGCAGTCTGGACACATGAGCTTGATCGAAGCACCGCAGTTATTAGCGAATGCCATCTTGTCATTTTTAGACCAGAACTTGAAAAAGTAGAGTAAGGTAAGTCTAGATACCGGAACCTTCTGATGTGGTATTAGAGGGGATCCGGTTTTTTGCTGACTTGTTGCTTCCTATTGGTTAATGTGCAAAATGCCTAAGTCATATTGTTTTTGTTCAAGGCAAACGCCGTCGGCAAACCGTCAATACTCTCTAAATTCTTCTCGTATGCATACTTTTTAAGTGCTTCTTCGCCCATCTGAATCGCCACGTCCTTCAGCTTTTCCCGTTCGCTCGTGTAAGTCATGAAGGGAACTGCAAAACCACATGAATGTTGCACCATATGAACATCAACAACAATGATTTGTCTTGCCCCAGGCAGTGGATTGAAGAGAGGATAGAGCTCATTCCAACGCTTTGTATTGGGCAACACGACTGTGCCAGTACCAAAGAGCCTTAATACACAGGGCTCGCCTTCAAATGCACAGAACATGATGGTTACCCGTCCGTTCTCTATAATGTGCGCACTTGTCTCGTTGCCACTTCCCGACAAGTCGAGATAGGCTACCTTGTGATCTGACAATATACAAAAAGAATCGTAGCCCTTGGGGGAAATATTCACATGCCCCGTCTTAGATACAGGTGCTGATCCTACAAAGAAAATATGCTGCCGCTGTATGAACTCCTGATATTCCGGTAGTATCGAACTAAATTGTTTTCCCATACTTCAACATCCTTCCCGTAAAATATTAACTCATGATTTTGTTTCTAGAGAAAATAAATATTATATTTTATTTCGCGAATCAATATGTTAAAAAAGATTATTTTTGTTTCGTATGAAACAAAAATAACATGAGACTAACGGAGAATCAATATCAAATTTTTGAATACTTGTATTTGAAGTTGGTCACATGATCGGCTATAAAACACTGTGCTACCCGAATGTTACGTGTTGTACGTGATTTTCTGAGTGCCGGATCATTGATGCTATAAATGATTTGTAATTGTGCTAAATGAGTTTACGCCATGTCGGCGGCATTTGGCTTTTAGACAAGGATGTCTTACAATCAGAAGGGACAGGGTTGCTGGGTCTCTAGGCATCAGGATGAAAGGAAGGGAACGGCTTGCTTAGAAAAGATTATTTGCTTAGCATGATGGAAGAATTGACATCAGCAGTGGCATCGGTGCTCGGTCTGAGGCGTGAAAATAAACACGTTGAAGCGCTAAAACAACTAGATGAACTACTTAACAAGCAGTTTCGCCTTCGTTCAGATTTGCTCAGACGATTGCCGCCGGAACAAATTATTGAGCTTTTCCGAATGGGCCCTGGGATGGAAGCGGATGAGCTTCAGCAAGTGGCTCGCATTCTGGAAGAAGAAGCTGTTATATACATGGAGACCAGCAGATTAGACGAGGGCATACGAATTTTAATGAAATCTCTTCATTTATATTTGTACAGCGATCTGAATGGCGCGACTCGTGATCTACAGGTCCTGCCTGAACGAATAGCGTGTATCGTAAAACTGCTTCATGAATATGAACTCTCTCCGGAAACCAGCAAGCTGTTAGCTGTTCATTATGAGCGGGAAAACAGGCTGGACCAAGCCGCAGATGTCTGGTTTGGATTGGCATGGGAGCAGCCAGAGCTGGGATCGGAAGCAGAGGCATTTTACAGTCAGTTACTGGATAAGACCGATGCAGAGCTAGAGCGGGGTGGAATTTCACGCCGGGAAATCATCGAGGGTTTGTCCGAGATCACCCAATTACATGAAAGAAAGTGAGATGTACCTTTTGGATTCACTGCGCGAACTTGTATACCAATTGACCACGGGAGGCTCCCTCATAACAGCAACGCTGAGTCAGCTGCGCAAACGTGAGGATGCTTCTTTTACTAAAGTGCAAATCAAACCTGTGGAATTGAAAAACAAACTGCATTACCAGTTTGCCTTTCATTACAGCAACAAAGTCATTCATGAAAATCTGACCCCTGATGAAGCTAATGAGCGCATGACTGCCTTGTTTGAGGACACATTCCGCCAAGGACTTCTATGTGCCAAGGATGCAGACTATCAGGTGCTGATCAGTAAAAAATATAAAGTATCCATTCTGACAAAGTCACCGAGCAAAAGTAAAGCCGATCTGTCTCATAATCGCAAAAAGCAATATGTGCTTGAGGAAGGAGAACGTATTCCTTTCCTGATTGAGCTGGGGATTATGAATGAGGACGGTAAGGTACTGGCCCGCAAATACGATAAATTCCGTCAAATCAACCGTTTTCTCGAAATGGTGCAGGATGTATTGCCCAGCCTTCCGGTAGGCCGCCCATTGACGATTGTGGATTTTGGCTGCGGCAAATCGTATTTGACCTTTGCCTTGTATCACTATTTGGCAGTACAGCAAAAACGACCTTTGCAGGTTGTCGGTTTGGACTTAAAGGCAGATGTTATTGAAACCTGTAATGTTCTGGCGCAAAAGCTGCAATATCGACAGTTGGAGTTTCTGGTCGGAGATATCGCAGACTACAATGAACTGGAGCAGGTGGATATGGTCGTTACCTTGCATGCATGCGATACAGCAACAGATGCAGCGCTGGAAAAGGCAGTCCGCTGGGGAGCGTCTGTCATTTTATCAGTTCCGTGCTGCCAGCATGAGCTGTTTAGCCAACTGGAAAACCCGGTCTTGGAGCCTTTGCTCTCCCATGGCATTTTAAAGGAGCGTTTTTCTGCACTGGCAACGGATGGAATCCGGGCCAAGCTGCTGGATATGATGGGGTATCGGACACAGCTCTTGGAATTTATCGACATGGAGCACACACCTAAAAATATTCTGATTCGTGCTGTCAAAGGCCAAGCGGGAGAACGATCCGTTCTGTGGCGTGAGTACACAGCATTTCGGGATTTTATACATGCTGATCCTTATTTGGAACGTGCCTGTGCGGATTTGCTTCCCGAAGGGGCGGGACAGCAGCAGACACACAGCTAAGAATATAGCAAAAGTGGAGCCACTGCAGGGTGGCTCCACTTTTTTGTAGTTTACAGTTCATGGTTGCTGTACGCAAACATCTACCCGCCATAGGCACTTCTAAAAGCGGTGCACAAGACATCACGATCCACCTTCCACAATGCCGCGAGCTCCTCGCTGACATCTTCGTCCCACCAGTCGCACAGTAGTTTGCGATTACTATGGTTTTCTGCAATCCAGATGAGGTGTCCAGCAACCTTGCGGCAGTATAGCTCCTCGCCCTGCTTGACCAGATCAGGGGCAATGTGAACAGGCAGACGTTTGCAGGTTCGGTACAACTCTTTGCTGCATGCGCGGCGGATACCACGAGCCGTGGGTAAACGGGATTGTGGATTGTCATGTTTGGGGAATTTGCCGGGAGGCATATTGTACCCCCTCCTCTCTCTCACAACTTATGCGGGCATAGGAGCCGAGGTCACTGACCTCCATAATTGCGTGAAGTGGCGGCGTGTTCTGCCGCTGTGATACACTAATGAAAATAGAGAAACAGGCAGGGAGTGGGAAGGGAAAATGGACCATATATCTAGTATCATTAATTATTTGTTTGAGATCATTCGTAGTCTTGGGTATTTTGGTATTATGCTAGGCTTGATGGTGGAGGTCATTCCAAGTGAAATTGTCCTCGCTTACGGCGGTTTTTTAGTGTCCTCAGGTCATATTAATTTTTTTGGCGCAGTCGTGTTTGGAACGATTGGCGGGGTGCTGGCCCAGCTGTTTATTTACTGGATCGGACGCTATGGCGGCAGACCCGTATTAGATAAGTATGGTAAATACATACTCATCAAAAAAAGTCATGTTGACCACGCTGAAGCCTGGTTCAATAAATATGGCACAGGGGTCATTTTTACAGCTCGCTTTATTCCTGTTGTTCGTCACGCGATCTCAATCCCTGCCGGGTTGGCTCGAATGAACGTATGGCGCTTTATTATTTTGACGACGCTGGCGATTATACCTTGGTCTGTTTTGTTTATATATTTAGGTATGGTGCTGGGAGACAAGTGGGAGCAAATTGACGAAGTGGCGGCACCTTACATCAAACCCATTTTGCTGGTTGCTCTTGCGCTCTTGATCATTTATTTTGTTATCAAATGGATTGTAGCCAAAAACAAAAAAGGAAGTGTATAACATGAGCCGTACTAACGTATCGCAATATTTCGGCAAGGGCTTGAGTCCTGAACAATTTATGGAGGGCATGGAAAAGAACAAAGAAGCCTTCCGCTCTGGATACGATCAGTTTGTGTGGAGCAGCGAAGAGGATCGGGAGTTTTTTGAAAGCCTGAACCATCGTGATGATCTGCGTGTGCTTATTTTGGCTGCCGACTGGTGTGGGGATGTCGTACGCAATGTGCCAGTTGTGTTCCGCGCGCTGGAGAATAGCGGTATTCCAACCGAAGTATTGATTCTGGAAAATCATCAGGCGCTGATGGACGACTTCCTGACAATGGGCGGACGTGCTGTGCCGATTGTGATTTTTGCGGATACAGGAGGTCATGTACTTGGCCACTGGGGACCACGCCCTGCACATGTCCAACAAATTATGATCGAATTCAAACGTGAAAATCCAGATCGGGAAGCCGATGACTATCAAGAAAAAATTGCAGTAGCTCGCAAAGAAATGGCTGAAAAATATGGGGAGGGAACCGAGGTCCATCCTGTGATTGTTCAGGAATTACGCGAGCTGATCTCGGGATTTTAACTTATGACCTTATCAATTCGCAGCTTTAATCTGGGTCCCCTTCAAACAAATGCTTATTTGCTTCAAGGGGATGATCCACAGCGCGCCGTTATTATTGATCCAGGAATGAATCCGGGTCCTTTGCTGAGAGCGATTGAGTCTCTAACCATTGAAGCTATTCTGCTGACCCATGCCCATTTTGACCATATTGGAGGGGGGGAGGAGATTCGCAATGCGAAAGGATGCCCGGTGTATCTGCACGCTTTGGAGCAAGACTGGCTCACATCTCCTAAGCTGAATGGCTCCCTGATGTGGCCAGAGGCATCTCCACCGATCTCGACAGGACCTGCCGAATATGATTTGGCGGAAGGTCAGCAATTAAATCTAATCGGACACACGTTCAAGGTGCTCCATACACCGGGGCATTCACCCGGAAGTGTTAGCTTCTTGTGTGGCAAAGATCTTTTCTCGGGGGATGTGCTATTCCGTCAGGGCGTCGGACGCACAGATCTGACTGGTGGTCGGGAACGCGACTTGTATGATTCCATTCAGAATAAGTTGTTCCCGCTTGGAGATGACGTTACAGTTTATCCTGGTCACGGACCCAAAACATCCATTGGTTATGAGAAAGCCAACAATCCGTATATTCGGTAAATTTGATAAACGTTAATTAATTGAGGCAAAATCAAAGAAGTGACAGGTTTTGCCTCAATTCGACAACAAAATATAAATTATGTATAGACAAAGGTTTTTATTTTTGTTAACATAAATTTATTAAAGTTACATACTAAACTCGCGAAGCACGCAAGCTGTGGATGAATCCCGGTTTGCGTTCTTTTTTTTGCCCATTAAGAGGATAAAGAGGCATGAGGCCATCAGATCACAAGGGGGAGCAAGAATGAAAAGAAAACATATATATGGTGTACAACGTGAGAACGAAGGCAGTTTCCGTCTTTCCAAAATAGTAGATATTGAAGATGTTGTGGTAGGTTCCGAACCGAAGATCATAACTTGGAAAAAGGTAAAACGGCGGGGCGGAACCCTTACGCAAAACTGGCATATACGGCTTAATGAGCATAGATTTGGACGTGGAGACGATCGATTATGAAGATACATAGATGATATAGACAAGCTACCTTTTTTTTAGTAGACTTAGCAGATAAGTTCAGACAAACGGGGGGGCTAACGATGCATCATTTAGGAGCTAGAATTATGATCGTCGCGGATGCTTTTGAGCAGAATCTTCCTGTGGGCGAACATGGTTATATCATTGCTTACGACCGTAATGCGGACAATGCTTTTGACTATGTCATTCGCGTACCGAAGGTGAACCGCAATTTTTTTGTACCATCCGGAGACATCGAGCTGGAAGAGAGTATTCTCAAGCTGGAAGCCGAGCGGATTGAGCGTGAAGCGCTGATAGATTATGCCCTTGCTACCCATAATGAGCAACTGTTCATGCATGTGATGAACGGTGGTATTGATTCGGTAGAGACTGAGGAAGAAGAAACCGCGGCGGAGTTGTTGTCACAGGCTGATTTTATCAGACAAGTCAATTTGCGTGCTTGGATATAGGAATCGGCTGTTGCCGACTCTTTTTAACAATATATAATGGGCACGATTTCAGCTGCTATAGTTTTCTTGAAAGAGCACCGAAAGGTGCTTTTTTTATATTCTTTTAGTAACATTTACCTCATTAATGTACAGTCTGCTTCTGTACCGCGTCAAAGATTGAATTGTATAGGGTTCTATCCTATAATTAAAAACGTTATTTCAAAGTTCGGTGTAACATTTTTGATACCAGGATTTTGCAAAATCCGATTCCAGTCGCTTATTGGATTTTTATATATACATGAGGAGGGTTTTGAATGAACATTTCCAAGGAAGATGTCCGTCACGTAGCCAGGCTGTCCCGGTTGAATTTGACCGAGAATGAGGAAGAAACGATGACAGGGCAATTAAACGCCATTCTCCATTATGCGGAGAAGCTGAATGAGCTGGATACGGAGCAGGTAAAACCGACCACTCATGTGCTGCACGTCAGCAATGTCATGCGGGACGACGAAGTTCGCGAAAGTTTGACGCATGAGCAAGTGATGCGTAATGCACCTGAAGAAGAAGATGGACAGTTTAAAGTTCCTGCTGTTCTGGAATAGATTTCACATTTGAAAGGAGGATGCAAATTGAGCTTGTTTAATAACACATTGCCGGAAATACATAACAAGCTGCATCAAAAGGAAATTTCCGTGAGTGATCTGGTGGGGCACGCTCTGGAGACAATTGATGCGCGGGAAGACAAGATCAGAGCCTATATTACCGTTGACGAGGAACAGGCCCGGGCATCCGCACGTCAGCTGGATGATCAGCTGATTTCCGGAGAGGAAAGAGGATTGTTGTTTGGCCTGCCGGTTGGTATTAAGGATAATATCGTGACGGAAGGGCTACGCACAACATGTGGCAGTCAGTTTTTGAAAAATTTTGATCCCGTTTACGATGCCACAGTGGTTGGCAAGTTACGCGCAGCGCAAACCGTGACACTTGGTAAAATGAACATGGACGAATTCGCTATGGGTGGTTCTAACGAGAACTCCAGCTTTTTCCCCGCACGTAACCCTTGGGATTTAGAACGTGTTCCCGGCGGTTCCAGTGGCGGCTCGGCTGCAGCTGTTGCGGCGGGTGAAGCTTATTTCACGCTCGGTTCCGATACAGGCGGCTCCATTCGCCAGCCCGCTTCTTATTGCGGCGTAGTTGGCCTAAAACCAACCTATGGTCTGGTATCCCGTTTTGGACTGGTGGCCTTTGCTTCATCTTTAGACCAAATCGGTCCGATTACAAAAAATGTTCAGGATTCGGCCTATGTCCTGCAAGCCATTGCAGGCTATGATCAGAAGGACTCCACTTCTGCGAAGGTAGACATTCCTGATTATTTGAACGCTTTAACCGGAGATGTAAAAGGTCTTCGTATCGCTGTACCTAAAGAGTATCTTGGTGAAGGCGTAGACCCACAGGTCAAGGAAAAGGTGCTTGATGCACTGAAAACTCTGGAAGGATTGGGCGCTGTATGGGAAGAGGTATCTCTTCCGCACACGGAATATGCGGTTGCGACATACTACCTACTGGCTTCATCCGAAGCATCGTCCAATCTGGCCCGCTTTGACGGTGTGCGCTATGGTGTGCGCGCTGACAATCCAGATAACCTGCTTGATCTGTATCATCAGTCCCGTACGCAAGGGTTTGGTCCTGAGGTGAAGCGTCGGATTATGCTCGGTACCTATGCACTCAGCTCCGGGTACTACGATGCTTATTATTTGAAAGCTCAAAAAGTGCGCACACTGATCAAACAGGATTTTGATCGTGTATTTGAACAATATGATGTGATTATCGGACCTACTGCACCGACTACCGCTTTCAAAATCGGCTCCCAAGTGGATGACCCATTGACGATGTATTTGAACGATATTTTGACGATTCCGGTGAGTTTAGCTGGCGTGCCGGCAATCAGTATTCCTTGTGGTCTTGCAGATGGAATGCCAGTCGGACTACAAATTATCGGGAAAGCCTTTGACGAGTCTTCTGTACTGCGCGTAGCGCATGCATTCGAACAAAATACTGAATTTCACAAGCAGCGTCCGCAGCTGTAATTTGGCAAAAAGGAGGGAACCTATTCATGTCTACAACTACATCGAAGTATGAGACGGTCATTGGACTTGAAGTCCATGTGGAATTGCATACGAAGTCCAAAATATTTTGTGGATGCTCGACATCCTTCGGAGCGCCGCCAAACTCTCATACATGTCCGGTCTGTCTTGGACATCCTGGAGTATTGCCTGTATTGAATCGTCAAGCCGTTGATTATGCGATGAAAGCGGCAATGGCGCTCAATTGCACCATTGCTGATGTGAGCAAGTTTGACCGCAAAAACTATTTCTACCCCGATTCACCGAAGGCTTACCAAATTTCGCAATATGACCAGCCGATCGGCGAGAACGGCTGGATTGATATTGAAGTGAACGGTGAAACCAAGCGTATCGGTATTACCCGGTTGCATCTGGAAGAGGATGCGGGGAAATTAACCCATGTTGATGGTGGCTATGCGTCTTTGGTTGATTTTAACCGGGTTGGCACACCATTGGTTGAAATCGTTTCGGAGCCGGATATATCTTCGCCGGAAGAAGCCAAGGCTTATCTGGAAAAAATACGTGCCATTATGCAGTATTGTGACGTATCCGATGTGAAGATGGAGGAAGGCTCGCTTCGTTGCGATGCCAATATCAGTCTTCGTCCGCATGGGCAAAAAGAGTTGGGAACCAAAGCGGAACTGAAAAACATGAACTCCTTCCGTGGCGTACAGCGCGGACTGGAATATGAGCAGTTCCGGCAAGAACAGACCCTGGACGAAGGTGGAACGATCGTACAGGAAACACGTCGCTGGGATGAGGCACAGGGTAAAACCCTGTCCATGCGTGGTAAGGAACAGGCGCACGACTATCGTTATTTCCCGGACCCGGATCTCGTTACACTGCATATTGATGAGGAGTGGAAAGAACGTATCCGTGCTTCGATTCCTGAATTACCCGACCAGCGCAAAACACGTTACACTTCGGAATATGGATTACCTGAGTATGATGCACAGGTAATTACGTCCTCCAAACCATTGGCTGATTTGTTCGAGGATAGTCTTCAGTACACCAAGGATGCCAAAGCAGTATCCAACTGGATTATGGGAGATTTACTCGGCTATTTAAACAGTGCCAGTGTAGAACTGTCGCAGGTTAAATTGACAGGTCGGGGCTTGGGTGAAATGATCGGACTACTGGAGAAGGGGACGATCAATAGCAAAATAGCCAAAACGGTCTTCAAGGAAATGCTGGAAAGTGATAAACTGCCGCAGCAAATTGTTGAAGAAAAAGGGCTTGTGCAAATCAGTGATGAAGGTGCAATTCTGACAATTGTCGAGCAAGTTGTAGCAGCCAACCCGCAATCGGTCGAGGATTACAAAGCTGGCAAGCAAAAGGCCATCGGCTTCTTGGTCGGTCAAGTGATGAAGGAGAGCAAGGGAAAAGCCAACCCTGGTCTCGCTAATAAGTTGCTGACAGAAGTGTTGAACCGTTAATGGCATAGTTATGACAGGGGCTTGTCTTTTAGGGACAGGCCTCTTTTGCATAAGTGCAGAGAACGTATGGGCATCGAACAAGTATCAGAATCGTAATGACATATTATAGTTTCCTTAGGAGGGCAAACAGCATGGTTACCCTATGTTCATTGGAAGATGATGATATTGTCAGTCAGATATGGCGTCTTCAGCACGTCGCTTATAGACTGGAAGCTGAGCTGATTGGATTTGATGAGATTCCTCCACTAATGGATACATTGGAGACACTTAGAAGCTGTGGAGAGTCTTTTTATGGGTGGTTGGAGGATGATGAACTGCTAGGAGCGCTAGCTGTGCAGTCTGAATCGTCTGGTTCGCTTACCCTTACACGTATGATGGTTCATCCAGATCATTTTCGCAAAGGGATTGCGGACTCCTTAATGAAGCATGTTTTGAATGAGTATCAGAATGTCCCGCTGTTTATCGTCACCACAGGAACTTTAAACACTCCTGCAGTGACACTTTATCGAAAACATGGTTTTCGACCCGTTTCCGCGGCAGAAGTGGCCCCAGGTGTGGAATTAACCACCTACCATTTGCATAACGTGGAATAATACTCACAAACCGCGTGCCCGGACAAGGAAGCACGACACAACCGGGAGGAGAGACTCGAATGAATAATCCGTGGATTATAGATGATTCACATATCATTTTACGGCTATTACTGTCCATGCTACTCGGTGGATTCATTGGCTTTGAGCGAGAACGTTCCAATCACGCTGCTGGTTTGCGGACTCACATTATGGTCAGTCTTGGTTCGGCGCTGATTATGCTGCTCTCCATTTACGGCTTTGCTGATTTTATTAAAGAAGCTAATGTGCGTATAGATCCAGCTCGTTTGGCTACGGCGGTGATTACTGGCGTAGGCTTTTTGGGGGCAGGTACAATTATGTTCACAGGTAAATCCATTACTGGACTCACGACGGCTGCTTCCATTTGGGTCGTAGCTGCCATTGGCCTTGGGGTGGGAGCAGGCTTCTATTTACCTTCTATAGCAGCAACGGTGCTCGTATTTTTAAATTTATGGGTGTTCAACAAATTAGAACTTCGGTATATGCGTGGACGCAAGCCTCATCTTATTACACTGTACGGATTGTCCTCTCACGGATTGCTCGATCAAATTTCGACTTATTTAGAGCAAGAAAAAGTGGAAATACGTAAAATTATGATTAAAGAACATGAGCATGTTCCATTTCATGAATTGCATCCGGATCGTCAGAGTATGGAGGTTTCCCTGGAGGTGCTGGCCCGACATGACTTTAATGCGGTACGAATTGCAGCTGATTTACGACAATGGGAAGATATAGCTGCAGTCTCCGTCGAGTGATCATAACCCTTTTTTTTACAGTTACTATCAAATCTGATTGGGGTACTATGTAACCATCAAAGCATTTTTCAGCGGAGCTACGTATGGAATTCAAAGGGGAGGATGGCATGAACTTGGAACAACCGTTACCGTCTGGACAGCCTGGGCAGCCACATGGACAGAAACAGCGGGGACGTCTGCAATACGCTAAATTTCGCAAAGTAATTGCTATTATCATGGCAGCACTGATACCAGGAATGGGACATCTTTTCTTAGGATTGTTTATTAGGGGACTTACATTTATTGTATTGCTCCTGCTAGATATTTTTGCGATGCTGTATGTTTCCTCAGATGGATTGAGAATTAACATCCCATTACTTATTTTGCTTGGATTGTTCATACCCGTATTATATTTTTATAATGTATATGATGTACTACAGTCAGCGGATTACATGGTTCGTTATCGGCGCAAGCCGGATCAATATGCACGAATGGATGCTAGAGGTCAGCAAAGCAGTCCTTTTTATGCATGGGAAAGAGGTTTTGCTTTTGCAGTGCTACTGGTGGCAGGCGGTGGACTTATGATTCTGTTCCGCATGAAACCTCGCTGGTTAAGCATTTTCTTCGAAGATTATGGATTTCTGACGCTGGCCATTATATTAATGATGATCGGTTTATTCCTTTTTCTAAGGGAAGCCTTTCTATCCTTTAAACGTAAAAAGTTGAAAGAAAGAGGGTGAAGTAGGCGTGCACCGCAAAATAAGAGTCGGCCGCTACACCTCTTCGCTTCTGTTGATGGCTGTAGGCATTTTGCTGATTGTAGATGTGCTTCAGAACACGGAATATATGCTTCAGCTCCTTGTGTGGTGGCCTGTAATCTTTGTGCTTTGGGGACTGGAGTATCTGATTTTTTTTGGTGTGTATTATCGCAAAGAGGGCAAGCCTGACAACGGACGACGTTTTAGACCTGACTTAAAGGGGATTCTGTCCGCTTTGGTAGTGGCTGCTTCGGTTTTTATCGTGACCCAGCAAAACCATTATATGTACCTGTGGAACCGGGTTAGTCTCAATCTGACATCGGCCTCTATGGATTTTAGCCAGGCTAAAGAGAATCGGTATGATATGGGCGGTGTGCTGGTACCGGTAACTATGCAGACGTCCGATTTAGTAGTTGATTCAGTGAATGGAGATATAACACTGATCAGACGGCCGGTATCCAATATAGAGGTACGTGGGACTCTATGGGTGGATCAAGCGCCTGCTGCCGAAGCGGAGAAGATTGCTCAAGCTTCTTCACTGACTTCTACCGACGGCAAGACCATCCAGATTCGTCCAGAGGTACAGTCATACGGAGCATCAAGTAAACGTCAGCCTCGTATGAACATGTTGATCACCGTACCAGAGGATCGGCGGTTCAACATGCAGATTAGAACCTCCAACGGGAATATCACCTTGAATGGAGTTGACGCTATCGACAGCATCCGGCTTGAGAGCGGTAATGGGAATCTCACAGTTAATGACGCTATTGGCAATGTCAAAGGAGGCACCCTGAACGGACAAATTAAATTGCATCGGATTTCCGGAGATGTGGATGTACGCACGAACCGTGGAGATATGCAGGCGGGGGATATTGAAGGGGCCGTGTCACTCCACACCATGGTAGGTGACATTCAGGTCGCTCGTTCGGAAGGGGATATCACCGTTGATACTCAGAATGGTGACATGAATGTGCTGAATTCTACAGCCAAGCTGAATGCAAATTCGCTTAATGGCGCTATCAAAGTGCATAGCGAGCAGGTAGGTGGGGATTGGAAAATATACAGTGCTGTCGGTGATATCGTATTGGATCTTCCATCGAATGGAGATTTTCAGTTAGAGGGTTCAAGCAGTTATGGTAATCTTCAGTCTGATTTTCCGTTTAAAATAGACAGTAAAAGCATTTCAGGCCAAAACGGAGATGGCAAATATGTGATTAGCGTAGAGGGTAACAGTAATTTAACCATTAAAAAGTTGCTGATGCCGTCGTTACCTGACTTGGATGATTCTGGGGGATCGACTGTGCCTGATGTAACTGGAATTTCTCCAGATGAGGCTGAAGTTCCTGTGAACGATACTTCTATAGGAACATCCAGGGACAATACGGCGCGTTGACAAGAATCTTGAGTAGACCGTACAATGTGAATAGCTTTAGAAGTGAATTGTAAATAGATGCGTGGTAATTGATAGGATTGCAAGTAAGGGATAAGGCGGTGGACATATATGGCAGCACGCGTCCAGCATGCTTTGGAACTTCTGAAGAAGACAGGTGTACGCATAACACCCCAGCGCCATGCCATATTAAACTATTTAATGGAATCTATGGGGCATCCGACTGCAGATGAAATATATCGTGCGCTTGAGTCCAAGTTTCCAAGTATGAGTGTGGCTACGGTTTATAATAACTTAAAGATGTTTATAGAAGCGGGTATGGTACATGAGTTGACCTATGGAGATAACGCCAGTCGTTATGATGCCAATATTTCGGAGCACTATCACATCATTTGCGAAAAATGCGGAAAGATTGAAGATTTCAGTTATCCGTATTTGGCAGATGTGGAACGCCATGCCGCGTTGGAAACTGGCTTCGAGGTGCATGGACATCGTATGGAGTTACACGGAGTATGCAAGGCTTGTAGTAACAAACAATCGTAACGAAACAAGGAATAGAAGTTTTTTGTGCGGTATGTATATATTGTAATGGATTGGAAACGTGAGGAATTCCCCATAAGTGGGGATTTACCGCGTTTTTTTATTTGAATCACTTTGTTTTTTGTTTCAAGTAATCTGTTAAAGTTACAAAATACAGAAATCAAAATTTCTTAAAATGGAGGTTCCATATTGGCCAGAAATCATTCCAGACGCCGCCGTAAACGTTCTCGATTCAAAGGAGCGGCAAGCCTGCTATTAATCGCAGCGATTATATGTGCAATTACTGTCGTATGGTACGGTAATCCTCTTCACGAGAAACCCGATTGGCAGGGGAGTGTCCGACCTATTTTTATGAAGGGCAAGTTGACCGGATATGAAGCTCAAAGCTCCGGTAAGAACATGCTGATGCCGCTTAAATTGATACAAGGCCAAATTGACCCTACAATTCGTTATGAGGATGACAGCCAAACCGTCATTATGGCAACGAGACAAAGCTTGCTCCATATGAATGTTTCAAAGACACAAGGCGAGCTGAATGGTAAAACATATACGTCTAGCGCTGCTCCTCAGATAATCAGTGGAGAGGTGTATGTCCCCATTGAGGCTGTACGTGAAGTATATGGTATATCCATCCACGAAGACCCTGTAACAGGTGCCGTCATTCTGATGAAAGCCGGAGAGAAGGTCAGGCTAGGTAGTGTAGAAAAGAAAGATGGGCAACAGGATGCTAGGATAGCTTTGCGTAAAGAAGCCTCTAGTCTATCCTTTATTTTGGCAGATGTATCACAGCAGACGAAAGTACGCATCTGGTCTCAACAGGGCGACTGGTATTTTGTGCAGTTAGACAATGGTTATGCAGGATACATTAAGTCAGACTGTATCTCTGAAGGAGAAGAACTTGTGATACCTTCGGTTAAGGACGATTTGTCAATCTCGGAGAAGCATTGGCAGGGTAAACCTGTGAATCTCGCTTGGGAAGCCGTCTATAATCGTAGGCCTGATCCTTCCAAATTTGATCCTATGCCTGGAGTAAATGTGGTGAGCCCTACATGGTTCAGCGTCGTTGATCATGAGGGTACTGTAGAAAGCAAGGCGGACCCTGCATATGTCAGCTGGGCACATCGTAAGGGGATAGAGGTGTGGGGCTTGTTGAGCAACAGCTTTAATCCCGAAATAACAACAGAGGCACTATCTACCTTTGAACGTCGAAAGTCGATTGTAGATCAGATGATTTCACTTGCCCAAGAAAATGATCTGGACGGTATTAATATTGACTTTGAAAATGTTCATACAAAGGATGGTCCCAATGTCACCCAATTTTTACGGGAACTTAAACCGATGGCTCGGGAACATGATTTGATACTGTCCATTGATGTTACGCCTAAATCTCAAAGTGAGATGTGGTCTGCCTTCTTGGATCGAAAATCATTGGGCGCGATCACTGATTATCTCATGGTAATGGCGTATGATGAGCATTGGGCAGCTAGTCCAAAAGCCGGTTCGGTCGCCTCGTTACCATGGACAGAAGCGTCAATTAAGCGCATTCTTCAGGAAGACGAAGTGCCGCCTCAAAAAGTGATTTTAGGTATTCCGTTATATACTCGTGTTTGGTCCGAGACTCCCAAAGAAGGGAAGATTAAGGTCACCTCCAAATCAATTGGTATGGAGTCAGCGGCGGAAATCGTAGCCCAATTTAAGTTGAAACCCAAATTTCGAGCTTCCGAAGGTCAGAATTATGTGGAGTATACCGAAGACGGTGTGGTCAAAAAGATTTGGCTAGAGGATCAGATATCCCTGAAAGCAAGAGTAGAACTTGCCCAATCACTGAACTTGGGTGGAATTGGTGTGTGGAGTCGAAGCTTTGCAGATAAAAACGCTTGGATAACACTGAAAGAAATAATTAAATAAGATAAAAATTTATACAATTGAAGAAGGAAGTCTCTTATTTATGTAGAAATGATCACATGTATCCAAATATCCAATTTAGCGGTTATAGCCGCCTTGCAGGTATGGAGGGTGAAGTGCAGCTAACCAAATTAAACCTGATGCATGATGAATTGTTGCAGGAAGATTCAATAGGTGTTATTTCGTACAGAAAGCCAGGAGAATATTTTCATGGTTCAATGTTGTACGACTTTGATGAACTCATTCTAATTATTGAAGAAGGCCGGGAGCCAGTTCGATCTATTCAACACTTATATAGTAATGGATTAAAATGCCAAGTGTTGTACACAACGCTTAGTTGTCTGAAGGGTTGGATTATCGCAGGTGAACAAGCCAACATTATAGATTATGTGCTAGAAGGTCGTATTGTCTGGGAACGGGATGACAGGGTACGTCTTTTAAGACAGGAAATTATTGAATTTGACGATCCACTGCGGGAGCAGAAGCGATTTCATGAGTTCTCGCGCTTTCTGGTCAATTACGTTCAAGGTAAGAAAGCAGTGCGAGAAGGGCGAATCATTGACGCTTATCAAAGTGTCCTGAAGGCACTGGATCATTGGGCGTCTATTGAACTCATTGAACGTGGGATTTATCCGAAGGTTCACTTATGGGTTCAGGTGCAGCCGCTGGATCGAACAATTGAGAAGCTGTATAACGAGCTCACATTAAGTACGGAGACTCTGGAGCAACGGGTTGAACTGGTACTGCTTGCTTGTGAATTTTCAGTCATGTCAAAAATGGAGGACTGCTCCTCTCCGCTATTCCGTATATTAGGCAGCAGACGGGAACCTTGGTCTATAGATGAACTTATGAATCATCCTGAGTTAAAAAATCTACAATTAGATCTTACCGTCGTGCTCCGTAAACTGGTTTATCGTTCACTTATTAGAGAATCAGCCATCGGTGAATTTAGGGATCGCGGACAAAATCGTGAACTGCGCTACTCCCTTCTTTGATGAGCGGAGGTTAATTAATCAGGAAGAAAGGTCGATAAACGATCTATTCTTCCTTTTTTCTTGCGCGATTTAGAATTTACAGGAAATGAAAATAAACAAATGATTATTTTAGCTTGACGAGTATGTAAAATATGTGCTAAGTTATAACTCGCCCCATTAAGCAACATGAATAATTTAGAACTGTCTAAAGCAGGATAAAAGGTGTTGCATCAAGCAAGAAAATAAATTTTAAAAAAATGCTTGACGAAAAACGAGGTTGTGTGTTACATTATTTAAGTCGCCGCTGAGACGCGGTGGTGAAACAAAGTAAGAAAGAATGAAGTTTGATCTTTGAAAACTGAACAACGAGTGAGTAAATGATTTTGTTCGCAAAATCAACAATGAGATATTTTATCTCGTCAGTTTCAACATGAGCTAATCGCTCTTTCTATAACCAACTTCGGTTGGTCTTTAATGGAGAGTTTGATCCTGGCTCAGGACGAACGCT
>NZ_JBREVE010000006.1:0-352495 GCF_052921365.1 Paenibacillus sp. T2-29 | reverse complement strand
CTCCTTCTCCCATGCAGGAAAAGGATGTATCGGGTATTAGCTACCGTTTCCGGTAGTTATCCCTGTCTTGTGGGCAGGTTGCCTACGTGTTACTCACCCGTCCGCCGCTAGATTATGTAGAAGCAAGCTTCTAAATAATCTCGCTCGACTTGCATGTATTAGGCACGCCGCCAGCGTTCGTCCTGAGCCAGGATCAAACTCTCCATTAAAGACCAACCGAAGTTGGTTTATCGAAAGAGCGATTAGCTCATGTTGAAACTGACGAGATAAAATATCTCTTGTTTGATTTTGCGAACAAAATCATTTTACTCACTCGTTGTTCAGTTTTCAAAGATCAAAACTTCATTCTTTCTTACTTTGTTTCACCACCGCGTCTCAGCGGCGACTTAAATAATATATCACGTTTACCTCATCTTTGCAACACTTTTTTTTCAGGAGAATTTTTTAATCAATTCTACTTTGTTTTTGTGTTGCTAACTATCTTGTAAAAGACAGCTATAAGAATATACCACATGGTCATGCTAATTAGCAACATCTTTTTTAGTGACATTTTTCATATTTAAGATTACTGCATTTAAACAAAGAGACTATCATTCTCAACTAGCAGAATAACAGCCTCTTTAACTTTTATTCCTTTAGCCTTACGACTAACAAATCGGGACGCTACTAGTGTTTACCTCTTTATTGTATTTATCTGCGTCAGTCATTAATCCATGGATTTTGACGTGCACGAGCACTATAGGATGAGGAGCGAGATCTTCCTCCAGTCGATTTACGGGATTTATGCTTCTTAATAGTATCATGCTCGCTTGAAACCTTGGCTTTGGATGTTTCTTCTTTGGATGTACTGCTAGAGATATCTTTTGATTTGCCTTTACGCGCGCTATCGTCTTTTTTTGAAGAAGAAGCAACTTCATTTTGAGATGGAATAGTCAGATTGTTACCTACCTCTTGCGTTCCCGGAGAGGCTGGCGCCGACTCGGTGTTTCCTTCCCGGCATCCACAGTCTGGCATAAACATATAGGGCGTGGTATATCCCTCTAATGGATACATAGGTGCATTTCCATGTGCGAACGGATGATATGGGTGATTCGCGGAGTGTTGACCTATTGGTTGGCTAAAGTCGGACACGTATCCACTTGCAGGCATACTATATTGTGGTCCTCCCCATGCGTTGCCCCACTGGCTACCCTGGACCGCACTCTCTGGTTGCTGCTGCGGGCCCCCTTGATGGATAAATGGAGGATAGACAGGATAGGATGTATTTTCAGACGCTTCATGATTCGGATAATATCCGGGGGTGCAGCAGCAATCTGAATAGGCAGGATAAGGTGTGGGATGAGCATGTATGGGTGCTGTCTGCACAGGCCCCCAGCACCATGGATGCTCACAGTCATGATGATAGCCCTGATCTGCAACTACAGTAGGAGAGGCATGTTCTGCAAAGGAAGTATTTACAGGAGCATTCCCCCAATTCTGAGGAGATCCAATCCCCGGATACCACGAGTTCGGCATAGCATTTATTGGCGGACTGTAATCAAATGCCGGTTGCTGTAATGGCCATGAGGAATTCTCCATCGGCTTCGAGCTGGTGCAGCCACAAAACTTTTCGGTTACGGGTTGCTTCTCAATATGAACTGGAAGCTGCGGTTTAGGTGCAATCGGTTGGGTGACTATAGGTTGCATTTGTTGAGGTGGGGCAGGTTGAGTAATTATGGGCTGCAATTGAGGTGGAGCAGGATTTACGGGCGCCATATTGACGGGTGCCATATTGACAGGCGCCATAGGAACTTCAGGCAGTTTTAATTCAGGAAGCTTAGGAGGATTCACTGTTTCTTTCGGCTGTGTCATTTCTTCTTTAGGACTAGGCATATTCTCCGGTTTAGGCTGTGTTAATTCCGCCTTGGGCTGGGTAAGCTCTTCCTTGGTTGGGGATTCAGGTTTAGGCTGTGTCATCTCTTCTTTCACTGCGGTATTTTTCTTATTCACAGAAAGATCAGATACGCTTTCTTTGTAGTGTGGAATATTAACTGTTTCTCCAACCAAAAGTGCATTCGGGTTTTTTAGCTGGGAATTGGCATCAATAATTAACTTAAGCGGTACATTCCACGCCTTGGACAATTTCCACAACGTATCACCTTGCTTAACTTTGTGTTGATAGACCGTTGACGGCTGTGTTTCCATCGTAACAGGATCTGTCGGAATTTTGATTTTCTCGCCGATGCTCAACTGATTAGGGTCTGCCAATTGGGGATTGGCGGCAATAACTTTCTCTAGTGTCACATTATACTTCTGTGCCAGTAAGTACAGAGTGTCACCTTTTTTGACGATGTGTATTTTCACAGGTCACAAACCTCCTAGACTTTCGTTCGGGCGGGATAAACGCCCGGCTTCTGTTATTACATCCTATGCACCTCCCGGGCGAATGACCCCCTACAAACAAAAAAATCCTCTCAACCGAATACTCTTACAAGCATTCAGTCAAAAGGATCTCGTATTCTTTTAGTCCTGCCACACTTTATAGCCATCCTGATCCACAATCTTCCGGAACTCGGCCAGGAGCTCTAAAGTCACTGGACCAGCAACACCGGAGCCGATCGTACGACCATCTACTTCATAAGCTGCAATCACTTCTGCAGCGGTTCCCGTAAAAAACACCTCATCCGCCACATATACATCATGCAATGTAAAAGGTTGCTCCTTAAGCGAATATCCAAGCTTGGCACACAAATCGATGATAGCATTACGAGTAATCCCCTCAAGCGCTCCCAAATAACAAGGCGGTGTATATAACACTCCATTTTTGACAATGAAAATGTTATCAGCAGAACCTTCTGTCACATATCCTTGGGAATTGAGCATAATAGCCTCACCTACACCAGCATAATTAGACTGGATCTTCACCAGGATATTGTTGAGGTAGTTCAATGATTTTATCTTTGGATTCAAAGCATCCGGGATGTTGCGACGTTGAGAGACAGAAATTGTCTTCAGACCTGTCAAATAAGCTTCTTCCGGATAAATGGCGAGCTGCTCGACAATAATGATGACACTCGCCTTTGCACAACGAAGGGGATCCAAACCTAGATTTCCAGCACCCCGGGATACAACCAATCGGATATATCCATTGCGCATTTCGTTAAGACGAATCGTTTCAGCCATTGCTTCCAACATTTCATCAGGAGACAACGGAATGTTCAACTGAATAGATTTCGCAGAATCATACAGCCGCTCTAAATGCTCCTTACATTTAAAAATATTGCCGTTATAAATACGAATACCCTCAAATATACCGTCTCCGTACAAGAAACCATGATCATATACGGAAACCTTTGCGTTCTCCTTAGTCACATGCTGTCCATCCAGATAGATCCATTGTTCTGCCATTACAACCACACCTCCGATTAATGTTCCTTCAAAATAGGTTCGATCGCTGCTTCAACATACTTGTAGCTTGGATAAGAGCCAAGAATACGTACATGGCACCCCAAAGCCTCGATCTCTGCAAAGGCTGCCGGAAGCAAAACGGAATGCAGAGATTCCAGAACTTCAATGTAAAAATAATAATTCCCCAATTGCTTTTTGGTCGGACGCGATTCAATACGAGACAGATTTAACCTGCGCCATGCAAATGCGGATAAAACCTGATGCAGCGCTCCTGGGAAATCCTGCGGCGGCGTAACCAGAATACTGGTTCGCTGGCCTTCAGGCGTACGCGGGAACCTTACAGGTTGATGTCCAATCAAGACAAAGCGGGTGAAATTGTTATCATGATCCGTCACTTTGCTGGCCAAAATATCTAATCCGTGTTTGGTAGCCGCAAGCTTGGTTCCAAGAGCGGTCCAACCTTTACCTGGGTTATGTTTAACAATTTCGACGGCCTCTGCCGTACTTCCTGCACTCTCCAGCTCGGCTTGAGGAGCGAAAGTTTGTATGAATTCTTTACATTGGGGAAGCGCTACAGGATGGGACATAATTTTGATCACTTTGCTCAAATCAAGCTTGTCCTGATCCCCGAGAAATTCACTACGATGTCCAATAAGATTTTGAATTGAAGGATATACCCATTCCGCCTGCATTGGAATGTCTACCTCATGCACAAGCCAATCCATATGCAAACTTACAGAGCCATCAATCGTATTTTCTATAGGAATTACACTATAGTCTGCCTGTCCCTTGTCTATTGCCTGAAATACGTCTGCTATATGCTTGTAAAACAGTAGTTCACAGGGTGTATCTCCTAACAAATATTTAATTGCTTCATGAGAAACAGTCCCCTCAGGAAGAAGTGCAATTCGCATCATATCGTAAGTTCCCCTTTAATCATATCCATAAAAGGGTGTGTATTCCCTTCCGTATATACTTTAGCCCCTTCAATCTCCGGGCGCAAATTTAAAACAGACGCAGTGATCCCTTCTTTGTTCATTGTCTCCGTTAAATACTGTTCAAGCTCCGCTTTACGATTTTCCCGTTGATCCGTCAATGCCAGCAATGTCGGTCCAGCACCGCTAAGGGCCACGCCCAATGCACCATAATGGTACGCATTCTGTAGGATCTCTGTCATACCCGGTACAAGTGCCGCGCGGTAAGGCTGATGAAGCTGATCACGCATCGCTTCGGCGATTAGATCTGTTCGGCCCGATGCCAATGCCGCTACCAGCATTGAAGCATGGCTAATATTATATACAGCATCCTTCAAGGATACATGGGTAGGCAGGACCTCTCTGGCCTTCGACGTGGACAGTTGAAAATCTGGAATAACTACCATTACCTCTAGATTAGCATCCGGTTCAATCCGTAAGTGCTTGGCATGTTTGCCATCCCACACGGCAGTAATAATACCGCCAAACAAAGAGGCCCCGACATTGTCCGGATGCTTTTCAATAGCGCTCGCCATATCAAATAGCTTGGAATCCGACAGAGGCGAGCCAATCAGCATATTAGCAGCCACCAAGGCACCTACAATAGCGGAAGCGCTACTTCCCAAACCACGGGTAAGCGGAATATCCGAGTACATCGAAATTTCCAGCTCAGGAACAGATACACCTGCTTCACGAAAAACCATTTGTGCTACCTTGTAAATCAAATTGGTTTTATCTTGGGGAACGCCATTCATTTGATCCCCGTATAGATGGAAAGCTGTCTGCTCGGCCTCTTTTAATTCAATCCATGCGTATAGAGACAACGCCATGCCCAATGTATCAAAGCCAGGTCCTAGGTTAGCCGTACTCGCAGGCACGCGCACTCTTGCTGTTTTCAAAACGGTCATACAGATGATTCCTCCTGCTTTTATTAACTATCCCTCTACCCGATATACACTCTTGATGCGGCGAATCACGTCCAAAGTTTCAAAATGCTCCAAAACCTTTTTCATACTTGCTTTACTAGCTAAATGAGTCACGATAATAATCTCAGCATCAGGATTAGTCTCATTCGGTTGCTGCACGACAGATGCCAAACTGACATTGAATTCAGCAAATACCTGCGTAATCTGTGCCAATACCCCTGCTTTATCATCTACGTGTAAAAGCACAAAATTTTTGAAATACACGTCTTCGTCATTGCAAATTTTTTTAGGATTGTAGGGTACGATTGCTTTTAGCCCATTTACGCCAAGTTTGAGGTTTTTCACTACAGCTACCAGGTCAGCCACTACTGATGTAGCTGTTGGCATTTCGCCTGCACCTGCACCATAAAACATGGTTTCTCCCACTGCTTCACCATGTACATAAACTGCGTTAAATACCCCGTTCACCGATGCCAATGGATGCTGCTTGCGCACCATAGTCGGCTGAACATTAATCGTAAATTCATCACCTTGGCGTTCTGCAATACCAAGCAACTTCATTTCATATCCTAGTTTTTTAGCAAAGGCAATATCTTCACTGGTTACCTTTGAAATACCGCTCACGCTTACATCCTTGAGCTCTACATTAGAGCGGAAACCAAGGGTTCCCAGTATTGCCATCTTGCGCGCCGCATCCAATCCTTCGACATCTGAGGTCGGATCAGATTCTGCGTATCCAAGTTCTTGAGCTTCCCTAAGAACCTCCTCGTACGAGGCTCCTTCCTGACTCATTTTAGTTAAAATAAAGTTTGTTGTACCGTTCACAATCCCCATAATGCGGGTAATACGGTCAGAGGAGAACCCTTCAATGAGTGTACGAATGATCGGGATACCGCCTGCCACACTAGCCTCATAAAAAATATCACATTGTTTTTCCTGTGCTTTTGCCAATACTTCAGAACCGTGCAATGCCATTAAGTCCTTGTTGGCTGTCACAATGTGTTTGCCTCTCTCTAGCGCTTCTAGAATGTACTCCTTCGTCTGATCAATCCCACCCATGACTTCGATAATCACATCAATTTCAGGGTCTCGAATGACTTCCCACGGGTCCTCAGTAAGTTTGGCGGTGTCTACTTCTATGGAACGATACTTATCTATGTTTTTTACAGCTATTTTTTCAATGATGATCGGTGAACCTACTTGTCTGCTCAAGTCTTCCTGATTGCCCTCAACGATTCGAACGACTCCCGTACCTACAGTCCCTAAGCCTAACAATCCTACTTTGACCGGTTTCATCCATTCCCCTCCTGCTAACTTTTATCTAACGAACTGTATCGCCTCAGCCTTGCCCAATCAGACGGACCCGCTTGACTCCAGAAATGCTTTCCAAGCCCTCCAGCAGAACACCCAATTCATCACTAAGCCTGGACATTTCGACTGAGATAACTACATTGGCTCTACCTTGCAGTGGAATACTTTGCTGGATCGTCAGCACATTACCTCCGTAATCCGCCACTCTGCCGAGCACCCTGGACAGCATGCCGGATTGATGCTCTAGATCGATAGAGATATTGACAATTCGCTCACGCTCCAACTGGTTAACCAAATGTATGCCATCTTTATATTTATAAAAGGCGCTTCGGCTTAGCCCAACTTGCTCCACAGCATCATGTACGGTTTTAACATCTCCCGAAGCCAGCAGCAGTTTTACCTGTATGGTCTTAACAATAGCTTCAGGCAAAATATCTTCCCGTACCAAGTAATAGCGCTCTTTCAAGAACGTCCTCTCCTCAAAGACTTATGTTTTTGTATAGAGGACATTATATCTAAACTCATGAAAATCGGCAAGCTAACAATACAAAAAAAACGGCTACTGCCTTCTATAGAATTCCCTATAGTACAGTAACCGTTCAGGTTTTAAAGCTTTATTTAATTTTTAGTAGTAGCTGCTGCCTTCTACGAATTCGAACTCGAAATCAGCGATGCGTACAGATGTACCATCTGTGGCACCACGTTTGCGTAGCTCAGCATCCACACCCATATGACGCAATGTTCTTGCTAATTTCAAGATGGCATCATGCGAATTCATCTGCATGCGCTTCATCATGCGCTCAATTTTGGGGCTGTGCACCACGAATGTGTCGTTTTCACGTACAATCGTAAAGCCCTCGTCTTCGGCCGTATCCAACTTAAATACCTTGCGTTCATTGACTTCTGCTACTTCCTCAACAACCGGCTCGTCCGGTATTTGATCCAACAGATCAGCAGCCCGATAGAGCAGTTCCTTTACACCCTGACGTGTCAGAGAGGAAATAGGCATGATTTCAAGGTCAGGACGTATCGTAGCAATCTGCTCTTTGAAGTGAGCAAGATTTTCTTCAGCTTCCGGCATATCCATTTTATTGGCCGCCACAATTTGTGGACGCTCAGCCAGAGCTGCATTATATTGCTTTAATTCGTCGTTTATTTTGGTCCAGTCTTCGAACGGGTCACGTCCTTCAGAGCCGGCCATATCCACAACATGGATAATAATTCGCGTCCGCTCAATGTGCCGCAGGAATTCATGGCCCAGTCCAGTGCCTTCATGGGCTCCTTCAATCAAACCAGGCAAATCGGCCATCACAAAGTTCCGCTGATCCCCCACATCCACGACGCCCAGGTTTGGGGTAATCGTTGTAAAGTGGTATGCGCCAATTTTGGGTTTTGCAGAAGATACAACTGACAACAAGGTAGACTTTCCTACACTAGGAAATCCGACCAAGCCTACGTCAGCCATCACTTTTAACTCAAGCGTAATATAACGTTCTTGCCCCTCCGCACCGTTTTCAGCCAATTCAGGCGCTGGATTACTCGGTGTTGCAAAACGAATATTGCCGCGTCCTCCGCGTCCTCCTTTAGCTACAACGACCTGTTGGCCATGACGAGTCATATCTGCCAGTACTTCACCTGTGTCATCATCCATGATAACTGTGCCCGGTGGTATACGGACAATCATGTGCTCAGCGTTGGCACCGTGTTGGCTTTTGTTGCGACCTTTTACCCCACGCTGGGCTTTAAAATGCCGTTGGTACCGAAAATCCATCAAGGTACGCAAACCCTCATCTACACGAAAAATTACATCTCCACCGTTCCCTCCGTCACCACCAGCTGGGCCGCCATTAGGAACATATTTTTCACGGCGAAACGCAATTAATCCGTCTCCACCGTCACCGCCTTTAACAAAAATCTTCGCTTTATCTACAAACATGGTTACACCTTCCTTATGTCTGGCACTGCATTCGAATTTGAAGCATATCGCCCGTAGGGAGCTTCTCTGTTCGAAGGCGTTCACTTCCAAGTACGGATCTGACCTGCTTTAGTATATTTAAATCGGCAGGTATGTCACTTCCTTCAAACCGGACGATAACATCATTCTGATCCATACCGAAATAAAGTGTCAATCTGCGCACTTCTCCCCAGGACGACCGGCCCCCGCCATATTGATACGCACGCACCGTTTGAATGACGGCCGAGGCAAGCGACTCGCCGTCTTCGGGAGACATGACAGCGTCTAACTTTAAATCCTCCTCAACCTGTACCGACAATTGCAAATTTCCGGCGTTCACGCGAAAAGACTGTAAATAAAACACCAGCGAGGGAATACCCAGCTTAGATATTTTACTGTCTTCCGACACCCGCCCCTTTATTGTTTCCACATAAGCAGCTGATTTATCATGCTTATTCATACGAATATAGCCATAAAGCACCTGTAAATCATTCATCCAGTCATGCCGATGATGGTTAAGCGTTGCTATCGCTGTACGCTCAAAAGAACGCAAAGCAGCTTTCCGCTCATGTTCAACCTGTCTATGTGTATACCACATACCAAAACAAGCAGCAGCTACAGCCCACACAGCTAGTATGATAATCGTTAATGCTTTGGGATAGAGCAGTGAAAAAACCAAAGGAATCAGAATGGAACCCAACGCCAGATAAGGCGCTCTTATCCGCTGGAACATGGCTTCTCTCCGTTCTGCGATAATTAAATGGACTAGTCAACAACCTTTATCCAGTATAGCACAGACTAACTTTCCAGTTCATTACCATCATGCAAAAAAGCCTCCGACAAAAGTGCCGGAGGCTTTTTCAGCGTGTTTAAGCCGCTATTAAGCTTCTACAGTAGCTGCTACTGGAGCAACGTCGATCGGGTAGATGCTCACCTTTTTGCGATCACGGCCCCAACGTTCGAACTTCACAACGCCGTCCACTTTCGCGAACAGAGTGTCGTCCTTACCGATGCCCACGTTCGTGCCCGGGTGAATTTTCGTTCCGCGTTGACGAACCAAGATGCTACCGCCGGTAACTGCTTGACCGTCAGCACGTTTCACTCCAAGACGTTTCGATCTGCTGTCACGTCCGTTTTTTGTGGAACCTACACCTTTTTTCGATGCGAATAACTGAAGATCCAATGTCAATTTCAACATGATGTCTACCTCCTTCTTTGTTTATTTTCTATTTGAATATACTTACCGTATGATTCAGCAATGCTTGTCAGCATAATCACCATGGACTCCAACAACAGTTGAACCTGTGCGTTCGCATCATGATAACTTTCAGGAGAAAGATACGCGCTTAAAAAGCCGTTTTCCATTTCCGTTTCCATTTCAACGTCCGTAAGAGCTACAATCGAATTGACAGTTCCTACTGTTACCGCTGAAACACCAGCACATACGATATCCTCGCCAGATTTAGCAAAATTCGCATGGCCTTTAACAGAAAACCCCTGTATGCTGCCATCCTCCAGTCGTATAATACGCACGATAATCAATTATCGCACCCTCTTACGCTTGGATTTTTTCAATCGTCACTTTCGTGTACGGTTGACGATGACCTTGCTTCACATGGTAGTTCTTTTTAGGTTTGTATTTGTATACAACGACCTTTTGACCTTGACCATGCTTCTCAACTTTAGCTGTTACAGAAGCTCCAGAAAGAAGCGGTGTACCTGCTGTCAAGCCATTGTCGCCGGACACTGCCAGAACACGATCGAACGTTACAGTTTCACCATCATTAGCTTCCAACTTCTCGATGAACAATACATCGCCCTCTTGAACTTTGTATTGCTTACCACCAGTTTCGATAATTGCGTACATTTGCTTGCACCTCCTTATGTCTCAGACTCGCCTAATTGCAGGTGGCAGTTTCCTTAGAATACTGCACTTCAGTACCTGATTGGAGCGGTTACAGCATGTGCAGCCAATCTTACGCATCACACATACTAATTGATTGTAGCACAAGCTTCGTACACATTCAACCTTTAGTTTTGAAATAATTTTGATTACGCACGTTCTACACGAGAGTCTTTTCTTCACGCACTTTTTTGCGGGTCATTTCCAGTAAACCTAACCGCGTCCAACCGACAACATATGATTTAGTCCGGTCCTTTTTTAATCTTGCCTCCAGCACAGAAGATACTTCCCTACGATTCTCCTCTTGTTCCATATCGATGAAATCAATGATGATAATACCTCCAATATCACGTACACGTACCAGGCGGGCAATCTCTTCTGCTGCTTCAATGTTAGTCTGGGTCACCGTCTCTTCCAAATTACTGCCGCCCGTAAACTTCCCAGTGTTCACATCCACGACGGTCAATGCCTCCGTATGATCAATGACAATGTATCCGCCACCCTGAAGCCATACCTTTCGTGCAAAATCGCGCTCCAGCTGCTCATGAATGCCATAAGCTTTGAAAATCGTTTCTTCAGCACTGCGAAATATACTTACATGAGCTTTCGCAGAACCAATCTGTTGCAGCATTACTTCTGCATCCTTTGCTTGCTCCTCGCTGTCAATGACCAGTTCATCCTGCTCAGGTGTAAACACATCGCGAATTAAACGCTGAACGATACTCAGATCCCGGTGCAATTCACACGGTGCGGAGTGTTCACCCGCTTTGCGCTGAATAGCCACCCATTGCTTACGTAGTTGATTCAGATCATTTTCAATCGCCTCTATACTCATTTCCTCTGAAACCGTACGAATGATGAGCCCTTCCTCACCCGTGCGTAGCTGCTCTCCCATGGCTTTCAAACGGGCACGTTCTCCCTCACGCTCAATCTTCTTGGATACGGCCACATAATCAGCCCGGGGCATGTATACAATCCAGCGGCCCGGAAGTGAAAAATGAGTGGTCACCCTGGCTCCTTTGCTACCAACCGCCTCTTTTAATACTTGTACTACAATTTCCTGCCCCACCTTTAACAGTTCAGAAATGGACGGCTTTACCTCTGGTTGCTTGTCCAAATGGGCATGAAGTACGTCATCTACATACAAAAAAGCATTTTTTCGCTGTCCAATGTCAACAAAGGCGGCTTGCATACCTGGTAGCACATTGACCACTCTCGCTTTGAAAAAAGAACCTAGAATTCCCCGTTTTCGCGGTAGTTCAGCCGCATATTCAACCAATCGTCCCTCTTCCAACAGTGCCATTTGGGTCATCTGCTGTTGGCATTGTACAATCATTTGCTTCATGGTTTTTCAACCTCTCTGAATACAGCCTCTTCCTTATTTCATAAACATTATTTGGGTTTGGATTCTCCACCATTTGGCGGGCATGCCGCAAAATAAGAACGTATAAGTCGTTGTTCCGGCAATACAGCTACAATCCGTCCCTGTTCATTCATAACGTAAACCATATGATATCGATCTCTTCTGAAAAGACGCAAAACAGGCTCCAAATGTTTCACGGGCAGGGATACAATAGGTAAGGCAATGCTTCCTTTAGCCGCTTCGCGGTAAAAAAGCTCGTCCCTCCCCAGCAAAAAACGTATAAAACGGTAAGGGATATTCCGATAATCCACAATATTAGAATAAAGCAAAAAAATCCCTACCGCCAGCAGATTTAAATGTAAAGGCTCATCTTGCCTTAATAACGGCGAAATACCATACAGGCAAAATAGCAGACTTGTTATGATACTGGCTCTAAAAGTCCATACTAATGTGCGGTGATAAGAGAAGAATAAGCTAATCAGCGACTGCAATATTTTTCCACCATCAAGCGGTAAAATTGGCAACAAATTAAACAATGCAATAACAGCATTTCCCTGAATTATATAATTTACATAATCATGCTCCAACCCACTCACATTCCTAAGCCACAAAAGAATGATGATCATGATTCCGTTTTGCAGGGGGCCTGCTAGGGCAATGACAATCTCCTTCCACGCATTGAGCTTCCCCTGATCCTCAATGACAGCCACTCCTCCAAAGGGTAACATCTGTATGGAAAGCAACCGCGCCCCCAACAACGAAGCAGCTGTCGCATGACCTAGCTCATGTATAAACACTAGTGTAAATAAGGTCATGATCTCGATGAAATGTCCAGTTAATACAGAGGTCAGCATAACCAGTACAAACAGTGGATGCAGTGATAAGGTCACCCCTCGGACATTAATCAAGGGCTACCACTTCCGACGGGTCAATGTATTGATCCCCTCTTTGAATTGCCAAAAATAAAGTCGCCGCCTCGCTACCGCCGTGACTTGCTGGCAATACACCGATCTCTTCACCCTCCTGAACCCAATCGTTCACTTTTAAGGTAGAGCGTGAGAGCCTTCCGTAAGTTGCTGTGATACCGCCAGTGTGACGAATTGTAACTGAAATCCCACTTTTGGGATGGTTTAATACGTCTAATACACGTCCTGCATCTATACTTTTAACAGCGATTGCCCCGTTATCGGCAACATTCGGCGTAATTTCTACTCCTTTAAGACTCAGTACAAACGGCTGTGTTATATTGCCTTCAATCGGTGGAGAGCCTTTTCGACTTGCGTCTACCTGTTTCGTTTCATGCTCCTCGCCAAAAATCGGTAAGAAGGAAGGAGCTCCGTCAAAATAAGTTTTATACCATTGTCCGGCGGCTGCAAAATCCATGTCCTTATTCAAGGCATCCGCGACAAACATTCTCAAATTTACTGCATAGGGAATATCCCAGCGAAATAAGCCCCACACCACTCCAAATAACACTGCTGCTATGACAGTTCTACGCCAAAAGGAACTCCAAAAAGACGGACCACGATTTGCCCCAAAAGATTGCTGCCAACGTTGTCGATCATTTTTCCACTCAGTTTCTGGGTCTCTGGGCGAGTTGGCACTGACTACAGGCATCGATTTCATTTCTCTGTACCCGTACCTATTCTGATCTATGCCTGAGGAATACGCCTCCGCTTTGTTTCCCTCGATTAGCTGCTGTATACGTTCTTTTCTGCGCTGCTTGATTCCGGAATTTTTGTCCATCCTGTTCAGCCCCCTCAGCGAGGTAAGTTTATTACATCTTATGAGGACGGGCTTCAACTTATGTTGTCCGGTTGGGGATTACATACCCTAAAAATCAAAAAAACCGGCGCTAGCGCACCGGATATGTTTTGCATTTATAACATTTATGTAATGATCTAAATTTACAAACCAGAATCATAGAAATTTAAAAAAGCAAACCAAAAACACTTAAATAAGTGGCAACTTATTTAAGTGTCTAGTATTACAAATGAATGCTACTGTAACACTTCCCTTAGAAATCAGTGAAAATATCTCACTAGAAAGGGCCAAGCAACCACCAGCAATAACTTCCTGTTTTCCTTATCCACCCATACCAAAAAACTTCTTAAAGCGTGTCATCACACTCTTCTTCTGGTCCAGCTGCATAAGAGGCACAGTATCGCCCAAGATTCGTCTCGCAATGTTCCGATAGGCAATCGCTGCCTGCGCATCCGGATTCATAACAGTAGGCTCTCCTGTATTAGCTGCTTTAATTACCATTTCATCATCCGGTACAATCCCAATAAGGTCTATGCTAAGCACTTGTAAAATTCCGTCAATATCTAACATATCTCCGGATTTAACCATACTATTGCGAATGCGGTTAACCACCAACTTAGGTGATATCACATGTGAACTTTCCAGTAAACCAATTACCCGATCTGCATCGCGTACAGCAGCATTTTCTGGAGTAGTCACAACAATGGCCTGATCCGCACCGGCAATGGCATTTTTAAAGCCTTGCTCAATACCCGCAGGGCAGTCGATCAATATATATTCAAAATCCTTTTTAAGCTCCAAAATAATATCCTTAACCTGCTCCGGCGTAACAGCACTTTTGTCCTTGGTTTGAGCAGCTGGCAGCATATACAGCTCCTCAAAACGCTTGTCCTTAACCAGTGCCTGATTCAGACGGCAACGACCTTCCGCTACATCAACAAGGTCATAAATAATCCGGTTTTCCAGACCCATCACAACGTCTAGATTACGCAAACCGATATCCGTATCCACCAAACACACCTTTTTGCCGAGCAGTGCAAGCGCTGTTCCTATATTGGCTGACGTCGTCGTTTTGCCGACGCCGCCTTTTCCTGAAGTGACGACGATAGCCTCTCCCATGTGCTACACCCCTTTGAACACGTTAAAATCGCGGCCCAGACGCACAATATTGCTCATTTTATCTATTTGCATAGCGCCATCCTTGAGATACGCAAATTCCATGCCGGATTCACGCGTCTCCCATTCATCTGGTGGACGGCTAATCATTTCGGAAATTCGCAGCTGTGTTGGTGCAAAATAGGAGGCCGCGATAATCGCTTCACTATTTCCCTCCATCCCTGCATGCGCCATACCCCGCAGAGCGCCAAGGACATAGATATCACCGGTACAAGTTATAATTCCACCCGGGTTAACATCTCCCAAAAAGAGTAAGTTTCCATCGTGATGAAGCACTTGTCCTGAACGGATAATCCCTGTCACCGTGTGAATGGGGGGCTTACCCTGTACTACCGCAGGCAATCCGGGTGATTCTACAGACCTGATGAGCAGATTCCCCTTCTGCTTCAAAATCTCCAGAATACTTTCCTTTTGCTCCTCAGTTACTTCCCGACTTCCCAGTTTAATATCCACATGAATGATCGGACCAGTTAAAATATTTTGATGACTGTGCTCCAGCTTAAAACGCAGCTCACCCAGCAAATCCTCAAATTCGCATTGATCGTCCAGCAGGAATACCAGGCCATCTTTGATGCCTTTAATCGTGACATGATTCGATTTCACCGCCATTAGCCTGTCCCTCCTATCTCAATCATTTCGTCCCCGGGACGTCAAATCCCTGCTAACCCGGACAAAATGTGTGTAAAAAGACCTAGACAGTTTCTTCCTTTTTCACACGGGTACCCAAACGCTGCAATTGCTTGCGAACTGGGACATAAATGATGAGGGCGAACAGAAAATGGATAAACAAATCAGGAATCATATACTGAGCAAGTGCCCAATTGAAAGTCTGATGATTCAGTTGAAACAGCTGATCAATGGCAAAAAGCATAGAATCCAGCAGGAAACTACCAATCAATACGGCCGCCATCATAATGGGCATCGGTGCACGTCTAGCAGTAAACACAAGCCCTAATAAGTATGCAGACAACCCCATTGCAAAAGAATAAGGGCCAATGATAAACCCGTAGTACACTACATCATGAATAAGTCCAAAAACAATACCTAGCACCAACGCTGTATGACGGCTGTAATACACAGATACAAACAAAATTACGACATATACAAAATTTGGAACCATTCTTGAATGCCAACTATCCGGGAGAAGCCACGGAAGAATCGTTCCTTCAGCTATAAACAGGACAAACAGCAGCAGTATCAGAACCTGACCGCGCATCTTCATTATTCCGGTACCTCAGGAGTGTAGAGGACGAGCAGTTCTTTCCAATCCACAAAGCTGGCTGCCGGTTTAATAATCGCTGTCCGTGTTTTGCCGAACTCTCCAACCTGAATTTTCTCCACCGTTCCAATCATTAGGTTTTTGCGGAACTTCCCGCCTGCACCAGACGTAATAATCTGATCACCCTTTGCGATTGGATCTTTTTCTTCAATGCGAGTCATTTGAAATGTGTTCGTACCCGGATCATAGCTTTCAATCATACCAAACGATTGATTTTCCTTACCCAAGACTGTCGCTGCAATGGCATAAGAATTCGGATTTTTAGGATCCAATGTAGTCAACAGCGTAACGGTAGACGTAAAATTCCCCGTGCGGCTAATGACCCCAACAAACCCTTCAAGTGAACTGACCTCCTGACCGACCTTGGCTCCGTCCTTCTCACCAATATCAATCACGAGTGTTTTGGAATCATTGCTAACACTGTTCACTTGTGCAACACGATAATCATAATTATTTTTCGCCTTTTGCGTTTGGGTGAACTTCAGTTCATTCTGCAATCTGGCATTTGTTTCAACATAATTATGAGTCTGAATCTGGTCACGAGTCAGCTTGGCCACGGCTATTTTTAAGCGCTCATTTTCTTCGTAAATACTACGCATATTACCAATATCTTCAAAGAAGCCCGCTATTGCTGAAGCGGGCCTGTAAAAGATACCTTGCACAAAGCCAATTGAATCTCTGGCAAACTTCTCGGGCCAGGTTAAGGAATTTCTCTGTCCAAGTGTAATCCCCATAAGGGCAATAAACAGAACGATTCCTATCAATAGAACAAATAGTCTTTTATTGCCAAACAGCTTAAACAGTTCCTACACCCCCGATTCAACGTTTGGAACGGACGGCAGAACTGCTGCGCGATTTGAACAAATGGATATTTTCCAGTGCTCTACCCGTACCGATTGCCACACAATCCAGAGGATTTTCCGCTACGATCACCGGCATTCCGGTCTCACCTGCCAACAGCTTATCCAGGTTGCGCAGTAGTGCTCCACCACCAGTCAGTACAATTCCTCTATCCATGATGTCCGCCGCCAGCTCGGGAGGGCATTTTTCCAATGTTACTTTGACTGCGTCCACGATCGCATTAACGGTATCCGATAATGCTTCGCTAATTTCATCGGAGGTAATCGTAATTGTCTTCGGTAAGCCTGTTACCAGATCGCGTCCGCGGATCTCCGATGTTTCCACTTGCTCTAATGGCATAGCTGAACCAACTTCCATTTTCAGCTGCTCAGAAGTCCGTTCACCAATCATCAGGTTGTATTGACGTTTCACGTATTGAATGATGGACTCGTCCATTTCATCGCCAGCTACACGTACAGAACGACTTGTTACGATCCCTCCCAAGGAAATGACCGCAACTTCAGTTGTACCTCCACCGATATCGACAACCATACTGCCTGTAGGCTCCCATACCGGCAGATCAGCGCCAATTGCCGCTGCAAACGGCTCTTCAATCGTGTACGCCTCTCTTGCGCCTGCTTGCTTGGTCGCATCTTCAACAGCACGCTGTTCCACTGCAGTAATGCCCGAAGGCACGCAAACCATCACGTTCGGATGGCGCGGAAACAATGAACGTTGTGCTTGCGCCTGACGGATGAAATATTTGATCATCGTTGCAGTCGTATCAAAATCAGCAATGACTCCATCCTTCATTGGACGAATTGCACGGATATTTCCCGGTGTGCGACCGATCATTTTTTTCGCAGATTCCCCAACAGCCTCAATGGTTTTTGTATCTGTACGCAAAGCAACTACAGATGGTTCACGAACCACGATTCCCTTACCTCTTACGTATACAAGCGTGTTTGCCGTTCCCAAGTCAATTCCCAAATCTTTTGTAAAGCCACCCAGCATGATGTTAATCTCCTTTTCTCTTCCCTGAAATCTGTTATCCCTGTATAAACGGTTTATTCAGGCCGGTTTATCCGGTCATGTTTAAATGTTTGATTTAAATATTATATTATATCAGACCTTGTTCCTTCAAACTTACAAAGGTCCCGTCCCCGATCACAATATGATCAAGCACGTCGATGCCCACGATGTTGCCCGCTTCCATCAGGCGGCGAGTCAACTGGACATCTTCCGGGCTTGGCTTCGGATCACCGCTCGGATGGTTATGAGCACAAATAATCGAAGCACTGCTGCACTTGATTGCAGCCCGAAATACTTCACGAGGATGCACGATGGCGGAATTCAGGCTGCCCATAGATAGCGTTTCCTGAGCAATGACATGGTTTTTGGTATTTAAAAACAGGCAAACAAAATGCTCTTTCTGCAAATAGCGAAGCTGTTCAAACAGCAGATCTGCCACATCCCGTGGGCAACTAATTACCGGGGTCTCCAAGTGGCGTGACAATGCTAATCGACGCCCGAGTTCGATCCCCGCTTTTAGCTGTATCGCTTTAGCATTTCCAATGCCCTTAATCTGGGTCAACTCGCTCAGACTCATATCCACCAGTTGACGCAAATTCCCTGCTTGCTGCAAAATACGCTGCGCTAAATGCAGAGATGATTCACTTTGTGTTCCTGTACGCAGTAGTATTGCTAGCAACTCCGCGTTGCTCAAGGCATCCGCCCCATATGTCATCATGCGCTCTCTTGGTCGTTCTTCATGGGGGAGGTCGCGAAGCATCAGTATTGGCGACTCCAGCATATGTTTATCCCCTTTTATGGACGCAGCACATTCACTCCAAAATCGGACAGCATGTCCGACAGCAAAGAAAGCGGCAATCCTACGACGTTAAAATAACAACCCTGAATAGATTCCACCAACGTAGCACCCATGCCTTGAATGCCATACGATCCTGCTTTGTCAGACGGTTCACCAGTATTTACGTATGCCACAATTTGCTCTTGGTTCAGAGGCTTCATTGTGACCTCCGTTTGGCGATATCTAACAAGCATCTTGCCGGTTCCGGTATGTATGCAGGCTACCCCAGTGTACACACGGTGTGTTCTTCCCTGCAATGCAGTCAACATACGAACCGCGTCCGCATGGTCAACAGGCTTGCCCAATACCGAATCCTCCAGCACGACAATCGTATCACTGCCAATCACCAATCCAGCTTCCTCGGATTGTGCGGCAGTGCGCACGACCGCTTCGGCTTTGCGGGCCGCAAGGGTCTCCACGATTTGCTGAGGCGTCCAGCTCTCAGGCGTGCTTTCATCCGCATGACTCGGCACCACCTCAAAGGGGAGTCTCAAATATGCGAGTAATTCCTTCCTTCTTGGTGAAGTCGATGCCAGAATAATGCGGGGCGTAATTTTCCCGTCCATAAGGGAAGCTCCTTTTCATCAGTTAGAGCCTGCGATACAGCCAGAATGCGGCGATGATGCCGATCAGACTAAGCAGGCTCAATTCAAAATTTATCGTTATGTTGTAGCTGATAATATCCAGATCCGCTCTCGGCGACCAGGATATCGTAGTGGGGTGGGTCAGAAAGGAAAGGACTTTGACCGATTGAAGGGCCTTAGCAATCCAAGCACCCAAAAGCCAACCGAGCAACAAAAACAGTATAAGCATTCCTACATTTTTTTTCATCCTGATCTTCCCTCGCCATTTTTTGACACCTTCATTATTATACGGTGATTTGTACTGCAATACAAACAGAAATCCGGCATGGGGAACTATTTCCAGTTCCTTGCCGGAAAGTATGGTTAGTCTACTGTTTTATGAATTGGATAAATTCCTTCTCACGCAAAACATATTCCATCATGGAGGACTGAATCTCCCAAATGTGTTCCTTGGCTGTGTTCTTGTTATATTCTCCAAGTGCAGAGACTGCGCTGTTCATCGCCTTTTCAAGCGAAGTTGCGGTGGCAGCCGCTTCCTTCGGAAGACCAGTGGGAATTGCAGCGATATTTTGTGTCCACTGCTGATGCAGGTCGTTCAGCTCGCTCATGTCGGAGGCTGGCACCGTATTTGGGCCTTCTTCTCTGAGCAAAGTTGAGGATAGTCCGCTCAGCTTGCCCACTAATGAGTTGCTTAACTGAAAAAAGGTAGTGAGTTTATCACCATTACCTCCGTAAGCCGCTTTTTCGAATCCGGGTAATTCGAGTTCGCGGACATACAATTCCACTCCTTGTGTCTTCAATTGATTACTAAGCAACTTGGCTTGCTCCCTATCCGACGATATTCCTGCATATACTCGGTTTTGATCCTCGCTATCCCCTCCTGCTGCAATGCCTGCCTTCAACAGTTCTTCCTTTGCCTGTAAAGCCCTCTCTGGAGTGCTGAAAACCCCGTATTGCAGCAAGTAATAGGTTTGTGGAGACACTTGAGTCGCTACGACGGCGACAGGGGCAGCACTCTCTTTTGCAGACGTTGTATCGACATCAACAGATTCTTTGAAAACGGGTACAGCCTCATTATCCAAAGAATCAGATCCCGGGACCATACTACCTCCGTTAAACAATAACAACATAATATATCCGAACATGCCCCCAGTCACCAACGCACTGGCTGCAGAACCGATCAACCTCCATCTGGAAGGGTGTGGTGGACGCTTTCTATACTCTTGACCGGAATAATAGGCCTCCTCAACCTCAACATCATCCTCTTCTGGACTTTCCGGTAGAACGTCCGCATCTGACCAGGAAGCTGCCGAACGACCAAAAGGGTCGTCCCATCCCTCTTGTACCCTCAATGTTGGAGTAAAGCGCCGAGTTGCAGTGCGTTTATTCGTCTCCACAGGTTTGCCGAGCTCTGAATGTTGTGTAGTTCGAGTATGTTTCTCTATACTACTAGTCCGTTCCATTCCTTTACGATGGTTATCAGTTTGATAAAGCTCATCATCGTGGTGTAACTCCGTATCTCTAATCATGTCACGCTGTCCGTTCGTAAACGACTCATTTTTGTTCGGAAGCACCTGTAGCTTATCCTCCCGGCTTGTTTCCGGCAACTGTTGATCGAACCGGAATGTCATCTTGGCCTTGTTCATGGATGCACTCCCTCCTTGTCCCATACTTCCTCATAGTCTGTTGTATGAGTCAAGCTGAGGAAATATGCCACGGCATTACAAAAAAAGGTATCCCGAAACACTTTCGTGTTCGGAATACCCTTCAAAGCTATAATTCATTGGCGTAACAGCCCATGTTTATACGTAATTACACTTGTTGCCCGCGAAGATGGCGTGCTAATGCGTCGCCAGCTTTCCAGATATCCCCTGCTCCCATTGTCAGCACAAGATCGCCCGGCTGTAACCGATCTTTCAACTCTTCGATCACGGCTTCTTTGGTCGGTAAATAGACTGCATTCGCGTTGCTGTTTTGGACAATTAAATCCACCAGTTTGGAAGAATGCACACCTGCAATCTGTTTTTCTCCCGCTGGTGAATAAATATCGGTAATGATCACTTCATTAGCCTCGCTAAACGCACGGCTGAACGCATCCAACAGGAAAAAGGTACGGCTGTAGCGTTGTGGCTGGAACACGGCAATAATACGCTTCCCAGTCGCTCTCGCTGCACTGATCGTAGCCTCAATCTCTGTTGGGTGATGCGCATAGTCATCAATAATCAAAATGTCATTGCCTTCACCTAGCACTTGAAAACGACGTTTTGCTCCGTGAAATTCCACAATAGTGGCAGCAATTTGATCAAATGGAATTCCTGCTTCCAAACATGAAATCACGGTAGCCATCGCATTATACATATTATGTTTACCCGGTACAGACAATTCAATCGTTCCGAGTGCTGTTCCCTTACGACTCATCGTAAAGCTTAATCGGCGGTCACCTAGTTGGATATCTGTCGCCATGTAATCCGCTTCATGCTCTACCCCATAAGTAATGACCCGAGTTTGGAGCTGAGGCAACATCTCTCGGATGTTCTGATCATCTGCGCATACAATAGCTGCTCCATCCGGCCGAATTTGACTCAAAAACTGTACGTAAGCACTTTTCAGCCGATTAAAATCGCCATCGTAATTTTCCAAATGATCCGCTTCAATATTGGTTACGATACCCTGCCAAGGATGATATTGCAGGAAAGAACCATCGCTCTCATCCGCCTCGGCAACGACAAACTCGCTTTTACCCGCTTTGGCGTTCGTTCCCAAATTCGTGATTTCGCCGCCAATAATATACGTTGGATCAACGTTACATCTCTCCATAACCAGAGCGATCATGGAAGAGGTTGTCGTTTTCCCATGCGCACCCGCAACCGCTATTCCCTTACGTTCGTTAAGCAAGCGAGCCAGCATCTGCGAACGGTGCAGTGTTGGAATATTCAATTCTTCCGCTGCCACCCGCTCTACATTGTCACGTGACAATGCTGTTGAATAGACAACAATATCTGCGCCTGCAATATGTTCAGGCGTGTGTCCAATATATATTTTTGCGCCTTTTGCCGCCAGTTTTTCTGTCAGCTCCTGTGATGCCACATCTGAGCCAGTCACGGTATATCCCATCTCCAGCATGACCCGAGCAATCGCGCTCATCCCGTAGCCGCCGATACCGATAAAATGAACATGTTCCGAAGTAATCAACAAATTTCACCAACCTTTTTCCGAATCGGTTTGATACATAAGGGTAGCCCGTACATCCGCAATAAGATACAGCGTGCCGGACACCACCCCCAGATCTTCCGCTTCCGTATGTGACTGAAACAGGCTTAAAGCCTTTTTCCAGTCACCTTCTACAATAATTTTTAAATCCGTTTTGGCATAAGACGGCCGCAGCTTCTCCACGAGATGAGCCAAATCAGCGGCATTCATTTTGCGGCGAAAATCGGGCTCGGTCAGGATAAGCGTATCCACTAGTGGCAGTATATGCTGCAAGTATGCCTCATGATGCTTGTTTGACAGCATTCCCATCATTAAAACCAATTTTTTGTACGAATACACTTGTGGGAGACTCTTGGCCAGCGTCTGAGCCCCTTCTGGATTATGAGCCCCATCAAGGACAATTCTCGGCGAGGTACTGACTTGTTCGAGACGCCCTGCCCAGGCAGCTTGCCTAAAGCCCTTCAGCAGATCCGCATCATCCAACACAAAAGCCATATACTGACGTAGGACTTCAAGTGCCATCATAGCTCCTGCCGCATTAGAACATTGATGCTCGCCTAACAACGTGATGTCGATTTCCATATGCCGGAAGGGTCCAGCGAATGAAAAGGTCTGACCTGTTTCATTCCCATTTAACCGTTCATACGTAAATTGTTCTCCTGCCAGGTACAAGGTAGCTCCTTGCTTGGCCGCCGTTTCACGTATGACCTGAATAGCCTCGGGCTGGGAAACACAACTGACGACAGGTACACCCGGCTTGATGATTCCAGCCTTTTCTCTTGCAATCTGTTCCAGTGTATCTCCCAAAATGTCCGTATGGTCATAGCCGACATTCGTAATAACCGAGACGATAGGACTCACGATATTAGTTACATCCATCCTTCCCCCGAGACCTGTCTCCCATACCACAACATCTGGAAAAGATACCGTAGCATAGTACAAAATAGCCAACGCTGTGGACACCTCAAACATCGTAGGTGATCCCAACTCACTATCTGCGATTTCTTTCACCAACGGATACAAGCGATTGGCGAGTGAAACCAGCGTTTCATCTGGAATATCGGTCCCATTGAATTGAAAACGGTTCGTAAATCGGGTGATGTACGGAGAAGTAAAGGTCCCAACATCGTATCCACATTTCAGAAGCACAGAGGTTAGAAAGGCACAAGTTGAGCCCTTACCGTTGGTTCCCGCAATATGAATAAATTTCAGATGTCGTTGGGGATCACCCAGTCTACTCATCAGCTGTTCGATTCGTTCCAGTCCGGGTCTAATACCAAACGGAATCAACCCGTTAATCCATTCCACTGCTTCATCATAACTTTGTAAAGGGGCTATGTCGCCGCCCCTGATCGTATCTGACATCCTCTTCACCTTCAGGTCATTTTATTGTGAGTGAAATTATCCCTTGAGTTCTTCAATACGTGCGATAACTTTAGCGCGCTTATCTGAGTAATCGGCTTGCTTGGCCTTCTCTTCCTCGATGACTTTGGCTGGTGCCTTTGCCACGAAGCCTTGGTTGGAGAGCTTTTTCTCCACGCGCTCCACTTCACTGTTCAAATGCTGAAGTTCTTTTTCGAGTCTGCTAATTTCCTGGGCAATATCTAGCAGTCCGGCTAACGGCAGGTATAGCTCTGCGCCGCTAACAATAGATGTCATGGCTTTATCTGGAGCGGTGAACTCTAATCCCGCGTCGAATTCAGACGTATTACAGAATCGACGTACATACTCCCCATTGCGGTTAATGATATCAAGAACGGCTTGATCGCCGGGTTTTATGAGCAATTCAATTTTTTTACTCATCGGCACGTTGACTTCAGCGCGAATATTGCGCACAGCACGAATCACGTCGATCAGCAAATTCATTTCAGCGACCGCACCCTTATCCTCGAAAGCAGGATCGTAAGCAGGCCAAGCAGCTAGTGTGATCGTTTCTCCCTCATGCGGAAGATGCTGCCATATTTCCTCGGAGATAAAAGGCATGAACGGATGAATCATGCGCAGTGTCCGATCCAAAACATAGGCAAGGACGGATTGTGTTTTCTTTTTCGCCTCTGCATTATCGCCATATAGGGAAAGCTTCGCAAACTCAATGTACCAGTCGCACAAATCATCCCAAATAAAGTTGTACAGAAGGCGGCCTGTCTCGCCAAATTCATAAGCATCTATTAGACGCGTGATGTCGCGTGAAGTTTCGTTTAGACGGTGCAGAATCCAACGATCAACGGTGCTCAAGTCACCGGTAATGTCTATATCTGCCGCAGTGACGCCTTCCAGATTCATCAGCGCAAAACGTGATGCATTCCAGATTTTATTGGCAAAGTTACGCGCCTGCTCCACACGTTCCCAGCGGAAACGAAGGTCTTGTCCAGGCGTGCTGCTGGTGGAGATCATATAACGCATAGCATCGGTACCATATTGTTCGATCACGTCGAGCGGATCAACACCATTGCCCAGGGATTTGGACATTTTTCTTCCGTCCGCGTCACGAACCAGACCGTGCATAAGTACGTCCTTGAACGGAATCTCTTCCGTAAATTCCAGCGCGGTAAAAATCATACGCGATACCCAGAAATAAATAATGTCGTAGCCTGTAACTAGAACATTAGTCGGATAATAGCGTTTGAGATCCTCTGTCTGCTCAGGCCAACCCAGGGTCGAAAACGGCCACAAAGCAGAGCTGAACCAAGTATCGAGTACATCCTCATCCTGTTTGAGCTTTCTACCGGCATATTCAGGCAAAGTGGTAGGGTCCTCCGCCGATACAATCACTTCTCCGGTTTCTTCATCATACCAAGCCGGAATACGGTGTCCCCACCATAATTGACGGGAAATACACCAATCTCGCACATTTTCAATCCAATGCAGATAAGTACGCTCAAAGCGATCCGGCACAAAGTTTACACCGTTGCCAGCCTTCTGTGCTTCAATCGCCTTAGCTGCCAGAGGCTTCATTTCCACGAACCATTGCGTGGACAGATAAGGTTCTACAACTACACCTGAACGCTCACTATGGCCTACTTGGTGTACATGCTCTTCAATACGAATTAGTACACCCTGCTCTTTCAAATCAGCGACGATTTGCTTACGGCAATCGCTGCGATCCAGTCCCTGATATTTGCCTGCTTCAGCATTCATGGTTCCCGTCTCGTCCATCACCGTAATTTGTGGCAACTGGTGACGTTGTCCCATTTCAAAGTCATTCGGATCGTGAGCCGGTGTAATTTTAACAGCGCCGCTACCGAAATCTTTATCCACATAGTCATCCGCAATGACCGGAATTTCACGCCCGATGATTGGAAGCACAAGCGTTTTGCCGATCATTTGCTTGTAGCGTTCATCTTCCGGATGTACAGCTACAGCCGTATCGCCCAGCATCGTTTCAGGACGTGTGGTGGCTACAGTAATAAATCCGCTACCGTCTTTCAGTGGGTATTGCAGGTGATACAGATTTCCATTCACCTCTTTGTATTCCACCTCAATATCCGACAACGCAGTACGTGCAGCAGGGTCCCAGTTAATGATGCGTTTACCGCGATAAATCAGGCCCTTTTTGTACAGTTTAACGAATACTTCGCGTACCGCTTTGGACAGTCCCTCATCCAATGTAAAACGTTCACGGGAATAATCGAGAGAAAAGCCCATTTTTTCCCATTGGTTGTGGATATTGTCCAGATAAAGATCCTTCCACTCCCACACTTTTTCCAAAAACTTCTCACGGCCCAAATCATAGCGAGTCAGGCCTTCTTCCCGCAGCTTCTGCTCTACTTTTGTTTGAGTAGCAATACCTGCATGGTCTGCCCCTGGTAGCCACAAGGCATCATAACCCTGCATCCGCTTGGCGCGGATAATAATATCCTGCAAAGTAAAGTCAAGAGCATGTCCAATATGCAACATACCCGTAACATTGGGTGGTGGAATAACGATTGTAAAAGGCTCTGCCTCTGGATGTTGCCCGGCGCGGAAATAGCCCTTCTCCATCCACGTTTTGTACCATTTTTGTTCTGCTGATTTGGGATCATACGTTGTTGGCATTTCCAAGGTTGTCTTGTTGTCTTGTTCTGACATATCAGGATACCTCCATGATTTTTCAATTGGCAAATAAAAAAAGCCCTTCATCCTCAAAGGACGAAAGGCTGTTCTCTCGCGGTACCACCTTTGTTTCACCCTAGTGTATGTATCCACTGATCCATTACACATGGTGTGACACTTTATGCAGATAACGGTTGCGGACCGGCCTTATTCTACCGTGAACCTCTTACCTTCCGAAGGAATGAAATGAGGAACCGTTCAAACAGGCGACTCCCGGGTGACTTCGGCCAGTAGCTTCCTGCGGAACCTCACAGCGCTGCAATTCCACTCTCTGAAGGGCTTGCTGCCTACTCTTCCCGATCTCAGTCTTTCAATAACTATACCACATCATACATTTCCCATTGACTATAGTCAACACCCATTTCTCATTGACTATAGTCAGCACTTCGTCGCATGTTTCAGCAACCGAATCAAGGGATGTACAATACTTGCCCTTCTTCTACATGATGCTCTGCCAATCTGTTATACAATTGTAGCTCCCGTGTGCTGAGTTGATAACGGTCTGCTATCGTTTCCAGTGTATCCTCGCGCTGTACAATGCATAACCTTACCTTGCGGAAAGGCGTTTCATCCTGTGTATGGAAAAAAAGATTTTTCCACTTGGCATCCTCACGCTCTTCGTCGACTTTCTGATCCTGACCTTGCGGTTCATGTTCCAGTTGCTGCTGGTGTTCCGCTTCTTTTACCGAACGGCTGGATTGAAGCAATGATGAGTAGACAACCGGGTCCGGCTCGTCTGCTCCTTCATCCTTTTTACTGTTAAAAGCCACGCGCATCTCTGGCTTTTCCTCAGTAAAGGTATCATGAACTTCATGGTTTACCTGTTCTGACGCCTCAGGCCTGAAGTCAAAGTCATTCCCCTGACTTGCTTCCAACTGCGGCTCCAAATAAATCTCCGACTCTGTGTCAGAATGCGGCTCCGACAGCAAAGAGTCGTATGCTACATTGGGAGATGTAGAAGATACTTTAGGCTCATCTCCTACCGTCCCTACTGCCTCTTGCTGAATTCCCCACACTTCCGGTGACTCCTGCTCATGCTTCACTTCGGAAGAACTGTCTTCAATTGCTTTTCCCGTCCATGGCTCATAATATCGATTCGGATCTACTATCGGGTCATAAGTCTGCTGCTCCAATGATGACTTCTGTTCAAGTTGATCCTCTGACAACTGTTCCCAGTAAGCTGACTCCTGTTGCGCTGCTACTGTGTATGAAGTTTCCGAGTCTGTATAGTTGTTGAATGCCGAGTCTTGGGTAGAATAGGTCTCTTCGTGACGATGCTCTCCATCGCCAGAAAGAGATGAAGCTGGATGCTCAGGCGCATGCACTACAGTAAACTCCTCATCCAGCCAAACCGCTGTCTCCTCTGCATGAGAGCTTTCCACCCCATGCAAAGAAAGAACCCCTGTAATGTTTAGACTGCGTAAAGAGAGCAGGTCCACATCAAAATTTTCAATCTCCACGGAGATATCTTCCAATTTTCCTACCCGATTTAGCGGAATGGTAATTTCCACAGGGATCAAATGATGAAGCTCGCTCGTGATCTGTTCAGGTGTGCGGTACACGCCCTCCAGCAGCAAATGCCCTCGCAAAGCGGCATGGTCGCCGTGGGTTACAACCTGAATGCGTGGCAGAAGCTCAATTTCCTCCAACTCGGCAATCCCGGCAGCTTCCTCCGTCAAATGAATGCGTTCATAAATATCAAAACGCAAGCCTTGCGGCTGATCATTCTGTTGTTTATTCAAGGATGGCATCCTCCTTTGGGCAGCCTCCGCACATCCTCTGACTCGTGTCAGGCGCACGGAAACTCCATATTGCAAACCGTTTCTAGGTTCAAGTATATGCGCCAAAATAGAAGGCATGCCATCTTTTATAGCTGTTTGTGCAGCTTTTGAAAATCATCCGGCCAAGCATCCTCCACGGTTATCGTTTCGCCGCTCAGCGGATGACAGAAGGTAAGGCGCTCTCCGTGAAGGGCCTGCCTACCAAAATCAACAGCACGACCGCCGTATAAAACGTCCCCAAGCAAAGGATAACCAGCATGACTAAGATGTACGCGTATCTGGTGCGTCCGGCCTGTCTCCAGCGTCAGATACACGAGACTGACCGCACTCGGACCACTCCCCCATACTTCACCAACTTCCACATGGGTAACCGCCTTCTGCCCGGTTGGGGATACACGGCGGCGCTGTTTATGATGCCTATCCTTGCCAATCGGCCAATCCAACGTCCGCAGCGATGGAGGTACTTTCCCTCGTACCAAAGCTACATAACGACGACCGATGTCCTTAGCTCGCATTTGTTCGTCCAGCTTGAGCAACGCAAATTCATTTTTGGCATATAGCACCGGGCCTGTCGTGTCCACATCCAGACGATGTACATGCCGTACTGCTGTATGAATGTCGTTAATTTCATAATAGGATGCGACAGCATGATCCAACGTCAGCGGACCATCCTTTACACCACCGTCTGGATGGACCGCCATACCCGCTGGTTTGTGTACGACCAAGCAAAAATCATCCTCGTATAGTATCTTCAAATCATACCAACGTGGGATGACGCCGAGGTCCACTACAGGAAAAAGGGCCAGCCGCAGCCGGTCCCCTGTAAGTTCAATCCCTTTTTCATGCCGTAGCCTGCGCCACAGCTTGTCTGGTAATCCCAGACGGTTCAACAACCAGCGGTCCACAGCTTCAGCGCGATTTTCATCAGTTGCAATTTCTCGCCCCGGTGTGACTTCCAGCCACGGTCCTCTTCTTTTCCAGGTGCCTTTCCAACTCATAGACGTTTGAGCGCGCGATAGTTCGCTTCAATGGTAGCATCAATTTCCTCAACTGTATGCACACCTGATACGAACATGCCCTCAAATTGAGATGGAGCTACACTAACGCCCTCGTTCACCATTTCAGTAAAGTAACGGCGGAAGTGGTCCTGATTACTCGTTTTAGCAGTGTCAAAATTGACAACCTTCTCGTCTGTGAAGAACGGACACACCATAGAACCTACACGGTTGATCGTGACAGGAATCCCCAGCTCTCGCGCGTTACGTTCGAATCCGGCCTGAAGTCGTGCTGCCCGCTCTTCCAAGCGATCATATACTTCTGGTGTCAGCAATTTAAGCGTCGAATAACCTGCTGCCATAGCCAGCGGATTTCCACTAAGCGTACCCGCTTGATAGATGGGGCCAGATGGTGCGATTTGCTCCAGAATGTCGCGACGGCCGCCATATGCACCTACAGGTAGGCCACCCCCAATCACTTTGCCCAGACACGTAAGATCCGGCGTCACACCAAAGCGCCCTTGAGCAGAATGAAGTCCTACTCGGAATCCAGTCATCACTTCATCAAAAATCAGCAGACTTCCGTACTGCTGGGTTACCTCACGCAAACCTTCCAAAAATCCAGATTGTGGCGGTACAACACCCATATTGCCGGCTACCGGCTCGACAATAATTGCAGCAATCTCTTCGCCAAATTTCTCAAAAGCCAGCTTCACCGACGCCAAATCATTATAAGGGACGGTGATTGTATGTGTGGCCACGACTTCAGGTACACCTGGACTATCGGGTAGACCTAGGGTCGCAACACCAGAGCCTGCTTTAATTAGCAAGCTGTCCGCATGACCGTGATAAGAGCCTTCAAATTTAAGGATTTTGCTACGCTTCGTAAATCCACGCGCGAGTCGGATCGCACTCATCGTCGCCTCGGTTCCCGAGTTGACCATGCGAACAATGTCCATAGAAGGAACACGCTCACATACGAGCTTCGCCATTTCCGTTTCCGCCAACGTTGGGGCTCCGAAGCTGGTTCCTTTTACAACAGCAGCCTGTAAAGCTTTAACCACTTCGGGATGCGCATGGCCCATAATAAGCGGTCCCCATGAACATACATAGTCTAGATAGGATTGACCGTCGATATCATATACACGCGATCCTTCTCCACGATCGATATATACCGGTGTTATACCTACGGATTTAAAAGCTCGAACCGGACTGTTCACGCCACCCGGAATATACTGTTTCGCCTCATCAAAAGCTGCTTTGGAACGCGTATCCTTGCGTACTGTTCGTTGTTCGTCGATCATTCTAATCACTCCTGTCTTCTAAAAAATACACTTATTGCTTCAACCATCTTGCCGCATCCTTGGCAGAATAGGTAATAATCATATCCGCACCGGCACGCTTCATGCTTGTCAGAATCTCCAGTACCATCGCTTTTTCATCAATCCAGCCTTGGAGGGCTGCCGCTTTGACCATTGCATATTCACCACTGACGTTGTAAGCCACCATAGGCAAATCAAATTGGTCCTTAATGGTGCGCATTACATCCAGATAAGAAAGAGAAGGCTTCACCATCAGCATGTCCGCACCCTCCATCACGTCAGACTCCGCTTCCCGCAACGCCTCACGTGCATTGGCAGGGTCCATCTGATAGGATTTGCGGTCACCGAACTGCGGTGCAGAATCAGCAGCTTCCCGAAAAGGACCATAAAAAGCAGACGCATATTTGACGGAATACGACATAATCGGAATATGTGAAAAACCTTCCAGATCTAGTCCTTGCCGAATCGCCTGTACAAAACCGTCCATCATATTAGAAGGAGCGATAATATCTGCACCGGCTCTCGCCTGAGAAACGGCTGTACGTACCAGCACCTCCAGAGATTCATCATTCAATACTTCACCGCATACCTCACCATCATGCTCATGCATGTGCACCATACCGCAGTGTCCATGGTCCGTAAACTCACACAAGCAAGTGTCTGCCACGACCAGCAGTTCGGGATAACGTGACTTGATCAAACGAGTAGCTTCCTGAACAATCCCGTTGTCCACAAAAGCTGAAGTCCCTACACTGTCTTTGGTTTCTGGTATGCCAAACAGGAGCACAGCAGGAATGCCAAGCTCACTAATTTCTTTCAGCTCTTCTTCCAGCCGATCCAAAGAAAAACGGTATACGCCTGGCATGGAGCTAATCTCCTGTTTCACTCCAGTACCAAATGTTACGTAGATCGGTTGGATAAAGTCAGCCGGATTCAATACCGTTTCACGCACCATGCTGCGAATGGCAGCCGACTGGCGCAAACGACGATGTCTAGTAAAAGGGACACTCATAGTTACAAACCTCCATTTTTTTATACATTCATTTGTAAAAATTTAAATTTATAATGTCATAACCGTACTTGATTGTTTCCAGTCACATAGCGATTGAATTAGACTTTCAATGGTCGCCTTCTCTGACATCAAACTGACAGTCAAGCCAGCTTGGGTTGCTGTCTCACCCGTCAAGGGGCCGATCACAGCGATCGTAACTCCCTCCAGCAGGGAGACTGGATCACTGATCCCCATTTGTCTGAGGGCTTCCAGGAAAAAGGTTACGGTTGAGGAACTGGTAAAAGTAATCGCATGAATGGCACGCTCCTCCAGCAACTTGAGCAGTTCATCATCCTGTGTGTTGGCCGCCAGCACCGTTTGATACAAATCAGCCTCGGTCACACGAAGTCCCATTTCCCTCAGCTGATCTGGCAGCCAGGAGCGAGCGAGATCACCTCTTGGAAGAAATACGTTTTGCCCTGCTTGCAAATCTTGCTCAAACGCTTCAAGTAAACCCTCTGCCTGAAAAGGACCTTCGATCTGTTCTGCTACAATTCCGTGCGCCCGAAGCGCGTCTGCTGTAGCTGGTCCGACCGCGGCAATACGTGCTTTGTATAGCGCACGTACATCCTTGCCCTGTTCCTTTAAGTGAGTGAAAAAGTACTCCACTCCGTTAACGCTGGTAAAAAACACCCAGTCATATTCAGGAAGCCGCGCAAACGCCTCTTTGATTTTCTGTTTTGCCTGCTCGTCCGAAGGGACGACGGTCTGGATAACTGGGAACTCATAAGGTTCGCCTCCAAGCTCCTCAATCCGGTGAACCAGACTACTGGCCTGCGCGCGTGCGCGAGTAACCAAAATTCGCTTCCCGAACAAAGGCATATCCTCTGCCCATTTTAACTGTTCACGCTGATTGACCACTTCTCCTACAACGATGACGGCGGGCGGTTGGAAATTCGCTGCCTTCACCTTGGCTTCAATATCCGCCAGCGTGCCCACTAGCGTATCTTGCTCGGCGCGGGTCCCCCAACGGATCAATGCAACTGGAGTATCGGACGGCTTACCGTGCTTTATCAGCTGATCACTGATATAGCCGATCTTCGCTACACCCATCATAAAGATCAGTGTCCCCGTTGCGTTCGTTACTTTATCCCAATGAATACTTTTATCGAGTTTATCCGGGCTTTCATGACCTGTAATAATAGACAGCGACGAAGCCATATCCCGATGTGTAACGGGAATGCCTGCATAGGCAGGCACGCTGATAGCTGATGTGATACCAGGTATGATTTCATAGGAAATGCCGTGTTTACGCAGCAGCCCGGCTTCCTCGCCAACTCGGCCAAAAATAGTGGGATCTCCCCCTTTGAGCCGGACGACTGTCTTTCCTTCCAAAGCTAAATCCACCAGCAGCTGATTAATTTCTTCTTGCTTCATGGTGTGACGATCTGGCAGCTTGCCGACATATATTTTTTGGGCCCCTGGCTTCATCAGCCCCAAGAGGCGAGGGCTTGCCAGTCTGTCATACACAATGACATCGCCCAGTTGAATGCACTCCCAACCCTTAACCGTAATTAATCTTGCATCTCCGGGTCCTGCACCTACTAAATATACCTTTCCCACCATTCCATTATCCCCTCACCTGCGCCAGAATCTGTTCCGCTCCTTTGGCTATCAAACTGGCCGCCACCGCTTCTCCCAGCTTCTGCGGATCATTTCCCTGGAGCGTTTCCTTCAAAATAACCTCGCCATCTGGCGAGCCTACCATCCCTGTGAGGCTGATTTCTTGACCAGCCCAGACTGCATGAGCGCCGATTGGCACTTGGCATCCCCCATTTAACACACCCAGAAAAGTTCGTTCTGCCTCAACCGTAGCCGAGGTATCCTGGTGGTTGTAGAGACGCAGCAATGCCAACAGCTCTTCATCGCTCGCACGGCATTCAATACCGAGCGCTCCCTGTCCCACTGCCGGCAAACATGCCTCCTCTGGTATATAGGACGTAATTCGGTCTTTCCAGCCCATCCGGTGCAAGCCTGCTGCTGCCAAAATGATGGCGTCAAAACCTTCCGTCTCCAGCTTTTTCAGACGGGAATCAATATTGCCACGTACTGGCTTCAATTGTAGATCAGGACGCATGGACTTGATTTGACTGGCTCTGCGCAAGCTGCTTGTGCCCACCTTGGCTCCTGGAGGCAAATCCTCCAGATTCTTGGCGCCCAATGTGATTAGGCAATCGCGTGGGTCCTCACGGCGCGGTACAGCGCCATTGACAAGACCCTCCGGCAAATCGGACGGCATATCCTTCATACTATGTACTGCCATATCAATTTCACCAGCCAGCATGGCCTGTTCAATCTCTTTGACAAAAAGCCCTTTGCCACCCACTTTGGACAAGGTTACATCCAATATCCGGTCACCCTTGGTCAGGATTTTTTTGATGACAAATTGCAAATCCAATCCATGCTCCGCGCACAGCGCATTCAAATCCTCAATGACATGCCCGGTCTGAGTTAACGCCAGAGCGCTCTGTCTGCTGCCTACCACAATTGTTCGCATGTTATTCCTCCTGATTTTGCGCAATCCATAGATCTATTTCTTTTTCGGTCCAAGCCATAAATTCATGACGTCGTATTTGTTCCAAAATTTCGCTACTCGCCAAGCGTCTTAATAGTTTGGTCCTTTGCTGTGGGGAACTTATCTTGCGTTTGATGATCTGTCGCATATCGTGCATGAAATCCAGATAAGGCTCATATTCGCTACCGAACAACGTATCCAAGGCTGATGTAATATCAGCGGTCACAGCGGGGCCTGCCCCTTCTGTGGAAATACTAATCGTCAGTCTCCCTCGTCGGATGATGCCCGGCGTTATAAAATCTCCCTCTTCCGAGCGATCCGCCACATTTACCAGTATACCCCTTTGTCTGGCCTCATGCGCAACCTTATTATTCACTTCTCTCTGGTTCGTAGCGGCATATACAAGAAAGGCTCCCTGGAGGTCACCCTCGCGATATACGCGATTTACCCAGTGGAGCTGCTTGTGATCGGCCAGGACCTGTAAATCCGGCGTTATATTCGGGCTAATGACGGTAATGGACGCCCCACTTTCCATCATCCCCTTAACCTTTCGTTCCGCAATCCTGCCGCCGCCTACAACACAACAGAGCTTATTGTTACAATTCAACGAAATTGGGACAAAATGCTGCAAGTGGCTTTTCACTCTCCCGTCCACTGATGAAATACAGACCAGGAATTCAGCAAAAAATTAAGAATTAGTAGCGTGTAGCCAACCAAAGACCACTTTGCCATGACAAGGCCTGAACGCTGGTTCAATCTTTTGCTCACTAAAAATACAATATACACGCATAAGGCAATCGCTGTCATTAGCACTTTGGTATCTAGTAAAAGACGCCAGCGTTCCTCGGCAATAATAGAAATGACAGCCACGACAATAGAAACTCCCAGCAGAGGAGTACCAATTAACAGCGCCATATGTGTATACCGATCCATCATTTCCAGACTCGGCAGGCGCTTGATCGTGTCATTCCATTTCTTGACTTTCAATTTACGATGCAAAAACAGATACAAGCCCGAAAATACAGCCGCTACCGTCATCGCGACAAAGCCAAGATTAGCCAGCGCAATATGAATCAGAAGCAGCCCATGTACGGTATGCCAATTTCCAAGCGGGTTGTCGATCGGCTCCATCCATATATTATTGAGTACAAGAACAGCAAAGCTAATGATATTAAGCAGCAATACCGCAAATTCCGATCGCTGATAACGTGACAGAATCAAAGAAATCAGTACCAGAATAAATGAAAACAGAAACAGAAAGTCGTAGGTCACGAAAATGGGAAGATGCCCTTCATTCCAGGTTCTCATACCCATAAAAACAAGCTGGAGCACTACAACGACAAGAAGAAGCCCTGTACCTGTCCGTTTAGCATTCGCATTGCGACGAATTCCATCCGAAAATACAAACAGAAGGCTCAGGGCAAAAACATAAATCATTGAATCATATATAAGCATGCCTGAGGCCATGTCTGTTCACCCACCTTTACAGGCTGGCCGGCGCAAACGACGCTGGCAAAGCCTGAGCCTGACCGGTTTTTCCATGAACACCAGCCTCCGGTTTTATCAATGCAGATGCATCGCTTTTATCTACTTTCTGAGCAGCGTCCTCCAAACGATCCTCCAGAGCAAAAATGTGGCTAAACATGTCTAACGCCTCATTTCCCTGCTTTTGGACAGCCAGTTCCTTAACCCGATTGATCGGATCATGCATCATCTGATTCAGCATACTTTTCGTCAAGCGGCTTATCACTTTACGTTGCCGTTCATCCAGCTCGGGAAGCTTGTTATACAAGCTTTCCAGCGTATCCTGATGTATAGACTCCGCTTTTTCCTGTAATGCACGAATCACCGGACGCACTCCCATCGTTTTCAACCATTGATAAAACTCGCTAAGCTCATCTTCGATCATATGCTCGATTTTTGCAGCTTCAGTACGACGCATTTCCAGGTTGCTCTCCACGATCCCTTCCAGATCATCAATATCATATAGGAAAACATTCTGCAATTCGCCAATAGCGGGGTCCAAATCGCGCGGAACCGCGATATCAATCATAAACAAAGGACGAGACTGACGGCGTTTCATACTGGCTTCGACACGGTTGCGATCCAGAATATACCCCTGAGCACCAGTCGAGCTAATCACAATATCCACATCCGCCAACCGATTCATGCCTTCCTCCATCGTAACTGGTGTTCCGTTAAACTTGGAGGCCAGATCCTCGGCGCGGGACAAAGTTCGATTTGCTACAATAACCTCGGCAGCTCCGCCGCTGTACAAATGCTTAACGGTAAGCTCACTCATTTTACCAGCACCGAGGATTAGTACCTTTTTATCCGTAAACATCCCGAAAATCCGTTTGCCCAGCTCAACGGCTGCATAGCTAACAGATACGGCACTTTCTCCAATAGACGTCTCCGAATGGGCACGCTTGCCCAATGTGACGGCCTGCTTAAACAGCATATTAAACCACGTTGCTGTAATTTTCTGAGATTGAGCCTGGAGAAAAGCATTCTTTACCTGACCCAAAATTTGTGTTTCTCCAATGACCATGGAATCCAGACCACAAGTCACACGGAACAAATGCCGAATTGCCTGCTCGTCTTCATATATATATAAATGTTGTGTAAACTGATCACGAGGAATACCAAACCATTGCTCCATAAAACTGCGTATAAAATAACCGCACATGTGAAGGCGGTCGACCACAACATATATTTCAGTCCGATTGCAGGTTGCGACAACTACGCCCTCCAACACACTTTTGGTAAGTTTGAGTTGCTCCAGCGCTTCTGGCAAATCCTGTTCTGCAAATGTAAACCGTTCTCTGACTTCCACAGGCGCCGTACGATAATTCAACCCAACAACGACGATGTGCATTGTAAAATTCACCTGCCTAAACTGTAATAAGAATACTCATTGTTATCATAAACTATGTTAATTATATCACAGAAGTCCGAATCCCCTTCGGCTGTTTTATGAATTGTTTATGAAAATTGGATAGCTTTCATAAACATCCAGCACGTTCTGTATGATTTAGTTTAGTTTGAACTACTTTTAAAACAAATAACCATGGAATTGTTCCATGGTTATAATATAGGACGCACAAAAGGCTCCATAAAAAAAGATTTATACCAACTCAGCTAACTTGCACTTCGGTGATTCCACCTGAAGTTCTCCCAAGCCGCGAATTAGCTTCTTCGCATATGTTTTTTTCGGTTTTAGAACGGATACCAGGTAATCAATAGCCAGCTGCGGATCAACAGTCTCACCGCAAGTATAACAATCAATAGCGGCAAACCCTCTCTCAGGATACGTATGAATAGAGAGATGACTCTCCGACAACAGTACAAGCACGGTAGCTCCCTGTGGTTCGAATTGCTTGGATTGAACGGACATCACCGTTGCTCCGCAAGCTTCAGCAGCTTCAACTAATTGAGCCTCCAGAAACTGCGCATCATTCAGTAATTCAAACTCAACACCCCAAGTATCTACGGCAACGTGTCTTCCGAAAGTTGAGTATTCCAATTCCATCTTTCGGTTCCCCCTTCCTAGGAATAAAATGTTTGAAAAAAATTTCATCCGCTAGGACCTACGTCATTCACTTCCCGAGGGATAACCTCTCGCAACATTCAATGTCCTGAGTGAATCCTGGTTCCTATATTCATTTTCAACGAGATTAAAAATAACATCTATGTGCAGCAAATGCAATCATTTTTTTGGAATAAAAAAGCCCCTTTCGGCAAAGAAAGGGACTACACTGTATAACAATTCATTCCATATATTCAGCCTTTTAAGCTTCCAGTGCAAATAATTTGGAGCAACTCATCCGAAGCTTATGGTCAATCTGTTCCAGCTCAGAGAAAGTACGCGCCAAATTCCGCTCGTCAAGTAACGAATTAATGAGGTTGTATATATCTGCTATTTCATTTTCGACGTTCTGATGTTGAAAAAGCTGCTGCAGTTCTTGCACTGTATTTCTATATTCAAACACCAGCCTAGAGCCTTCCGCATTCTTTTCCATAATTTTGCGGACCGCACCTTCATTATAAAAATACACCATAGTGAATCCTTGATACATGCGGTAAACAATACCTTCACCCTTAAAGCGAACAAATAGTTGGCGTATAAACAGAGTTAGCTGTGGATGAACTAAGCGGCAAGTTAATTCACAAACAAACGCTCCCTCTTTGGCTTCAAAAAATAAATGAACTTCCTCACCCGCAATATGCTCTAGAACGATTTCCTGTCTTCCGTTATCCAGAACTTTAATGCGGTAATGCACCTGGGGATCATCCACTGCCTGCAAAAATTCGTCCATTTGGGTTTCTGACAAGGTCAAAGTGGTTTTTACATACTCTGTGGCTAACCGCTGTGCCATACCAATCTCCTCAATTCTTTCCTGAACCTTTAGTGTAAGCTTTATACTTTATTATACATCAGACCTGTTGCGCTTTCTTGCGTATCAAATCATAAATATCCGCCATTCATCGAAGATAAACGGAAAATACCGGAATCGCAGCTGTATTATCCTCCATATGCTCACTTTTATGCTTAAATCCCACGATTTCCTTTGTTTATTATATATTATTCCTACCTTTTTAGTGAGTTTAATGTTTTGAATCCAACTTCATAAAAAAAAGGCGCCCTTAAGGACGCCCCTAACCTTACAATTCCGTCTGCTCTTCGTCGTCATTCTCGATATAACTGGAGATGACCGACCACAGCTCTTCCTTGCCCATGCCTTCTTCGGATGAAAAGGGGATAAACAAACCCCCGGGAAGTATTCCAAGTTCCTGCTTGATTACCTTATAGTGCTTTTCTCGACGTGTTTTAGGGATTTTATCTGCTTTTGTACCTACAACACAGACAGGAAGCCCGTTATGACGCAGCCAGTCGTACATCATGATATCATCCTTGGACGGTGGGTGGCGCAAATCTACCATTTGTAGCACCAGCTTGAGCGGCTCACGTTCCAGCAAATAAGACTCAATCATTTGTCCCCAAGCCTTACGTGACGTTTTGGATACCTTAGCATAACCGTAACCGGGAAAATCGACAAAATAAAGCTCATCATTAATCCGGTAATAATTGAGTTGCTGAGTTTTACCCGGCGTAGAACTGGTACGCGCCAAATTTTTACGGTTAATCATCCGATTAATCAGTGATGATTTTCCAACATTGGAGCGCCCCGCCAGAGCAATCTCTGGCAAAGCGTCCACAGGAAACTGATCCGGACCAACCGCACTTATTATAAATTCTGCTTTTGTTACTTTCATTGTGTCTTTAATTCCTCTCTAATGTACCCTTGCCTGCTCAACCAAAGCATGCTTTAACACCTGATCCATATGGGCAACGGGGACAAATTCAACATCCTGCCGGATACTGTCGGGAATATCCTTCAAATCCCGTTCATTATCTTTGGGAAGCAGAATTTTTTTGTAACCTGCCCGATGGGCAGCCAGCGATTTTTCTTTCAAACCACCAATCGGCAATACGCGACCGCGCAGGGTAATTTCGCCCGTCATCGCTACATCCTTGGATACATGACGGTTGGTCAAAGCCGAAATTAATGCGGTAGCAATCGTGATTCCGGCAGATGGGCCATCCTTCGGAATTGCTCCCTCAGGAATATGAATATGGATATCATTTTTCTCATAGAAATCCAATTCAATGCCCAGATCGACTGCTTTGGAACGAGTGTAGCTGAATGCCGCCTGCGCGGATTCTTTCATAACGTCTCCAAGTTTACCCGTAAGGATCAGTTTCCCGCTACCAGGCACGACCGTCACTTCAATCATCAGTGTTTCACCACCGACCTCTGTCCACGCCAAGCCTGTAACCGTACCGATCTGATCCTCCAGTTCTGCTACACCGTAGCGGAATTTGGCGATACCCAAATAATCTTTCAAATTATCCGGTGTGATTTCAATCGGCCCTTCGCCACCGGATACAACTGACTTCGCCGCCTTGCGACATAGAGAAGCCATTTGCTGTTCAAGATTACGCACACCAGATTCACGGGTATATTCACGAATGACTCGCAGCAGCGTATCCTCCCCAATAACCAACTGTTCCTCTCCCAAGCCATGCTCTCTCTTCTGCTTGGGTAGGAGATACCGATTGGCGATTTCCAACTTCTCCAGTTCGGTGTAGCCGGGAATATAGAGCGTCTCCATACGATCCATCAGCGGACGCGGGATATTATGCGCAGCATTGGCTGTCGTTACAAACATCACGTTGGACAGATCAAACGGCAACTCAACAAAATGGTCACTGAACGTGTTGTTTTGTTCAGGATCGAGCACTTCGAGCAATGCCGCCGATGGATCGCCCCGGAAGTCGGAGGCCATTTTATCAATCTCATCCAGCAAAAAGACTGGATTAGATGTTCCTGCGGTCTTCATTCCCTGAATAATCCGACCCGGCATCGCGCCAACATAAGTCCGGCGGTGACCACGGATTTCCGCTTCATCCCGCACACCTCCGAGAGAGATGCGGACAAATTCCCGACCCATGGATTTGGCAATCGAGCGAGCCAGCGAGGTCTTGCCGACTCCTGGCGGACCTACGAGACACAGAATGGGTCCCTTAATGGTCTTCACCAGTTTGCGCACAGCCAAATACTCCAACACCCGCTCCTTGGGCTTATCCAGCCCGTAATGGTCGTTATCGAGTATTTCTTCTGCTTTGACAATATCAAGATCATCATCGGTGAACTTGTTCCACGGCAAGCTTAACAGCCAATCGACGTAATTGCGGATGACACCACCCTCGGCAGAGCTTGCCGGCATTTTTTCCAGACGGTCAATTTCCTTTTCGACCTTCTCCTTCACCGGAACCGGCAACTCTCGTTCACTTAGCTGGTTGCGTAGTTCTTCAACTTCTCCTGCGCGACCTTCCTTCTCACCAAGTTCCTTCTGAATCGCCTTCATTTGTTCACGCAGATAATACTCCTTCTGCGTCTTTTCCATCTGCTTCTTCACACGCTGGTTGATTTTACGTTCCAGCTCCAGCACTTCACGCTCATTGTTTAAAATATCTAGAAGCTTCTCCAGACGCTGAGTTACGTCGATCGTCTCCAATATATCCTGCTTTTCCTTAATTTTGAGCGTCAAATGGCTTGTGATCACATCAGCCAGGCGTCCTGGCTCCTCAATATCAGATACCGCAGCGAGAGTCTCCGGTGTTACCTTTTTGGACAAATTGATATAATGCTCGAACTGAGTTAATACAGTGCGCATAAGCGCATCCGTTTCAGGCTGCACATTTTCTGCCTCGTGCAGTTCCTTCGCCATTACCTCGTAATATTCTTCATTGTCCGTATATTGAATAATCTCAGCACGTTCCAGCCCTTCCACCAATACTCGAATGGTTCCGTTGGGAAGCTTGAGCATTTGGCGTACTTTGGCTACCGTGCCGACTCGAAAAATATCCTCTTGTGTGGGTTCTTCAATATTAACTTCTGATTGAGAACACAGGAGAATCAAATTGTCTTCAACCATCGCTTTTTCCAAAGCCTTGACCGATTTTTCCCGGCCCACATCGAGATGTAGAACCATGCTCGGGTAAACCAGAAGTCCTCTTAAAGGCAGCAAAGGAAAACGACGACCTTTTGTCTTGGTGGGTCCCATCGCTTTCGCACCTCCAGTGATTCTCAGGTTCCGGATTTTACAATCCTCACGTTGCTATCTTTCATATTTTATCAAATGTTTTATAAAAAAACCAATGAAAGACTAGTTCATTAGCAAGATCCTGTATCTGAAATCGTCCCATTGTGCGTTCCATCCGCCTGTAACAAGGAGGACTGGGATGGGCGAAAAGTCTCAATTGGCGCATGTACAGGCGCATCCGTAGTCATCTCTTCTCCGAACACATGACGGAACACTTCGGTCACCGACTGTACAGGGATGACTTTTAGGCCTTCAATGCTATCAAAAAGAGCTTGCCAGTTGTCCTGCGGAATGATCACTTTTTTGGCTCCAGCCTGAAAAGCAGCTTCGACCTTGGCTAATACGCCGCCAATCGGCTTGACTCGGCCATGGATGCTAATCTCGCCAGTCATGGCAATTTCATGATCCACCGGAATTCCCCGCATTGCAGAGGCAATAGCTGTTGCCATTGCAATCCCTGCCGACGGACCATCTACTGGCGTCCCCCCAGGAAAATTGATATGCAGATCGTAATTGGAGGGGGATAAACCGAGCGTACGCAAAACAGTCAGAACATTTTCTACAGAGCCTTTAGCCATGCTCTTACGACGCAGTGTTCGGGAGTTACCTCCGATCTCTTCTTCATCCACAACACCCGTAATATTATAGCTTCCCTTTCCTTCGGGAACCGGAACCGCAGTAACTTCAATTTCCAGCAGCATCCCCATGTTCGGACCGTATACGGCTAATCCGTTAACGAATCCGATTTGCGGCAAGCCCGGTATTTTCCGATCAGGACGGGGTTGAATTTGGCTGCTACCCGCTACCCATTCCACGTCCGAAGCATCGAGTCGTTCCCTTTTCTCGGTAAGTGCCAAACCAGCAGCAAGCTGGATCATATTGACTGCCTCCCGGCCGTTGGTCGCGTAACGCTGTACAACCTCTACTGCCTCTGGACAAGGGCCAAAGCCTAGCTTGTGTACAGCATCTTCAGCAATACGAGCAATCTCCTGCGGCTGCAGGGCACGGAAATAAATTTCCATACACCGGGATCGAATAGCAGGTGGCAGCTCGTGCGGCGAACGGGTCGTCGCACCTACCAAACGGAAATCCGCCGGCAAACCGTTTTGGAAAATATCGTGAATGTAAGCAGGCGTATGCGAATCTTCTGAATTGTAATATGCACTTTCCAAAAATACCTTTCGATCCTCCAGCACTTTCAACAGCTTATTCATCTGCGTTGGATGCAGCTCGCCAATCTCATCAATGAACAACATCCCTCCATGAGCCTTCGTTACAGCTCCGGGTTTAGGTTGAGGGATACCTGCTACACCCATCGCTCCTGCCCCTTGGTAGATTGGATCATGAACTGAACCAATTAACGGGTCCGCAATACCACGCTCGTCAAAACGGGCCGTTGTAGCATCAATTTCCGTGAATTTAGCATCCCCTTTGAACGGGGAGGACTGATTCTTCTTGGCCTCTTCCAGCACCACACGTGCGGCAGCCGTTTTCCCTACACCAGGGGGGCCATAAATAATGACATGCTGCGGATTCGCACTGCATAACGCCGCCTTGAGCGCACGCAGCCCGTCCTTCTGACCGACGATATCCTGTAACGTGGCAGGCCGTGTGCGTTCAGCTAGCGGCTTAGTAAGTGAAATAGAGCGCAATTTGCGCAACTTATCCAATTCCTTCCGAGATTCCCGATCCACCGCACTACGGTTCGTTTTCTGGCTCCGTAGAAGGTTCCAGAAATACAGACCAATAACAATCCCGAAAAACATTTGCACCAATAACAATATCATAGTCAAGTCCATCGTATTCCCTCCGTTTCTCATCTCAGCAATTTGAAAATGCTGTTCTATGAAAGACAGTATTTCCTTTTCCACGAGAGCTAAACGGCTGTCTTTCAAAAGATCAGAGAGAAATACAAAAACACCGCGAAGAACAGTTCTGTAGCAGAGCTGCTCTCCACGGTGTTTAAACAATGACAATAGTTTATGATTATACCTATTTTAAAATAACCGCTTATGCCTACACTTTCTCGGCAGTGTGACGCTCTTCACGTCCGGGTATTTTACCTGTTTCCTCATAAGCTTTGACAATGATATCAATTTCTTTTTTCAATTCGTCAACCATTTCAGCCTCAGGGACTTTGCGAATCATCTTTCCATAACGGAACAATAGACCTTCTCCGCGTGCTCCGGCAATTCCGATATCAGCTTCCTTCGCTTCACCCGGGCCGTTAACTGCACACCCTAGTACAGATACTTTAATCGGCACCTTGAGTTTTGCAATGTAATCCTCTACCTCGTTCGCAATAGAGAACAGATCAATATCCAGACGCCCACAAGTCGGACAAGAAATCAATGTAGCTGCGTTCGTGATCAACCCAAACGTTTTGAGCAACTCCCGTGCTACCTTCACTTCTTCTACCGGATCGGCACTTAGCGAAATACGCATGGTGGACCCGATACCTGCTGCCAACAGAGCTCCCATACCTGCCGCGCTTTTAACCGTTCCAGTAAAGAGTGTACCGGCTTCGGTGATGCCCAAATGGAGGGGATACTTAATAATTTCAGCTGCCTTCGTGTAAGCGGCAATCGCCATTGGAACGTCAGAAGCCTTCAGTGATACGATAATATCATGGAAATCAAGCTCTTCCAGTATCCCGATATGGTACAGTGCACTTTCTACCATCGCTTCTGGCGTAGGGTAGCCATACTTATCCAGTAAATGCTGTTCCAATGATCCGGCGTTTACACCAATCCGAATTGGAATCCCCTTTTCTTTACATGCCTTAACGACAGCTTCCACTTTTTCACGTCGTCCAATGTTGCCTGGGTTAATGCGAACCTTGTCAATCCCATTTTCAATTGCCAGTAGAGCCAGCTTGTGATTAAAGTGAATATCTGCAACCAGCGGAATATGAATCCGCTTCTTAATTTCTTTAATAGCTGCGGCAGCTTCCTCATTATTGACGGTAACCCGCACTATCTGACATCCGGCTTCTTCCAAACGAAGAATCTCGGCTACTGTAGCTTCCACATCTGCCGTTTTGGTAGTGCACATGCTTTGGATGATGACTTCATTGCTGCCGCCAATCGTCAGATTCCCGACTTGAACGGGACGTGTGTCTTGTCTTAAGAACATATACTTTTCTCTCCCATTAACGCCAAACCTCCACCCCATAAAACCTCATACGGGTTTCGTGAAGTGGAGATCTGGCTTCTCATGTTGTAGAGATCGCGAAGTATCAATCCTTAGGCGCTCTCTTCTTGTTTTTTATCCTTATCTGTACCACCGAGTTCCGGTGCAATTTTGTCTTTTACTACCTGCTCGTTGATGACGCAAGTCGTCACATCATCACGGGAAGGAACTTCGTACATAACGTCAAGCATAATACCTTCAATAATTGCGCGAAGGCCACGAGCACCCGTGTTACGCTTGATCGCCTCACGAGCAATGGCTTCCAGAGCATCTTGTTTAAACTCCAGCTGCACATTGTCCAGTTCCAGCATCTTCTGGTATTGCTTGGTCAACGCATTTTTCGGTTCAGACAAAATACGAACCAATGTCTTCTCATCAAGTGGCTCCAGCGTCGAAATGACTGGCAAACGTCCTACGAATTCCGGAATCAGACCGAACTTCAACAGATCCTCAGGCAATACCATGGAGGTATATTCGCCTGGTTTCAGATCTTTTTGTTCACTAGTCGCGTTAAAGCCGATGACCTTCTTACCGATACGACGTTTGATCATTTGCTCCAGACCATCAAAGGCACCGCCACAAATGAACAGGATATTCGTAGTATCAATTTGAATGAATTCTTGATGTGGATGCTTGCGACCGCCTTGCGGAGGTACAGAAGCAACCGTGCCTTCCAAAATTTTAAGCAATGCTTGCTGTACACCTTCACCCGATACGTCACGGGTAATGGACGGGTTTTCAGATTTACGAGCTACTTTATCAATTTCGTCAATGTAGATAATGCCGCGTTCTGCTTTTTCTACATCATAATCGGCAGCTTGAATCAGTTTCAGCAAAATGTTTTCAACGTCTTCACCCACATAACCCGCTTCCGTAAGGGAAGTGGCATCTGCGATAGCAAATGGGACGTTCAAAATTTTAGCCATGGTTTGCGCAAGCAACGTTTTACCCGAACCTGTAGGTCCAAGCATCAAAATGTTACTTTTTTGCAGTTCCACATCATCAATTTTGTTTTGTGTATTAATACGTTTGTAGTGATTATACACCGCAACAGACAGTGATTTTTTCGCTTGATCCTGACCAATAACATATTGGTCCAGAATTTCACGGATTTGCATTGGTTTTGGAATGTCTTTCAGATCTACTTCTTCTTCATGACCCAATTCTTCCTCCACAATTTCCGTGCACAACTCGATGCATTCATCACATATATATACGCCCGGTCCGGCAACAAGCTTGCGAACCTGATCCTGAGATTTGCCGCAGAAAGAACATTTTAATTGTCCTTTTTCATCATTAAATTTAAACATAGAGCCACCCCTTTACAGATTAATCGGTTTAGACAGCACCTGGTCAATGATACCGTATGCTTTTGCCTCTTCCGCTTCCATGAAGAAATCCCGGTCAGTATCACGTTCGATTTTTTCGAGGGGCTGACCTGTACGCTCCACATAGATTTGATTCAGCTTGGCACGTGTTTTGATAATCCAGTCCGCATGAATCAGCATGTCGGAGGCTTGCCCCTGAATGCCGCCGAGCGGCTGGTGGATCATAACTTCACTATTGGTAAGTGCATATCTTTTGCCTGGTGCACCAGCTGTGAGCAATAAAGAACCCATACTAGCAGCCATACCTACACAAATCGTCGATACATCCGGCTTAATGAATTGCATTGTATCATATATACCCATGCCTGCAGTAACAGAACCGCCTGGCGAGTTAATGTACAAATTAATGTCCTTCTCCGGGTCTTCCGCAGAAAGGAACAATAGCTGTGCAATGACGAGATTGGCGACATCGTCATCAATCGGGCCACTTAGGAAAATGATGCGATCCTTAAGCAACCGCGAGTAAATATCGTAAGATCGTTCTCCTCGATTCGTTTGTTCCACAACCATAGGGACGAGACTCATCACGACCAACCTCTTTTCTTTATTAAAATGAACACCTGTATTCATCCGCTTCCTTATGTCCCATTAAAACGGAAGCGGCAATCATGAAACGTGAACACCTTACAAAATATTTTAACATGTTCAGAGTCTCGTGTCATATTTGCCTGCTCATATATGAAGTGCAGGCTATTTACAGACACCCTGCCGAGACCTTCTCATATTTAACCATGTTTCGTATGTATGTGCAAATGTACGGTAGTGACTTATGTAAAACAGAAAACACCATTCACAGCGCTTTCCATAAACGACTAAAATTTGGGTTGTCTAAGGTAAAAATAAGGCACGTAACTTTCACTACGTGCCTTATCCTTATCTAATTACTACGTTGCAGCCTGTTACAGCCTACACACCGTATATTTTATCGTTTAAATTACTCAGCAGCTGCAGCTGGCGCTTCAACTTCTTTGCTGTTTTCCACCAGCAAAGCGATTGTTTTGCGCAGGGAGATCTCTTCTTTCAAGTTAGCGAACGAGCCGTTACTTTCCAGAATGCTACGGATCTCTTCTACAGAACGTTTGTAAGTGTCAGCCATGTTTTGCAGTTCTTCATTAATTTCCGCTTCGGAAACTTCGATGTTTTCTGCTTTAGCCACTTGCTCCAGCACGAGGTTGTTGCGTACGCGCTTCTCAGCATCTGCTTTCATTTGCTCTTCCAGGTCTTCTTTGCTTTGACCGGAGAAGCCGAGGAACATTTCAAGGTTCATGCCTTGGCTGCGCAGACGGTTGTCGAAATCGCGAACCATGTTTTGCACTTCACTCTTGACCATTGCTTCAGGAATGTCGATTGTTGCATTTTCAGCAACTTTCTCCACTACAGCGCCCTCACGAGCTGCTTTAGCTTCGTTTTCTTTGCGCTCCAGCAATTGCTTTTTCAAGTCTTCCTTGAATTCAGCAAGTGTGTCAAATTCACTTACATCTTTAGCAAATTCATCGTCCAATTCAGGAAGAACTTTGCGTTTCAGTTCATGAACTTTCACTTTGAATACAGCTTGTTTACCAGCGAGGTCAGCAGAATGGTAGTTCTCAGGGAACGTTACTTCAACGTCCTTGGAATCACCAGTGTGCAAACCAATCACTTGGTCTTCAAAGCCAGGGATGAAGGTATTGGAACCCAGTTCCAGAGAATACTTCTCAGCTTGTCCACCTTCGAATTGTACGCCGTCTACGGAACCGTCGAAGTCAATGATAGCTGTATCGCCGGATTGAGCAGCATCTTCATCAACAACAACCAATTCAGCATGACGTTGTTGCAGGCGCTCCAGCTCTTGAGCCAGTTCTTCGTCACTTACTTCGTTTTTGCTTACAGGCACTTCTACGCCTTTGTAATCGCCCAAAGTTACTTCAGGTTTAACCGTAACTTTTGCTTTGAATTTGAAAGATTCGCCTTTAGCAAATTGATCAATTTCAACATCAGGGCTATCTACTGGGAAGATGTCTGTTTGCTCTACAGCTTGGCTGTATGCTTCTGGCAACAGGAAGTCAATTGCATCCTGGTACAGACTTTCAATACCATAACGTTTTTCAAAGATAGGACGTGGTACTTTACCTTTACGGAATCCTGGTACACTTACTTGTTTAACCACTTTATTAAAAGCTTTGTCGAGTGCAGCGGCTACACGATCCGCGTCTACCTCAACTTCAAGAACCCCAAGGTTCTTCTCTATTTTCTCCCAAGTTGCTTTCATTTTATGCTTTCCCCTCCAACAAAATCTTCACTTAGTTTTCATTACAATCAACGCACACAAAATAACCACTATAGTATATCTAACATTACTGTCTTTTTCAAGGGCAGCCCTTGAATGCTTTAACAGGTAAACGTTTCCGGTCATTAAGGAGTGTTCATTCCCGCCGCGACGAATAATCGCATCGACCGATACGCTTGCTCAAAACGGAAGCGTAGTGCATCTGTAATGCCATATATAGCGCGGGTTTCTTCCTCATTATTGTTCCCGTTCAAACTTTCCGAAACGGTCTGATGGAGTGCTGCTGCCCAAATATCCGGCATCCCGGCCTCTTCCACCAACATTGATCTATAATCTTTCGTACCGTACACTGCCATCACAAACTGTGACCATAGCTCCTGTGCAAAATAGAATAGTGTAGGCTCATGCACTTCAGTCTGGTCAGCTACCCGTTCCAAAATACGCATAATCGCCTCTGGAAACTCATCGGGCTGTAACGGAACCGTTTCAATATCGATTTCCGTCTTTTCATCACCCCGTCTGATTTCTATCGTCCCTTCCATTCCACGGCGTCTCATTGTCTGAAGAACACGGAATTGGAGAAGAGGATGGATTTCCCGTTCAGTAATCCAGCGAAGCAGGGCATCGTCGATCTCCGGCAGTTCCAAGTAGGATAGCTGTTCCAAAGCTAGAATCGTCTGTTCGGATAACGGTTGATCCATAGCCATCTGCAAAAGCTTGTTACCGTAGCCTGCATCCTGTTCCTGCTTAAAGCGTGCATGACGGCGAGCCAACTCAACTTCACTGACTTCATCTTCTTCCACATTGTCCGTTGCCGTCCCGCTGTCAGCGTACTGTGGAAATGCAGCTTCCAGCCATTGTAACAGAGCGTTCCATTCATCGTATTGTTTCTGCTCCTGTCCCTGACACTGCATCAAAAAACGCAGCATCGCCATCGCCTCTCCGTAACGTTCGTTCTCAAGCATCACCGTAAGTTGAATTTGATAGTAGTCCAGTGTCTTCGGAAACAATACGATATTATTTTCTTTTGTCGTCACCTTGGAGTCCTTTATTTTCAAGGCACCCCCTCTCCTCCGCAAGCTAAAGTATTTGTAGATTATATGAGAAACAGCAGCCGAAGTTCAACCACTCGTCTTCAACATATTCACCTGTATTCTAACATACCCTTTTATAAGGCAAAAAAAACGATGTGTATTCTGAATTTATGTGGTGTAGAGGCCAAATAAGCGATATATGCAAAATAAGACTTGTATCTTTTTCATCCTTATGATATATTAATATTCGCTTGAATTTTATGTCCCAGTAGCTCAGCTGGATAGAGCAACGGCCTTCTAAGCCGTCGGTCGGGGGTTCGAATCCCTCCTGGGACGTATAGCCGAAGCTTCCTGTTTAGGAAGCTTTTTTTATTTTCCAGCGAAATAGGACCCACTGTGGATGTTGGAGCCTAGCATCGTATTACAACCTATTTAATGTAGAAAAGGCTGTTTCCGTAGCGCTGTTTGAGCGCTTGTTGGGACAGCCTTTTATCGAGGGTATACCATTACACCGCTTGACTGCGTGGAGTAGTAAGGAGTTTAATCAAATGAAATTAATATCTTGGAATGTAAATGGCTTAAGAGCCTGTGTAACCAAAGGATTTTATACTTATCTAAAAGAAACGAATGCTGATATTTTTTGCGTACAGGAAACGAAGCTTCAAGAAGGACAAATCCTCATGGAGAACATGGAGGAATACGCTCAATACTGGAATTACGCTGAGAAAAAAGGGTACTCCGGCACAGCTATTTTCACCAAAATCAAGCCGCTCTCTGTGCATTATGGACTTGAAGAAAATGAAGAGCCAGAGGGTCGAACGATTACACTAGAATTCGAAAAATTTTACCTCGTCAATGTGTACACACCAAATACGAAACGAGACTTATCGCGATTGCCATACAGACTGGAATGGGAAGACCGTTTTCGCAGCTATCTGCAACAACTAGACGCTCAGAAGCCTGTCATCATTTGCGGAGACTTGAACGTGGCTCATCAGGAGATCGACCTTAAAAATGCTAAAGCCAACTACGGTAATGCTGGCTTCACGCCCGAGGAACGAGACCGCATGTCACAGCTGCTCAACGCCGGATTTATAGATACCTTCAGATATTTTTATCCTGATCGGACAGATGTTTATTCCTGGTGGTCCTACATGCCAAAGGTGAGGGAACGGAATATCGGCTGGCGGATTGATTACTTCCTCGTCTCAGAGAGGCTTCGTCCGCTATTAATGGATGCGAGTATTGATTGCCATATTACAGGCAGTGACCACTGCCCTGTTATATTGGATTTGCAAGATTTTTCTGCATAGATCCCCTACCTGACGCAAGGATTTATAAAATTAAAAAACCGTCATGCTCTGTTTTACAGCATGACGGCCTACATAAATTGAAGCTATTGCTAACTTGCACCTGGTTTTCTGTTTAAAACCCGTTCTTCTCCATCATTTGCTTGAACCACAGCGCACTTTGTTTGGGGGTCCGTTCCTGCGTCTCGTAATTGATATGTACAATACCAAAACGCTTGCTATATCCCCAGGCCCATTCAAAGTTATCAAAGAAAGACCAGACAAAATAGCCCTTGAGCTGACCTCCCTCCCGGATAAAGCGATGACACGCCTTTAAATGCTCTTCAATATAGCGCTGACGCCCGGTATCTTCAATTTGTCCATTCACCAGTTCATCCTTCATCGCTGCTCCATTTTCCGTAATCAGAATGGGTAAGCCCTTGCTAAAATCCTTCTCAATCCGCGTCAGCAGCTTATAAAAGGATTCAGGGTGAATCTCCCATCCCATGTCTGTTACTGGCTCCTCCATGTGAATCTGCTCCACTTGCAGTAGCGAAGCGTCGTTAGTTGCTCGAATGACGCTGCGGGTATAATAGTTAATGCCTACAAAATCTCCCGGTTGCTGAATCAGCTCCAGATCACCAGGCTGTACAAAATCCAATCCATTCAGATACGTTCCGTACCATTCCACCATATCTTCAGGATACTTTCCGTTAAACAATGGCTCAGCAAACCAACGATTAATAAAGCCATCCCTTCTGGCGGCAGCAGCTATGTCCTCGGGTCGCTCGGAAGCAGCATCCACATGTTCCATGTTTAGCGTAATGCCAATTTTACCTGTTAATCCTTTTTCCTTATGCAAATTGATCGCAATCCCATGACACATCAAAATATGATGGGCAGCAGTAAAGGCTTCGCTCCAGTTCTCATGACCAGGAGCATGCTCCCCTGTACCATATCCCAAAATAGAGGCGCAATAAGGCTCGTTTATCGTATTCCACCAGTTTATTCGCTCGCCAAATCGGTCCATGATTACAGAGGCATACGTTTTAAAATGTTGGATAATCTCTCGCTGCGTCCATCCACCTTCGTCCTCAATCCACTGCGGTAAATCCCAGTGATACAGAGTCAGCATTGGAATTAGCCCGGCCGACTCAAGCTCATCCAGCAGATGCTCATAGAAGAGCAGCCCTTGTTCGTTGACCACGCCGGGCGCGGGCATAATGCGCGGCCAAGCCACAGAAAAACGATAATGTAAAAAACCAAGCTGTTTCATTAATTGCACGTCTTCTTTAAAGCGGTGAAAATGGTCACAAGCCACATCTCCACAATCCCCTTCGATCACCTTCCCGGGAATTTGACAGAAAGTATCCCAAATGGAGGGCGTTCTACCGCCCTCTTTTGTGCCACCTTCAATTTGATAGGAAGAGGTTGAAGTTCCCCACATAAACGTATCAGGAAATACAAAGATATTCTCACTCATACTCGGTACCTTCCTTTCAGAAATAAAGACTTCACAGCTCCGGCCATTGCACCGCCGACAATAAAGCTCTGGAGGAAAATATGCAAAATAACCAGCGGTAAATGCATTCACTTTTACGAAATCGGTTTAGTTAATTACAGCTACTATTATGTATCGAATAACCTGTATTTGTAAATAGAGAATTATGAAATATCAAAAAAATATAATAACCGTTAAATTATCGTTGTTACTCCTTAAAATATTAGGATAAATCCTTTATTAACTCTGTTGACTCCCATCTATGAGGTAGCATAGAATACGAGTAATCATTGAATTTGAAATACAAAGTCAATTCAACTAAATCAGTTTAGTTGCGGAGGATTCCATGAATATAAAAACAATAGCTAGTATGGCAGGCGTTTCAGTAGCGACGGTTTCGAAAATCATAAACAATTACACAGATATCAGTGAGGAAACCCGGCAGCGAGTACTTAAAATTATGGAGGAAACAGGCTATAGACCTTCCTCCTCGGCTAAAACACTTGCTACCAAAAAATCCAATCTGGTAGGCGTTATATTCGCTGGCAAGCTGAATGTCGATTTTAGTCATCCTTTTTTTGTGGACATCATTAATGTTTTCAAAAAGCAGATTGGCTTGCTCGGTTATGACCTGCTGTTTTTTTCAAATGAAAAATTTCTAGATAATGGAGAGGACTATTTGGCTCGCTCGAAATATTTTTCAGTGGACGGGTGCATTATTATTGCTGGGGACGAAGTGGAGAAAAGTGTTTTCGATCTCGACGCCAGTCCTATCCCCTGCATCGGTGTCGATATTGAGCTAACCGGAGCCAGTTCCTGCTACATTATGTCCGACAATCAAAAGATCTCAATGAAGGTTGTTGAGCACTTTTACATGAATGGATACCGCGAGATGGGTTTTATAGGCATTGAACGCCCCTCCTTGGTTATTAAAGAGAGAGAGGAAGCATTTATCGCTTCACTAAAGCGGTTTAGCCTTGATTTCAGACCTGAATGGATCGTGTATGGTAAGGACTATGCGGCAGAGGATGGATACCAGATCGCGAAGGCGTGGATACAGCAAGGAGATTTACCAAGAGCTGTTTTTGCGGCTACCGACCTGCTTGCCTTTGGTGCCATCCGTGCTTTTAAGGAAAGCGGCTTGAGGGTACCCGAGGATATTGCTGTAGTAGGCTGTGATGATATTGAAGCCTGTCGTTATACCGATCCTCCATTGACGACTGTAAAACAAGACAAGCAAAAAATAGGTCGTCTAGCCGCCATGGTGCTGTTTGACCTGATGAATAAACAAATGGATACGAAATGTATTAAAGTAGAGCCCGAACTAGTCATTCGTACCTCTTGCGGAGCCCGGCAAAATTGGAACCATACGAGGATCAAGGGATAGCATATACCTCAAAAAGGTGACTCCTGTTGAATTTAGAAGTCACCTTTTTACAGTTTAAATATATTGAGCCTCTTCGTTTAAGCTATTACTTATAGGCCATCGTTGCATTCACGGCCTTTTTCCAGCCTTCATACAGGCTGTCACGTGTTGCTTCATCCATCGTAGGGGTAAAGGAAGTTTCCACCCTCACTCGCTTACGAAGTTCATCTGTACTCTTCCAGTATCCAACCGCCAAGCCTGCCAGACATGCGGCACCCAGCGCTGTTGTCTCATGGATGACCGGCCGCTCCACCGTCGCATCCAGAATATCGCTCTGGAATTGCATCAGAAAATTGTTCAGCACAGCTCCACCATCCACTCGCAACATCTTCACCGTAATACCTGAGTCAATCTCCATGGCTGTAAGCACATCCTTGGTCTGATAAGCGAGCGACTCCAAGGTGGCGCGGATAAAATGCTCTTTTGTGGTTCCCCGTGTCAGACCGAACATCGCTCCACGCACCTCGCTATCCCAGTAGGGGCTGCCTAGTCCGACAAAAGCGGGTACAAGATACACCCCTTCTGTAGAGGAAACACGGGCCGCATAAGGCTCACTGTCCTTCGCCTCACGGAACATGCGCAGCCCGTCTCGCAGCCACTGGATCGCCGAGCCCGCAACAAACACACTCCCCTCGAGTGCGTATTGCACTTTGCCTTCCTCCAGTCCCCAAGCGATGGTCGTGATCAGGCCGTGCTTGGATTCAACAGGCTGATCCCCCGTATTCATCAGCATAAAGCAGCCTGTGCCGTAAGTGTTTTTGATCATTCCTTTTTCATAACAAGCCTGACCGAACAAGGCTGCCTGCTGGTCACCTGCTGCACCAGCGATCGGTACATTCTGACCAAAAAAATGATAATCCACGGTGTGCGCATATACCTCGGAAGAGGGCCTTACCTCAGGCAGCATGATTTTTGGAACACCCAGAATGTCCAGCAGCTCTTCATCCCACTTGAGCTCATAAATATTGTACATCAGCGTTCTGGCCGCATTGGAGTAGTCTGTTACATGAGCTTTTCCACCGGATAGTTTCCAGATTAGCCACGAGTCAATCGTACCGAATAACAAGTCACCTCGTTCCGCCTTTTCCCGCGCGCCTTCTACATGATCCAGTATCCACTTTACTTTAGTGCCTGAAAAATACGGGTCGATCAATAACCCTGTTTTGCTGTGAAACAACTCCTCATGCCCTTGCCGCTTCAATTCTTCGCAAATATCCGAGGTTTGGCGTGATTGCCATACGAGTACGTTATACACGGGTAATCCTGTATTTTTGTCCCACACGACCACCGATTCACGCTGATTGGTAATGCCGATGGCAGCAATTTGGTTTGCTTTTACACCCGATTCGGAAAGACAGGAGGCAATAACGCCCAGAATAGAGCTCCAGATTTCATTCGCATTCTGCTCTACCCAGCCGGGGTGAGGAAAATATTGCGGAAATTCCCGCTGGGCTGAGTACACCACATCTCCTTCGCTATTGAACAAAATCGCTCTTGAACTTGTCGTTCCCTGGTCTAGTGACAAAATATATTTTCCCATGTTCATCTCTCCCCGTGTAAATCCATCGTTTTTACGCTGTTAGCTTATGATTCATTTTATGATTTTTATAAGTACGACTGATACGGAAGGTAATCAAGAGTACAACCACGATGACCCCTAATAAAATCCAGAAAGCCGGAGTCACACTTCCCTTAAAAACGGCCTGATAAAATGGCCCTGCGAAAGATCCCCCCAATAGCGGTCCTACAATGGGCACCCATGCATATTTCCAGTTGGATGCTCCCTTGCCGGGAATCGGTAGCAAATAATGCATCAGACGCGGTCCAAAATCCCTCACTGGATTGATGGCATAACCCGTTGTACCTCCAAGGGATAAACCGATACTGACAACCAAAAAACCAACAATCAGCGGTTTCAGGCCGTCTGTAAATGAATTGGCACCAAACGACAGTAAGGCAAGGACAAAGATAAAAGTACCTATCATTTCACTAAGTACGTTGGCAAACGGATGATCAATAGCTGGTCCTGTCGCAAATACACTGAGTTTGGTTGCTGCGTCCTCCGTCTCTTTCCAGTGGGGCCAATAATGCAAAATGACGATCACTGCACCCGCCATGGCCCCAAAAAGCTGGGCCACAATATAGCCGGGAACATCCTGCCATGGAAAACTACCCTGAAATGCCAACGCGAGTGTAACTGCCGGATTCAAATGCGCTCCGCTGATTTGACCCACCGCATACACCGCAATAGCTACCGCGAGCCCCCACCCCATTCCGATCACAATCCAGCCGGAAGCGTGAGCAAATGACTTTTTCAGGGACACCCCTGCGCACACTCCGCCACCTAGGGCAATAAGAATCATTGTCCCTATGAATTCGGCTGCGTATGGCGACATACAACCAACCTCCTCAATAGATCCTCCGATTTTGATCGTTTTCATCGCGCAAAAAAAGAAAAGCCATCACAAACCAACCCTGTGCTGTACATGGGATGTCTGCGTGGCTCTCTCGTCTCCGTCACGATTATTAACTTAAATTTGATATTATATAAGCATGTAAGCGATGTCAACTGCGGATTTACGTCTTTTAGTATTCTAAAATAATCGTTGACCATGTTAGATTGCGCGATTTATGATGTAAAAAAATGGCTGGACGTAAGGATTTCAGGATGAATACGACACTCCCAAACTTGATGAAGAAGGGAAGAATGTTATGCTGAAATTTCTACAAAAAATCGGCAAGTCGTTAATGCTTCCAGTAGCTACTTTACCCGCCGCAGGGATCTTGCAAGGGCTAGCTCTCATTAATTATGAAACGGACATTCCGCTTGGTCCTGGAGTCGGTGGATTTCTGAATCATTATGTCACTCCTTTTCTGAACGAAGGAGCGGGTGCCATCTTCGGCAACCTGGCGCTCATTTTCTCGATCGGTGTTGCCATTGGCCTGGCAGGCGACGCGGTAGCCGCACTTTCGGCAGTCATTGCCTACTTGGTGCTGACCCGTATTTTGGCGGCCGTACCGGGTATATTTGCGTATATTCCAGACGACGTCAAGCTGGACATGGGCGTATTGGGTGGTATTTTTATCGGCGGATGGTCTGCTTACCTGTTCAAAAAATATCACAATATTCAGCTTCCAGATTGGCTTGGCTTTTTTTCGGGCAAACGTTTTGTCCCCATGATTACCGCCTTCACGACCATGATTCTAGCCATTCTGCTCGGCATGATCTGGAGTCCGATACAAGATGGAATTGCAGCCTTCGGCAACTGGATTGTCGGCTTTGGCGGAATCGGGTCAATGGTGTTTATGATTGCCAATCGGCTGCTGATCCCGCTCGGTTTGCATCATGTGTTGAACTCGATCGCATGGTTTCAAATTGGCGACTATACCAATGCTGCAGGTGAAGTTGTTCATGGTGATCTGACGCGTTTTTTTGCAGGTGATACATCGGCAGGTATGTTCATGTCCGGCTTCTTCCCCATTATGATGTTCGCTCTGCCTGCGGCGGCTCTCGCATTCATCCATACGGCCAAACCGGAAAAACGTAAAGCTGTCGCTTCCATCTTTATTGGTTCTGCGCTAGCATCGTTCCTGACCGGAATTACTGAGCCCCTCGAATTTTCGTTTATGTTCATTGCACCATTGCTTTACGGCGTTCATGCTCTGCTAACAGGGCTGAGCGGTCTGGTCGTATACCTATTGGATGTCAAACTCGGCTTTTCTTTTTCAGCAGGTCTCATTGACTATCTGGTCAATATGAAGCTCTCCACCCATCCATTGCGAATGATCCCGATCGGGCTTGTCTTCGCCTTCGTGTATTATTTTCTATTCCGCTTCATCATTCTCAAATTCAACCTAAAGACTCCCGGGCGTGAAGACGATGTAGATGACAATCTCCTATCTGAGGCTAACGAATCCATACCCCACGGAAAGGCAAGCACCCTATCCGACACTCAGTCCAGTCATGCAGACAAGGTCCTAACCTACCTCGGCGGTTCAGACAACATCCAAAGCATTGATGCCTGTATCACACGGCTACGCCTTGTCGTCAAAGACGACAAAGTGGTTAACGATCAAGCTATTAAGCAGCTCGGAGCGTCAGGAATTATCAGGCTTGGGAACGGTACCCTGCAGGTTATTTTCGGTACTCGGTCCGAAACTCTGAAAGATGAGATACAACGATTGATGTCATGAAGCTAATCTCCTGACTTAAACACGTGCGATCTTCCTATAACAGACGCACGTGCTTTTTTTATGGATAAACGTTTCAAATTTTTTGTTTTTGGTTAAGGCAATGCACATAAATGGGTAACAGCTTCATATGATGGAGCTAAACCATTTTACAACTTGTTCAGTAGGCAGATTATTCAGACAGCAAGGAGGGAAATGATGTGAAGACAGTACAATGGCTGATATTATGTCTTGCTTTTCTCACTATGATTAGTGGTTGTAGTGGGTCCCTGTCCTCTGAAGGCCAATCATCTGAAACTAATTTGTCAAACGGAAAAAAGATAACGCTTATATTATGGTATTGGAATCGTTCTATTGACGATGAATTGCTCGCCCAGGCGGAAAAACAGTTCCCCGACATTGAATTAAAAACTCAAAAAATAGGCGGTGACTTTAAAGCCAAACTGAAGACAACGCTCGCAGCTCGTTCCGGTGAACCAGACATCGTAGCTCTGAACGACTGGATGGTGGAGCTGTTCCCCAGTGCGGATCGTTTTTATGATTTAAGGGAACTCGGAGCAGACCGCCTGAAGGATCAATATTTGGAATGGAAATGGAATCAGGGGATCACTCCTGATGGTAAAATGATTGCATTTCCTATGGATACTGGGCCCACCGCCCTCTTCTATCGTAGCGACCTGTTTGAACAGGCGGGCTTACCTAGTGATCCTGAACAGGTCAGTTCCTCTATCCGTACATGGGATGATTACATGGCAGCCGGAGAACAACTTCGTCAGAAATTCGGAAGTCGTTCGTTTTTGGCTGATAATATTGTAAACGTTTACAATCAAGTGCTTGCTCAGCATACGAACCTATACTTCAAGCCGGACGGAAGTTATATCGGCAATCAATCTCCTGACATCCGCCTAGGCTGGAAAACCGCTGTGGATTTCCATAGGAAGCATCTGCTCGCCAATGCGGATGGCTGGACTCCCGAATGGAACGCTTCGGTCAATAACGGTAAAATCGCCTCGTTCGTAGGGGCAATCTGGATGAAGCAAGTTCTCACAGAGGCTGCACCGGATACAGCAGGCAAATGGAGAGTCGCTCGGGCTCCTGGAGGAGACGGCAATCTGGGAGGTTCTTTCATCTCTATCCTCAAATCCAGCCAACATCCCAAAGAAGCCTTTGAAGTCCTGACCTGGCTGCAAAACCCGGAACACCAACTGGAAGCCTACCACAAAATCGGGCTGTTCCCATCCACTCCCGGCGTCTATGACGATCCAGTCATGGAGACACCCGAGCCTTTCTTTGGTGGTCAGGCCACTGGTCTCATTTTTGCCGCCTCCGCACGTCATGTGAAAAGCAGTTATTTCGGCGAGCGCTATCCTGTCATCCATGGCATAGTGACCCGCCGCCTTTCCAATGTGGCCAAACAAGATGCCGATCCCGACGCATTATGGTCGGAAACGATGCAACGAATTGAACGGGAATTACAGCGGTAAAATACAAAATCCAAAAAAGGCGTGTGGACAATATGCTGAGAGAAATCTGGAAGCACCGGGCCGTATATGTTGCGATCTCGCCATTTTATCTGCTGTTTGCCATCTTTGGCTTGTTTCCGATTGGTTTTTCATTGTACCTGGCGTTTCACAAATGGGACGGGATCGGAGACATGACCTATAACGGTTGGGGTAACTTTCGTTACCTTGTGACAGACACCGAATTTTGGCAGGCTGTAGGCAATACGTTTGTGATCTGGGTGTATGCCACGATTCCAATGCTACTTCTAGCCCTTATTGTTGCCTTTCTGCTTTATGCCCCTTTTGTGAAATTGCGCACCTTATGGCGAGTTGGATTCTTCCTGCCCAATGTGACGTCTATTGTTGCTGTTGCCATCATCTTCGGCGCCTTATTTGCCAACAATTTTGGATTTCTCAACTATCTTCTGCAGCTTTTGGGGCTACCTATGATCCAATGGCTCAATGTGCCGTGGGGTATCCAAATCGCCATTTCTTCCATGGTCGTCTGGAGATGGATGGGTTACAACGCCATCATCTATCTGGCTGGACTCCAGAGTATTCCGCATGTGCTGTATGAGGCCGCCAAAATAGACGGCGCAACCGGAGCGCAGGCTTTTTTCCGCATCACCATTCCCATGCTGCGCCCAGTTATTTTATTTACAGTCATTACGTCCACCATCGGCGGTATGCAGCTCTTCACTGAGCCACAGGTTCTGGTCGGTAATGACGGCGGTTCCGGGGCAAGTGGCATGACCATCGTTTTATACTTGTACCGCGAGTCGTTCATCAACAACTATTTTGGATATGGTGCTGCCGTCGGATGGGGCATGTTTCTCATCATTGCTGTATTCTCCATCATCAATTGGAAACTCGTTCAAGGTAAAAAATAACGATGGAAGGAGCGTCACAACATGATGCAGACACGTGCAAAATCCATTGTTCTATATGCCGGGCTGTTGGTAGGTATCATCCTGTCGATGTTTCCGTTTTACTGGCTGATCGTCATGGCGACCCGTACAACCTCAGACATCTATCGTTTTCCGCCACAATTGTGGTTCGGTAGCCACTTCCTGGATAACATAACGAGAGTATTGCAGCAGATTGATTTTGCTGGAGCTTTTTTTAATACCCTTTTTGTAGCCAGTTCTGTTACCGTATTGGTGCTGTTTTTTGATTCACTGGCTGGTTTTGCATTCGCCAAGTTTGATTTTCCGGGCAAAAAGGGGCTATTCGTCATACTGCTTGCAACAATGATGGTCCCTTCACAACTTTCGCTCGTCCCCTCCTTTGTCATGATGGCTTCCTTTGGATGGGTAGGTACGTTCAAAGCGCTCATCATCCCAGGTATGGTAAATGCTTTCGGTATTTTCTGGATCCGCCAGTATGCAGAAGAATCCATTCCCAAAGAGTTGCTGGATGCGGGGCGTATGGACGGGTGCAGCTTTTTTCGGCTGTACTGGAATGTAGCACTGCCGATTTTAAGACCTGCGTTCGCTTTTCTCGGCGCATTTACCTTTATAGGAGCTTGGAATGATTACTTATGGCCGTTAATCGTTTTAACGGATGAGCGCAAATTTACGCTCCAGATTGCATTGTCCCAGTTGAACGGGATTTACAATACGGACTATGCGATGGTCATTGCTGGCACCCTGCTGGCTGTACTCCCTCTTATTATTTTGTTTCTTTTTATCAGCCGCCAGTTTATTTCCGATCTTGCCGCTGGAGCGATCAAAGATTAGCTTCACTTGATTCCCCTTATTCTTTTCATGTATAATTGTTAATCGTCATTTCAAATAGCTTACATGGCCAAGTCAGATATTAACGAGCTAGTCAAGATAAGAGATTACAATTTGAACATGAACTATGAACCGAGGGGAACCTTCCAGATGAACAAATTCACATATTATAATCCCACCAAATTAATTTTTGGAGACAATCAAATTGAACAATTGCAGCAAGAGCTGTTGAATTACGGAAAAAACATTTTGCTGGTATATGGAGGCGGAAGTGTTAAGCGAAATGGTTTGTATGAACAGGTATTAAACGCGTTAGAGCCTCTGCACCTCAACATTCATGAATTGTCGGGCGTTGAACCCAATCCGCGCTTGTCTACCGTTAAGAGGGGCATCGAGATTTGCCGAAATGAAAAGATAGACTTCCTGCTTGCAGTGGGCGGCGGAAGCGTTATTGATTGCACCAAAGCCATCGCAGCAGGGGCTGAATATGACGGCGATGTGTGGGATATTATCAACAAAAAACATATGCCAACCCAGGCTTTGCCCTTCGGTACCATCCTTACACTCGCCGCCACGGGTTCGGAAATGAATCCGGATTCTGTCATCACCAGCTGGGAAACGAACGAGAAATACGTGTGGGGCAGCGCGGTGACGCATCCTAAATTCTCCATCTTGGACCCGAAAAACACCTTTTCTGTGCCACGTGATCAGACGGTTTATGGCATGGTGGATATGATGAGCCACGTCTTTGAACAGTACTTTCACAATGTTAAAAATACACCGCTGCAAGACCGTATGTGCTTTTCCGTGCTGCAAACCGTGATTGAAACGGCACCTAAGCTGCTGGAGGATTTGCACAACTATGAGCATCGCGAAACGATATTATATGCCGGGACGATTGCCCTGAACGGTACGCTGCAAATGGGCTACTTCGGGGATTGGGCTTCGCATACCATTGAACATGCACTATCTGCTGTATATGATATTCCTCATGCTGGCGGTCTAGCGATTCTGTTTCCCAACTGGATGAGACATACAGTGGATCAGGATGCTGCACGCATGAAGCGGCTGATGCTCAGTATGTTCGACTTGGACACTGTAGGTAAAACTGACAGAGAAATTGCCTTGGAAGGTATTGACTGTCTAAGTGCGTTCTGGACAAGTCTTGGTGCCCCTTCTACCCTGGCCGATTACAACATTAATGATGAACAATTGGAAAACATCGCAAGCATTGCGGCCCGTGAAATGGAGCACGGAGGTTTCGGTAATTATCAAAAGCTGAAACAGGAAGATATTTTAGCTATTTTGCGTGCATCGTTATAACAATTAAAAGGGAGTGTCCTCAAGCCTGTGATGGCTGAGAGCACTCCCTTTTATTATTTATGAATTGATCGTTTGTCCTTTTTCTTCTACTTGGATAGCCGCCCCTACATTGGCACCTGCAAGAATGCCCTTTTTCTTATTAGGATACAAAGAATTCATATAGGTTCGGGTTTCTGCAACGACAATGCCTGACAAGCCGAGCAGTGCAATCAGGTTTGGAAAAGCCATCATTGCGTTAAAAATATCTGCCAGCAGCCAAATCGCATCCAATTTAATGAACGCGCCCCCGCCAACCAGTACAATGAACAGATAACGATAAGGCTTGATCCACTTGACCCCAAGCAAGTATTCAACACAGCGTTCTCCGTAATAGTTCCAGCCGAGCATGGTGGTGAATGCGAACATAATCAGGATGATGGTGAGCAGTTCTGCTCCCAGCGGAAATGCACTGGAAAATGCTTGCTGAGTCATCAAACCTGCATCGGTAGGCCCGCTCCACACCCCGCTGACCAGTAGCGTCAACCCGGTCATCACACAAATAACCATCGTATCAATAAACACACCCGTCATGGAAATCAGCCCTTGTTCCGCAGGCCATTTGGTTTTGGCAGCTGCGGCTGCAATCGGTGCGCTTCCCAATCCAGCCTCATTGGCAAAAATACCTCTGGCTACCCCGCTACGCATGGCCAGCATAATCGTAGCTCCTGCAAATCCACCCGTTGCCGATGTAGTTGAAAATGCCGAATGAAGCACAAGCGCGATTGCGGCAGGAAGCTGGTCAGCAAACCGAATCAGTACAATAATACAAATCAGTACGTACAAGCCTGTTTTAAAAGGAACGACCTTCGTCGATACCTTGGCAATGCTTTTGAGTCCTCCAATGGTGACAAGAGCTGTAAGGACAGCAATAGTCAGTGCCGTTACAATCGGCGGAACGCCAAAACTGTTTTCAGTGGAAGATACAATCGCCTTGACCTGAGGAAATGTTCCGATCCCGAACAACGCTACCAGCATCCCCGAGAAAGCAAACAGCATCGCCAACGGTTTAAAGCGGCGTCCCAGGCCTTTTTCAATATAATACATCGGGCCGCCGGAGAATTGTCCATTCCGATCCTTCACCCGGTATTTTACCGCAAGTACACCTTCCGCGTATTTCGTCGCCATCCCAAAGAAGGCTGCAACGACCATCCAGAACAAGGCACCCGGCCCGCCCAGCTTAATGGCTGTCGCTACGCCGACAATACTTCCTGTACCAACGGTAGCCGCCAGCGCCGTACTCAAAGCCGCAAAGCTGCTTACATCCCCGCTGCCTTCATTCGGGGCCTTACCGATGAGCTTGATCGCCAGAGGCAGGCGGAATACCTGCAACATTTTTAGACGTATGGTCAGCCATAACCCCGTTCCCATGACAAGGACGATGAGAGGCGCCCCCCATATCCAACTGCTAATCGTTTCTAACACATGTACCAAATTCATTTCAACCCGCTCCTCCAGCATATTAGAAAACAAAAAAGAGTCAAATCCGTTGATTCGACTCCTGAAGAGGTTAAAGGCACGAAAAATAAACCATCTGGTGCAGGATTCTACCTCTAAAAAGCTCATAAAAGCCTAGGGCACTCCCTGTCACAGGTTATTCGCGTCTCTGTCCTTTTGCCTGAGAGTTTAAGCAGATGATAATCTGCGGTGCACCTTCGGCGCCCAATTAAGGGTCTCTCCAGAGTTCTGTCCGTTTACGGTCCCTGCTTGTTGCTGTAAATCAGCTTAAGCACCTGAGAGTTTTGCCCCTTCGGTCGGAACTTTCGTTCCATCTCCCGCAAACATCAACCAGACATATGAAATTTTTATTTATTATACAGAAAACTTTCAGCGTATTACAAGTGAAAAATTTGTGAAGCCCTCTGACAAATCAATAGGGTGTCTATACAAAAAGCGGGTACAGCAGATTGCATCCTAAGGATTTTCTCTGCTGTACCCGCCCAAAACGATATAGAATTACAATTCTTCACCATTGGTTGCTATCACATTTTTATACCAGTTAAATGAGTCCTTTTTGGAGCGTTGGAGCGTTCCGTTACCGTCATCATCCAAATCAACGTAAATAAATCCGTAGCGCTTGGACATTTCGGAAGTAGACATGCTCACAAGGTCGATAGGACCCCAGCTGGTGTAACCAATCAGATCAACACCGTCAGCAATGGCTTCCTTCATTTGGGCAATATGCTGACGCAAGTAATCAATGCGATACGTGTCATGCACAGAGCCGTCCTCTTCTACCTTATCGTACGCACCCAGGCCATTTTCCACGATGAACAGCGGCTTTTGGTAACGGTCATAAAACGTATTTAGTGTAACACGCAGGCCGATCGGATCAATCTGCCATCCCCAATCGGAGGACTGCAAATACGGATTTTTCACACCGCCAATCAGGTTCCCTGCTGCCTTTTCTCCTTCTGGACCTGCCGATACGGTCAAGGTCATGTAGTAGCTAAATGAGATAAAATCAACCGTATTATTTTTCAAAATTTCAGCATCACCGGGTTCTGTCTGGATCACAATATTATTTTCTTCAAAATAGCGGTTCATATAGTTGGGATACTCCCCACGAGCATGCACATCCGTAAAGAACAGGTTCATTTGATTTTCATGCTGTGCTTTCAGAATATCCTCTGGGTTACACGTATGTGGGTAGCTTTCAATGCGAGCCAGCATACAGCCGATCTGAGCACCCGGAATGATCTCATGTCCCCGTTTGGTCGCCAGTGCACTTGCTACAAATTGATGGTGCAATGCTTGATATATCGCTTGTTGTTTGTTTTCTACACGGTCAATAACCACACCGCCGCCTGTAAACGGACTCATAGTCATGACATTGATTTCGTTAAAGGTCAGCCAGTATTTTACTTTATCCTTATAACGTGTAAATACCGTTTCGGCATATTTTACGTAATGATCTACGACTTCGCGTCCCAACCAGCCATTATACTTCTGTGTCAGACCTAGCGGTGTTTCATAATGTGACAATGTTACCAACGGCTCAATACCATACTTGCGCAGCTCATCGAATACTTTGTCATAAAATTGCAATCCTGCTTCATTCGGCTCGGCATCATATCCATTCGGGAAAATCCGCGACCAGTGGATGGACATCCGGAATACTTTAAAGCCCATTTCTGCAAACAAAGCAATATCTTCTTTGTAGCGGTGGTAGAAGTCCACACCTTCACGCTTTGGAAAACGGGCGTTTACCTTTCCTGCCAAGATGTCCTCCAGTCGTTCAGACGAAATTTCTATAGCATGATCGTTTTTACGTTCTGCCTTAGGTACATAGGCTATCATGTCTGCGCTGGACAGGCCTTTTCCATCTACGTCAAAAGCACCTTCCAATTGGTTGGCTGCAGTTGCCCCGCCCCATAGGAAGTTTTGCGGGAATCCTTTTAGCGTCTTCGTCATGGTATGAAAACCTCTTTTCTTATCTAATGTTTTCACTCTAGTCAATAACCATCAGGTGCTGCAATGCGAATCAATAACTAACGGTAACCGTTATCCTTTGAAATGCACCGATAGATGCTTTAAAATAGACGTAATGCCCTCATAAACATCCTAATTGTTGTAACGCGTTTCATGTCAAGTATTTTTTCTTAGGTGAGGAGAAGCATCATGTCGAATCTTGATCAAATTGCAAAACTGGCGGGCTTTTCCAAAGCTACGGTATCCAGAGTGTTAAATCAGTCCCCCCATGTAAGCCACGAAACCAGAACTAAAATTTTAAAAATCATGCAGGAATTGGATTATGTTCCTAATCGGAATGCGATTTCTTTATCCAAGGGCCAAACGCTTCAGATTGGTATCATCACATCAACTATTAATGAAATTGTTCTGGCATTTCTGGACAGCTTTGTAGAAATCGCAGGACAATATGAATTTCAAACCATTATTTATACTTCGGGAGAAGACAAAAAGAAAGAGCTTCAAGCTTTCGAGGATTTAAAAAGAAAAAGAGTCGATGCGCTGGTCATCATTTCCTGCGTGAATGACACTGATTTTTTGAGTACTTATTGCAAATATGGACCGATCGTGGCATGGCAACGAATGGAGCATACCGATATTCGCTCCGTCGCAATGGATCAGTATGAAGGATATATGTTAGCGCTCAAACATTTGATACAAAAAGGTTATACACGTATAGCCAATGCTTTTGGTCGTCCGAGCAGCATCAATACTCACAGCAGACAACGAGCTTATGAGCAGATCATGAGTGAACACAATCTGCCAGTGTTGCAGCACTGGAACTATTCTTCTATTTATAACATTCGTGACGGCGAACAAGTTGTGCGCAATTTATTACAGCATCGTGAGGAATTTCCGGAGGCTATTTTGTGTGCTAACGATTATGTAGCAGTGGGCATTCTCTGCGAAGCGCGCAGACAATTGCTAAAGGTACCAGAAGATCTGGCGATTGTTGGGTTTGATAACACGGAGCTGGCGCACACGATGGGAATTACAACGGTTCAAAATCCCATTATGGCTCAGGCACAAAATGCTTTTTTCATGCTTTCTCCTCAGCTGATTGGACGCCAAATGGAGCTTCATTCGCTGGAGTACAGCCTCATTGAGCGTACGACCACTTAAAGTTACTGTTGACTCGCAAACTAGGCAAATGGGCCTTAATATAAAATATTTTTTGTCGAAAGAGAATAAAACATGTTGAAATCGCTTTTTTTTGTGCTACAATAGCACTATATCGAAGGATTGTGACCGGTGATGCGGGCAATGCCTGAGTTCAATTGAGTGCTATTGCTAACAATAGTATTGAATTGTGCTTGGGCATTTTTTATTGGTAAAGGATGGGAGGGGGAACTTCAATGATTATTGAGAAGGTGCTCAATAACAACGTCCTGTTGACTAAAAATGATAAAGGCAAAGAGGTTATCGTCATGGGAAGAGGTATTTCCTTCAAAAAGGTGGCTGGCGACCAAGTCGATGATCATAAAATAGATAAGATTTTCATGTTAAATGAAAACGAGTTCACGGCCAGACTAACTGAGCTGCTGAACGATATTCCCGTGTCTCATCTGGAGGTCGTGAATGAAATCGTGACCCATGCAGCAGAAGTGCTGGATACGGAGTTAAGTGATAACATTTATTTAACATTGACCGACCATATTCATTTTGCCATACAGCGGGAAGAAAAAGGATTAGCACTCAAAAACGCGATGCTGTATGAAATTAAACGCTTTTACAAAAAAGAATTTGCAGTTGGACTGGATGCTCTGCAAAAAATAGAAAATACGCTCGGTGTAAAATTGGGCGAAGACGAAGCGGGATTTATTGCATTGCATATGGTGAATGCACGGATCGACGGTAACGAGATGAAGGCTACACTGAAAATGACCGAGATTGTCCAACACATATTGAACATTATTACGTATCATTATGGGATTGTGCTGGATGAGTCTTCTTTTAGCTATTCGAGATTTTTGACCCATTTGCAATATTTTGCAATGCGAGTAATTCGCAAAGAGGTTATTCACAGTGGTGAAGAATTTTTGTACAACCAGGTAAAGCAAACATATACCGAAGCTTTTGCTTGTGCCCAAAAAATTAATGAATATCTAGAAAAAACATATGATCAATATTTAAGCAAGGATGAATATGTATATCTAACGATTCACATTCATCGGGTAACTGAGCGTAATAACATATCAGGCTAAAAACTTCATATTCTCATCGTTCATGGATTGTGACTGGTAAGGCAGGCAAAACCTAAACTGATGGTGAAATCAACGTTCCCTCATAGAAGGAGTGCGTCGTTTTCACCACGAGTTTAGGTTTTTCTTGTTTACAAGGTTATAAAGATGCACGCCGGCGCATCTTAGCAACAGCTGTAAACGGTAAATCCTATCAGTAGCAAGAATAACACTTAAGGAGTTCTGAACATGAGTGATAAAGAGCTATCCAAAAAAATAGTGACTCTCGTTGGCGGCGAAAAGAATGTCGATTCGGTATTCCATTGCGCTACACGCTTGAGATTTAAATTAAAGGATCGCACAAAAGCGGACAAAGCTGCACTGGAAGCAACGCCTGGTGTCATTACAGTGGTGGAAAGCAGCGGACAGTTCCAAGTGGTCATCGGTAACAATGTAGGCCAAGTCTTTGAGCATATGATGGCAGAAACAAATCTGCAGGATGCGGATAATCCAAATGCGAAAAAAGAAGAATCTTCCGAAAAAACGAATTTTCTCGGCAAAGCGGTCGATATCATTTCCAGCATTTTCTCCCCTCTCTTGGGTGCTCTTGCCGGAGCAGGTTTGCTCAAAGGGATTATGGCCTTAATTGCGTCGCTTCATTGGATTGATACTGCAAGCGGTACGTATCTCATTCTGAATGCCGCTTCGGACAGCGTATTTTATTTCTTGCCTATATTCCTAGCTATTACATCGTCTCGTAAATTTAAGACCAATGCCTTTGTATCAGTCGCAGTTGCTGGAGCACTCGTGTACCCGGATGTTATTGCAGCGGTGGACAATCCGGCAAAACTGGCTTTTCTCGGGATTCCAATCATTCTGATAAAATACAGTTCCAGTGTAATCCCAATTATTCTCGCGGTATGGGTACAATCCTATGTGGAACGCTGGTTTAATTCCTTTGTTCATCAATCAGTTAAAAACATTATCGTACCTATGCTATCACTGCTGGTCGTTGTTCCATTGACGTTTTTGGCCTTTGGTCCAGTCGGTAACCTGATCAGTCAAGGCTTGGCGAACGGTTTTACATGGGTATACAATTTAAGCCCATTGATCGCCGGGGCTGTTGCTGGGGCATTCTGGCAAGTATTTGTTATTTTCGGCGTACACTGGGGCTTCGTTCCTATTATGCTGTCCAATATTCAAACATTGGGTTATGACACGATGCTTCCAATGCTTACAGCAGCCGTACTTTCTCAAGCTGGTGCAACACTGGGGGTATTCCTGAAATCACGAAATACTCAAATGAAGGCTTTGGCTGGTTCCTCTACACTGGCAGCTGTATTCGGGATTACTGAACCTACGATTTATGGTGTGACTTTGAAATTGAAAAAGCCGTTCATTTATGCTTGTATTTCTGGTGGTATTGGGGGCGCGATTATCGCTTCCGGTGGAGCGACTGCAAAATCCTTCTCCCTGCCTAGTTTACTGGCGCTTCCAACTTATTTTGGAGCTGGATTCTTGTGGGTTGTCCTCGGCTTACTTGTTGCGTTTGTACTCGCAGTTGTATTGGTTACGATTTTGGGCTTTGATGATCCAAAAGAAGAAGCTGCAAAAACAGAAACAGCACCCGTAAAAAAAGAAGTAACAATCGAAAAGGAAATCCTCGTAAGTCCGTTGCAAGGTAAAGTGCTGCCATTGGAACAATCTTCTGATGTTGCTTTTGCTTCAGGCGCTATGGGGAAAGGAATCTTGATCGATCCTACAGAGGGTGTGCTGACATCTCCGGTTAACGGAACGATTACGACCGTCTTCCCGACCGGACATGCCATCGGTATTACTTCCAATGACGGAGCAGAAATTCTGATTCACGTTGGTGTTAATACGGTGAAGCTGAAAGGACAATTCTTTGACAAGCGCGTCAAAGAGGGTGATGTGGTGAAGCAAGGGCAGTTGTTGCTTGAATTTGATATCGAACAAATTAAGGCGGCAGGCTATACAACGACTACGCCGATCATCGTAACCAATTCCGCTCAATACCTGGATGTACTGAACACCATGGAAACTGAAGTGAAACGTGAGGATTACTTATTGACTGTTGTAGTCTAACGTTTAACTTTCAGACTAAAAGAAGCTTTCCTAATGGAAAGCTTCTTTTTTTATACATCATGAGACAAGTGTTACAGCGAAAAATGGAAATATCATATATTGTAAGTTTGAGATTGTAAAAAAAGGAGGATTTCTGTGAAAAAAGGATATATCGCCGGGTTAAGTGTCATTGTGTTGCTTATCATTGGTATCGCTATTTCAGCTGTAGTTAAATTTCAAGACCTAGAGCAGGTAGTTCAGCAGAAAGATAAAGAGATCCAAGCGAGCAAAAGCAATTACCCCGAAATATATGACCACTTGAATGCGGTTACAATTGATGGTTTTAAACAATTCATTCAGCAGGATCAAAGTGTATTTGTTTATGTTGGCAGACCCAGTTGTGGCGACTGCAACCGATTTGAGCCTAACTTTAACAAGATGATCGAACAGTATGATCTGGGCTCCAAAATTACGTTTTTGAACGTTCACAAAATTCATAAGGACAAAGCCCAATGGAATAAATTCAAAGCAGATTACAACATAAAATACACCCCCACGATTGCAGAATTCAGAAACGGCAAGCTGGTGGATAAAATAGAATGGACGCCAAAAAGAGACCTCAGTACAGATGCCGTAAAAGAGTGGCTAACCTCCAAAAAACTCATTTTATAAGCCTCTTTCCTATCCAATTCATTAAGAACAATACGAGTTGTTCATGCAAAAAAGGTATTCAAGCGAACAACGCATGAATACCTTTTTATTGAGCATTTCCAGCCATCAAGCTTGATTAAAAAATAGTTCCTAGCGCTCTTCACTGGCTTCAGATGAACCTCGTTCTTACCCGTTCGTTCCTATATTACAGGCACCTTTATACAGTACGAGCATCAAGCGAATCGGGAAATTCATATCGGATAATATCCGTTTCGGATACGATATGTCCGATTTGTGACTCAATGAATTCCAAATCTCCCTCTACTGCACCTATAAAATGCTTGGTACCAGGTTCTACAACGATGACCATACCGGGGCTGACGGTCTGTGTCATCCCATTGATACAGACGCTTCCGGTTCCTGAAACGATGGTCCAAACCTCTTTTCGAAACTGATGCTCATGATAGCTGATAAATCTCCCCTTCGAAATGACAACCCGTTTGGTGACCGTTTGTAACCCACTTGCTGCTTGCTGATGGGATAAGACCGTTTGCTTACCCCAAAAGCGCTCCTCAAAACGCGGTCCAATTTCAATTTCTGCCACCATATCCTTAATCCCCGTTGATGATTGTCGATCCGTAACCAACACGCCATCCGGTCCAGCAACGACAATAATGTCTGGGACATTCCAGATGCTGACCGGAATCTCCAGTTCATTGATGATATGCGAGTCATGTGATGCTTCTGAAATATATCCGGGACCGCTCAGCTTTGAACTCACTTCCCGCACCAACGAATCCCATGTTCCTAAATCTCTCCATTCTCCATGATATGGGAGCACGGAGAGCTTACGAGTGTGTTCTACTACCGCAATATCAAAGCTGGTTTTAGGCAAGTCTGCGTAATTTGTCGAAAGTGTTTCATAATCGGCTGGTAAACCCATTTGCGTCAGCACATCCAATAGAAAGCCGAGTCTAAAAGCAAACACTCCGCAATTCCATAACGCTCCTTCACGGATCAATACTTCGGAGCGAATCAGATCAGGCTTTTCTACAAATGAACTCACTCTATAATATTCCTGGTCAGACAAAGGAGATGAAGGCACAATATATCCATATTTGTCCGAGGGCTCAGTTGGAACAGCCCCCATCAATGCGATATGACTTCCTGATTGCTCTAATATCGAAGGAAGCCTGCGCAGATGCTCGAAAAATTCATCCCCCGCATAGCCATCCACCGGCATGACCCCTACGATTTCGTTGCGTGATGCGCCTGCAACGTCATGCAAGTAAGCCGTAGCCAGGGAAATGGCCGGAAAGGTATCCCGCTGAGTCGGCTCCTCAATCACCACAGCGTCTCCGCCAATTTGCCCCTGAATCAGTTCGATCTGAGTTCCACTCGTAGAAAAATAAGCTTGATCTGCCAAATCAGCTTCATCTAACTGTCTCCATATCCGTTGCAGCATACTTTCCGGTCGCTCGTCATGACGTAGGATGGAAAGAAACTGCTTGGGGCGGTTCACATTGGATAAGGGCCATAGTCGTTTACCCGAACCTCCGGATAATAAAATCATTCGCAAAGATGCAACCTTCTTCCTTTAAATTCATATTTTCCTTACATTATAGGACTGTTTGCTTTTCGTGCTTTTGCCGAATACATAAGTATGTAACATCGTAGAACATACATAGTTATGCAATGTTAATTGTATCTTTGTCCGTACAGGAGATGTCTGTCATGCCTACAAAAATACTCATCATTGAAGGTCAAAAAAGTTTGGCTGATATGATTGCTCTTCATCTTCAAGAGGAAGGCTATCATACTGAACTAATCTATGATTGTAAACTCGCAATTCCTACATTAATGCACTTTAAGCCGGACATTATTGTGACCGCGCTAATGTTTTCCGGTAAAGTCGAATGTGAACTGATCAGCCACATCCGCCAATTTACTACGGTTCCTGTGCTCGTCATCTCTAATAACACCCTGCTGAACACAAGAATAAAGGCTCTAGACGACGGAGCGGATGACTTTTTATGCAAGCCCTTCAGTCTGAGAGAGTTAAACGCCCGCATAAAAGCCTTGCTGCGCCGCAGTGGCAGCAACATGCTCACTGAGACACCAACGATAACCCAAAAGCTTAAAAAGGTAAGAGTCTGGGTGAATGATTACCGTCATAGCCTGTTGGTCGATGACCAGGAAATAGAAGTTACTCACATCGAATTTTCTATTATAAAAGAGATGTCCTGCAATCCAGGGAAAGTTTTTACCCGTAGCGAATTGATGGATCGGGTCAAAGGCGGCGATGGCGCTTATCTGGATCGTACCATCGACGTACATATCTCCAGCCTCCGCAAAAAAATTGAACGTGACCCTAAAAATCCTCAGCATATCCGTACCGTTTGGGGCAGAGGCTACAAATACGAGATGTAGCCGTATAGTAACGGTCTGGTTCCCTCTGGGCAGCTTGCTTCTTATGGAAGCTTCCGCTTTGTCCATCGCCGATAAGGAAGAAAACAAGCTGCTCCACCCAATATCCCTATGACAAACAATACCCAGCCAAAACGGTAGGCTGAAGCCAGAATAATGACAACCTTACCGTTTCCGCTGCCATTCGTTATGAATCCGGTCGTTACTCCATTCACAGACAGACGTGCTCGCTGATTTTCGCTACCCAGCCTGAACTCCCATAATGGATTGGGTGATTCTGTCTCCCGGATCAGCACCTGCTGATGCATTGGATTATATAGTGTAAAGCTGCGTTCCATGGAATTTTCACGAGTAGCCTGAATGCTTTCCGAAGCGTGTGGTGCCATAAAAAAGGTTTCCATATCCGTTCCCTCAAACAGCGTAAATTGATCCACTGTAATCATCGCTTGATAAGGGATGATGGAATATTGCCTCATTTGAAATAAGCCTGATTGCTTCTTGTGCGCATGCGCCAATATCTGAAACTGCATCAAGGCGGTTCCTGCTGGAGCCTTCACTATTTGATCATAATGATTCCATTGCTCCTTATCTCTCTCCTCTACCTCATCAATATAGGAGGTTTGAAGAATCTGGGACGCTTTATTTAAGAAAATGACCTTCATGTGCCGACTTCCAATTTGTTCTGATCGCGCATCCAACTGCACCACGTACTCTTGCAGCGGCTCTGCCTTCATTTTTTTGGACGCATAAATATTCCAGTCACAGGAATAGCTAGGTGCGTAACGGATAGACAGTTCTTTGTCCTGGATGGACAGATTCGTCTGGCCAGGCCGAATATCTGCTACACATCCAACATCCGTGCTCAATGATTCCTTCGTGTCCTGCCCAGGCATTACCGTCACTTCCTGCCCGTCCATTCGATGAATATCTGTAAGATGGCTCAATGACGGCACCTGACTGTCCAGGACAAGGGTTAAGCGATATTTTCCCTTGGTTAAGAATAAATTTTTGAACTCTACTCGGCCATAGTCGTTCAGCAGACCGGGAATTTGTATGATTTTCTTAGCAAAACCATCCTGATTGGGCACCGTTTCAATAACCTGCTTTTCGGATAATGAGGTAGCGGGTAACCGCTTATATGACTCACCCGTACGAATTGTTCTGGTCAGCACCTCTCCAGTCTCTTCATTCTTCCATTTCATTGTTAATGATCCTTTGTATCCGGCAGGTAGATTAGCCAAAATTGCTGTGGCATAGGTTCCCGTTTTGGCGACTTCCACCTCTCTGCTTAACGCCCCTTTTTGGTAACTGATTCCCCGTCCCATACTAAGTCTTGGTAACGCACGTTCCGTCTGCACATTCCCTTGGGCATTAAAATCGCTCTCTGCCTCCAAGGTGAAAAAGAGCTTGCCCCGCTTTAATGCCTGCTCCACCGGAAAAGATAACTGATCCAGTTGATCCACAGGAACAATCGCAAATTGATTGACCGCATTAAAGCCTTGCAGGTTATTAACCGTGACTGGGTTATCTCCTTTTGCAAAAACATGTTCTCCCAGATCGACCCATTGGAATTGGTTTAATCCCTCATCATGGGTCTTGATGTTAGTCACTCCATCCGGCAGTGTGACTTGCAATTTCCCGCCTGCCTTATTCATGAACACTCTAGCATATACATGCGAGGTTTGAGGCTGGTCCATCTTTTTATGCATCGTAAACGTGTTAGGCTTACTGTATTGCCCCAAATCACGCAGCTGAATATCGTGAATCCACCAGTAATTTTTTTGCTGCGGACGCTGGAGGGTTAACAAATCCATTCGCATCCAATAGCTACCAGGTGGTGAAACGTATTCCCCGTAAAATTTTACACTGTCAAAATTATAGCCCTCTGAAGGTGCCACAACATAGCTGACCCCCAGCTCACGCATTTGCTTATCATAAAACCTCATTTTTACATGCATTTTGTTCGTCCCACGGCCAGAAACGGTGATGTGGAACTGATATGGATTATTTTCCTTGGCTTCTAGCAATCCAGATCTGGCGACCTGCCATATATTACTCGGATCTCCCTTCATAATCTCGCCATGCAGAGTCGGCACATCGTTTGATTCCTCTCGGGGGTTAGCCTGCACACTGAACAACTGCGGATTATCAGGCTTGAAAAAGGTTTCCGTTCTCAGCATAGAGTCAAAATCCAGCACCGTATTCCCTTCAATGCTGCTCATCTGATACGGTGCTACATCCAGCTTCTTACTGGCAAAGGTGACTGCAATCCCTGCATCCATCTCCATATCAAACGGGAAGTTCCGTATATTTTGGGAGGATAAATACCACAACCAATCGTTGGTTGATGCAAAAGTTTTGGACCATTTCAAAAAAGCATTGCCATCCTCAATCGCATCAAAAGGCCGCAAGTAATTCTCTGCCGGGAGCTGTGACAACAGCAAGTCATTGAAGGAGGCTGCCTCCACATAATCCCCCTTGTTGACCGTCTGAATGGTGTTTAGCTCAGGCTTCAACGCGCTGAACAGCACTCCAAAACGGCTGAAATCAAAACCAGGCAAATGACTATAGCTCTCCAGCCGGCTAAATCCGTAAGGTGTCACAATTTTACTTGCAAGGATATTCATATAGGGCGGTGCCTGATCAAGATTGAATATGGAAAATAAGTCGTTCTTATACGTACGTTTCAACCCAGTCTGACCTTCCAGCTGAGACAGGTGGAAATCCTGCCGCTTCTCCTGTCCCTCATATTCGTCATGGTAGACCAACTGGTTGACCCCAAAAGTAGAGAATAGCCAGCCTAATCGCGAGCTTAATCCGTTGTCCATAACGTACTGCAGAAAATTCATATAGTATGTAATACCGGGATCATTGCCTTCATGATGAAAGATCGTATTTTTAGGAGAAGAGTATACCTGAAAATCTCCAGTCGCCTTCTCGGTTGCCGTCTTTCCTTTATTCCATTTGGGCGTCGCTACGCCGTTATAGCTTTGAATCATATTATCAGCAATTGGAAAATACAGTGCCTTGCTGTCAAAACGATCTGAGTCAGTCAGCTTTTCAGCCATTTGACTATAAGCCTCCGGCACTTGTACCGGCTTGTAATACCCCTCAATGAACTGCGTACGCAAGGGAGCCAAATACACGCCCAGGCACAAAACGACGATAACAACCGCCAGCTTTTTATACCCACGCTGTAGCGGTGATGATCCAAACCATTCCATACATTGAATGACGCCAAAGGTCAGCAACACTCCGAAATTAAGGGAGAGCAGTCCAATAAATTTGTTAGGATCACGGAAAACCGAACCAATCACAGGGGTTTTCGTAACCAGAATGACAAACCACTTGGCAATAGACGGAAATGTCGTTCCAGTCGCTGCAACCATAAATAACAACGTAAGGAGCGAGAAGATCAGAATGATCGGATTTTTATGTGAACGTGTCACCATCGCGTACCCGATCAATAGCAACAAGAATCCCCCACCTACATAAAACATCGCAGGCAGCGAGGAAAACGAGAACATGGGCCACCAATAGCTCAGTAAATAACCCACATTATATAAACTGCTGTTACGGCTGAATAGAGACAACGTATCCACGACGTTGATATTATGCTGAGACGCTTGAGCGTCCATCAACATGCTGCCTACATACAGGGACAACCAATAAAAACTGAGCAGACCGAAAAACACGCCAAAAATCATGCCTTTACGCAAAAAATTACCGTATAAGGGCTGTAAATAGGCGCGCCCTGCCTTACGATGGGTCCAGGTCAGTTTGAGCAGGAGCAACATGGTGAACAATCCCAAATAAATCATCCCAAAGAAAAAATAATGAATGGCCGCAGCACTCACGGTGAATACTGCAGCCAGCAGGAACAGGTCAATCCAGTTCCGCTGATACAATTTATGGGGATGATAGTTTTTAATTTGTTGAATTTGAAACTTGGGGTCCACCGCACTGAAAAAAAATCGCAGCATTAACGGAAACAAACTATAGCCACAAAGCAAATAAATATGCTGGATGCGAAAAATAACCCACGGATTCAGTGCATAAAACAACGAACCCACCACAATGGCAAAAATACGGGTTTTCGTAAAGCTTGGTGAATAATACACGCTGACCAGTCGCTTGGCAAAGGCATACATCGAAAATGCTGAAACAAATAATAAGCCTGTGATAAACGACTTGAGCAAGATCGGGCCGCTTTCGTCAAATAATAATGAAAGTCCATAGAAAGGCAAGATGTACAGAATGCGTGGAGCGTTAAACAGGGTCGAGGTAGACCATCGTTCGTTCCATACCCCGGTTATTTCCTCCAGATACCGATGAGAGGTGGCTCCAAAGGCAATGTCACTGAACACGATTTGGCCTGGTCCATAGATGGGGGCAAGATACGCAACGATCGAAACCAGCATCCATATGATTGCCGCCATATCGTAGCGATAGCGAAATATCCACTTTTTCATGCTTGTCCCCCTCTCTTGAACTTCTTGTGTATCTGTTGGTTATCTAGGACCTATCTTCTCAAATGAACGATGGCCTGCAACCCCTGATCGGTATTACGCAGCTTTAAGCGACCACCTATAGTCTTCAGATATGCATCCATATGATACAGGCTGAACGTATGCTCCTGCGCATTTTGAGAATAATCCGGCTGGAAATAACTCCAACGCATCTTATCATCAATCCCGCCGCCTGTGTCTTCAATGATAATCATAATTTCAGCTTCTTCCAGGCGTGAGCTAACCTTAAGCATATGAGATTGCCGCTTGGACCGCAGACCCGTTCGGCCCCGTTCCTGAGCCTCCAGCTGCTCTCCATCTCGGTTCATGGCCTCTACTGAATTTTCCAGCAACCCCTGAATCGTTTTGTACAGCATAGGTGCTTGTGCTGCAATGGATGGAACTGGCTCTTGCCGCGTGATCACTTGAATGTGCTTCATATTCAGCGAACGGTTCGCCCATTTCAGTGATTCGGACAATACCTCGTTCATATCCGTGAAGCTAATTCCACTATTATCATGCATTTTCTCTTCCAGCTCATCACGTAAGCTACGGACACCTGTCAGTAACTCTCCAAGTGAGGATTCCTGTCTGAGACGACCCTGGATGAAATTTTCATTCAGCTCGCGGAAATACTCCAGTTCCTCATGAGATGCTCCTTTTCCCTGACTGGAAGCCACTTCAAAGCGGTTGGCTAGATCTTGGTAAAATCCCAACAGCTTTAAATCATCGCCGCCCGTGAGACGGCTAGTCTGTTCTTGCAGCTCTTGCAGCTGCTGCTCAATCGTCTGCATTAACGGCAAATAATACGTGTCCTGCTGCTGTCGCATATCTTCATCCCGCCGCTGGTCACGCACTTGATTGTTCACGATGGCATCTTTCACAATCCGTTTGCGGAACTGGACGAGCATGGCCCACAGAATCATGAGTATTAGAGCCATCACCATCCACAACTGTTTGCGAAAGGAGCTAATTCGCTGGGCAGTGTCCTGACTAATATCCTTAACCGATATGTAAAGGGCCTCTTCCCCAATGCGGCTGAATCCTATTCCGTATTTCTCTCCACGATCTTCAACGATACCCGTATTGCCCTCCAGCAGCTTACGGGTTACACCCGTGATGTCCGTCCGGTTGATATCCGGAGTATTTCGGGAAGCTACGATCTTGAATTGACCGTTATAAAATAAAGTCTCATGCTGATTCACCGGCTTACTTTTAATAATTCCACTAAGCATCTCAGCGTCAACCGTACGCACCATAAAACCGCCCGTCTGCGCCCCTTGAATCCTGCACGCTATGTACTGGGCAGGCTGATGATCCTCAGTCACAAAAGAGCTTATCGCACAACCATTTTGCAGCCACTTAATCTGCTGGACTGCACTCTTCATCTCACGATTGTCACGTCCGGCCATCACATGATACTGTTCATCCAGCACATAAAAAGACCCGCTTACACGCTTAAACCCCTCAGCATACTGGCGTGTTCCCTGATTCAGTATCTCTCTGCCCAGACTGGACGACAGCTCTTTCAGTTCAGCCTGCCATGCGGCATAACGCTCCGTTATGCTGCCAGACAGTTCCTGTACCTCATACTGGAGCTGCTCATTCTGAATCTCCGCCAAGTGACCGCTGAATTGCCGCATGACAAACCATTGTAGCACAGCGGCCAAGAACACGGTCACACACAGGACGATCAGGTACAGGATCAGCTTTTGCCAGCTTGGTCTCAACAAAGCCCATTGCTTCATGCCCTGTCCCCTCCATTTTGTTCAAGACGGCTCAAAATTGCTTGCATCAGGCATTCCAGCTCGTAGCTGACCAGCGGTAGACGCGCGCATAGCAACCGGGGAGTGCGACGCTGGAGTGCGGCAAACCTCGCAGCGGTTTCCGTTGCCCCGTCCGTCAGCAGAATCAACTCGCATGTTTTTGCGATATACAGGCGATCCAAATCTTCCTCGCTGTATGCTCGCAAATCAACAACGTAAATATCATGACGGTCGTCCATATGCTGAAGTGCGCTGGAGACAGCCAAGGTCACCCCTGTATGTCGCGCAGCATGATATTCGTGAAGAAGACGCATCCCTTTTTCCCAGAGCGCATGTTCAGCCGAATCAAATCGTTCACAAAAAAGACGCAACGCCCGTTCTGTACTGACATCTTTCAAAAATGCCAAAACGCTGATATTATACATGTAGTTCCTCATTTCTTACTTCCTGATTGGAGTTGCGCAGTTCTTATGACACCCCAAAACATTCTATTTGTTGACGACAGTCCAATGGTTCTGTCCCTGCTTGAACGGACATTGATGCAAGAAACCTTCACCTTACATACCGCTCACACGCCTAAAGAAGCCCTGCAAGTGCTGGAAAAGTATCCGATTGATGTAGTCGTTTCCGATCTGCTTATGCCTGGTTTGGACGGAATTACGTTCCTTCGTATGATTAAGAAGGATTATCCGCATATCGTACGCATCATTTTATCTGGTCACCTGCATACGCAGTCTATTTTATCGGCCATTAATCAAGTCGGCGTGTTCCGTTTTCTAACGAAACCGCTGGAGCTGGATGATGATACGCTAAAAAAGATACTGTATGAGGCGCTTGATCAGGCTAGGCTCAATCGAAACAGCCTGTATGCAAACCAGAACGTCGCATCTGACCTATCGGTATTTATAAACAGCATTTTGAATGCTCCGTACCGACCGTATGTACTGCTGAATGATCAAGATATCGTAACTGCCGTACACATTGCACTTGCTGAGCTGTATCCTGTCGGCTGCTCACTGCGTCATCCTGACGGTGAAGGTATTCAGTTAACTCCGCATTCATTATATATACCGTATGAGGAGCCGGAATCTTCCGATCCCGACTTGTACTCGCTGGATACGCTGACCCTCGGTCATTCATCGTTACGCCTTATCCGCCTTAGCGAGATCGCCTGAGTGACGGGTGCCGCCCTTTAACATGGCGGCTACCCCAATCACAGTCAGGCAGGTATACATCCACAACATCCCCGCCGTCAGCAGCGGATGGCGGATGTAGTTTTTCACATTCCCCCATGTATACAACACCGGACGGAAGAAGTACCAACGTTCCAGCGCCTTTCGCAATCCGCCCTCTTCAGTTGACATTGTACGATCCATTACCGAGAAGTAGTAGGCTTTTTTACGTAATACATCCTGCAGATATACCTGTTTTTCGTCATGATATACCCGTGTAAAAACCGCCCGGCGAATGACTCCGCCAGACTCTATATAGCGCAAGGTCGGCTGTATTTCTTCAAAAGCAATCTGCTCCGCATTAAATCCGCCTGTCGATTCGTAAGCGCTCATTCGCCAGAAGCGTGCTGCTTCAATGGAGCGTTTTCCCAAGGTCTCTCCCGCGTTGTTAATGACATTCCGCTCGAAAACTTTCACTTTGGAAAAAAAATTATTTGCTTCCGAATATGCCTCCTCCGGAACAACCAAGGCGCCAATATCTTGATGATTGTCAAAAAAGTCGATGCTCTGCTGAATCAGATGTTCGGCTAAAATCATATCGGAATCCAATACAAATATGTATTCAGCCCCCAAGTGTTTCGCTTCCTCAACCGCCCTGACCCTCGCAACTCCCCGCTCTCCATGAGGAAGCTCTAGTATCGTTACGGGTACCGAACTTCCTGCTGACAGCATACGAATCGTCTCAACCGTCCGGTCATTGGAGCCATCATCAGCAACTACAATATGCAGATCCTTGTAATTTTGCCCTAAACAGCTTCGCAAACAAGGCTCTATCGTACGTTCATTGTTGTACGTGGAGAAGAGAATGACCACTTTGTCCACTCTGTTCCGCCTCCTCTGTCCAATTCTCCATCAACTGCTCAAACGCGGCAGCTGTATGATCAAAATGGAATCTTAGCGCATATTGATACGCTCGCTCACGGATGGCCATGTAATCTTCGCCACCCTTTGCTGCTCTTTCCATTTGTTCAGATAATCCCCGAATATCGCCGTGAAAGCATAAATATCCGCTTTTTCCGAAATCCGTCGCATCCACCAGACCGGGTGAATTGCTGACAATACTGGGCGTTCCAACGGCTGCCGCTTCCGTAATCGTTAACCCCCAGCCTTCACGCAGGGAGGGAAACACAAGCGCATGGGCACGACTCATCAGCTCCAGCTTATGCTCTGCTGAAACAAATCCGTAAAAGGTAATATCTGCTTGGGATTGTCCTTGTTCATCCGGTTCTCCGTATGTCAATTCATACCGCTCTATAATCGGTAATAATTGTTCTGTCACATAGGTTTTATCGGTTTTTCCAGCAATCCATAACATAGCCTGGGGGAACTTTTCCTTGAGCTGCCCAAAGGCTTCAACGACCAGATCAATGCCTTTATATTTAACGAAGCGTCCGGCATACATAAAGGTCGGGTTAGACTCCTTTATTAAAAATTGTTCACGCGGCCAATGATCAAACTCAATGCCTTCCGGTAAAAGGTGAACACGATCCGGGTGAAAGCCCAGCTTAAGCAGATCATACCGGGTAGACGGGGATACGGTGAGCGTCCGATCCTTCCGAGCCAGCTTAAGCATCAGGGGCTCCATATGAAATCCAATCATATTTAGCGGAAATCGAGCATTTTCATACCATATTTCCCTTGTTAGCTGGTGTATGAAAAAGATCCGCTTGGAGGCCTCCACCCAAAATCGGGTAAAGAACTGATGCGTATTCGCCTGATTAATTACATAGTCAATCTGCTGCCGATGAAGACGGTAATAGCGCATCGCATAATAAATAACACTGTATATGTTTCCTTTTCGAATATACGTAATACCGTCAATGACTTCATGCTCAGGCATCCCCTCAAATTGGGGTGAGAAATGAATGAACTGAAAACGGCCTTGCTGTGTGCGTTTCAGCATTTCATGGGTGAAAATTTCTGCTCCCCCGCTTTTCGGAGAACGAATGTCACGCCAGGAAAGCAATAGAACGACGGTTTTACCGTTCTGTTCAAGTATGGTATTCATGGGGTGAATCCCCCCTTATCTTTATTTTGAATAAATATATATAGGCATCTATCACAAAATAGAGAGACATTGCCCCATAAACAATGAACTCTGACAGCAAAAAATCTACTGGGTCTGTGTGAGACATATGAAAGGCTGCTACTAAAACAGCTGCTCCTGCTACCAGACTAAATATAAATTTGCGTCTGCCCACCAATACGTGCACATGCACAAAAAACATCACGATGGAAAATAGCCAGTACACCCAACCCCCCCATGGAATATAGACCTCAGCTAACTGGTAAGAAGCTCCGAATAATATGGGAATAGACGTTGGGAACACAAAGGTCGTGCCCACATATACACACAGCGCAGCAACAGCCATTAACCCAGCATAGATGGCAATTAACTTGCCCAAAGCCTGGCGGTCATGCCCCTGCGCACCGATCTTGGGAATAAAGGCCGCGATCAGGCTGTAGGAAACGTAATAGACCAATTGGCTGTACTTCAGCGCAATGGCATAGCTGCTGGCTTGCTCGGGAAAGTAATGCTGTACATACAACATGTCGATGGAGATACAAAATAGAATGAATAAATTCGTCATAAGGCTATCGGTAAAATCCTGACCTAGCGACTTCCATAACCCAGAAGGGATACGTTCTCCACTGTGTGTAGATAAGGATAAGCCACGAGCCGAAACGATCCAGCCGTGAAGCAGCGACAGCAACATTCCTCCGCAACTTGCCAACAGTAGCGCTTCTAGCTTTAAACCTAGTGCGGCCAGGACAAAAAACAGGCTCAGTTTCCCTAATACCTCAGTGTAATAATTCACATTGAGCGCTAGCATGCGTTCCCTACCCTGTAAATCTCCGCGACATGAACTCACGAGAATATGCAATCCGATCAAGGCATACAGCATGAACAGCGGGCCAGACTCAACACCCAATAGCGAGCGCAGCAACGGATGAACGGAAAGTAAAATGATCATGGCAAGCACAGTTAGCACTAGAGGTGCTTTTAGTAATAGAGAACCGAGCGGTAAGCTGCGTAGCGGAAGCTTCTTGTCACCCTTGGATACCAGCTTGGCGGTTAATAGCTGGATGGATAAGCCCAAAACGGACAGCAGTGCAAAGAGGGCCAGCAGCGCGTTCGCCTGACCATAGGCTTGTCCGGTAAGATACCAGCTCGCTGCAATGTGGAAGAAAAAATTAAATCCGTTAATCAGCACATTAAAGAGGGGAAACATCAACGAACGCAGTCGGTTGTTCACGTGGTTATCTCACCCGCCGATCCAGTCGCCAAATCTCAATGATAGAGCGCAAAAAACGAATGGAATCTTTCCAGACATGAATGTGCGAGCCATCTCGGTCAATGCATTTGACGGGTAATTGCAGCACACGGAGCTGAAGTCGCTTGGCAATAAACATCATCTCCAGATCCAGCGCCAGTCCGAGTTGTTCCTTCAAATGTGGAAACATCCGCTTCACGGCAACCGAACTCATCACTTTAAGACCCGTCTGGGAATCTACCACACCTGTTGGTAAAAAGGGGCGAGAAACGACCCTTTTGCCAAAGCTGACGATAGATCGCAATAAAGAGCGATTCTCGGCGGTCATATCTTTGGTTCCAATCACAACATCATAGTAGCCCTGCTGAACAACATTAATCATTCTGGCAATGTCCTCAATAAAAAAGGAATCGTCCGCGTCCACAAATACGTAGTAATCCGCACCGATGGTCCGCATTCCTTCGAGATACGTCCCTGCCTTGCGCGTATTGCGTCCCAATTCCCTTGTTTGAAGCAGCGGACTCAGGTTCTGGTTAATCCGGTTTACGGACAAGTCAGTTGCCGCCTCCAGCGCTTTAATCAAGGCATTCGTGCCATCGTGACTACCATCATCAATGAGATAAATCGAACCCTCTATAATATGGCTGCGGATAAAGGTTTGCAGTCGCTCAGCAAAGGTTTTGACATGAACAAAACGTTTCTCTTCGTTATATACAGATAAGATGAATGCAACATGTTGGCTTTTGGTCGAATACTCGGGATAGAGCAAGCTTTGTATTTCAGAAATGATTTCTTCGGTATCATTGGCTTGCCAAAATAGCAGACGCAATCGGCCTACTCCGATAATTTGCACCATATGCTGATCACTGAACGGAAAGGTTACATCCGTCACCAATAGCAATGGCATTTGCGGAAATTGGCTACGGATCTGATTAGCTTTCCGCACGGCTTGCCCCGGCTCCCTATAATCAATCAGGCAGCAACATGCATCCTCGTAGACTGAAGCGGTCTCCGTGTCCTCGCACTGTATATATTGGTAAAAACAAATCACATTGGGATAATCAATAGCCCTGTTGTTATCGCTAAAAATGGCTATAGGTCCCTGCACACAAACCTCTCCTTTTCCTCCGAATAATTCTATTTTGTTGAAAAAGAATTAAAAATGTTTGCTTAGCAAGATTAAATTAATGTCCAAATACTTCATATTTTCTTAACAAAATAGCTCACATCCCTTGATATATAAACATTTAAGAGAAGAAAAATCTATTTTCATATTTGATAAAGACAGAGTATTTGGACCTGATTCATTAGGACTATAAACGTGCGAATTACAAGATGAATCCGAAACTGAAATTAGTTCTATAAGATTAATAAGAAGATATATATATGGTCTTTTTGTCATAAATAAATAGAAGAATAAAACCAATTTGCATGTCCATACTATGGATAACATGTCATCTTTCATCATGAATAATTATCAAAATACAGGGAAAGAAGGTCTTTTTATGGAAGCATTCCATGTCAATCGTGATGGGTCATTATCTACTCCCTTACGAGGAAAGGACGTGCTAGCAAACCCTCTTTTGAACAAAGGAGTGGCATTTACAGAAGAAGAACGCAAAGAACTGGGCCTGGAAGGAATTCTTCCTCCCACTGTCCTTTCATTGGAGAAACAGAGCGTTCGGGCATATCAGCAATTCTTGGCACAACCCACCATGCTGCGTAAAAATGCCTCACTTAACGACCTTCACAATCGAAATATCGTACTCTACTATCGACTGCTAACCGACCATTTGAGTGAAATGCTGCCCGTAGTCTACACACCGACTGTAGGAACCGCCATTCAAGAATACAGCCATGAATACAACCGCCCTGGGGGCGTATATTTATCGATAGATAATCCGAACGGTATTGGACAGGCGTTTTATAATACCGGTTTGAGTAGTGAGGATGTTGACCTGATCGTCGTGACGGATTCGGAAAGTATTTTGGGGATTGGTGACTGGGGTGTCGGGGGAATTAACATTGCTATTGGCAAACTCGCTGTATATACAGCTGCGGCAGGCATTCACCCCGGGCGGGTGCTGCCCATTGTACTGGATGTCGGCACGAATAACGAGAAGCTGCTGAATGATCCCCTGTACATCGGAAACCGCCATAAACGAGTTCGCGGGGAAGCCTATAATCAATTTATTGATACCTTTATCAGCAAAACGTTAACACAATTCCCGAAGGCGCTTTTGCATTGGGAGGATGTGGGTAGCGTGAACGCACGACACATTATAGGGAAGTACGGTCAAAACATTCTCACCTTCAATGATGATATCCAGGGCACAGGAGCAGTGACATTAGCTGCGATTGTTTCGGCGGTAGGTGTCACTAAAACTCCGCTACGTGAACAAAAAATACTTGTCTTTGGTCCAGGGGCAGCAGGAATCGGTAACGCCGACCAAATACGGGGTGCAATGATCGAGGACGGGCTTCCTGAAGAAGATTCATTCAAGGCATTTTGGGCCTTTGATTATCGCGGACTGTTAACAGACGATATGGAAGATGTACTGGATTATCAGAAACCATATGTGCGTAAAAAGGAAGAAATCAGCTCATGGGCCCGATCGGAAGATGATAAAATACCGTTGCTGGAGGTCATCCGTCAGGTAAAACCCACAATCTTGATTGGAACTTCCGGTGTAGCGGGTGCCTTTTCTGAAGAGATTATCAAGGAAATGGCAAAGCATGTGGAACGACCGATCATTATGCCCATGTCTAATCCTACCAACCTTGCTGAAGCGGTACCCGAAGATTTGATACGATGGACTGATGGCAAAGCATTGATTGCTACCGGAAGTCCCTTTGAGCCCGTCACCTATAACGGTACGAAGTTTGAAATTGGACAGGCGAATAATGCCTTTGTCTTCCCGGGGCTAGGTCTGGGCGCAATTGTGGTCAAGGCCAAAAGAATCACCCCTTCCATGTTTACCGCAGCAGCTGATTCCGTTGCCAACGCCGTAGATTCGAATGAACTTGGCGGTGCACTGCTGCCCCATATCCAAAAATTACGTGATGTTTCGTTCGCGGTTGCGGTTGCGGTAGCGAAGGCTGCAATTCAGGATCAGGTAGCTCAGGCACACATTTCAGATATTGAACAAGCCATTCGGGATGCGATGTGGAAACCGGAATATGTAAGGGTCAAAGCCGTGGAAAGTGTAATCCAGCACCCTCATTAATCCTTGACTGGAATCAAAGCAGTTTGACATAACCTAGGAACGAATGTACAGTATTAGTCAAAAGAATAGGAAAGTCCACTAGGGGAGCCATTATGGCTGAGACAAGAATGAACTTGGACCCTTTGAACCTGATCTAGTTCGTACTAGCGTAGGAAAGTGGAGCCTTCGTATATAAGGTTTCAAGCGTTTTCTGCGCATTGAACCTATGTTGAAGCCGCTCCAGTTTTCGGGGCGGCTTTTTGGCGTTGTTCCGAGAATTGTATCTTACGGGACTTCTTGTTCTCCATTTTTATTGGAGGTGGGGAAATGAGTTTTTCGCAAGAACTTCGTCGGCAGGCGGATGGCATTTTTCAAGCCATTTATGAGCATCCCTTTGTGAGAGGTATTGCTGAAGGAAATTTAACAAAGGAGCAGCTGATTCACTATGTAAAACAAGACTTTGAATATTTGAACGCCTACATGCGGATTTACGGCATCGCGATCTCCAAAAGCACAAGCCGGGAGGATATGGCTGTATTTAACGAACAGATCTCTTTTATTCTCAACAGCGAGGTTCATCCGCATCAAAACTTTTGTGCTATCGCAGGTGTCACCTATGAAGAGATGCAGGGATATCCACTCGCTCCGTCCGCTCATCATTATATCCGCCATATGCTGACAGTCGCACATGAAGGTAGTCTTGGAGAAATCATGGCCGTGCTGCTGCCATGTCCATGGACATATCTTGAGATTGGACGCAGGCTAATGGATGAGGTAAGACCGGACGAGTCTCATCCATTCTATGAGTGGATTTGTTTCTATGGAAACCAGATTGAAGATGTAACATCCAAATATCGCGAGCGTGTGGATGCTTGGGCGAATGTCGCCACGGCTGCTGAGCAAGAGCGGATGATTGAGCATTTTATGCTAAGCTGCCAGCTGGAATATATGTTCTGGGATATGGCTTATAAGCAGGAACAATGGCCCGTCCAGATGCGCGCTACGGTCTTGGAATAATCAGTAGAGATGAGGGAGGATAAACATGATGAGTATATGGGAACAAAGTTATTCGGATCTCCTGACAAAGGTACAAAATAGCAACCCCCTCGTTCATAATATAACCAATGTGGTGGTCACCAACTTTACAGCCAACGGCCTGTATGCGCTGGGCGCTTCCCCGGTGATGGCTTATGCACCCGAGGAAGTAGCAGATATGGCAAAAATAGCGGGCGCCGTCGTGTTAAATATCGGTACGCTGAACCGCGAGCTGGTAGATGCCATGATCATTGCTGGACAATCAGCGAATGCTCATGGTGTTCCAGTTCTGCTGGATCCGGTTGGTGCGGGAGCGACGAGCTTTAGAACCGAGTCAGCACTGCGGATCCTAAAAGAAGTAAAAATCTCACTAGTGCGAGGCAATGCAGCCGAAGTCGCCCATCTAATCGGAGAAGTCCGAGAGATTAAAGGGGTAGATGCAGGCAACAGTGCTGACAGCAGTAATGTCGATCTGGCAGTTCGGGCTGCACAAACGCTCCATACCATGGTTGTCATCACTGGAAAAGAGGACGTCATCACCGATGGGGTCGAAGTACGATTGATTAGTGGCGGAGACGCGCTGCTTACGAAGGTAACCGGAACAGGCTGCCTGCTGACCTCTGTGTTGGGTGCGTTTGCAGCAATTGAACCCAACCTGCTGCTCGCAGGTACAGCAGGTTTGGCATTTTACGGTGCAGCAGCTTCCCGAGCCGCAGCACATACCGCAAAACTGGGGCCAGGCAGCTTCCAGATAGCCTTTCTCGACGAGCTTGCCAAACTACATACTGGTTCCCTGGAGGGGCATGTCACGATCCGTGAAGCTGGAACAAGTACAACAGGTGGTGCGCGATGAGAGACGTGCATGTACCGAGAGCGCTGACGATTGCCGGTTCAGACAGCGGCGGCGGAGCTGGAATTCAAGCCGATCTCAAAACCTTTCAGGAGCTTGGCGTATACGGCATGTCGGCTATTACAGCCATTACGGTACAAAATACCTTGGGAGTTCACGGTGTATATCCGTTGCCACAGGAAGCAACAGCGCAGCAAATCGAAGCTGTAGGATCAGATCTTGGAGTCGATGCCCTGAAGACTGGCATGCTGTTTGACGCGGGCATCATCCGCCTTGTGGCCGAGCAAATTCGAAAGTTCGGCTGGGAAAAGGTTGTCGTCGATCCTGTAATGATTGCCAAAGGGGGCGCAAAGCTGTTGCAACCGGAAGCGGTGCAGGCGTTGAACGACGACCTGCTCCCCTTGGCCTTGGTCGTCACACCAAATATCCCGGAAGCGGAAGCCTTAACCGGGATAAGCATTCGTACGATGAAGGATCGCCGCGAAGCTGCGAGACATATTAGCAGCCTAGGACCCAAGTTCGTTGTGATCAAAGGTGGCCATGATGAGGAGAGCGAAAACAGCGGTCAAGTTGTTGACCTGCTCTTTGACGGAACAGCCTTCACCGAGCTGGGCGGCAAGCGGGTGCGAACTGTCCACACACACGGAACAGGATGTACGTTCTCAGCAGCGATTACCGCTGAATTAGGGAAAGGTGTGTCTGTACCGGAAGCTATTTTGAATGGAAGAGCCTTCATTCAGGCGGCGATTGAGGATACGTTGTATCTGGGCCAGGGACACGGTCCAACCAATCATTGGGCCTACCGCCGTCGTCAGGAGATACTCCAATGAGCGGCCGAATATTACCTGAGATCATGCGCCGGCATTTACAGATGTATCTGGTTCTTGGAAGCGTGAATTGCCTTGCGGAACCAAGTCGGGTCGTGCAGGAGGCTCTTGCTGGTGGCATAACCATGATCCAGTTCCGGGAAAAGGGCCGTAGCGCGTTAACAGGGGTGCCTATGTTCAAACTTGCGCGTCAGCTACAAGATCTGTGCCACCACGCTGGTATCCCCTTTATCGTCAATGACGATGTGGAGCTGGCTCTTGAGCTCAATGCCGACGGCGTCCATATCGGTCAGGACGATGAATCGGCTGATTCTGTGCGTACGCGGATCGGAAACCGAATCCTTGGCGTCTCCGCCCATACGATTGAGGAAGCTCGTCGAGCCATTCTGCAAGGTGCGGACTACCTCGGCGTCGGCCCCATCTATCCCACCATCTCAAAGGATGATGCTCATGCGGTGCAGGGTCCAGCCATTTTGCATGAGATGCGCAAAGCGGGAATTGATCTGCCCATCGTCGGGATCGGTGGCATTACGATAGACCGTGTGGAGGAAGTGGTAAGTGCGGGTGCCGATGGTGTAGCGGTGATTTCGGCTGTGACGCAGGCAAAACAGATTCGAGCTGCTGCAGAGGAACTAAAGAAAAAGGTAGTGCTAAGCATCAACCATCCGGGGATGTCTCCAAAACTATAAAGTGCCTTTAATAGTTCACGCAAGAGCCTCATTTACACTAATAAAGTAGAGATGAGGCTCTGTATTGTCATAAATTTAATCTTTTACAGCTTGAATTCTTGTGTTCTTTTTCTCAGCAATAAGTAATCCTAGCAAAATGTACCCCCTGTACAATATCCCCATGAACAGAACAATACCAACGATTGAAACAAGAATAAGTAGAATATTCGCTACAAATAAAATAATTGCCATAGTCAAAATATCACATCCCCCAAATGATACTGATTTTTAAGCGTTCCTACCCCCAGTGCACTTGAGCTCGTTGAATACATGATTAACTATAAATATATGTCAATCGTCTTTTCTAATATTCGTATAACATTCTAAAGCAATTAAAAAACGAAACTTAATTATATTGATTTTTGGTTCCCCATTCACATAACCCTTCCAAAACAGGCAATAGTGTTTCCGCTTTTTCTGTAAGACTGTACTCAACTTTAGGTGGAACTTGGGGGTACTCTTTCCGATTCACCAGACCATCCGCTTCCAATTCTTTTAGCTGTGAACTCAATGTTTTATAAGTAATAGCTCCGATTTGTCTTTTCATATCATTAAAGCGAACCACTTGGTTTTCGGCCAGAAGATAAATAATAACCATTTTCCATTTACCACCAATAACTGACACTGTATAACCAAAAGGTGTATCTTGAATGTTTTTAACTTTACCTTTAAATTCAGCCATACTCATATTCACACTATCCTTTCGGGTAGTACCTATCAAATTAGTGCGTACTACGTTTTTATTTGCGTTCAGTTTATACTAACCGTAATTTGAAGTAAAGGAGAGAAAATATGACTAAAACAATACGCCTGTTAATGCCGCAGTGGCAAGGAGGAAACAATCCTAACTACTCTTTTGGCGCCGAACTGCTGGCCTGGCTAGCCCCAGACAATGCTCAACCCCTTATTCAAGTTCCAGTTCAAGCTTATGATGGAACTCCACTTGTCAACGAGAACGGTATGTATGGGAGAAAACAGCTACTTGAACAATTAGAGGCTGCTCAACATATCATTGACGCTCATAAGCCAGATCGCATAGTAATGTTTGGTGGTGACTGCTTAGTCGAGCAAGCCCCATTTGCCTATTTAAACGAACGATACGGCGGAGAATTAGGATTAATTTGGATTGATGCTCACAGTGATTTAGTTAGATATGTAGGCTATGATAACGGACATACATTACCGCTTGGGAATCTGTTGGGAGAAGGAGATGAGGAGTTTGCAAAACATGTGAAAGTTCCTCTTAAGCCTGAAAATGTCTTTATCGCTGGATTAGCGGCTCCTACAGAAGAAGAGACAAAAGCATTTTCAGAAACATTTCAAAAACTAGGTGTTACCACTACAGAAACAGATGCTGAAGTAATTCAAAGATTAGGGATTCGAACTGCTGGAACCAAAGAGTTAACGATCAGTACCGAATCAATAAAAGAGTGGATTACAGAAAGCGGCATCAAGCACCTGGCGATTCACCTTGATTTAGATGTACTTGATCCAAAATCATTTCGTTCTTTATTATTCGCCAACCCTGAAGCTCCCTATAATCTTTCTCCTGCGGGAACCATGCAAATACCTCAACTACTTCATCTGATTAAAGAACTATCTGAAGAAACTGATGTAGTTGGGTTAGGTATAACCGAACATATGCCGTGGGATTCCATTAACTTGAAAAATCTGCTTGAGGAAATACCTATTTTAAATAATTAATTCTACTTACGAACTGTGCATTTATTCTGACGTTAATTTCGTAATGGAATTATGAGAGACCGATGAATTAGAGTACGTGCAAAGAAGGACTCCTCTGGAATTTATTCTATTATGGAGTCCCTTTTTTTATTTACTAATCCCTGAATAGCACACCGATAACCACAACGAAAAAGAATAACCAGGATATTAGGTGGTCGCTCGCTCTACTAATTTGAATTCCAAAGGATGTAATTCTTCATGAACCCCCTCAAGGGCATTTCGAATCATGATGAATGCATTTTCCGCTTGTTTGTCAATCGGGTAATGAATGGTGGTTAAATCAAGCAAATGCGAAATTTCGATGTTATCAAAGCCCACCACTGCAACATCACTTGGTACAGAAACACCGAGCCTACGTGCTTCAGTCAAAAGCCCTGCAGCCAAATAATCGGTAGAACAAGCGAAGGCATCAGGCTTATTTGGCTGTTCGCTCCACCAGTGAGCAATTTGTTCACCCGCTTCCATTGAATTTAAATCATAAAAATGCGGGAAGGCATCAGCGTTCAAATCATATTTTTTGCAAAAATCATGATAAGCCCGTATGCGCTCCTTCGTATTCAGTCCCCTCATATTCCCGTATACATTCACAATGCTGCGGTAGCCTCTGGCATACAGATGCTCCAGCGCAAGCATGTACCCCTGATACTGATCCATAAATACAGACGGGATTGCATCAATGTTTACACGCTGCCACGTCACAATTGGACCATATTTGGTATAGTGTTCAATCACGCTCCATTCATTGACGCGAATCATACAGACCAAGGCGTCCAGTTGCTTTCTCCGCAGCATTTCCAGTGCTTCAAGCTCCCGCTCCTTCTCTCCATTCGTAATAAATAGTGCCATATTAAAACCATGCTCCTGAGCATAGGTTGTAAATCCACGCACAAATGAACCCAATGAATCATTAAAAGAAATTGAAATAATTCCTATGAGCTTGGTCATGCCCTTTTTTAATGAAACCGCATTCAAATTAGGTACATAATCCAGTCGGTCTATGACCTCCTGTACACGCTGCCTTGTCGGTTCACTTACGTACGGATGGTTATTAATGACACGGGACACCGTTGCCGAGGATACGCCCGCCAGCTTTGCAATTTCATGAATATTTGCCACATTTCTCACCTCGTTCTTTCTATTTTAGCATGTTCGTGTTTAGCATGTTCGTGGTCCCGTCCCTACAATTGTCACCTTCCCCAAATAAGTTTTTTAAAAGCGCTTGACCTGTAATGCATTACAGGGATTACAGTGAATTTGAGCTTAAGAAAGCGGTTTTAAAAAACATACTCAGGAGGCACTAACCATGAAAAAAGGCATAAAGATCGCAACCATTGGCGGAGGCTCCAGCTATACACCAGAATTAGTAGAAGGCTTTATCAAACGCTATGCAGAGCTTCCCATTCGGGAATTATGGCTGGTAGATATTGAGGCAGGACGCGAAAAGCTGGAGATCGTGGGGGCCATGGCCCAACGGATGGTGAAGGCCGCAGGCATTGATTGTGAAGTACATTTGACACTGGATCGTCGGGAAGCCTTGAAGGATGCCGATTTTGTCACAACACAATTTCGGGTAGGCTTGCTGGAAGCCCGGATTAAGGACGAAAGTATTCCGTTAAAACACGGCATGATCGGTCAAGAAACTAATGGGGCTGGCGGGATGTTCAAAGCTTTTCGTACCATCCCCGTTATCCTCAGTATCGTTGAAGATATGAAAGAACTGTGTCCGAATGCATGGTTGATTAACTTCACCAACCCTGCGGGTATGGTCACCGAAGCGGTACTTCGTTATGGTAAGTGGGATAAAGTCATCGGATTATGTAATGTTCCAATCGGCGCGATCAAGAGTGCATCGGCTGTACTGGACAAATCGGAAGAAGAGCTGTTCTTTAAATTTGCAGGAATTAACCACCTTCATTGGCACAAAGTTTATGACAAAACCGGAGAAGAATTAACAGAGCAAGTCATCGAAGGATTGTACGCACCTGGTGCAAAACCGGAGAAGGTTGTTGAAAATATTAAGAACATGCGCTTCCTGTATGATCAGGTTCGTCAATTGAAAATGCTGCCTTGTCCTTACCATCGGTATTACTACATGACCGACAACATGCTCAAGGAAGAATTAGAGGAGGCCAAAAACGAAGGAACTCGGGGCCAAGTCGTCAAACGTCTGGAAGAAAGTTTGTTTGAATTGTACAAAGACCCGAATCTGGATTACAAACCAGAGGAATTATCCAAACGCGGCGGTGCACATTACAGCGATGCTGCCTGTGAAATCATTAATTCCATTTATAACAACAAAGGCACATTGATGGTGGTTAGTACACGTAACAATGGTGCGATTGATGATGTCCCTTATGATAGCGCCATCGAAGTAACCAGTGTCATTCGCGCGCATGGTGCAGAGCCTGTAAACTTTGGCAAATTCCCACCAGCACAGCGGGGCCTGCTGCAAGTCATGAAGGCGATGGAAGAGCTGACCATTGAAGCGGCGGTCACTGGTGACTATGCGACAGCACTGCAAGCCTTCACCCTGAATCCGCTCGTTCCAAGCGGGGATATCGCCCAAACCGTGCTGGATGAATTGCTGGAAGCACACAAAGAACATTTGCCGCAATTCTTTGCTCATAAGGAAAAGGCGACAGTATAAACCAGAATCAATCATGCTGCCGGGATACAAAAAAGCTTCCTACATGTAGGAAGCTTTTGCTATACGTCCCAGGAGGGATACTCTCCCTACGGTCGAGACTGCGAAGTTTATGCTAACGATGCTTAGCTCCGACGTCCCCCCAAGGGGTTCTCATCCCACTGGAACACAAAAAATCTTCCTAATATTGAATTAGGAAGATTTTGCTACGTCCCAGGAGGGATTCGAACCCCCGACCGACGGCTTAGAAGGCCGTTGCTCTATCCAGCTGAGCTACTGGGACAAGATGACAATCAATAAAACCTTATGTATTCAGTGCATTAATTATTATATCACATTTTGACCAACTGTCAAAAGCATTTTTTCATTATACAGGAAAGCAGGCTGCAAAAGGAATCATTTGGACGCTAACGGGGTATTATGTACAAAGAACGATGCCAAAAAGGAGGGGTGATCCGTGAGGGGCCTTTTGTCTTCACTTTGTTATTTCAGCATTTTTTTCGCACCTTTTCTGGTGCCGGTCATTGTGTGGATCGCAGTCCGGGATGAATATGTTCAGGGACACGCGAAAAAAGCCATTTTATCGCACATTTTCCCCATTATTGCGGCGATTCCGCTAGTGTATTTTATTATCACTGCCAATCATGCAGGTTCAGTTATCGGGTTTGTACTGCTATTTGTAGTGGTCTATCTCGGCGTTTTTGTTTATAACATCTACAAAGGGATCATGACGCTGCGTGAAGCGGCCTAATTCTAAAAGAAGCCTCCCATATTCGCAAATTTGACGAATACGGAGGCTTCTTTGGGATCAACTTTGATGAGTTGCTTTAGTTCACTGGTAGCTTATTTATTCCCAAAGCGTTTAGGACTTCTGCGTACTTCATGTCTTACGTTTTTCTCCAGCACTTCTTCCGCGAACTCATTGTTATGAATATAACTGCTGCCTTTGTTTTTCTTATACTTCGCTTTGCCGTCTATGATTTCCCCCTCCTTTCACGCTGATCCGGCGATGGTGCCGGTGCCCAAATCAACAAAAGCCGAGGTATAGTACACCATATTCTCATGTCCCGAACTCCTTGGCAAACTCTGTACTAAGCTGCCCATAGGAAAGCAATTCCCTTTTGAATTTTTCCCGTTCCTCACCAGCGGTAATGTGCGTAGAGTCAGTAAAAGCCTTGTCGGTCACTTCCTCAAATGCCGAATGCAGATTATTGTCATACCAATCCAGCTCCAGATCGGCATCATTGCGGATGATCCTTACCATGTCATAGCCAGGCTGACCATCCTTCTGATTCGAGGCTGTGATATAAACTAGCAGTTCCGGGTCATCTGCGGCACCGGGACGCACTTCTACCTCAGCGCAGCGCACTCCGTCAAGTTCAGTGAAGCGGCGTATTTTGGCATCCTTGATGTAGTACATTGTCTCCCTCCTTCCTCACGAGTAAACGGGTTACCCCATCTGTAGTTTTCGGAACGGACAGACATTTTATGCTTCTTTTCGGCATATATACTGATGAACTGGGGATTTAGTTTTTGATTCATTCCAACACTGGATGAACACGACAAAGAGAGGATGAATAGACATGTGCGGAATTACAGGTTTCATACAGTGGAACGGAGACTTGATGCATCAATCTGAGTTGCTGCTAAATATGACGCAAACGCTCTCCGATCGCGGACCGGATGCTGCGGGTACCTGGATATCCAACCCGTGTGCCTTCGGACACCGAAGACTAAGCGTAATGGACCCGGAAAACGGCGCTCAGCCTATGATCCGGCAGCTTGAGGATATCACTTATACGATTGTATATAACGGGGAAATATATAACGCGCCTGAGCTGAAAAAAGAGCTGCAACAGCGCGGGCATTTTTTCCGTACACAATGCGACACAGAGGTACTGCTCGAATCCTATATCGAATGGGGCCCGGATTGTGTAGATCGGTTGAACGGCATCTTTGCGTTTGCGGTCTGGGATAGTGAGCGGGAGCAGGTATTTCTGGCACGAGATCGCCTGGGAGTGAAGCCGTTATTTTATAGCCAAACCGAAGATGTATTCGTATTTGGCTCCGAACCCAAAGCACTACTCCAGCATCCAGCCGTGGAGGCCGCCGTAGACGCCGAGGGACTAGCAGAAATTTTTATCATTGGGCCTGCACGCACTCCCGGACACGGCGTCTATTCATCGATGAAGGAGCTGCGTCCCGGACATACCCTAACCTACAGCCGTGACGGCGTACGCATCCAAGCCTACTGGAAGCTCGAAAGCATTGCACATGAGGATAACACCGAAGAAACGGCACTCAAGGTACGAGAGCTGTTGATGGATACCGTGGAGCGGCAGCTTATTTCGGATGTACCGGTATGTACCTTATTGTCTGGCGGGCTGGATTCAAGCGCCCTGTCCGCATTAGCCGTCGATTATTACAAACGTACCGGGCAGGGACAAGTTCATACGTATTCGGTCGATTATGTGGACAACGACAAGCATTTTAAAGCCCATGCGTTTCAGCCCGGAGCTGATGCCCCCTGGATACAGCGAATGGTCGATGAATTAGGGACAAATCATCACTGGATTGAATTCGATACACCAGAAGTTGTAGCAGCTCTGAACAACTCCACGCTAACGCGGGATTTACCCGGAATGGCGGACGTGGATTCGTCACTGTATCTCTTTTGCCGGGAGATTAAAAAGGGCGCTACGGTTGCTATTTCTGGTGAAGCAGCAGATGAAGTGTTTGGCGGATATCCATGGTTCCATCGGGAGGATATGCTGAACTCAGGCACATTTCCGTGGGCAGTTGCTCCCGATATGAGAGCGAGTCTGCTATCCCCAGAAGTGCGGGACTGGATCAAACCGCTGGAGTATTTGAACGACCGCTACTCAGAAGCAGTCGGAGAAGTACCAAAGCTACCGGGTGAAACAGGAAAAGCTGCGCAAATGCGCGTCATGTCTTATTTGAACATCACCCGCTTTATGCCTACCCTACTGGATCGCAAGGATCGGATGAGTATGGGGGTGGGACTCGAAGTACGGGTGCCGTATTGCGATCATCGGCTGGTGCAATATGTATGGAACATTCCGTGGAGCATCAAAATGACAGGCGGACGTGAAAAAGGTATTTTACGCAAGGCGCTGGAGGGTGTATTGCCGGATGATGTGCTGTATCGCAAAAAAAGCCCGTATCCCAAAACGCATAATCCCTCCTATCTTGCCGCTGTGAAAAAGCAGGCGCTGCAACTGCTGGACGATTCCTCTTCCCCACTGCTCAAGCTGATCGATGCGCAAAAGGTACGGGATATTGCCGCCTCACCGGAGGCATCCACCAATCTACCTTGGTTTGGCCAGCTGATGTCGGGTCCGCAGTTATTTGCTTACTTGACGCAAGTGGATAATTGGCTTCGCACTTACAAGGTGGCAATTCGATAAAATGTGCTAACTGCCTAAACCGTAAAGTACGAGGTGGCAACCGCCCATCTTTCTTGATGCATACGATACGTGGAACAGAAAGTACCAAAAAGGCTATCCGCAGCCTATGACTGACGGATAGCCTTTTTTTCGTATATGACAGGTATATTATTCGCCCTGCTACCAAACTATGCCTGCGGATTTCCTAGCTTTGTTGCCAAATTACGCAGGGCTATGCCCCGATGACTGATAGCTTGCTTTTGTTCCAACGTCAGCTCTGCCATTGTCTTTTCAAACTCTGGCAAATAGAACAGCGGATCATACCCAAACCCACCGCTGCCCGCGGTTTCAGTCGTAATCCAGCCCTCCACGGAGCCCGTCGATTCCAACGTCTCCCCAGTCTGTGGATTATACAGAATCAAGGTACAGACAAATTGAGCCGGGCTTAGCAAAGGCTGTCCGGTATCATCACCAAGCTGCTTCGATTCCAGAACGTCGAGTAGCTTGATATTGTTTTCGTGATCGCTGGCACCTTCTCCAGCATAACGAGCCGAATATACGCCCGGCGCACCATCCAGCAAGTCCACGCACAGACCGGAATCATCGGCCAGCACAGGCAATCCGAGCACATCTCCCACCGCTTTGGCTTTTTTTAACGCATTTTCGGCAAAGGTTGTGCCATCCTCAACGACATCAGGAATGTCGGGATAATCGTACATACTTCTGACTTCCTTGCCAAACGGCGCAAAAGCATGTGCAAATTCCCGTACCTTCCCTTTATTCTTCGTAGCGACAATGACAACCGGACCATCCAGTCGCATTAGGCCCCAGCTCCTGTACGTCCAGCACCAATCTTATCAGCAATCGGTCCGAGCACTTCTTTTTGGCGCTCAATCATTTGCAGAATCCCTTGTTCGCCCAAGCTAAGCAGCTGATCCAGTTCCTGACGGTCGAATGGGCTTTCTTCCCCTGTACCTTGCAGCTCAACGTACTTTCCACTGCCAGTCATGACGAGATTCATGTCCACCTTGGCCTTGGAATCCTCTTCATAATTCAGATCCAGCAGCGCCTTGTCACCAACAACCCCTACGCTGACAGAAGCCAGGAAATCCGTAATAGGGAAAACAGGCAACTTGTGCTGGATCGCAATTTTATTTACTGCAATCGCCAATGCTACGAAAGAACCGGTAATGGAGGTTGTACGTGTCCCGCCGTCCGCCTGAATGACGTCACAGTCCAACGTAATCGTCCGTTCACCAAGCGCCTGCAAATTGACAACCGAACGCAACGCTCTTCCGATCAGACGCTGAATTTCCATAGTACGGCCTGTCAACTTGCCGCGCGCAGCTTCACGCTGATTGCGGCTATGTGTCGCCCGCGGAAGCATGGAATATTCGGCGGTCACCCAGCCTTTTCCTTGGCCCTTCATAAAGGGAGGAACGCGTTCTTCCACTGTAGCCGTACAGATGACTTTCGTCTCGCCAACCTCTATAAAAACAGAGCCCTCCGCGTATTTATTTACTCCTGCTGTCAATTTCATCGGGCGCAGCTCATCACCGTTTCGTCCGTTAGATCTACTCATGCTTTTTCCTCCTACGTCGTATGCAACCTGTTCTTATATGTTTATTTTACCAAAGTGTGCAGGCAAAAGCACCCCAAGGACGATTCCCTGTCCTTAAAGAGGAATTTCGTTAATGTGCTGCGGCTTGGCTACAGGCTCTCCATAATTTTGATTATTTTGTCCAATCACGCTTTTCTCACCATTCAGTTCAATCCGAATCTTCGTTTTGACCGCATCATCCGAATTGTCCGCCGCTGTCAGTACGACCGATTCCAAAAATTCAGCAGGTACGGCCTCTCCTTTGGCAAACATATCATCCGAGAGTGATACCGTAATGACGTTATCTTTGGAGCGTTCTACCGATTTCAGCGCCGTCTCCCCTGTCATCACTTCCTGCAATCCATCCTTGGTCTGTGGCCCTTGAATTAATTGATGCAGAGCTGACTGGACACGATCTTTTTCCGGACTGACCAGTCGTGTTACAGGTACATAATATTGTACCCCAGCAGGAGAAGATGAAGAGAAATACACGGTGACTGGACTGGAATCTAGGGGGGTCACGCCATGACCGACCTCCAAATTAATCCCTACTGCGCGCGTCAGCGGATGGTCGAGCGGTGTGCCGCCAACAGGCATTTCGTTCAGCTTTTTACCATCCACCCAAATCTGTACGCTCTTAATATCGGGACGATCGGTCAGGGTCCAGGTCAAGCTTTCCATTAATTTGCGTTCTTCCTGTGGCTTATAGTTGGCGAAAGATTTGTTAAATTCGACAACTGCCAGCTTGTTATTCTTGTCCACTGTCACACTTTTCACTTCTGTACCCTGAGGCAGTACACCTTTAAATCCTTCTGGTAATAATCCGGCATAAGGCCCGCCCTCAACCAGTGTTTCCAGCGCCGACTTGGCATCTGCCTTTACATCGCCTGAAGCAATCGGTAAGGATACAGGGGCCAGCAAGCCGTTATGATCTTGCAAAAAGACAGCCCTCAACTGCCCGGTCGTGGCAGGTGCTTTTCCAGTTACAGCCTTAATCATGGACTGCTCTGTCGTGGACGGCGGAGGGTCAATGGACGCGGCTTCGTTGCCGAAAAGGCTGCATCCGGACAACAACAGGGGCAGGGATAGCAGCCCGGCTACAGAGGTCATACGCCATGGGTGTTTTATGTTCATAAATGAAGTTCCTCCCTAACAATTTTGTACAGATTGTACTAATATGTATACGAGCCCCGCGTAAAAAATAACTATTTTTTTAGCAGACTGGACACACTGGTCATAATTGCAGTAGAAAATTAGGATCTACACGAGGAGGGTAACTTCAACTTTATGGACAAGAAAAAAGTACCTTACAGCCTGAATAGTAAAAAGGTAGCCGATGCCACCCGTGAGTGGCTGCACAAGCGTGGTGTAAGTATGACTGAAATCGCAGAACTGGTTATGCTTCTACAGAAAAAATATTACCCGAACCTAACGATGGAAGAATGTTTAGAGAATGTGGACAAGGTGTTGATGAAGCGCGAGGTTCAAAATGCCGTGCTTACGGGCATCCAGCTAGATATTCTTGCGGAACAGGGTGCTCTTCTTCCCCCATTGCAGGATATGATTGAGCATGACGAGGGATTATACGGAGTGGATGAAATTCTAGCCTTCTCCATCGTTAATGTGTACGGCAGTATTGGATTTACCAATTACGGTTATGTCGATAAGCTCAAACCGGGTGTGCTGGAACGCCTGAACGATAAAAGCCTTGGACCGATTAATACGTTTCTGGACGATATTGTGGGTGCAATCGCAGCCTCGGCCAGCAGTCGTATCGCCCATCGCAAGCAGGCAGAGCGCGAACAGGAGCTTGGAGAAGAAAGCGCACCGAATACAACACGGTAAACAATGATACGCTAATTGCAAACAATGCGTTGACGTACAATAGATATATACAAGGGTAAGAGGAGAACTAGAGACATGGCAAGCGTAACTGATGGATATACATTCCGTGCGATGCAGGCTGACGATTATGATCAAGCTATTGCACTATGGAATGGCTTAGACGGGTTAGGATTGAGTGAGGCCGACTCACCGGAGCGGATTGCACGATTTTTGCAGCGGAATGAAGGACTTAGCTTTGTCTGTGAGTTCGCTGGAAACATCATAGGCACGATTTTAGCAGGTCATGATAGTCGCAGAGGGTTCCTGTATCATCTGGGTGTAGCCACAGAACATCGTGGTCATGGGATTGCGCCCAGACTGGTAGATAAAGCGCTATCCTCTTTACTCAAGGAAGGCATTGATAAATGTCATCTGTTTGTGATGGAGCATAATATAGGAGGTCATCGCTTCTGGTCAGCTAACGGCTGGGAGAAGCGAGATGGGATTTTATTATATTCGCGAGATCTGGGATAGCATCTGAACGCTTGATCTATGTAAATAGGAACGCCGGGCCTGATTTCTTCTAGTTCAATTGAGCTGGAAGCAATCAGACCCGGCGTATAAAATTTCAGCTTATTGAGCGGTAATTCTGACGATTAAGGATAGGCTATCTTGATTCATGAATTGCAATCAATTTTGAGGTCGTAGCGTACGTTCTACAATGTTAAGTGTGGATTGACGAGAGAAAAATCGGGATACTTGAGCTACCCAATAGTTTTGTCGACCAGATATCATATGACTGCGCCCTTTTTCAAATGCTTTCAAGGCATTATGGACGACAGTCTGGGGTGTTTCTCTGGAACCCACAGAGGCTTCACTGGAGCCTACTACATCAAAAAATGAGGTTTCGGTTGCACCTGGACAGAGGGCGAGCACTTTGAGTCCCCGTTTTCGATTTTCGGCCCACAGCGCTTCGCTAAAAGAAAGTACGAATGCTTTGGTTGCTCCATATACGGCCATATAGGGATCGGGCTGAAATGCAGCGGTGGATGAAACATTGATGAGTCCCCCATCCCGGTTACGCAATAAATCAGGCATAAATGCATGTGTGATATCGACTAAAGCAGCCACATTGAGCATCACTTCCTCATGCTGTCTTTCTCCTGAAACCTGCTCAAAGTACCCGTAGGTGGCAAAACCGGCGTTGTTAATCAGAAGATCTACCTTGAGTTGTTGGTACTGAACCTCTTGATGCAATGTTTGAGGAGCTCCTGGTGAGGATAAATCCAGCGCAATCACCGTAGCTTTTACGTTATATTTAGCGGAGAGTTCTTTCGCCAGTGCTTTTAATTTGGTTTCATTGCGCGCTACCAAAATGAGATTACATTTCTTAGCCGCGAGCGAATAGGCAAATGCCTCGCCAATTCCGGATGAAGCCCCTGTGATGAGTGCTGTTTTGTTTGCATACATAAACATGATGATAACCTCCATAGTATCGTCGTTTTATTTCGGAAACATTGTTACCACTACTATATAATGAACTGAAGCCATCACGAAGATGACCTCAGCCACTTCATATTTACGCTGGAGATGACGAGGGTTTACATACATCGAGCGTATTCCTCAGTGTAAATGCATATACCTCTTGTGCCATGTCCGCAGTCAAAAAATGACCTGCAAATTGTAGATGTATCACCCCGTGTAAAGCTGACCATAGCATTCGGACAACCAGCAGCGGGTCCTGCTCTTTCAGTGCTCCCAGCTCCATAGCGTGTACGACGGTTTGCAGGATTCGCGATAATGCCGTTGTGGTGCCCTCCAAACTCTGTTCATCTGGCTTAAAATCAGATAATGCCCCGCCAAACATCATTTTGTAATAGGCTGAATGAAGCCTCGCAAATTCCCAATATGCCCAGCATAATGCTTCCAGATCAGCGAGTACATTTTGGGTAACAGGTACTTGTTGAAAGGTTTCGGCCAATAGCCGGCATCCATCCAGATACATCTCATTGGCAAGACCATCCTTACTGCCAAAAATACTGTAAATGATCTTGGTGGAACAGCTTAATTTCTGTGCAACTCGCCGTACAGTCACAGCCTCAGGCCCTTCTTCTACAAGAAGGATGCATGCGGCATCAATCACATTTTTACGGAGCAATTGCTGTTGCTGTAACTTCACCTCAGAATAGGTTCTATAAGGTTGCGATGGCTCAGACATCATTCAATGCACTTCCTTTGCTTATCTCAGAAACATTGTTTCCTTATAGAACCATAGTATTCAATCCCGGAATGTTTGTCAAACAAAAAAGAGCGCAACATAAGTAGATACACTTACTGCGCTCTGGTTGGATGCTTATCAATAAAGCTATGTTTTGCGTTCCACGATCAATAGGCAATGCCCACCCTTGTACGGATAAAATCGCAACTCTTCCATTGACGATAGGTAAAATCAGCTGTATCCGCAGTGGTAATTTGTGAGCCGTCTTCGGGTAGAAAGTCTTTTTCCACGCGATATACACCTGTACGTCCGCCATCTGGCAGATAGGTCGGACATACGATTGTCCAGTCTAGTACCGATTCACGCAGCAATTCGTACACCCGCCGATGCTCCTCGGCCGCACGGGTGCTGCGTCGCCGGGTATCGGAGGACTCGTACCGATACAGGCTCGGTTCGGTCCGGCTTTGCAAAATCCCTGCCGTTCCTACCGTTATGAGCCGGTGAATGGACTGCTCCTGCATCAGTCGAATCAGCAGACCTGTGCTAACGGATAAGGTGGTGGTTCCATCTGTATTCAGCGCACTGATCACAACTGCTGGCCTGCCCTTCAGCGCTTGTGCTATATGCTTCGCGTTGGTGGCATCACCCTGTACGATTTGCAGCTGTGTCCCGCATTGGGATGCGAAATCCTCCAACTTGTCCGGTGAACGAACTAGGGCAGTTACGGTATGACCATCCGTTAACGCATAATCTAATATAAAACGGCCCACACGTCCGGTAGCTCCCAGCAGCAGCAAATTCATAAAAGCCTCTTCCCCGGCATGCATGCCGCTTTGTCATGTTGTTCTGTCATGTTGCTTTGTCATATCGCTATATTCATTAACTTTCCGCCATTATGGACGGCAAAAGGAATGAAAGCGCGCGATGGGATTCTCCTCGCTCATAGAGGCCCGTTCACGGCGCACCAGCTCCACCAGATGGGCCAGCGTCTCGGACATGGCAAACCTTAGCTGGTGAATCCCCAGCTTGTCGCCGAACACGGCAATGCACAGCTCATAGGCTGTGCTGCCTTCCGGTTGGATCAGCTGCCAGAATTTCTCCAGCCGTTCTTCATGATGCGCCAGCAATGCTTGCGTCCGTTCGCGAAAATACCCAAACGGATTGCGATGCCCGGGATATGCCCAGGCGACCTCTAGCTCACCTAGGCGCTGCAAGCCGTCTATATAAGACTTCAGCGGCTGGGCATCGCTGCCCGGCAGCAGACTGATATTAGGAGAAATCTGCGGCAACACCGCGTCACCGCACAGAATAACGCCGCTATTCGGCTCATATAAGGACACATGCCCAGGCGCATGCCCTCCTGTCTCAACGGGCAGCCAGAACCGTCCGTCTAATTCCAGACGAGCGTCTATTCCGGTAGGAATGAAGGTAATCTCAGGCTGCGGATTCACTTGCAAATAAGCCTGCTGCATATGTGATTCCAAGGCTGATACCTGTTCCAAAGGAAAGCCATGCTGGACAAAAAAGCTAGGCAGCCGTTTCTCCATAGCGGTCGTCAATTCTGGAGCGTCCCACATCATCATCGCTTCCTTATGACTGCGAGCTGACATATGTACGCGAGCCTGACCTTGCTGCTGCATCCACCCCGCCAATCCGTAATGATCGGGGTGATGATGCGTCACCACAATGTCCGAAATATCCCCAAAGGACATGCCCAGCTGTTGAAACACAAATGCCCATTCTGCCTCTGTATCCAGATTGCGCGGACCCGGGTCTACAATTGTAAAACCATGCTGTCCCTTGATCACATAGCTATTCACCCAGCGCAGCGGAAAAGACATGGATATTTTGACCTGAAAGCCTCCGTCTATTCGCTCACACGGCGTAAGCTCTGGCAATTTCATGGCTTCCCATCCGCCCTTCTGTTTCAAGCCCGCACACCGACAAAAATCATTCGGGGCGAAGCATCTTCTATATATTGATCTTCATCATAACTTCCGTGCACCTGCTCTACGGATAGCCCGGCTTGTTCTAGCAAATCACGGAACTTTTCATACGGATATAGCTTTACTCGCTCATAGTACACACGCACGGGTTCTGCGTCAGCGTGAGTGGTACCCAGCTCTGAGGCTGCTTCTGTAGTCGTCACAGATGCGGCTGACCGAATGGCAATTTGCTTTTTCACAAATCCATCTTCAATGACCCGGTGCTCCTCAATCCAATTTCCTTCATCCTCCCGGGACGAATGCGGTACCAAATGAGCAGCTACGTAGGAAGGGTTCAAATAATCTATAATAAAACGGCCTCCCGGTTTCAATAGACGATAAATTTCCTTTAATACTTTAAGCTGCTCCTCATCCTTTTCAAAATAACCGAAGGAGGTGAACAAATTCATCACTGCGTCATAACTTTCATCCAGCGGCACCTCTCTCATATCCCCTTGATGCCAACTTACCCGCCCTTCGGAATCAGCTGCACGAGCCTCTCTCAGTAGCACATTGGAAAGGTCCACACCTGTCACCTTATAACCTGCATCTGCGAGCGCAAGCGAATGACGTCCCATCCCACAGCATAAATCCAATACGCTGGAGCCTTGCGGTAATTTGAGCCAGGAGATCATTTTTTGCACTTCCTGATAGGCTCCCTGAAAGTCGCGATGCTTGTATACCAATAAATAATCTTCCCCAAAGCTTTGCTCGTACCATTCTGCCATATCGTTTCTCCTCCATGAACTCATTTCGCTCTATTACATACTATATTAGCTTTTTCAAACTGGAAACTCAAAAACATTACGAATAAGCATTTTTTTAAAGCACAAGGCTTCCTGTCATGAGAACATGTTACAATAAACGTATTTGAGCTTAAATAATCATAGGAACTTCATACCAACTTCATGTGATTTACCCCATTTTATCATTAAAATGAATCATGGGAACGCCTTTACAGAGGTTTCATGCAGGAAAGGAGCGGCAAAGTTATGATTCAAATTGGACTGACGGGTTGGGGCGATCACGATGACTTATATCCAACGGGCACTAAAGCTAACCAAAAACTAAGTGTCTATGGAAGCCATTTTTCGATAGTAGAGATGGATAGTTCTTTTTATGCAGTACAGCCTACGGATCGTATGGCGCGCTGGGCGGCGGAAACTCCAGACTCCTTTTCATTTCTCGTCAAGGCCTATCAAGGCATGACCGGACACACCCGCGGCAAACAGCCTTACTTCAAAACGATAGATGCCATGTACGAAGCACTGCATGCATCCATACTACCTCTTCGCGAAGCGGGCAAGCTTAAAGCCGTGCTGTTTCAGTACCCGCCCTGGTTTGACTGCACACGTGAGAATGTCGCCATACTGCGAGACACGAAAAATAGGATGGGAGAGGTCCCATCCGTACTTGAGTTTAGACATCAAAGCTGGTTCACAGCAGATTTTCGGAAGCAAACGCTGGCATTTATGCGTGAGGAAGGCTGGATACATAGCGTATGCGACGAGCCGCAGGCAGGTCCTGGGTCAGTTCCCATTGTGCCGCAGGCTACAGACAGCAACCTGACCATCGTACGTCTCCACGGACGTAACGTATCAGGCTGGAATCAAAGCTCTGCGCCTAATTGGCGGGAGGTTCGTTATCTGTATCGGTACAATGAACAGGAATTGGCCGAATGGAAAGACAGATTGCTGGAACTGGAGCAGCAAAGCCGTGAGGTATGCGTGATATTCAACAACAACTCAGGTGGAGACGCTGCTGCCAACGCTAAGCAACTCATGACCATGCTGGGCATGGAGCCTAAGCCTTTTCCACCTCGCAAGCCGCCTGATGCGGATCACGGGCCAGAACAGCTTGAATTATTTTGAGGACCGGGCTGTGGATGAATGATTGGGGATTACCTTCCTGAGCTTGCGTTCGTTATCCAGCAAATGCGGATCATCAGGCAAATAACGTAAAGCGGCTTGGTTGTGCTCATACGAAGCTTCCAGCTTACCCATATGTGCAAAGCAATGACTGAGCCGCACATGAGGTAACCAAGAGTAGCATGGCAGTGGGACAGGTCGCATACCAGGAAGGTGATGCTGTTGCTCCGTTGCTCTTTCATACCAATATGCGGCAGTATTCCATTCGTTTCTTGTGAAAAACCAGTCCCCGATCATGCAGCACAAGTCTGCTTGCGGCACCCCGTATCGAAAAGAACGTAGCAGACGATCCAGCTGTTGCTCGGGCTTCCCGAGATGGAGATAGCATTCAGCCGATCGCGCACAAGCAGTAATCCGATCCTCCCGGTAGCCGCTCGGCTCCTCCAGCAGATGGTCGAAGGCTTCTGCTGCCTCGGCATATTCCTTGCGGTCAAAGCATTCATTGGCGTGAAAATACAGTAAACGCCCTTCCAGCTTGCCGCTTTCGCTGATCCACCGGGCGAGAATACGTTGGTTACGGAGCGTATGGTCTTGCATTCGGCGATGTGTCACTGCCACATCCGAATGTACGATTTGCCCCTGAGGTATCACCAGATCCTCATGCAGGCGCCCTTCCCAGCGGTATTGTTGATCCCGCTTCACAAGGCGTATACGGCGTGAGGTGAACAACAGTTCACCCTGCTCACCCTCTGCCAAGTGAAGTGGCATCACCACCGCGTCGATATGCTTAGACAATCGCTGCTTTAAGGAACGCAGACGTTCACGATCGGGTTCCAATAGCACATCATCCGCATCCAGCCACATGATATAGGAACACGTTGCCTTGTCAAACGATTCATTACGAGCGGCGGCAAAATCATCCATCCATTCAAACGTATATATCCGATCCGTATAGCGCGCTGCTATCGTCTTTGTCTGATCCGTCGATCCCGTGTCCACGATGATGATTTCATCCATCAGGTCTGCGACCGAATCCAGACACCGGGCCAGTATCTGCTCCTCATTTTTTACGATCATACACAAGCTGATGGTCATTAGATGCTCAGTCATGACTTCACGTCATCCCCTTTACCGTTGGCTGATTCTTCCGTTGTTTTTCCGGTAGACTTGCCATCAGTATATGCACCTCTCCTCTCATCCTGCGTCTTGTCTATCTGTTCGACACGCGTAACCCTCTCCAATGGAAATAGTTGTTGCTCCATATACCGGATTCGCTGTACCGCCTTGTCGAGTGCAGCCTTTCGCTGATTCATTTTGCGAACATGCTGCTGCTCTACCCGTCGAAACTGCTCCTCATCCAGTTTCATCCACTCATTCAGTTGCTCTGCCCCTGGCATAGCCTCACGCAGCTCTTTTGGCTTCTTGTGACCTGCAAAGCACAAATATTTATGATGTACCTCCAGCGCTTGTTCTTTAAAGTAAGGATACAGCACGCGGGAGAGACTTCCGGCATAATAAGTTCGTTTGTGATCGTGAAATGGATGATATCCATAAGGTACAGACAGGACGAGCGTCCCCTTTTTATTCAACAAGCGGTAAGCATGGGCCAGCAGGGTGTCGGGATGCGCAAAATGTTCCAAAATCTCTCCTAAAATAATAGTGTCAAAACCACCGGGAGGACGTTCAAATTGTGAAATGTCCTCTAACTGAAAGTGGACTCGTCCCCTGACGGGTGCAGATTCCTGGCGAAGTTCTTTTTTTGCATAAGAAATGCTGTCTTCTTCCAAATCAATCGCCGTTACCTCAAAGCCTTCCCGCGCAAGCAAAATGGACGTTATCCCCTGACTGCACCCAACATCCAGCACAGTGCGACCCTGTACATGGCGACAAATCCAGTGAATTCTATTGCGGGTGGCTTCATGAGATTCCTCTGAATTAATCTGCCCGTAATAACGTTCGTTCACCTGATCACGGTTAGCCAACAGCAGCGCCCCCTCCGTCACCAGGATGCCCCAAAATCACGACATGTCCACCTGTGCAATGTGCAGTCGCATTACGTGTATCGAAGACCAGCCGAGCATGGTCAACCAACTGTTGGTAGTTCACCACAGAATGGTCTGTCGTGATGACCACAATATCTGCACTTTCCCACAGCTGGGCATTTGCCGTCCGAGATGGGATTTCTTCACCGTTCAGCTTAAAACTCGATACATACGGGTCCGTGAAGCTAACCGAAGCACCCATTTTTGTTAGATGCTCGAACAGGACAAGAGCCGGGGATTCCCGAACATCATCAATGTCCTTTTTGTAGGCTACACCTGCCAGAATGATGTTGGCCTTGTTTATGGCTCTTCCTTCCTGAGCAAGCATGGATTCGATTCGCTCCGCGATATACAACGGCATACGCCGATTCATGCGGTCTGCCAGATCCACGAATTCCAGCGGAAAACCGAGCTGCTCCGATTTCCACGACAGATATAGCGGATCAACCGGGATACAGTGTCCCCCAATGCCTGGTCCCGGATAAAAAGGCATGTAGCCGAACGGCTTGGTTGCCGCTGCATCCAGTACCTCCCATATATTGATGCCAATTTTCTCACAGGCCGCTGTCAGCTCATTGACCATTCCAATGTTGACACTGCGGAACGTATTCTCAAACAGCTTGGCGGCTTCAGCCACGGTTGTTGAGCTAACCGGAACAATCTGATCCAAAAAAGATCCGTAAAAACCTGCTCCCGCTGCCAGACAATCCGGTGTGCAACCGCCGATCACCTTAGGGGTGTTGCGAATGTTAAAATGGACGCTGCCCGGATCGACACGTTCCGGTGAAAAGCACACATAAAAATCCTTACCCACTGTCCATCCCCTGCGCTGCTCTATCACTGGCCGAATCAGTTCTTCGGTCGTTCCAGGATAGGTGGTGCTTTCCAGAATCAACAGCGTTTGTCTACGCAAATGAGGTATGGCCTGATCAATAGCCGTCTCAATATAGGACGTATCCGGTTGATGTCCATCCGTCAGCGGCGTAGGCACACAAATCACGACGATATCCGCATGCTCTAGCACCTTGATATCCGTAACTGGATGCAATTGCTGTCCGATCAGACCTTCCAATGCATCATCGCCAATGTCTATGATGTACGACTTTCCTTGAAGCAGCTTGGCTACTTTGACAGGATCGGAATCCACACCATATACGTCATAACCAGCCTGTGCCATTTCCACTGCCATGGGCAGCCCTACATAACCGAGGCCGATCACAGCCACCTTTACAGTTCCTTTTGTGATTTTTCCCATAAGCTGCAAAATACCCACCTCTTTCATCGTTACTCCATACCTTGCAGTAACTCAGCAATTCCAGCGCGATCCATTAACTCATCGTCCGAACGGTATTGTTCGAAGCTCACCCGCTCCAATCCACCATATTGACTCAACAAACGCTTGTCTGCTTGCTGGGGAAGAATAACAAAATAACGATCATCATAGCGATACGTGTGCGGCACCTCATAGGGCGAGATCAGCACCTCATGCAGCTTTTCTCCACCACGTATACCAATTTCTTTCACTTTTAACTTAGGCTGTCCCGCCTGTTCTTTCATCACCTCTGCCAAATCCGCAATATTGCAACCCTTCATTTTCATGACTAGCGTCTCTCCACCAATCGCCGTAACAGAAGCCTTCAGCAGCAAGCCAATTGCCTCTCCGAGCGTGAGGAAGAAACGTGTCATATCTGGGCTCGTCAGCGTTAAATCCTGACCTTCCGCGATCTGGCGTTTGAACAGGGGCACGACACTTCCACTTGTCCCTAGCACATTGCCGCCGCGAATACACACAAAGCGAGTACGCTCACTTAAGGCGTTGGCGCGGATCATCAATCTTTCGCCAATCGCCTTCGTCATCCCATATACATTCACCGGGTCTACCGCCTTGTCTGTAGAAACATCAATGACCTTGGCGACTCCCTGCTCTATGCTGGCCCGAATCACATTTTCCGTACCATGTACGTTCGTCTTGAAAGCCTCTTCCGGCTGTTTCTCACACACAGGGACATGCTTTAATGCCGCCAAATGGAACACATAATCTACCCCGCAACAAGCCTCCTGCAATGCCTGAAGGTCCCGAATATCTCCAATCATGAAATTCAGCCGGGGATCAGACTGGAATTGCCGCTGCATGGCAATCTGCGCAAATTCGCCGCGTGAGAAAATACGAATTTCCGTCGGTCCCTCCTTCAGCAATTCAGCCGTTAGGCGTTGCCCCCAAGATCCCGTTCCTCCGGTCACCAGCAGTTTTTTTCCTTTGAACAATATAATCTCCTCCTGACCGTTAGGAATTGGCAATGCCTGTGCCCAAAAATTCAGCCAGCACCGCGTTCATTTCATTTTCTGAGAGTCGATCCTTTGCCGGCACCTTTTTCACCGAAGTATTGGCGGCATGAATGACATTCACATAGTTGCGAAGCGGAATCACCTCATGTGGCAGCTCCGTTACATATCCGTGTGTGCCTTTCCCAGGAATAACGACACGGTAATCATTCAGAAATTCCTCTACTTGATAGCGAAACACATAAAAGGAAGGCGAGCGGTGAAACACCGGTGCCATCTGTCCCTCAACCGCATCCCATAAGTACCCCATTTGATTTACCAGTGCAACTGTATCCGGTTGAAACTTGTAATCATGCAACTGCTGTACAAATGACTGGTGGTACAAATCGTCGGAATCAATTCTAGCAATGAGCAGTTCGTCCGCGCCTTCGATATACGCATTGATACGACGTTTACTTTCAATGCTCGTACCAAAACGGATGTGCTCGGGAATGGGTTCACGTTGAGCCAGTTCCTCTTCCACAATGTCGCTGCATCCACCCGCCAACTTGACGACAGATAAAAAATCCGCATTCGTCTGATTGAGCAGACTCCGCAGTGTAAAGGTTCTGAATATATCCAATCGCTCGCTAATCCACTCACGTGTCAGGCGGTTGGGATTCATCCCATAGTTATTAAAGTTAATTTCAATCACAATCTTGCGATTCATTGAACTTCCTCCCTTTCATCCGTCTTCTCTCAAGTTATGAAGACGCTCCTGAAACGGCACGTACAGATGCAACAACTCTTGCAAAAATAGGTAGAATCGAAAAAGAATAGCCGTTCATACAAAAACCTTTTTACTTTCGACATATGATAGAATACGAAGTTTTTTGCTCTATTTGAAAAGTCGAACAAGCAGGACTGACAGGGAGGAAACAAGATATGACGGATCCAAAATATCTGGAGATTGACGAGGTATTGAAACGTTTGAAGCTAGCACTCGATCAGCACCAGCCCTTCTCACTCATACGTATTGGAGATGGCGAAAATTTGGTATTGGCTCAAGACACCGTCTGGCCGATGGAAAAGGTGTTACAGGAACGCTGGGCAGTCAAAGCCAATCTCGGCCAAAAGGGACTATTTCTGCCCAATACGGAACTACGAGACGCAGTGGCAGAGGCAGTGAGCAAAGCCAGCATAGCTGGCATTTTGCCTTATGATGACGAATCTATTAAAGCACCATCCTATATGAAGCGGGAGCTGACCGATCAGGTCTTTGCTCACTATGATCTTTCTCCCGCGCTGACTTGCCATGCCTGCCTGAATCGATATTTGGCGGAGACACCCGCTTTCTGGAACATCCTGAAAAATCGACGCATTCTACTGGTAACCCGGACAGCCGCTGAAGTAAAGCCTGTTCTTGAAGCCGAGCCGTACGGGCTGCATATCGCGCACACGATCGCATTTCATCAATATGAACAGATGCCGGAAACACTCGGGTGGATCGCAGCACACAAAGATGACTTTGATATTGCGCTGTTCTCTTGTGGTGTCAACGCAGTGGTATTGGCGCAAAAAACAGCAGAATTAACTGGCAAAGTAGGTATAGACTTCGGCAAGGCGATTAATATCGTCATGTTCGGCAAAGCTAATTAAAGAATGAAAGTAATATCTGAAAAAAAATCAAATTCGGTAACTGTGCTCTGAATATCAAAAAAGCATCAGCAAAATGAAACCTGCTGGTGCTTTTTGCTATCCATTGCTGCCATAAAGTTCGTAATTGCTCAAAATCATTCATATAAAGCCTTAAACCCTGACTTCTTAAAATAGAATTTGAGATTCCCTGTCACTTCTTTTACAATATTACAGAAACTAGCATTCATTCGAGATTATAAGGAGGATGTTGAGTATGTCGCATAACAAGAGATTGAAGACATATCCACTTGCAAAAGCAAAGCATGTAAAGGTTCATGGCCGAACTACGCCAACACTTACACCTCTCACTCTATTTTGGACAGGCAGCGGCATTGAATTGAATATGAAAGGCTCAGAGCTATGGATTGAAATAGAAGCCGATTATCAGATCTATGAGTCTTGGATCAGTATTGTCGTCAATGGTGTCCCGATGAGTCGCCTGATGGTGACCGCTGGTCGGCATTGGATCTGTCTTTTGAGAGGCTTGAACTCTGACACGGTCAAAAATGTTCGTATCGTCAAGGATGTCCAGCCTATGAGTTCGGACTCACGCTGCTTGTTGCAAATTCATGCCCTGAAGGTTGACGGAGAATTGCTGCCGGTCCCTGATAAACCTCTTAAGATAGAATTTATCGGTGACAGCATTACTTCAGGAGAAGGAACAATTGGAGCAAAGGAAGAGACAGACTGGGTTCCTATGCTGTTCACGGCCCTACGCAATTATACAGCCATAACAGCCGAGGCACTGAATGCGGATTACCGAGTGTTCTCACAAAGCGGATGGGGTGTGCTAACAAGCTGGGATAACAATCCACATGGGAATATACCGGCATATTATGAGCAGATATGTGGTGTACTCACCGGCGAGAGAAATGAAGCATTAGGGGCCTTTGCCGATCATGATTTTACTTCTTGGCAGCCGGACGTGGTCGTAGTGAATTTGGCGACTAATGACGGTGGGGCCTTTTATTCTCCAGCATGGACAGACCCGGTAAGTGGGAAAGTGTATAAGCAACGTTTGAATGAGGATGGCACGTTCAATGAAGAAGATTTACAAGCTTTTGAAAACGCTACCGAACATTTCCTTGTCAAGCTTCGGAGCTGCAATCCTACTGCCCATATTGTGTGGGCTTATGGAATGCTTGGTACTCCAATGATGCCAGCGGTCTACCGGGCGGTAGACGCATACAAGAAAAGAACGAAGGATCGGAAGGTGTCGGTGTTCCAACTGCCTAACACGACAGAAGAAACGATAGGGTCTCGCAGCCATCCCGGACTGTCCGCCCATACTAAAGCAGCAGAAGAGTTGGCTGGGTATTTGCAAGAAATTTTAAAGAATTAAAAGCCGGGAAACACAATCAAACTTTATAGAATACACTTCGAGAGAAATCACAACAACCAGATCATTTGTGTTCTGAGTGTTGTGGTTAAAGATCATAGCCACAGCCTGCGGCAAATATCTGCCTCAGGCTGTGGCTGGTAGGCTTGAAGCGCAGCCGCCTAATCCCAGGAAAACCATGAATAGGTAGCAAGGCTGAACCAGGGAATACTTGTCTGATATATTTTACAAAAACGGAGTTGAAGCGATGCCCGTGAATACCTCAGGGCCATTACGAACAGTGGTCGATACACCCGAAATATAAGAAGAATATACCGTTTGTATTGCCCAAGGAGCGGACAAATCCTGTGCATTAAAAGCTTGCGTTTCATTTGATCCTGTCACGCCCAGCACCCCCTCGGCGCGGTAGACTACCTCGCTCGGATCATAGTCGGCTCCACGCACGATTTCAACCGCATACGTATCACCAAGCTCACCGATCAGACCAATCGAACCACTAAAAGACACAATCGGATTCGGCACAAGAAAGGTTCGCAGCGTAATCATACCGAATCGCTCCGGTACAGGACCCAATTGAATATCGGGGCCCTCCCCTGTTTTTGATGAATTGGTGGAGCTTCTCATATCTAGAAAAAAACCCATACCTTATCCCTCCAATTGCAAGATACTCCATGCTATGCAAGCAATTTCTTAGACGTATTGGACAAATTAGCAATAAATCTATCAATTCAGCTCGAAAAAACCGATAGTAAATACATATGGTGTAAGCTTTTGAAATGAATATATAGATAGAAAGCAGGGGTTTGATGAAACAACTGAAACGACTGAAAACTTTAACACTACGCAAGAAATTGACAGCAGCATTCCTGCTGGTCATGCTTGTTCCTAGTATTATTGTGGGCTCTTTCTCTTATCAGGCAGCATATAACCAGACTGATCGCCAATTACAGGACAGTGCGACATCTAGCGTTACCGCATCTGATCGTGCAGTTACTCAAACGATTCAAGCCAAACTCGCCGATCTGGAATATTACTCTACAACGTTGACGGCTAGTGATGACAGCGCTGAGGCAGATGATGCCATTCTAAAAAGATTACAAGTGTATTTGAAAATGCATACGGAAGTTGTTGATATGTTTGTAGGAACTCCCGAAGGTAAACTTATCATTGGCAAAGCCGTAGGCTCCACAAACGATCCTCGAGAGCGTCCGTGGTATAAACAGGCCATGGAGAAACCCGGTCAAACCGTAATCAGCCCTGTCGGGCTCAATACGGCCAAGGTCCCCGTTGTGTACATTTCACGTACACTTCCCGACAACAGCGGTGTTCTCGGTCTTTCTCTGAATTTGAATAATTTAAAAGAAATCACAAAGCTAAGAATCGGACAAAATGGATATATTGTGATATTTGATAGTACCAAACGTATCGTTACCCACCCGACAGAAGTCAGTGGGAGTACCGAAATGGGAGAAAAAACGCCTGAATTGTTTGCCTCCAAGGAAGGCAGCTTCGATCACAATGATGCTGGCGTAGCTAAACATCTGATCTTCAAAACCAATGAGCTGACAGGCTGGAAAATTGCCGGAACGATGGACAAATCAGAAACCCGTGCCTCCGCCCAACCGATTCTTCTCACGACAATCGTAGTGTTGGTCATTGCAGCCATCATCATTGGTGTGCTCGCAATGTGGCTAATCAGCAGCATCCTTAAACCTATCCATAGATTGCGTAACTCTATGGACGCCATCAGCCAAGGTAATCTATCGATTAACGTGGCTACGAACAGCACAGATGAAATTGGTGAACTATCGAGATACTTCCAGCAAATGGTGGATAATCTGCGTAACATCATTAGAGAAATTCAGGCAATGACAGGCAATTTGTCAGCATCCTCGCAAGAGCTTGCCGCAGGTGCAGAACAAACGACCCGTGCCATCGAGCATGTGACCATAGCCATTCAGGATGTCGCTGCCGGCAGCGAACGTCAGGTGGACAGTGCTAAAGATAATCAGGAACGAGTTAGCGGCATGTCTGCTGACATTACAGCTATGACCGACACCATGGCAGAAATGACCACTTATTCCGCACAAGCTATTCAGGCGTCGGATGCAGGCAGTGAGCATATCGGCAATAGTGTCATCTCCATCGATGGTATTCGCACTACCGTGGAAGAGCTCGATACGATTATCAGCGCTTTGAGTGACCGGTCCGGACGAATCGGAACGATTGTCACCGTCATTACGGAAATTGCTAGCCAGACTAATCTGCTCGCACTGAACGCTTCTATTGAAGCAGCACGCGCAGGAGAGCACGGCAAAGGTTTTGCTGTCGTAGCAACAGAGGTCCGCAAGCTGGCTGAAAACTCAGCTTATTCCGCACAGCAAATTCGCGAACAGATTCAAGGGATACAGAGCGGTGTATCTGAAGCTCTAATCGCTATGGAATCTGCCAAGGAACGTGTAACTGAAGGCATCAATTCCATTGATCTATCCGGCCGCTCCTTCTCGCGCATCCGTAGAGCGGTAGCCAAATCAGCGAAGCAGCTCGATAACGTGGCCGCTTCTACCGCCGGAGTTGCTAATGGAACGAATGCAGTCGTTAGCAGCATGGAGGAAATTACACGCATCGCTGAAGAAGCAGCCTCTCATACAGAGACTGTGTCCGCAGCCGCAGAGGAACAGCTCGCCTCCATGGAAGAGATCGGTTCGTCTGCCGCAGATTTGACCCGTCTGGCAGAGCAGCTTCAAGATTTGCTGACACAATTCCAATTGGATGAAACAAAATAACCATTCCTACCGATAAATACAGAGAAAGCGAATTATCAAAATGAAGGAGGATGGAACATGGATATCGCAGCATTATCCACAGGTATGAGTCAGGCCAGCTTGGCTCAAGCCGTAAGTGTGAAGGTATTGGGTATGGCTAAGGATCAGGCTAGTGAACAAGGACAGGCTTTGGTACAGATGATGGAAAAAAGCGTACAACCACATCTTGGGGGTCAACTAGACATCCGGGCATAAGTACATCCTATTCATGATGAAAGGCGATTCTACTCAGGTCTGTACAGACCCGGGCAGAATCGTTTTTTTATCTCCCTATTTTTCGTTCAGCATAAAACGTAGTAAACTAGACATATCGTCCACGACCTCGGTTCGGAGGATAGCGCAATATAAACACAATTTACATTTAAAAGGAGGATACATAGTTTATGAGTTATACTGAATATTTTGAAAAAGTCAGAGAACAACAACTGGGCGAACTACAGGAATGGCTATCCATTCCGAGTATCTCCGCATTATCGGAGCACAAAAAAGACATTAACCAAGCAGCCGAATGGCTAGCAGCCAAACTGACTGCTGCGGGCTTGGAAAACGTTGAAATTATTCCGACCAAAGGCCACCCGCTGGTGTACGCCGACCATTTGCATGCACCTGGCAAGCCAACCATCCTCGTGTATGGACACTATGATGTACAACCTGTAGACCCGCTTCACCTGTGGGAAACGCCACCATTTGAGCCATCTATTCGCGATGGAAAATTGTATGCGCGCGGAGCGACAGACGATAAGGGGCAAGTTTTCTTGCACATTAAGGCAGTTGAGGCCATTTTGAAGCAGGAAGGCAAATTGCCGCTGAACATCAAATTCTGCATTGAAGGCGAGGAGGAAGTGTCCAGTCCGAACCTGCTTGAGTTTTTGCACACAGGTGCTGAACGTCTGGCAGCCGATGCTGTACTGGTGTCTGACACCTCTCTGATCGAAAAAGGGAAGCCTGCGATTTGCACTGGTTTGCGTGGACTGTGCTCACTGGAAGTCGCCATTCACACGGCGAACACGGATCTGCATTCCGGCTCCTTCGGTGGCGGTGTGCCGAATGCCCTGCATGCTCTGGTGTCTCTGCTGGCAACCCTGCATGACGATAAAGGCCGCGTTAGCGTCGAAGGATTCTACGACGATGTTGCTCCATTATCGGCAGACATGAAAGAAGAATTCGTGAAGCAAGGCTTCAATGAGAGCAAACTGCAACAAGATCTTGCACTTGATTCCCTCTATGGCGAAGAAGGATTCAGCTTCGTCGAGCGTGTTGGGGCTCGGCCTACACTAGAGCTGAACGGCGTATATGGCGGCTTCCAGGGTGAAGGTACAAAAACCGTCATTCCGAAGGAAGCTCATGCTAAGATCACCTGTCGCCTGGTAGCTAACCAGAATCCACAAGATATTCTGAACAAAATCGAGCGCCATTTACGCGCCCACGTTCAGGCAGGAGCTACCCTGGATATTCAACAAGGTGAGAAAGCGAACGCCTTTAACATCGACCCGTCACATGCGTTTTTACAAGCAGCAGCGGATGCCTTTGAGAAGGTATACGGTGTACGTGCCCTATTTACCAAGGATGGAGGCTCCATTCCGATCGTGGAAACCTTCTCCCGTGTACTGAGTGCTCCAGTTGTATTGATGGGCTTCGGCTTGCCGGATGAAAACCTGCATGCACCAAACGAGCATTTTAATTTGGAGAATTTCGATAAGGGTATGCTGACGATTGTGGAGTTTTTGAAATCTGTGTAAGCATATGACAACTTCTAATAGCTAAGTTACAATAGAGAGGGCGAAAGCCCTTTCTATTTTTTTAGAGGAGCGCTGCACAATATGATTATTCAGTTCATTCGTTTACGGTAATGTGAGGTACAGTTCATGAAAACTCAACCATTTTTTTCGAGGATGGGTTGGGTTTATTTGGCTGTGCCTTTTTTCATTCACCCAATACGAATGAACGAGGTGCTTTTCTATGTCCAAATGGAATAAACACGAGATGAAGGCCAGCCTGATCGGGAAGCATCAACATCTTTTTAGTTGTCCTGTATGCTCTCAACCCATGTGTATGGTGGAAGGCAAAAGCCTCCTATGTACGAATCAGCATTGCTATGATCTTTCAAAACACGGGTATTTACATTTATCCGCCCGATCCCATAAAACCAAGTATGATAAACAACTATTTAACTCCAGAAGAATGATGTGCAATAACGGATTTTTCGATCCTTTAAATGAAGCCATAAGCTGCACGATGATGAAGTTGATGAAGCCCCTGTTCAATCAAAAGTCACATCTGTACTTGCTGGATGCAGGTTGCGGGGAAGGTTCTCATTTGAGCCACATTCAAGATAAGCTTACCTGGAAGGGAATCACCGAGCTTACAAGCGTAGGTATGGACCTGTCAAAAGAAGGTATTGTGGCCGCAGCCAAAGCATATCCTCATGCCCTCTGGTGTGTTGCCGATCTGGCTCATTGCCCATTTGCAAATCAACAATTTGACGGTATACTCAATATTCTGTCCCCTTCTAATTATGCTGAATTTAAAAGGATTCTTTCGGAGGATGGCTGCATCCTAAAGGTCATTCCCGAACAATATTACCTTCAGGAATTGAGATGCTTGTATGAAAAGAAAAAGCCAGCTTATTCAAATGACAATATAGTAAGCCGATTTAAAGATCAATTTAATCTTCTATCCGCCGAACGAGTAACCTATCGCTTTATGCTAAATGCCGACCTCGTGGAGCCTTTGCTCCATATGACTCCCTTATCGTGGAGAGCTACGAAAGCAGACTGGCAGCGAATGCAGGCAATAGATTTACCGTATGTAACAGTAGATTTGCTCATCTTATGCGGTAAAAAATAACATACTAAAAAGCATTCACGGCATGTGATTATATATGCTTCGTGAATGCTTTTTTTCGTTAATGCTGTCGCTTAAGAAAAACGAGTGTAGCGCAACAGGTGAACCAGCCGATTCAGCCGTTCTATCTCCCGATCCAACTCATGCAGCGGCTGTCCGGCCAAAGCAGCGTTCGCTCTCTGATCACGTAGCGGGTTTATTTTCCGACCCATGAGTTTCAGCACCGTGGCCTTTCCCATGTTATTGACTACCACATATTGCGTTAGCGGATCAAACTCAAGCCACAATACATGATGCTCTTGAAAAAATGACAGTAATTGCCTTTTTAACTTCTCCAGCTCAAGAGGCTCACCTACAATATGTGGATGATGATGAAAAGCCACATAGCCCATCACGCGCAGGTCACTTATGATTTGTTCCAAATGAAGCGTTTCGTTTATGTACACATGGTTCGTGCTCACGCGATTTCTTACACCATTCGTATGATGTTCCCGGATGATATTCACCACCTGACTATCGTTTATATTATGACTTATCTTTCCCCTTGTTCACTATAGCGCAATCGGCTTTGAACAAAAAAACAACCGGCTTATACGCCAGTTGTTTCCCGTTCCACAAAATACTTATTGGTCATATAATGAGCCTTGCCTCTGGAAGTATCAACCATTCCCTTTTTGTTGTCGAGAAAAACAATCTCCCGGCATTTGGTACAGTACCACTTGGTCCGCTTAAAGGGGGATTCTGTTACATACGATGTACCACATTTGCAATCTACTTTAATTAAGGTTTCTGTTGATTTGTAAGCTTGAGACAGCTCTCTTAAGCCAGTATCCGGCTGTTGAATCGGGATAATGACCTCCTGATAGCTTGAATACTGATTGTGCACTTTAAAGTCAGCCACCAGTTCCGCATGCAGTCCAAAGTACTCTTTGCCAATCTCGGTTACAAATTTCTTGCCGATTCTGTAACACTCAAGCCATTCCTGTATCTGTTGATTAGACAAAGGCACCGTGCCCTTGATACCACTATTTAATGTGTAAGTCATGATGTATAAAGTATCATCTTGTCTATGTCCGTACATGAGAAGCCTCCTTATAATACACTTGATAATGTACTACAAAGCGTACAAAACATCAATTTTATTATTTGGCAAAAGATATAGTAGAATTTCCAGGTATGGATTTAATATATCGTGAAATGCACCAAAGACACGTGCGAGTCTGTTAGAAAAGCAACTGACAATCCGTCAGTTGCTTTGTCTTTCTACATAGTATTTGTTGGTCATGTACCAGGCCTTGCCTGTATTCGTATCCACCATGCCCTTTTTACGATCCAGGAACACAATATTGTTGCATTCCTTGCATGACCACTTGGTTCTCTTATGAGGTGATTCTTCTAAATAGGAAGCACCACATTTACATTCTACCTGAATTAATGTTTTATACTGACTATACGCTTCTACCAGTGGGTCCAGATCTACAGCTTTGTGTTCCATTACAGGCTGTATCATGGATATGTGCTCTCTCTGCTCCGAGTATTCATTATGTACCTTGAAATCTGCTACCAACTCAGGGTTTAAACCAAAATATTGTTTGCCCACAACCGTTACAAATTTGCTGCCAATTCGATATGCTTTAATCCATTCCTGCACCTGTTTACTGGTCAGGTCGACAGTCCCCTTTATACCGCTGTTCAGCGTATAAGTCATCAAGTGTTGGTTGGGTGTCATGTGTCTTATTGTTCACCTCCGATCAAGAATATACCACAGGTAGGCTCTAGGCAAAAACCTGATTCATCTACCATCCTGTCGCCATGCTGAGTACTGCTTTTGTAGGGATTTATATTCTTAGACTATCACTAGATGCATTTCTATCTAAACATAACTTTGTGGTACAGCTTTCCACCTCAATTATTCATATAATTTATTGGCAAACACATGGTATTTTCTTCCTTATCTATATAGTACACCACTTACACACAAATTCCCATATATTTCAGCGGTTTAATCGTTTTTTTCGTTATATATTCACCTTTGCTAGTTTAGATATATTGTGTCAGCTAACTTATCACAAAACAAAAGCCTTCCCGACCATCCTTCATTGTTGAAGGATCATTGAGAAGACTTTGTACCCCGCAAGGAACGAGAGGTCAGATTTTTAATTCGCCAAGCCTGATTAATTCTACGACCGCCTGTGAACGACCTTTTACGTTCAGTTTCTGCATTACGTTGGAAATATGGTTACGCACCGTCTTCTCACTAATAAATAGTTGTCCGGCGATGTCACGCGTCGTTTTGTCCTGCACGAGCAGTTCAAATACTTCACGTTCACGGTGAGTTAACAAAAACTTGTTTTTCTGGTCGTTACCCTTCGTCAATTTCACCCCTCCTTGCTCGGGTTTTGTGTGGTGTAACAAGGTTAAGGGATACAGTCAACACATTTTATGTCATGTGCTCAGGTATGGTTCAATGTGCGGATAAAAATGGGCATAGGCACCTTACTTGCAGCTTTAATGATGAGTTGAACTATGTGTCTAAAATATGTATTGACAGGCATATAGGGCAGCCTTATGATAAGAAAAAATGCGACTGATAATCATTATCAAAAAATGATAATTCGATATAGAGATCGCGCTATAGACTATGGTTCAGGGCCAGTTTGGCCAGAAAGGGTGTTCATTAATTATGAAACTACGTTATGCCGTGCCGGCCGGAGTGCTGGTCTCTTCTATTCTGTTTGCAGGTTGCGGACAAGCCGGAACTGCGGATCAGCAACCCGCTGCAACATCCAAAGATACAGGAGCAACAACACAGACCACGACTCCTGCGGCGACTGCTCCCAATTTTGATCAAGCGGTTGCGGCTTATCGTACCTATGCAACTGAGCAGTGCGATACGTTTGTGAAAAAGACAGAAGAATTCACGAACGCAGTCAAAGCTGGCGAGCTGGACAAAGCCAAGGCTTTGTATGCTCCAGCACGTATGTACTATGAACGAATTGAACCGATTGCGGAAGCACTAGGCGATCTGGATCCGAATATTGACGCTCGTGACGGTGATGTGGAGGCAGCGGATTGGCGCGGCTTTCACCGTATTGAGAAAACATTATGGGAAGAAAACACCACCAAAGGGTTGGACGAGTTTTCCGACCGACTGCTGAGTGATGCCAAGCTGCTGCGTGCCAAAGTAGAAACAGTTAATATTGACGCCAGCCTGATGGTAACGGGTGCAGTCGAATTGCTGAATGAAGTATCTACCTCGAAGGTGACGGGTGAAGAGGAACGGTATTCCCATACGGATTTGTACGACTTTGCTGCCAATGTAGAGGGCGCTCAAAAGATATATGACATTTTGAAAACAGATCTGAACCAAAAAGATGCCACGTTGGAAAAACAAATCGGTGAGCGCTTTACAGCCTTACAGCAGGAGTTGGCTCCTTTTAAGGACGGAGAAGGCTATGTATCATATACCAAACTGAAACCGGAAGAAATTAAAAAGCTGAGCCAAAACCTCGATGCCTTGGCAGAACCATTGTCCCAAATGGGGAAATTGTTAGGAGTGTAATGATATGAAAGGCTTTAAGCGGCAAAAAGGGCAAGAAAAGCCGCAATATGCGGAATCCCGTAATGAAGAGTCTGATCTGACAGAAAAGGATATTCAGTCCGCGGATGATGAGCGATCAGGAAAAAGTAAATCCGTATCACGTCGTGATCTATTGAAGCTGGCCGGGGTAGGTGGATTAGGTCTACTGCTTGGCGGCGGTGGCGTGGGCGCTGTGCTGTCAGCCAGTCAACGCCTCGAAAGCATGATGACGGAGGCAGATACCAAGGATGTGGTTCCTTTTTACGGCAAACATCAGGCGGGCATTGTAACTCCAGCACAAGATTTTATCTGTTTTGCTGCTTTCGATCTGACGACTCGCGACAAGGAACAGGTGCGAAATCTCTTCAAGGCCTGGACGGAAGCAAGCGCTACAATGACTTCTGGTGTGCTGCTTGGCACTGATAATGAAAATCTCAACCTCCCTCCTTCCGATACGGGCGAGGCAGCAGGATTGTCTCCGTCCCGGACGACGATCACCTTTGGCGTGGGTCCATCCTTTTTTGATGGACGGTACGGCCTGGCAAGTCTCAAGCCTGCCGGGTTCCGTGAGCTGCCTCGTTTTCAAGGAGACGCCTTGGATGAACAATGGTGCGGCGGTGATATCGGAGTGCAGGTATGTGCCAATGACTTGCAGGTAGCTTTCCATGCCCTGCGTAATTTGGCGCGTATCGCTAGAGGGACGGCGGTACTTCGTTGGACACAGGAAGGCTTCCAGCGGACGGCACAAGCTGATCCTGCGGGAAGCACCCCGCGCAATTTGCTTGGCTTCAAGGACGGCACGGGAAACCCGGACACGTCCAAGGCAGACGAAATGAACCGGTTGGTGTGGACACAGACCAATGACGGACCGGCATGGATGGGCAACGGTAGCTATATGGCTGTACGCCGTATTCGTATGCGGGTAGAGGTATGGGATCGTTCAACATTAGGTGACCAGGAGGATACCTTTGGACGCCATCGCCGCAGCGGTGCCCCACTGGGCAAAAGCAAAGAGTTTGACAAGCTGGATCTGGCGGCTACAAGTCCGGAAGGCAAGCCGCTTACGCCCCCTACCTCTCATGTGGCATTGGCTCATGGGAACGGGAGTATTAATATTTTGCGGAGGTCTTATTCCTATTCAAGCGGATTAGACAAGCAAACAGGACAGCTCGATGCCGGACTGCTGTTCATCAGCTACCAGCGTGATCTGTTCAAGCAGTTCGTCCACATTCAGGAGAAGCTTGTACGCAATGACAAGCTGAACGAATATATTGTTCACAAAGGCAGTGCGGTGTTCGCCTGCTTCCCAGGTGTATCGCAAGGTGGATACATCGGGGATACGTTATTTTAGCAGCAGGCAAGGAAGGGGATTTATATGAATCGGCGCAATAAAAGCTTGGGGTGGATGTTTGTACTGGTAGCAGCTCTGCTGCTGACAGTAACTCCCTTCATATCCGGCTCCGGGTCGGCCGCTTTCGCACAGTCAAATGCTAAAGCTGTCTCTAATGATCAGCTAATGCCTGTGGTCGGCGGAGCACTGGTGGAGGCGGGACAAGACCAATGGACGGAAGCCTCCAAGGACCTAAAGGAATTCCGTGGTTTGTGGGAAGCCGCCAAAGCAAATGGCGGGGATTCAGCCCATATCGCGGCCGTAGATCAAGCTCTGACCGATGCGGAAAAGGCTCTTTCCCATGGCGACGGGGATTCAGCGAAAGCTGCGTTATCCGTGCTGGCGCGCTCGGTCAATGAGTTCGTGACTGCTGCCGAAGGAGATAAACCGGCTCCAGCCGGAGCCAAAGCAGCGGAAAAGCTGCTTCCTATGGCGAGGGGCAGTCTGACTGCCATGCAAAAAGGCGATTGGGCTGCTGCGCGGGTGGATTACGAACGAATCGTTAAAGCCTGGTATCAGGTGGAGACACCGATTCGTCTGGATCATTTTTCAGTATACAGTTCGCTTGAAACGAAAATCAGCCTCATTCGCATCTCTATGCAAGCAGAGCCCATACGTCAAGCACAGGCTCTCAAGGAAATGCAGGAGTTAACGACACTGCTGTCTGATTATAGTCAGGGCAAACTTAAGAACACAGATCAAGGAGCAGATGCAGGCAAAGCCGCTGCCGGAGCGGCGAATGGTTCAACAGCTTCCCTCGGCGATGCAGTCACCCTGCTCGAATCCGCACGCCAAGATGTTGTAGCTAGTCAGCCAGAGCAGGCCGCAGACAAGGTAGGGCAGTTTATCGCTCTATGGCCTTCCGTCGAAGGACATGTACAAATTTCCGATCCGGCGTCTTACACTGCAATTGAAAATCAAACGACAGAGACTTCCGGATATCTGCTGTCTTCTCCACCGAATACGGATAAAGCCCTGCAGACTCTTGATCAGATGCTGGACAGGCTCCGTCCGTTGACCGAGGAACGTTCTTATACTGCATGGGATGCCGCACTGATTTTGCTGCGTGAGGGCCTGGAGGCCATTCTCGTGCTCGCAGCTCTGCTGGCGTATGCCAAAAAAAGCGGCGAAGCCGTGGCTGGACGCTGGATATGGGCAGGAGCTGGTACAGGACTGGTGCTAAGCGGAATACTGGCGGTGCTGTTCACCTCGCTGGTGGCAGCTGCTGCATCGGGCAGCATGCGTGAGCTGCTGGAAGGTGTCACCGGGCTGGTGGCTGTTGTGCTTATGCTAACTGTCGGTAACTGGCTGCATAGCAAATCCAATGCTGCTGCGTGGAACCGCTTTGTGGAAAACAGCGTAGGCAATGCACTGGCACGGGGTAGCCTATGGTCGCTCTTTGCGGTTTCTGCGCTCGCGATTCTACGTGAAGGGGCCGAGACAGCTATCTTTTATATCGGTATGGCTCCAGCCATCGAAACCTCGCAATTGCTGATCGGCATTGGCTCGGCAACGGTTATACTGGTCGTTCTTGCATTTGCAATCATCAAGTTCAGTGTACGGTTACCAATTCGCGCCTTTTTCCTGACCGCCACTGTACTGATTTACTATCTCGTATTTCGTTTTCTGGGTGAAAGTATTCATTCGCTTCAGGTGGCTGGCAAGCTTCCGGGACACACCGCGTCCTCGCTTCCATCCATTAGCTGGTTGGGAATGTATCCAACCTGGGAAACATTTATCCCACAAGCCCTTGTGCTGATCTTTATGGTATGGCAGCTTGTTCGTCAGGAAATACGCAGTTCCAAATCACGTTAAATCGATACTACAATACTGAAAATGAAAAAACGCCAAATCACAGGTCCGTTTGATACCGGATCCCATGATTTTGGCGTTTTTTCATACTTACATCACATCCTCAGGCAACGCAATCATACGTTGATGATGCAGAAGGTCCGTGCGATCACCGTGTTCACGAATGATATGCACTTTCCCGCGAAAATCGAGCAGTTCCGCCGGAGTAGCATGTCCCAAAAAATATAATGGGCTGTAGCTCAATCCATAGGCTCCTGCATTCGGAAAAGCAATATAATCGCCCTCTTGAATCGGGGGCAGCTCCGCTTTTTTCACTATACAATCCTCGGGTGTACACAGCGGACCAACAATGCTTACCGTCTCCAGCTCCGTAGAAACCTCTGCTGATTGTCTGCGCATAATTTGCACAGGGTAATTGTCCCTTAAACGGCGTCCCCGAAAGGTAGCTGCGACGTAGTGGTTCATGCCGCCATCAGCTACGACAAACTTCTCTCCCTTGGATTCCTTGGTATACAACGCCCGGCAGACATACATGCCTGATTGAGCGACCAGATACCTGCCGCTTTCGATGATCAGCCTAACCCCCGGCATGCGGGATCGGGTCTGCTCCGCGAGTGCATTAAGTCCATCAATGACGTGATCCATATCAAGCGGCTGCTCATGGGCAAAATAAGGTACACCAAACCCGCCGCCCAAATTGATCGTATGCATCGCCACACTATACTGAGCCTGCACCCGTTCTGCCAACTGCAAGGTATTCGCAAATGAAGCTAAAATCTGATCCGCTTTCAGCATTTGCGTACCTGTATATACTTGAATGCCTTGAAAATATACGTGCGGGCAATCTTCCAGCACCTTAAAAAAGTGATCCAGTTGCCCTTCATCGACTCCAAAAGGGCGCGGAACACCGCCCATTTTAATCGTTGCGCCCGACAGGTCATTATCGGGATTGATTCGAACCGCAGCCCTGACAAACACGCCCGTTTGGGCGGCAATGTCCTCCAGTAGACGCAGCTCTCTCACCGATTCTACATGAATGCAGCCGATCCCACAGGTTATCGCCTCACGCAGCTCAGCTATTGTTTTCCCCGGTCCAGCGTACAGTACGTCCTCCGCAGCATACCCGGCCTCCATGGCGACGAACATTTCTCCAGCCGAAGCAATCTCGACACCGCAACCTAACGAGCGCAGCAACCCAGCCAAGGCCACGTTACCATTAGCCTTGAGCGCGTAATGTACACGCACGGCCGGGTGTAGCCGGGCCAGCAATGAGCTGACGTGAGCATGCAGCGCGTCTCCATCATAATAATAAAAGGGTGTCGGATGCTCGCCGAATCGCTCCAGTAAAACTTCGTCCTTCTGATCCATCTGCTGAATCCCCTCCTCTCTTTGCTTGAATATTCCGTATTTTGCATTATTCGAATCTCACCGATTGAAAACCGCGACCATACTTATACTGCATAGATCGCCTCGCCTGAGCGCGCTGCTTTATGAATAGCTGCCAGCAGTCTGACGCGTTCAGCAGCCTCATGAAATGGAATTGGCTCCGTTTCACCCCGGATGATGCTGCAGAAGGCATCCAACTGATTGACATAATAGTTCATAGGCTCAAAAACTGTTTTAGTAGGCAAAGATGACTGTGATAACGCGGACCGTGCTTCCACATCCGATATATTCACCGCGATATCCTTCTTTATTTCCGTCTTGAGTGTCATTTTATAGAAACCCAAATTCGCTCGAAAGCAATCCTTTAATGTGACTACTGCCGAATCAAAGGTCAGTACATGAGCACAGCGATAAGGACGCTCAAATGAGAAGAGGGCAGATGCCTCTAGTCCGCTCGGGTAACGGGCTTGCGCGTGAAATGTCCAGTCACAACCATGAGGGCCAGCGAAATCCGATTGACTGTGGAATTCCGCCTGCTCCAATCCAACAACGGCCTGAAGAAACTGGAGCCAGTACACACCCAAATCCCAAAAGCATCCCCCACCCTGCTCCGGACGGGATCGGTAATTGTCCGCATGCCCTTCTTTTGCCGGAATGCATAGACTCATTTCTATGGAGCATAAGCGACCATAACGACCTGATTCTATGATTCTTCGCAGTTCACGCTGCCAAGGGTGATGCTGCACCATGACTCCCTCCAGCAGATAAGCGTTGCTCTGTTCGACGATAGCCGCCAAGGGAGCCAGATCAGCTGTATTCAGGCATAACGGTTTTTCCACCAGCACGTGCTTGTGAGCTTGTAAGGCTCTGCCGATCCACTCAGCATGTAAATCGTTGCTGAGCGCAATATATACAGCGTCGATGTCCGGGTCTTTAAGCATATCCTCAGCATGACCATAAACGACATTGACTTCATAACGCTCTGCCATTTCTTGGGCCTTGGCAACCGTACGATTCGCAAGCGCGGTCACGCGTGCTCCTGCAACATGTCGGATCGGTTCCAGCAACGCACGAGGGGCAATGGCAGAACAACCAATGATCCCGAAGCGAATATCTTGCATCGCAGGTTCTTGCGCAGCCGCGGCAGCGTTCATGATCCCTGCTCCATTCCTGATGGCACTTGAATGCTCTTCACATAGGATTCTATATAACGTGGCGTCCGACTGCGCAGCTCTACGATTCTCCGATGCATTTCCTCCAGGATTTGGGCACTGCCGCCATAGGTTTCTATCCATGTCTCGTAGCGCATGCCTAACCCCAGACGTTCCCATAGATCCGCATTATGCTTCTCATGCACACCAAACGGCTCCAGCATAATCAGCGGAGTAGCTGTAGCAAACGAATCGGTCAGGCTGCCGCCACCGGGCTTGCTGACAATGGCCTGGGCATGACATGCTCGGTCCAGCATGCAATGGTAATCCGGTCCGACCTGATACACCGTTTCATCACCTATTTTCACCTCTCCGAAAGGTGGAAATGTATGCTCCCCGGCTTCATCTCGCTGCCATGTTCTCCACTGCGGGTCCATCCGAAAATAGCGTATACTGTCCCGCTCTTCATCTGGTTGATCCTGATCATACAACAACAGATCCAGTTCCCAACCCGCTTCTTCTAACCGTCCAACCTTCTCACGGTAGGTGCCCATCCCCCAACCGCCGCCATGTACGAATAAACGGGCTTGCCGTGCTTCAAAAGGGATATGCTCCACTGCCGGGATATCAATATAGTGGCTGACTCTATTTTTATCATTTTCAAACAGGGTCGTTTCTCCACAGCCATCAGCAAAATGCGGGTTATGCTTGGCTAGATTTTTCCAGGAAGGAGAAGGTGTCGAATCCATATACACAATGTCCACATGCACCGACTCCGACTCTCTGCGCTTGCGATACTCCTCCAGTACATACATCCAATGACCGGATAAGCATATAAAATACCGCCGATCCTCTTCTATCCATTGGTTCAGCAGTACTTCCATCGCTGCGGGGTCCAGTGAATTACGCATATCCTGCGGAACCTTCTGCGACATTAAGGCCACTGCAAAATTGTCATGGTAAGCTTTCCGGCTTTTGTCGACCTTGAGTCGGGCCGATTCCGGCAGTACATTTTCAAATACATGGATCGCCGTATCCATGCCCAGCCTGCGAAGACCCGCTTGCAGCAGCAAGCCAGGGGTATAAAAGCCCAATCCGAAACCGGAACACAAAATCGTTACCTTCATAAGCTTCTCCGTACTCTTACGCATGCTTATACGCCTCCCGTTTAATTCAGCACTGTAAAATGTCGCTCTGCCAAAAAACGCTCCAGCTTTGTAGTCAATCGCATTTTTTCCTCATCATTCGCAGCAACCAGTTCCAAATAAAGCCGTCCTTTGCCTCGTGCCCGTTCATTTCCATCAGCTTCTTTTGTACCACTCAAGTCAGGCTGACCCATGCCGTTCCCTTCTGATCCGCCATCGCCGGCTCCAATCCCACTTATACGAACCTGCTTGGCAGATGATCTGCCTCCGCGCCCGGTTGCATTTCTGCTTGGCACAGGGGTATGGCCTACAATCCTGTTCTCACCGTCACGTCCACCTGTGTTTACATATAACGTATTGGCTCCCAAAGGCATGACACCTTCTTCACATTCACCTGTAAACAGCAATCCCTCGCCTTCTAGCCCTAACAGCAGTTCTTCATAAGATAGACTGCCATCATGGGAAAGCGAATAATTCGTCAACGTGCCACGCATATTTTTCCCGGCCAGATAGGTATCGAGCTGATGCTTAATCAAACTCATCGACTTTCTGGCATTAATTTCGATAATGGGCTCCAGCTTTCCACCACGAAGTGTCATGGAGTCTATGCATACATCGCCGTAATATCCATCCCGATACAATTGCTGTCCCACATCCTGCATTAAGCTAAAATAGCCGTCACGCTCCAGACGCTCTATAAAAGCCCTGTCCGGCGATAGGGATTCCCGATAGGCGAATTGAGTATTAGCCAGCCATTGCACAGATACGATGTCGACACGCCCATCATCGCCAATCGTAAATTGGCATGAAAAATCCTGCTCTTTCTCCAGAAAAGGCTCCAGCAAGAACAGTACCCGTTTGCCTTTGCGCTCCTGTCCACGCAAATACGATACGACCCGGTCCAGCATTTGTGTCGAAGTAATGTGCAGATTGCCTTTGCCCGATACGCCAAAATCATCCTTGATTAAAAAGCTTCCATCCCGCAGCAGTTTACGCCCTGCTTCAGCGACATCCGCAAACGAAGTCACAATATGACCAGGGTTGCGCAGACCAAGACTGCGTTTCAGCTCAGAGGAATAGGTTTTGGCATTTACCTTGCGAATCGTTTCCAGCGGCGGCTGATGCAATGTAATTCCCCAAGCACGTGCAGCCTCCTCCACATGCGGCAACCCCGCAAACGGGCTAAGCACGCAGCCTTCCAGTTGAGGAAAACCTACCCCGGCATCCGTCTTGCGACTGCTCAGCAGCTCAAAAACAGAAGCGGCCGCCACATTGCCCGCCTGTTCCATTCCGTCAGTCAAATCCCGTTCGTTTACAGCCGGATGAAAGCCCAACTGCGCGATATACTGACGATGTACGGGCGAAATGGCGTAACGTGTCAATAGAGCGTCTCCCGGTTGGCAAAAGCTAAATAGCAATTCATCCATAGCTGCTACAATGGCAGAAGAAGCCCGGTCAGGCAGGGCGGGCAGAGAAGCCAGCTCGGCATCTCGCCAATAAGCCTCCGCTTCGAACGTTCCCATATATAAATGACGCTGGTTCGGTATCGCATTCATATGACTCGCTTCCTTTCCTGCTTCATTATGAATCTACTACACGGTAGTGCTACTGGCTCGCACTCGTATAATCACGTAGTGCAAACTGCCATATCAGGCGGATAATCGCCAGCAGCCAGAGAGGTGCAAGAAATGCCCAGAGCATCAAACCGGGTTGCATTTTGCCGAGAATGAACATTGGCGGAAAATTACAGATGACAAACACCGGAAGCACAAACAAGCCAATACGCTGAATCAGGTTACTGTACACAGCCATCGGTACATAGTTTGTCTCGAAAATGCTGTTGGATAGCTCTGTAACACCGTTCGTGCGGATAATCCAAAAGGCCAGCAATTGGGGCAGCAAAAACACAGAGTATGCCGTGAGCACTCCGCATCCGAGCAGCACAGCGAAACCTCCTACGGTTTCCACATCAAATGGCAGTCCAAGACGATACCAGCCAATGCCTGTCATGATTCCACCGCCCACGACATTCGGTACAGTATAACCCAGCTCAAATTGACGCAGTGTCACCATAAATTGCAGCGATACCGGCTTCGTCATAAGCACGTCCAGTGAGCCAGTCCGGATTTTTTCAGGCAGGCTTGTAAAATTACTGTAAAATAATCCACTGTAAAATCCGCTCATCATCGTAAACACGCCGATATATAACAACATAGCGTCAGGAGACCAGCCGTTAATGTCTGTCCCAGCGCGGTATGGAAGCGATGCGTACAGCAGCTTGATAAACAAATAAGCTGTTTCAACCAGACATGCACTTATAAAGTTAGTGCGATATTCCATTTGCGACATGACGGAAAACTGGACAAATTTCCAGTACAGTCTGATGTAGCGCCTAATGTTTTGGAAAACATTTTTCATGTTAACCCCCCACTGAGACAAAGCGTTTGACCCCGGCTTGCCACACCCAGCGTGATACGGCCGCCAGCACTACAATCCAGAGCCATTGCACGCCAATGCCTTTAGCGGCTTCCAGCACAGTCAGCTTGCCCGTCAACGCATTCACCGGAAAAAATACAGTGTAGCTGAAAGGTAGCAGACTGAACAGACGGGCCAAAGCATCTCCAAAAATCGTCAGCGGAAACACGGTACCACTAGCTACATAAATAACAAGCGACAACGTATAAAAAAGTCCCGCCGATTCCGTCACCCAAAAGGCTATGCCGCTGAGCGCGTAATAGACCACAAAATTAAGCACAAGTGCTCCCGGCAACGCCAATATGTAAAGCAGGATGTACGATAGCTCGAAGCTGATTTGTCCTTCCAGGCTAAGACATAACAGCAAAATAGCAGCCGCCAGCAGCACAACTGCGGACTGTATGACTTTGCCTCCAATAAACCGGCAAAAACGGTAAGCAAAATAATGCACAGGCTGTACCATGAATTTTGCCAGTCCACCTTCCTTGATATCTGTAGCAATTTCATATTCAAAGCCCGTCGCAATCAGTTTTCCAGTTACTCCTGCCATGACCACATACACCAGCATTTCCGGCAGAGAATAGTCCACCACTCTTGCTTGTCCCGAAGAACCAAATACAGCTAGCCAGAGAAAAATTTGCGTCATGATGGGCAGCATAAATCCCGCCATTTGGAGCCAATAATTAGCCCGATACTCCATTTCGTTTTGCATGCCAAGCTGGAGTACTTTCACATATTTGTTATTTCGCATCAGCCAGCCTGCCCCCATCGTACAAATTGGCTATCCCCTCTTCCAGCGGGACGTCCTCAATCGTAAAATCAACGACAGGCAGTGCGTCCAAAATCTTTTTGGACCAAGCCAACGTATCTTCTGCATCCAGCTCAAATACCGCCTCCAGCTCCGAGTTGGAGCGAAGTTTGCCGAGGCTCGCCAATGTTAGGTTGGATACGGGGTTCTCCAGTCGAACCTTAAGTAATTTACGGGCACCGATGACCTCATTTACCTTGTGCAAGTCTCCGTCATACACCAGTCTGCCCCCACTGATAATGATGGACCTAGTGCATAGATCCTCAATGTCCTTCATGTAGTGGCTTGTCAGCAAAATGGTCGTCCGGTGGGTGCGGTTATAGGCTTTGAAAAACTCTCGAATTCGCCGCTGAGAAACAAGGTCCAGTCCGATGGTCGGCTCATCCAGTAAAATGACCCGTGGACGATGCAGCAGCGCGGCGATCAGTTCCATTTTCATACGCTCGCCGAGCGATAGCCGCCGAACCTGCACATGAAGCTGCTCCTCCACCCCAAGCAAAGTGACCAGTTCATCCAGCGCTTCTTTATAACGATTATCATCGATTTCGTAGATAAGCTTGTTCAGCTCGAACGACTCGCTTGCGGGCAAATCCCACCAAAGCTGGTTTTTCTGTCCCATCACGATGGAAAACTGACGTTTAAACTCTTTTTGTCGCTTCCAGGGAGTAAAGCCGAGTACCGATGCCTCCCCTTCCGTGGGATGGAGAATGCCGGACAGCATTTTGAGCGTTGTTGTTTTGCCCGCCCCGTTGGGACCAAGAAATCCGACAATTTCTCCTTCCTCAATGCTAAAGCTAACGTTTTGCACAGCCTTCTTGGTCAGCTGTTCACGCTTAAACAAATTTTGTAGTGATTTGCGCACGCCCGGCTCCTTTTTGTAGTACGTAAACGTTTTCGACAATTGGTTTAATGTAATGGACGGCAATGAATTCCCCTCCTCTTTCCTCTATGCGTGATACCTGGATGAACGCGCCTGATATTACCGAGTGCTTTGGCTACTCAGCTGCTTGCTCTGTCAAAATCATCAGTTCTTCCAGCATATGACGCTGTCTTTCAATCAAATGCAGAGCCCGTTCTGTAATCTCAGGCATCCGATGCTTGCGCAATTGAAGTCCTGTTTTGTAAATATGCAGATTAAGCTTGTGCCAATCCGCGTACAACGCCTGTGCCAATTCAATGATATGCTGTGCTTGCGGCCCCAGCGTAGCTTGATGCAGCAGGCAATAATCAGCTGTATAATCCGCCAAATGAAGAGCGCTGCCCAAGCGCAGATTGTAATAAATTTCATGGCAGAACGTCCGAAACTCCTGATCCTCCATGTCTTCTAACAGATGGAAGTCACCGACAAATGCCCGGTAACCCGCATCTCCCCGCTTGACATGCTGGTCTGTTGTAACTTTTTCACCCGTCACATACTGACGAATATGGTAAGCACACGCAGCATGCATCTCCCTTGGCGAAAGCGGGACAGGCTGCTCCACCAGCCATGCATACTCAATAATGCCCTGCATGAGGTCGTCGAGCCGGGCTGAGCCCACATAAGTCATCGCATGTCCCGAGGAATCGAGCAGGAAGCTATCATTCACCTGTGCCATCCGTTCTTGCAAGTCCAGTCCGTACAACTCAATCACATGACCCCTTGGGTAATTTTTCACATATACATCGTGATAGGTTAAAGCGGTGCTCGATGTGTGCAGCATCGTACCATAACCAGATGTGAGCACCCGCAACAGATCGGTTTCATTGCTGACTCCTTCGACCCACGGTTCTACTCGAATAACCGGTCCGCCACTGGCGGCCATTTCTTGAAGCTGCTCCGGATATTTCTCCGGTCCGAAGCGCTTCAAATCTCCACCATACTCCGCGCACATACTCCCACACAGCATGAACAGCTCGGCTTCGGCCATGTTCACCCCATACCTCTGCAATGAAGTACGCAGGGAAGAATATACACAATGCTTCCCTGGGAGAGCATTTGCGATTTCTTCTGCACTATGATCAACCATGGAATTATGACGTGCCCCCATATCGGACTGCAGCATAGGTCTTGTCTGTTCAGCGCCCTTATGCATATTTGCCCAGCAGACGCTCAATGCCTTGCAGTGTAGATAGATGCTCCAGCACCAAATCGTCGTCCTCCATCGTAATATCAAGCTCATTTTCCAATTCTACAATTAATTCAACAGCGGATAAGGAATTCAGGCCCAAGGTTCGCAGGTCCTGATCCGGAGTCAACTGTTCCAACTCGCCGGGAGCCAGCTTCAAAACCTTTTCCAGCAAAGGTACTACATGGTATACGTCTGTTTTCATTCTCAATTCCCTCCTATTTATGAGCATCCTAATCCAGCAATGATACCTTCCAATTTGTGCGCATAAGCATCCGCTTCCTGCCAACTGTCTGCCAAAATAAGTGTGAAAATCCGGTTCACATAGCCCCGCTTTACAGGAATGCCAGACAAGGTACCCGCCGTATAAACAAATACCCCTTCAGGCCGTTCGGGTGTATAGAGCAAGCCTTCCTCCGCCAGCAACCCGCACAAACGGCTGTAGGTGAGAGGTGTAGCGGTCACGTTGCGGTAATAACGGGACAAGGTCTTATGCCGTTCTCCCAAGACAGAGGACAGGAACGAGATGTAAGTAGACAAGGTAAATCTGCCATTAATCTCGATCACCGGAATCAGCAAACCATCTTCGTCAACAAAACCGTCAATGGAAGCCATTCCCGTATACCCGATGGAATAGAGATACGTTCCCAACTGATAAGCACATCGTCTCACTTCTTCCTCCAGCGTCTCGCCAATATCAGCGGGAACCTGGGAGCCGATATAGACTGTACCGTCTACGTTTTGCCTTTTTAGCGAAAACATCGTCACACCGCCGCCCTCGTCAATGCAGAGCTGGTAGTTCAGATCCATTTGCTTATTGTGCCAGCGCTCCACCAGCCAGCCGCCAGAAGACGATGACGAACCGCCAAAGCGTCTCATCACACTCAGCAGCGTGTCCAGCTTGGACAGCTCGTCCAGCATATACATACCTTGTCCCGAGGCCCCGTGTGGCTGCTTGATAATCAGCTTCACAGGCTCGTCCGATAAGCCAGCCAGTCTCTCACATTCTCTGCGAATTGCCGCTTCGTCTGCACATACAGCGCCCTCGCTGACAGCAAAACCAAGCTTTTGTGCGGTCAGACGGCTAAATATTTTATCATTCACCTGGGCGCATACCGCAGATGGAGCACCGATCAACTCCAGCCCACAACGCTCCGCAATCGCTTCCTCCTGCGGTGTGACCGCATAGGGTACGAGCCACGCTTTGGCTCCGCCGCTGCTATGGCCTGCATCCGCAACCGCACGTAGTCGTGCCAAAAGTGCGTCATCCGCCAGTACTAACTCTGAAATCGGCGTTAGCGGATCAGAAGGCTCTGGCACCTCAATACGCGGCAGGCTGAAACCTAACCGCTGAAGCATGTCCAGAAATGCCTCATCCGGCTGTTCACGGAGTACAATGACATCCTGACTTCGGCATAGCAGGAGATTCATTTCCTCCATCCGGTTTACGACCTGCTGTTCATCCCGGTCTACCATGCCCCCCTTCCGGGGGGATGGATGCCACACTTGCTCTGCGCCGATATTAAACAGCCAAATCAGGACCCCATGATCCCGTTCATGAGCAAGTGCTTCCACAAGGTTAATCGTTTTAGTCGTCACGTCTTGTCATCATCCCTCTCTCTTCCATCTAGTAGCAAACAATATTCCATAGGAGATTCATAGGAAACTAAATGTATTTCAGAGAGCCTGCCCCATGCAGATACAGCACACTGCATTTGGAGCACACCGGCGTCAATCCTTCATGATTAATCTTTTGACGGGTTTTTTCATACGCATCCGAATTCCATATTTCCTTCAGACTGTGCTCACGCAAACTTCCAATCGTGAACTCACTGAAAAATTTGCAAGGCATAACCTTTCCGTCTGGTAAAATATCTGTTCTGGAGGTGAGCGCCAAACAATGATTGGAACAACGGCTGACCATTTCCTCGCCATGTATAAATTTATCAATTTCCTCATAATCCAAGCCGGGCTGATAACGCACGCGAATGTTCCATACCCGCTCATTGATCCGCTGTAATTCCTGCATCAGAGGGTCGATGTTAGCCGGGTTGATTTTATATTTGAAAGCATGCCAGCTACTAATATTTTTTTCTTCAAGTTGTCGGAGCCAGGAGAAATTACGTGTAAAATATTCATCCATTTTAAAGGAGGTTTCTTTGGAAATGTACCAGGGGAACGTTAGCAGCACCAGATCCAGCCTCTTATCCTCCAGCATTTGCAGAAATTCGTACATCCGTCCGATCATGTTATCGTTAATGACCGCATGGACAGTTACCCGTCCCTTGTACAATCCCTGATCGCGAAGTTCAATCAGCTTATCCATCTGCCGCATTGTTTTCTGAAAGGTGCCTTTACCGCGTATTAAATCGTGTTCTTTTTCAAAACCCTCAATCGCTATTAACAACTCCAGATTTTCGGACAAATCCAAAATCCGGTCCAAATATTTATCAATGAGTAGTCCATTTGTACAAAAGGTCATTTCACGCCGATCTTCCGCCAGCACGTCCAAAATTTCATCAAAGCGCCGGTGAAACATCGGTTCACCACCCCACATGTACAGTCTGGACTTCACTTCCTTCGTTTCGCTCAAAATCTGCCGAAGCATATCCGGGGCAAGATCCATATTCTGTTCTTCTTTATCCATTTGGTGATGATAGCCTTCCTCGTTCCATTCAAAGCAGTGCGTACATCTTAAATTACAACGGTTGGTCAGCTTAATACCGATCGTCTGGGGCATGTCCGTTTTGAAAGCCGGATCCTGTGTTGCGTTACGATAAGACACGGAAGCGTTTTTCAGGTTACGCTTGATGAGCTTGAAAGCCTTCTCATCAATCAGCACATTGCTTTTGGGCTGCATGCTAACACCTCGTTTAATGGATTTTCAGGCAAAGTCTACCCTGCGTTCAGACTGTCTCCATACCTTCCGGGTGCGACACTTGCTCCGCATCGCTAATTCCTTGAATGTAACTGCAAAACGCATCTACTGAACGGAGATGTTCCAACTCAAAGGAATCAAAATCAATCTCCACATCAAATGCATCCTCCACTTGCAGCATGAAATGAACCAACTGCAATGAATCCAGTCCCGCATCATGAATAATGTCCGAATGTCCATTCAGCTTAGCGACCAATTCAGGATCTTCCTTGACCGCGCTGATCATTTCAATCACTTGGCTTTGCATAGCAAACTCCTCCTTGTGAATGAGATCCTACTCTTCCGTCCAACGATGCCCTTTGAAAAGCTCCTAGTAAAATTCCTTGATTGGAACTATATTCAATTATACTCCTCCATTGAAGAGACAAGTCAATAGGTTGTTTTGTAAGTAAAAGTCGCAAAATGTAAATTAATGTATGATAACTTCTACAAATTTTTCTGCATTTATTATTCATTTATAGAAGCTACACTTGAAAGTGATCAGCCTCTCCCCTCTTGTATGAAGTGCGTAATTATTTTACAATATACACGAAAATATTTTTCTTAATTTCATTTAATTAAATGATACTTTTTTTCACAAAAGCATTATATAGCTAAAGGAGCACAGCTCATGTCCCCCATTCTTCATACATTATCCCATCGACTGGAGCAGTTGCCTGTACAAGAGCGTAAGCTGGCGGAATCTATCCTGCAAGCCCCGGAGGATGTGCTGCATCTGGGTATTCGGGAACTGTCAGAGCGTTGCGGTGTGAGTGCCGCAACCGTTACACGGTTTTGCAAATCACTACATTTTAAAGGGTATCCCGATTTCAAAATGAAGCTGGCCGCCGAATTGTCCCATTCCAACCTTATAGGTGAAGAATCCTATCAGGACATTGTGGCTGGAAATTCACTTTCCCGTATCGTGCAGGCTATTCAGGCAAACCATACGGCCTCCATTGCAGACACGACCCGGTTGCTGGATTTGGGCAAGCTGGAGCAGGCCATTGCATGGCTGTCAGCCACAAGCCGTATTGATCTCTATGGGATGGCAACATCCTCGATTGTGGCACAGGATTTTTACCAGAAGCTGATCCGTATTGGCAAGAATAGCACTGCCTTCGCAGATTCTCACATGCAGATTACCTCTGCCTCCTCGCTCGGAGCGGAGGATGTGGCCTTTGCCGTCTCTTATTCAGGAGAAACCCAGGAGACCATTGCGGCTCTACGCTGTGCAAAGGAACAGGGTGCCAAAACATTATCCCTGACCTCCTTCGGAAACAATACGCTGGCAAGCCTTGCGGATATTGCGCTATTTTCCTCCTCATTGGAGGAAGGAATGCGACGTGGAGACATGGCCTCCCGCATCGCCCAGCTTCATATTATAGATATCCTGTTTACAGGTATGGTGAGCGCGAATTTTGACAAATATATTCCGAGATTGGAAGGTTCATATCAACAAGTGAGTAAGCTTAAAAAACAACCAGGGGGGCACTAAAGATGAACATTCGCATTTTGAACAGCCGTGAAAACCTGAACGCTACTGCTGCCACTGTGATCGCCAGCTTGCTGCTGTCCAAACCACAAGCTATGCTGGGCTTGGCCACCGGTAGTACACCGATAGGCATTTACCGACATCTTGCGGATATGTACTGCAAGGGACAGGTGAGCTTTGCTCGCGCCTACTCCGTGAATCTTGATGAATATGTTGGTCTCTCCCCAGAACATCCGCAGAGCTACCGAAGCTTTATGAATGAGCACTTGTTTCAGCATATCGACATTCCCATACCTCATACACACGTCCCTAACGGGAATGCTCTAAATCTCACAGCAGAATGTGCAGCGCACGAGCAGGCCATTCTGGATCATGGACCTGTGGATCTCCAATTGCTTGGCATTGGTCATAACGGCCATATCGGCTTTAACGAACCCGGTCACAGCTTGACCGGAGCCACACATGTTGTAGATTTGAAAGAAAGAACGCGCTCAGCGAACGCCCGATTTTTTGGCGATATCAATGCAGTGCCCAGACAAGCAGTGACGATGGGGGTTGGCACCATTCTTAAGGCGAAGCAAATTATGCTGGTGGCCTTTGGCGCAGAGAAGGCCGACATTATAAGGCAGGCTTTAACTGGACCCGTCACAACAGAGTGTCCGGCTTCCCTGCTGCAATGCCACCCCAACGTGCTTATTTTACTGGATCAGGAAGCAGGAGGATGGTTCAAATGAAGTCAGATGAAATGAACGGTAACATACCGCAGCTATTGTATGGTCAAGTCGTCGTTGGGAATGACATCATTCCCAACGGAGTTGTCATCATTGAGGGGCAATCCATTGTATACGTTGGTTCAGAGGAGGATTTGCCCGTGGATTGGACCTCAGTGGTCTTAGGCAATCCAGAAGAAGGTGCCACAAAAGCGGCGAATATTGTTCGTCAGGAGGAGGGGTACCTGCTGCCAGGCTTTATTGATATTCATGTTCACGGCGGTAACGGCGAGGACTTTATGGACTCTGATTCGAGGGTGCTGGATACCATCACCTCCTTTCACAGTTCGCAAGGAACGACGGCTATGCTGGCTACCACTATGACTGCGCCCAAGGAACGAATTGACCGGGTATTAAAAGAAGTTCACACATACATGGCATATCCCATGCCCCATGCGCAGTTGGAGGGAGTGCATCTGGAAGGACCTTTCATTAGTCCGAACTGGGCAGGAGCACAAAACCCGGAACATATCGTGCCTCCGAACCTCGCTTGGATGGCAGAATGGGAGCAGCGCTATCCGGGTCTTGTTCGCCAGGTCACACTTGCGCCTGAACAAAAAGGCGCCCTTGAACTCATCGCATGGCTGCGTAGCCACGGCATTACTGCGGCGCTCGGTCATACGGATGCTACGTATGAAGAGGTTGAACAGGCAGCATCGGCGGGCCTGAACCATGCCGTGCACACCTTTAATGCCATGACTCCGCTGCATCACCGCAAGCCAGGAGCCGCGGGAGCTGTACTCGCTGATCCGCGCATTGAAGCAGAAATCATTGCAGATGGTATCCATGTGCATCCTGCTGCTATTTCCCTGCTTGCCAAGTTAAAGCAGGACCATAATCTCATCCTCATCACCGATGCCATGTCAGCCACCGGGCTGGAAGATGGTCATTATAAACTCGGTGATTTGCCAGTGATTGTACAGGATGGTGTCGCACGACTGGAGGATGGCGTCACTTTGGCAGGAAGCACACTAACGATGATTGAGGGCTTCCGTTATCTAGTTCAACATGTAGGCTTGAGTATCCCCGAGACATCACAAATGGCCAGCCTGAATCCGGCTCGATCCCTGAACATAGCTGATCGAACAGGCTCACTTGAAGCAGGTAAACAAGCAGACGTCTTGTTGCTGAATGCCGACTTAAATCTGCAAGGTGTATGGATTAAAGGAGTGCGCAAATCGTTATAGTTATATAATCCCCGCAAAAGAAAGAGCTATTCCATCAGCGTAACCGCCGAGATGGGATAGCTCTTTTTGGGATATTCTCAATTAAGGGTTTGAATTAGCGATGATTCATCGGTGCGGGCGTATTATTTTGTGGACGTGTTGGTGTTGTATTTTCCATTGGACGGTTTGTATCAGCCGCCGAAGTCGGGAATACACGTTCAATCACATCCACCATTTCATTGCTCAAGCCTCTGATCGGATGACCATTTTGTACACTGCGTGTAAAGTCAGAGGTTTGTCTAACAAAGTCCGGGTTAGCCGATACATGCACCTGTTCAATGGAAGGTGCAAATTGCTTAATCTTGTTAGCAATTCGGCTCTTGACTGCATCAGTTGGTTCATATGCAGTTCTTGCTCCCTCGATGGTGTTGTTGCCGTTATCTGTGCGATTGTTGTTGTCCGTCAAGCCACGCAACATACCGTACGAGCCTGTACCCATCGTACCGAACAAACCGTCATCACGACGTGCAGGTGTTCCATTCCCGGTAACTCCATTGTCTGTCATTCCAGGCGTTGTAGTACCTGTAGTTCGGTTTCCTCTGGTGCCATTAACGCCATTCACACTCGGTACATTCCCGTTACGCCCTGTATTATTAGCACTCGGAGTACCGTCAATGCTTGGAGCACCAACACCCGTTCCGTTAGCTTGGTCTTTCAAGGAAACGGCTACATAGGCATGTCGTTCACCAACCAATACTGTCGCAGACTTTACATCCGGCATCTCGGATATACGTTTGGACAAGTTGCGATCGACTTGCAGATTACGGATTGGATGTCCGGTTCTGTTGCCATTTTCATTCAATGACATCCCGTCCATACCGTTGGATTTAACCCCATAACGATTCACACCATCCATACGGTTTACACCATCTAAACCATAACGATTCACACCATCCATATGCTGTGTGCTTTGCGCGTTATAGCGTGTACTGTTCGTACGAACGTTATGATCAGCATTTCCACACCCGGTTAAAGCAGCCATGCTGGCGAGTAAAGCAGCTGAAATCGTAAAACTGATGACTTTCTTAGTTCCTGGCATGAACTCATCCTCCATACATATAAAATGTGTGACGAGATTAGCATGTGCCATCAATCTTAGGGATATCCTGACTAAAAAATGACTGAAAAAATAAAATTTTAATGTAAATATGAAATACAATTGATGATTTACCACAAGATGGCATGTATAATAAGTTTGAAATACTTAATTTTACAAAAAGGAGGATTTACAGTTTGAAGAAGCTCACCGTTTTGATGCTCATTTTTTTGTTATCCGTCACTCTTATCCCCGCCGGTGCTTTTGCAGGCTCCACTACACCTGAAGCACCGAAAGCTCCCGCCGGAAGCTGGACAGAAGGCCCACCACCTAATCGCGTTGATCCTACCAAACCCGCACTATTGTTTGTACATGGTTTGAACAGTAGCGCCGAAGTGTGGACCAAGAATAATAATGATATGCTTCAGCAAGCACGTGACGCTGGGTACCAGACGGCCACCATTAATTTGTACGATGCGAATGGCACATCCCAGGATATGTGGGACAATGGCAAGCTTCTAGCCGACAAAATCAAAGTCATTAGTAATCATTTCGGAAAAAAACTCATCATCATCGCCCACAGCAAAGGTGGAGTGGATACTCAAACCGCTCTCGTGTATAACGGAGCAGCTCCTTATGTACAACGTGTCATCACCCTCAGCAGTCCCCATCATGGTTCACAACTTGCAGATCTCGCCTACAGCAGCTGGGCCGGATGGCTGGCAGATATCGTCGGCTCACAAAATCCCGGCACCTCTACGTTACAAACATCTTATATGAAGTATTTCCGAACCAAAACGGATGCACTCAGTAACGCGACTACAATTCCATTCTTCACGTTTGCAGGTGATAACTGGTCTGGCGGCACTGCTTCCTACATACTGGGTGGAATGTATCTCTCATCCTTCGGCAAAAATGATGGAGTGGTCACAGTCGACAATGCTAAGCTTCCCGGCGGACGTGTAGTTAAAGTCGGTTCCTGGGATCATGCCAAGGTTCGTACCGGTTCTTACGTCTTCTCCCTGATCCAACCTTACCTCCAAGCGAACACTCCAGCATTGAATCAGGAAACTGAGGCATTTTCAGCAGCGTATTCCCTGACTGCTTCTGCTGTACAATCCACCTATAACGAGATCGATAATTCATATTTTATTCGAGGCGGCGATTATAATGGAAAAGCCTCCGAAACCCTCACGGTTGAAAATGGTGTCCAATCCATTGATCTGGACTGGATCAGCGATAAACGTGTAAGTCAGCTTGAGCTGACCAAACCTGACGGTACTAGCGAATTGCTTAATGTGAAAGCAGGTCGTGATGAAGAAATCTTTGCTGGTGCCTGGCATCATAGTGCAGTAGTTACCAATCCCCAACCAGGCATCTATAAGTTGAACGCCGTAATTCCTGATCATGGTGCATATCTCCTGATTGCACGCTATCATGCCGCTCAGGTCCCTGAGCTCAAATACAATCTAAATGCAGTGGGCCCGAGACTAAATCTGAAGTCCCAGGATTCGCAAACCAGCGTTACACAAGTCACTTACCAAGTTCAATACTATGGTGATCCGCAACAAGGAATGACTACAGCGTCCAAAGGTCTGACATTGCAGCAAAAAACCGTTACTCCTACTGGGCAAATTGAGCTTTCCAAAGCGGACAAGCCAGGCATCTATTCCGTAACCTATGAAATTAACGGCACCACAGCAGCAGGATATCCTTACCGCCGTACAGCAGTTCAATCCATTTATATTGACGCTGACGGCAACAAGTATGTTGACTAAATAAATCTACAACCTAAAAAGCCTGCAAACACCTATCATAGTGTAGGCGTTCGCAGGCTTATTTATTATTCCAAACATCTTTTATAGAGAAATTACAGTATAATCCATGTATTGTGTTCAATCCGTTGTCTGATTCCTCAGTTTATGAAGCCAATAATAGCGGTGCAGCTCCATAATAAAATGAAAAAGAACAAATGCAAGCATGGAGTATACACACATCAATACTGTAGCAACGAATTGTTGTGTAGCAAATCCGAGGGAGAGATTGGCTATCAAATAACCAGCCCCGGTAAATATGGTCATCGTTACTACAGCTTCTCGCTTATGTTTTTTCTTCACTTTTGGTTCTTTCTTATAATTTGAAGGATTTTTGAATTTCGCCAGATGATATTTGATATAGCAGTACAAGGCGATTCCATAAGCGGCAAAAGAACTTATAAAATACCATGGAGTATCCAGACCCAACATACCATAAGCAAACTTTTGTGTCATAATCATGAAGCCAATAGAGCATACCAAACCAAATACACCACGGAATAAAACATAATTCAACTGCAATTTGCGTGGCATTATGACCAGTACAAGCGCCCAAATATTAATCAGAACAATCGGTGGCATCAGCACATAAACATAAACTGCAATGTAGGGATTTCCTATTAAGGGAATAGTCAAAAACAGATCTAACAGCAATAAAACAAGAATGATAACATTGGAGCGAATACGGTTAACTGGATACAACTTCATATTTTTTTCAAATAAAGCCCTGCTATCACTCATAAACATATAAGCCCTCCGTCACATAAGTTAAACCTACCGATAAGGATAGACAAGGCTACATCCATTGTCCACTTTTTCTATATCTCTGTTTTCAGCTCTTGACGTAATTCTTCAATAAAATCAACCACGATACTTTGAACAGCATCTTCACGGGACATACGTATATACCGACTCGTCCTCTGAATGTCTTCCTCGAACAAATAAAGTATCCTGCTCATGGCCTCCTGATCCCCACTTTGTGCTAATTTGAGCCATTGGACGAACTCAGCATCCGAAATAACTCTTTGAGCATTTTCTTTTTCCATTTATTCACCGCCTGTTGGGATAGCTTTAACTCTTTTGCAATCTGTGCTTCGGTTTTGTCTAGTATGTAAAGGTCAAAGATGATCATTTTTCCGATCTCAGAAGATAGAGAGTTGATAAGCTGTAGTGTGTACATATTAGAGTTTGCAGATTCTGTAAAAGATGGAGCGATGACAGTTTCGTTCTTTTCCATTACAAATTCATGATTGGTTTGTACCCGAGCACGATACTGGATTCTCCAAGCAATGCGGTACAACTTCTTTCGGTATTGTTCGACCAATGTTAGCTGAGATTTTTCCAATCTAAATCACCCTTTCTATTTGGATTTGACTTTTTCTAAATCCTCATATTATAGGGTAATTTGCAATTCTATTTTACAACCAAAACAGAACATTTGTTCCTATTTATTATACTATTTTTACAATCAGTTGTATATGGTTCTTTTAATTTACCTTCCTTTATATATGGCTAAAAAGGAGGGAAATACATTGCAGATGGATGATGCTCTTTCTCTGGTTACCAACGTAGGCTTTCCGGCTGGACTTTGTTTTATTTTATTGCGGCACATCCTGCACACGATGGAGGAAAAGTTGGATAAGCTGGATCTCTCACTTCATGAGCTGATTCAGGTCATCCAAGATTTAAATGACAATAACAGCCCTTCTTCCAAAAGCAGCAAGCCTGATGAATAACGAACACAAAGAAGCTCCACACGACGATTATTCGCCGTTGGAGCCTCTTTGTTCAGCTTATTATAAATGTAATGATTATTGGCTAGCCTTAGCCTGGTCATGACCACTCTGTTCAGCACGGTTCACATCAGAAGCGGACAGGCCATAAGCCCAGTTGCTTTGTGGCGGTACAACCCACACGGTATCTGGATCATCGTTAAGTGTCCAGCCCTGATAGACCAGCTGGGAATCTTCCTTGCCCAGCGATATGCTCAGCGTAAAGCGGTGAACAGGCTTGTTCAGCTCGGAGGCTTTGCGCAAGGCCTGACTGCTAGCCAGGTTTTTGATTTGCTGTGAAAGGGAAGTTGCCGTATCACCGGCTACTGACTTGCCGTTTAGCGTCCAAGATGCGGAAGCACTATCTCCAGTTCCACTGCTACCGGAGGATCGGAGCATCCATGAGGCATTCTGGCCTTCCCACTCTATTCCGCTCAGCTTGGTATCATCCCAATCAAACGGCGTTGTATCTGTAAAATCATCAGCACCCAGCAACAAACCCGAAAGTGTATCTATAGGTACGGAAGCTATCTCTTTTTGGTCTGATAGTACATAGACAGCATCTCCGGAAGGCAGCGTTTCACCGAAGGCAAAGGTGCGAACGTCACCCTTCTTGGTCTTAATCTCAATCTGGTCATTGGTAGCGCTAATTCCATATTTGGCTACGTCTGTGGGGGATGATTCCACGACATCACCCAACTTTACATTTTGAATCGCAGCTAGCCAATTGTCTATTGTATATTGATTTAACGGGTAAGATCGTGGCTTACTCATGCTCCATTTGCCATCACGTTGATTAAGTTCCACTGACTTGCCGTCCTTTCCAGTGATCGCAAAAGACGTAATATCTCCTTGCGTAAGCTGAACGAGCTGGCGAGCCGCCGGGGCTTGTTCACGAAAGAAGTTTTGGCTCTTGGCATAGATTATACCCGCTCCCAATACAACTAGCAGCAGCACTGTGGGTATCCATTTTCTCATGCACTTTTTCGCCTCCACCATAATAAGATTCCGATCACCGCAAACAGCAGCGGCAATCCGACGACAGATATGGCCAATACCGTTTTCGCTTGTGCAGCAGTTAAATAAGCTACCTTAAAATCCTGCTCCTGACGAGGACGAATAGTGAGTCTATCAGAGTGTTCCTGCACATAATTCAAGCTATTCAGCACAAAGTCTCGATTCCCTCCTGTGCTGATCTCCGTGTCGCTTAGAAGGGCTGACGTTCCGAGAATAACCGCTTTGGGCTTGCCGTCTTTCCCTTCTACCGCGTAACCGAGATCAAGCGGACCCTGTGGGTCCTTGTCATCCTTCTGCGTTTCATTGTTCAGCAGTCCCCGGATATTCGTTTCGCCATAGCTTGCTGCAGAAGATTTCATCAATAGCGTCGTCTTCCAATCCTTCTGCTCTCCTGCCTGCAAAGCAATAGACAGCGAAAGAACAGGATATAGATTAGAGGCCGCCAGTTTATCAGTAATCGCATGACTGCCAAAGGTAGGAACCGTCCATAGAGGGCCCAGCGTATTCGTCTGTTCCTGATCCACCACGATAGCATGAGTATCTTTCACTCCATAATCAGCCGCTAATGCGTCAAGATTTTTCCAGTTGGACCCCATGTTCGGGTGAAATCCTAACGCCATAAAAAGCTTTCCACCATCATTCAGATACGTACGAATACTTTTCAATTCCGTCGCGCTAATATCCCGCTCTGGTCCAACAATAGCCAGTACAGACGCATCTTTGGGCACACTACCCGCTTGATTAAGCTGAACTTCCTCTGTTTTCACATTATCTTGCGCCAATGAGCTGCTTAATTCGGTCATTTGGGACAAAGGAATTTCCTCATGCCCTGTCAGAAAAACCACCTTTCCTTGACGGGTAGATGACAATGCCAGCAGTCCACTAGTCAGCTTTTCTTCCCCTGTAAATTGGTATGCCCCTTCACCACTCCCCTGGGCTTGCGTAAATAGGCTTCCAATATCTATAACCCGCTTTTTCTCTCCCTGCACCAGCACAATGGAAGCTGCAGTAACACTATACTGCTTAGCCAGTATCGGTTCCTGATTCAAATCGTATTGCTCGACTTTGAGCTTCTTGTTACGCTTGGCATATTCATTCAGCATATCCGTAACATCCCGGTTCAGCTTCTGATTCTGCGAAGTGGATACGGTAAAGGCAATTAATCGTACGTCTTCCTTTACACCCTGAATGGTCGTCAACGTCTGATCAGACAGCGTATACTGCTTGCCTGCCGTCAGATCCAGTTGAAAGCCTCCCAGCGAGCGCAGAAATAACGTCAATAGAATAAAAATACCTACAGCAGCAATTGATAGTACCATACTATTGGTATGACCCAGCCATTTTTTCATATTCATTACCTCCACCGTTTCCGTTCAACCACTTGGATGCTAAATAGCAAAAAGAGCGCCGCCACCGTCACGTAGTACAATACATCGGCTCCATTCAGCAATCCTTTGGTGAAACTATCAAACCGTGCAGTTAGTGAAAAAGGTTCCAGCCACTGCTGCAGCGCCGCAGATGCGCCCGTTTGTCCACCAAACGAATCCAGCATCCAGAAAACGAGTAAAAGAATAAAACTGACGACCGCTGACATCATCTGATGCTGTGAAAGCGTTGATGCGAATAAGCCGATTGCCATCATGGCTGCGCCAAGCATAAACAGGCCGATCACGGATGTAAATACCAGCGTCCAATCCAGCGTCCCATAAAAGGACATCACGACCGGATACGCCAGGCTGCACAATACTAATATGAGCAACATGCCTAACGATGCCAAAAATTTACCCATCATGATTTCCGTCACACTCACAGGTGAGGTAAGCAGCAGTTCATCCGTACCCTGCCTGAATTCCTCTGCAACCAGCCGCATCGTGAGTAATGGGACAACAAACACCAGCATGGACAATGTATCACCGAGTACCAGCCGATAGTCCAAAATACTAGGCTGATACATCACAAAGTTCGTGTAAAATAGTAACCCCGTCAGCAGCATGTACACCGCAAGCGCAAAATACGTCGTTGGGGTCCATAGATAGGCTTGCAGCTCCTTTTGACAGACTGCGAACAAACGCCTCATGACCGATTACCTCCTGTATCCTTGTCTTCTTCAACCTTGTTATCGCTGGCCGAGGCTTCTCCATGATCCGCCGTGATGACCGTTGCTTCATTCTTAGAGGTATGTAGATCATGAACCGCTGGATCGCCGCCCTGACCTTCTTCCGTCTCGCGAGTCGTTAACTGCTGGAAGATATTTTCCAAGCTTAGGTTTTCTTTTTTCATTTCCAAAATCGGAAGCTTCGCATCCGACAGCACAAAAAACAGCTCTTCGCGAAAATCCTTATCGGAAGCTCCTGTAAGCAACAATTCGGTCAAATCCTGCTCTGTGGCAGTCAGCTTCGTATTCACTGATGGCAGAGTAGGCGCCAAAGATTCAACTTGTACTTTTCCCCAAGCTCGTATAACATCCATTACCTGCTCACGCTTGCCTTTGACCTCCAGTTTCACCTTGAATCCATCTTCCATCGAACCGCCGAGCGCGTCAGGACGCCCGTCCATGACCAGTTTCCCTTCGTGAATGATCAGCACCCGATTGCACAAAGCATCCACCTCAGGCAAAATATGCGTGCTGAGCAATACCGTATGATTTTCACCAATCTCCTGAATGAGCTGACGAATCTCTAAAATCTGATTGGGGTCTAAACCCGAGGTCGGTTCATCCAACACTAATAAATCCGGATTATGAATAATTGCACCTGCCAGCCCCAGACGCTGTTTGTACCCTTTGGACAAGCTACGGACCAATTGTTTTTCACGTCCATTCAGGCCCAGCCGGGAAATCATCTCCGAAATACGCAGCTTCTGCTCTCTCACAGGCACGTCCCGAATACTAGCTACAAACTTTAAGTAGGATCTTACAGACATATCCCCATACAAAGGGGGCGTCTCCGGCAGATAACCGATTTTGGAACGAGCCTGTCTGCCTTTATCCTGAATCGGGATACCATCAATCGTAATTACTCCCTCGTTTGGCTGAAGATATCCTGTAATCATGCGCATCGTGGTCGTTTTACCCGCACCATTTGGCCCCAAGAAACCAACAATTTCACCGCGCTGCATTTCAAAATCCAACTTATGTACGCCCCGGTTGCCCTCATACCACTTGCTCACCTGCTGCACTTTGAGCACATGTTTCACCCTTTCTTTATTCGTAATCTTCTCCCTGCTGTTCCTCTCCCCCAAAATGTTGCATGAGAAGCGGGTAGCAGCGAAGCGGAGGATTTGAAGCTGGAGAAGCGCCAGCGTTCGCGGAGCGGTCTCATTCCCGCTGCTCCCCTCCCCCAAAATGTTGCATGGGAAGCAGTCAGTAGCGAAGCGAGAGATTTGAAGCTGGAGAAGCGCCAGCGTTCGGAAGCTCAAAGCCTTCGCGAAGCGGTCTCCTCGCACTTCATGCTACACTTTTAAATTCTAATGATAATCCCCCACATATAGCTCCAGCTTAACATCACTTAAATAGAAGCTTAAAATAATGTGTCTAAAATGTGAACATAACACCACATCTACTATCATTACGTCTACCGTTGGGTACGCCCGGTTCATAAGGTATTGAATATATTGTAGAAGGTGAAGAACACAGCATCCGATTAGACCAGCTCCGCTTGTATCATGCCCGTTAGGACGAGTGCATCGCTACGCTGCAACAGCATCTTGCCATGCCGCAGGCGCGCTGGGCCGATAAACGCAGTGCACTATATGATCTTGGAGCCCTCGTTTGCTACGAGTTGGGTCTAATGCACAAAGCACGTGAGTTTGCGAAAGAAGCAACAGAGCGCTCCCCGGAAGATTCTCGCCTCAGCCATAATTATGCGCTGATTCGAGCCAGGCTTCCGTAGAAACCCACACCCCGTCCTGTAGGTTGAATAACTTGGTATAAGAGCTTGTGGTTGGCAAAGGAGGTTTTTGATATCAAAGTTCTATTTACTTTTTATATACCGAGCGGTGGCGTGGAAACCTTGAACCGTCAACGCTGTAGAGCGCTCATTCAGGACGGGATTGAATGTCATCTTCTCTATTATCGGCAGGGTACAGGGATGCAAAACCTGCACGGCGATATTCCGGTGTTCATGACTTCCTCTGAAGAAGAAATTCGAAATCTGGTGGAATCTCATCGGTACGATGCAATTATTGTCTCTTCGGACTATCCTATGCTCCCCAGACTGCGAATGTTGGGCTACCAAGGGATACTAATCTATGAATCACAGGGCTTTGGCACTCACGAAGAAGCAGCAAGGATTGTCGCAGATGCCGTTCCGTATCTTCATAACCATGCCAATGCGGTACTTCTACCGGAAACAACTCACCTCGTACAGCTATTTTCCAGCATATGTCCATGGCTTAATCGTTTTGTATTCCCAAATGTTCTGGATACTAACGTATTTAATTATGTACCTAACACTCCCCCGGCTAATCCGGTCATTGCATGGGTTGGGCGATTGGAGCCCAATAAAAATTGGAGGCATTTTGTCGACATCTCTTACTGGATGCTAAAAAATCGTGCCGATCTTCGGATTTGGATGTTCTATGATGACACCTTGTCTCAGCCAGAGGATAAAATACAATTCGAGGACATGCTTGCTCAGCTTGGTATGTCCACGATTATCGAGCGTCTTAAAAGCGTACCTCATGCTAAAATGCCTTTGTATTATTCCATGATTGGCGACTCAGGCGGGTATCTGCTCTCGACTTCGCTGGTGGAAGGATTCGGCTATGCGGTAGCTGAGGCGATGGCCTGTCGTTGTCCGGTGTTAAGCTCTGATTCAGACGGGGTACGAGCATTCATTGATCACAATGAAACCGGTAAATTTTATCAGCAGGGAGACACTTTACAGGCGGTACTGCAAGGACTGGAACTGATGAACAACGTACCTCATCGCGAATCTATCCGCCAGAAGGGGCGTACACGGATCGTTAACCTGTTGGCGCCGGATAAATATGTGCGCTCCTTCCGACAGATGATGAACTCGTTGGGGGTATGGTAACCTGTTATTGTAGTACATGCTGCAAAATCTGTTTCCATATTCAAAAAAGCTGACGACAACCACAGGGTTATCGTCAGCTTGATGAGTTATCTCTCTATTATTGTATTGGGATTCTATCTGATCCTCAATAAGCGATCTCCTACATGAATATCCTTAGATTCTTCAGCTAAGATATCTGTGTACACCGCAGTATTGGTTACAATAACAGAGGTGGTGAGATCATATCCTTCATTCACTATAGCTTTTGGATCAAATTCAACCAGCTTGTCCCCTTTTTGAATCGTATCTCCTTCAGACACAAAAGAAGTGAAATGTTTTCCTTTCAAGCTGACCGTATTAATTCCAATGTGAATGAGCAGTTCAACTCCATCCTCAGAGATCAGTCCAATCGCATGTTTTGTTTTGAAAACGGTAACAACAGTTCCGTTAAAAGGTGCGTAAGCTACTCCTTCTAGGGGGATAATCGCGGCTCCCTGACCCATCGAACCACTGGAGAAAGCCTCATCTTTCACTGCGGTCAAACGAATCAATTCACCGTTTAAAGGACTGAATACCGTTTTTTCTTCCTCTTTGCTTTCATTTGCAATTTTAATATCAGGCGAAGGTTTTGCATTTTTATAGCCGAAAAGATAGGTCAGTATAAATCCGACTACAAAAGCTACAACCAAAGATATGATAAAGCCTATGAAGCCTGTATCTATCCCCTTTGGATTAATGAATAAAGGTATACCAAAAATCCCGCCTGAAGCAAATCCATATGCTGTTGAGCCGAGTAAGCCCGCTACAGCTCCTCCTATACCCCCAGCGATCGAGGCTAAAATAAACGGTTTTTTGGTAGGTAGCGTAACTCCGTAAATAGCTGGTTCCGTAACCCCCATCAAACCCGCGATTGTGGCAGAAGTGGCAATGGGTTTTAATTTGGGGTCCCGTGATTTCAAAGCAATGGCAAAAGCCGCACCTGTTTGCGCAAACGTAGTACAGAACAGCATACCGTTAATCGGATCAAAACCGTTCGTAACTACATTATTCAGGAGAATCGGAATGAACGCCCAATGCAAGCCGAAGATAATAATGCCCTGCCAGGACCCGGCCAGAATGAGACCAGCTATAGCCGGACTTAACTCGTAAATCCACATGGAGCCTTTGGCTAACCCATCGCTGATTATAGTTGCTATCGGCCCGACAACCAGAAAAACAATCGGTGATATAATGACCAAGGTCAGAAAAGGCACAATGAACATTTTAATGGAAGCAGGTGCATACCTACTTATAAATTTTTCAACCTTAGCTGCCAAGAACGCCCCAATAATGATAGGTATAACAGAAGAAGTATAATTAATCAGAACGACTGGTATGGTCAAAAAGGACAGTGCCGTTTTATCCGTAAAGGCGGAAGTCATGGTTGGGTACACCAAGGCGGCCCCTAAAACAGCAGACAGATACGGGTTTCCTCCGAATTTTTTACCTGCTGAAAACCCTAGAATAACCGGAAAGAAATAAAACATAGCGTCTGCTGTGGCATATAAAATTTTATACGTACCCATCTGATCAGTCATCCAGCCCAGTGATGTGCATAAGGCCAACAGTCCTTTTAAAATCCCGACAGCGGCGAGCACGCCAACAACAGGCATAAACACACCTGAGATTACATCGACAAATCGACTGAACAGGCTCGCTGTTTCATTCTTTTGATCGTCTTCAGCAGCCTGGTCTTCAGGCTTTACTCCCATCGTATCCAAAAGAGCCTCGTATACTTTGGGAACCTCATTCCCGATCACCACCTGGAATTGGCCGCCACTTTCCACGACGGTAATAACACCGTCAATCTGTTTGATTTTTTCTTTATCTGGCAATTGATTATCCTTCAGTTTGAATCTCAAACGAGTGACACAGTGAATGACACTGTTCACATTTTCGTTTCCCCCCACCGATCTAAGCACTTCTTTGGCTGTCTTTTGGTAATCCATCATGATCACTCCTACTTGGATGCGTTATCTACTTTTCTACTCCACCTGTTGCCTTACTCCTATTCTTCTCCTGTTTTATTTCGTTCCGATGATCACAACATCACTTTCAAAACCATGCATATCAATGACAGATTGCTCAGCCTGGGCATCTACCTCCGTTTGGGCAAATCGTCTCTCCGCTAAATCAATGGTTATAAACTTGTAGTCCTGTAAATTCATACTTAGCCGCACCTTCGTGTTAACCGGGATATACAAGACGATGGTATTCTCGTTCCCCGCAGCTCTGATCTCCTCTGTCTTGTTTAAAACAATATCCAGCGGCTTTATGCCGATCAGATTGTACATTTCAAATAAATATTTAATAAAGGAATAATCCCATGCGCCCTCAAAACGCAGTGCCGTTCTCCAATCATAGGGACTATCAAAGCCCTCTCCTTCTACAATTCCGAACTTCTTGCCTTTTTTATGCCAGCTCCAAATGCCATGCGCTCCATAGGTAATTCCCGCTCCCCCGCCTGCGAGTAGACTTTGCCATGCTGCTTTTCTGGCATCCAGTGCGGTGTATCTACCATACACATTGCGGCTGTAACTGATCTGTTCATAGCAAGGTTCTCCATTGATGACGGGACGGATCTCTGGCTTGTGGTAAAAATGCTGGGCAATCTCGTGGGCGACATGCTGAAACTGAGAATTATGTCCTGATTGATACATATAAAATCCAAGACCCTTGTGTTGCTCAAAAGCTTCAGGAATTTCCCTCAATCTTCCTTGGATATGCAGTGCAGTTAGGCTTGCCGGGCTTAATTGCTGTACCGTTTCCAGCGCCTTCAAATAGTATGCATTAGCACGTTCTGTAGGAAAATCAGTATCCCCGCTGATCAAATAAACAGGCTTGAAGCGGGAATAGCGGTTTACAACATAAGTTACATAGCTTTCAACGCAATCCATCGGCATTTTATTGCCCTTCTGGAACATTTCAGCCCATGTATCCGGTACATAATTACACCACAGAAGTACCAAGGCTGGAATAAAGCCGCGCTCTACAGCCATCTGGATCATGACTTCTGCCCGGTCAAAATAGGCTACGCTTAATGTGTGATAGTCGAAATCTCCATTTTCCAGTAATGCAAACGGTTGTAGATTCAGGTCTGATTCGCTGGCATCCCATTGCCGGAGCATGTTGATTTGCAAAACGTTGAATCCCTGCATCTTTCGATAGTCCAGGTAATCGCTCCACTCTTCAATCGTGGCGTTGGTAAATACGCTCCAGACGGTATCTGCCAAGTAAAAGAAAGGCTTGTCCTTTTCCACAAAACTTCTTTGATTTTTAGCAATACTTAAACTCAAACAAATCACCCTCTCACTCATAAACAAAACTAAACTAATATATAATTTTATACGATATTGAATAAAATAAACTAAATAAAGCGTTCACAATTGAATATTAACATTATGTATCTGAAAAGGTCAACTCATTTTATGCGGCATTTGTTTAGTTTAATTTATAAACTAAACTTTATTATATAATCATGATATAATTTATATAGTTTAGTCCAATGGGAGGTTCCATGTTGAAAATAGATGATATTGCAAAGCTTGCCGGTGTTTCAAAATCAGCCGTCTCTTTAGCATTTAATAACAAACCCGGTGTTAGCGAAGAAACCAAAGAGCATATTTTAAGAATTGCCCACGAGCATGGATATAGACCACGTACCATGAAGTCAAATAAGGAATTTACGAAGAGTCACCATGTCATTCGTTTTGTTGCATGCAAAAATACAGGCATCGTGACCGAGCAATACGAATCACTTCCATTTTTCAATGAATTGATCCATCATATTACCAATCAAGTGAGAGAACATGGCAATACTTTGATTTTTTCATCATTTGATAGCCATAGCCTGGAGGCAGAGTTGTCTGCTCTGGAAAAGGACCAGCCTTCTTCAGGTATACTTCTGCTGGGCACCAATCTAACTGCCGAGATTATTCATTCCTTACAATCTATTCATTCCAATATCGTAGTTTTAGATACTTGCTTTGAACACGTTGATGCCAGCTTTGTATCTATTAATAACTATCTTGGAGGGTACCAGGCAGGCCAATATTTAATCCAGTCCGGTCACAGAAATATAGGATACGTACAATCCAGTACCAGAATTCTTAACTTTACAAAACGAAAAGAGGGGTTCATGGCTGCTTTAGAGGAGCACAATCTTGCCATAGATCACGGGCTTACATTCGATATGCATCCGATGCTTGTAATGTCACAGGAATCATTTAAAACAGCTATTCATGAACTGAATGAGCTGCCTTCAGCCCTATTTTGTGAGAATGATTACATGGCAATCAGTGCTATTAAAACGTTTCAGGAAATGAACATTCGAGTGCCTGAACAAATTTCTGTCATGGGGTTTGATAATATTCATGAAGCCAAGGTCATTAGCCCGGAACTCACAACCATTCATGTGAAAAAGGATATTTTGGCCCGAACGGCTGTAAATTTGCTGATGGAAAGACTTAATCACAATCAGGAGCATCATACTCAGGTTCTCGTGAATACAGAGGTTATTGAAAGAAGGTCTTGTATAGACGCAGAATTATAATCAAGTGAATAGAAAAAGGCCGCCTATATGGCGGCCTTTTCCAGCATCCGATTCACATCGAACATTTCAAATGCTCAACACTCGTTGAAATCTTCCTCTGTCAAATCCAGATTTACGCTCGCAGCAGTTCGACTGCCATCGGCCGCAGCAAAAATCAACTGAGAAGGCATGAAGTACGAAGAATCCCCGGCAGCATATACACCAGGTATGGAGGTTCTCCCCGCTCCATCCGTTTGGATCCCGCCCGACTCTGTCCTTTCACAGCCCAAACGTTCTCCAAACGGTGTACTTTGTACAAATTGGGGGGTCACAAAGCCGCCGACTCTCGGGACTTGAGTGCCGTCCGTAAAGGACGCATACTCCAGCTGCCCGTGGTGACCGATGAACGCTGCAACAGGCTGCTCCATGACCACGACTCCTTTAGATTGAAGTCGTTCTTTTTGCTCGTCCGACAAGAATGCCTGACCATTCGTGCAGACAAGCAAATCCTTACTCCAGTTCAGGAGCAGTTTGGCTGTATGATATATAGCTGGCGACTCAGAGACGAGGACAAGCGGTTGATCCCGTAGCTCCCAGCCATCGCAATAAGGGCAATTAAACAAACTTTTCCCGTAGAACGTATAAAAACCTTCGATCTCAGGGAATACCTCCTTTACGCCCGTCGCCAGTATCAATTTTCGCGCTTGAACACGAAGGCCTGAAGAATCAAACACCTCGAATACAGATTCTTTTTTCGTAACCGAAATAACCTCGGTTGGCAGATGATGGACAGACGGATAACGTAGTACTTCCTCATAAGCTACACGGCGGAACTCGGCCGGCGCTACGCCGTCTCTCGTAATGAAACCGTGCGACGCATGCGTAACCGCATTTCTGGGCCGGTTATTATCGATCAAAGCCACACTTCTCCTTGCCCTGCCAAGCACAAGGGCTGCATTCAATCCGGCGGGCCCTCCGCCAATAATAGCGCAATCGTACAACATACATTCAGCTCCTTTTCAAAGATATTAAAGACTCTTTATATCTACAATAAAAAACAAAAAAACACTTCACATCACTGACAACCACCCTCTTTCTATATCTAGCCGTTACCTTTATATTTGCGCTTGCTTTTGCGCCAAATCGACCAATTTTGTATTTTTAAGATGGCTCTCCATTTTCTCCTCCGCTTCCCTCATTACAGCTTGAATCAGACATTCTGATCCATGGACAAAATCACATTCAAACAAAGAATTCGTCCCTTCAATGGCATGGATAATATCCAAAAAGGTAATATCGTCTTTATTGCGGGATAAGCGATAACCTCCATTGGCTCCAGAGACCGATTCGATCATCCCCGCTTTCACAAGCCTCGTCAAAATTTTTGAAAGATACGTGGGTGAGACTTGTTGCGCTTCGGCCAATTGCTGAACACCTATAGGCTTCACTGACGAATCCGTAACAAGCATAAGCATGGTATGCAGAGCATAATTGGTTGCTTTGGTAAATTTCATAACTACACCTCAATCACAGACTTATTGTGTCTATAATATCTTTGAATATACTGGGGTGTCAAGATCATAGGTGATTTGCGCTGTGGTTAGTTCTTCTTTTGGTTACGCTCTAAGCATTGTATACTGTTCATCAGAACAGCTCAGGAAGGGGGTTCGTTTTGCGTATTTTTGATATTCTGCGTATATTGGTTGCTGAACAGATGATCAAGGGTGAACATTTGGCGAATGCGTTGAAGGTATCCTCTCGAACCATACGAACAGATGTAAAGGAATTGAATGCACTGTTGTCACGGCATGGAGCGGCTGTCAAACCCCTTAAAGGAACAGGCTACAGGCTAGAGATTCAGGACGAACAAGCATTTCATCATCTGCTGAAGCAATTAAAGGACTATGAAAACAATGTGCCCCATCTATTAGCGAGTTCTTCTGAAGCCAGACATCGTTTTTTAATAAAAAAACTGCTGCTTACTCATGCATACGTCAAACTTGATGATTTAGCTGAGATGCTGTATGTTAGCCGATCTACTTTACAGAATGACCTCAAAGAAGTGCGCAAATTACTGTCAACTTATGGACTATCGCTGGAGAACAAACCCTATCATGGGATTCGAGTCAAGGGGAATGAGGCCAAGCTGCGTTATTGCATTTCCGACTATATATTTAACAGGACAGATGAAATAGGCGGGCAACAGATGCCCCACCCTTCTTTGATCTCTAACGAAGAGCTGGAATTCATAAGAGAAGTGATTCTGGAGCGGATTGAGTATCATGATATTCAGTTGTCAGACATTGCCCTGAACAATCTGGTCATTCATATCGCTATAGCATGTAAGCGTATTCGTGAAGAGAGGTATGTATCGTATTATCCTCAAGAGATGAAAAAAATCGAAGCGCAAAAAGAGTTTAGGGTTGCGACTGAGATCGTATCTGCTCTGGAACAGAACATGAAACACTCCTTTCCACTTGTTGAAATTGCGTACATTGCTGTGCACTTGCTGGGTGTAAGGACCGTTGTCAGGGTCCATATGGATGAAGTAGAGATTAAAAAAATTATTGATAAAAATATTTACGAACTGACGATCGAAATATTAGACCGAATCGATCAGCAGTTGAACATGAACATTCAAAACGATCAAGAATTGCTGATTGCATTTTGCCTTCATCTCAAACCAGTCCTGAATCGTTATCAATACGGAATGAATTTGCGCAACCCCATGCTGGATGAAATCAAAGCCCATTACCCACTTGCTTTTGAAGCAGGCATCATTGCTGCGGAAGTTATCAAACAGCGACTTCATATACACATCGAGGACAATGAAATTGGGTATTTAGCCATTCATATCGGAGTCGCAATGGAGAGAAAGAAAATGGAGGGCACACCCAAAAGATGTATGATCGTATGTGCTTCCGGACTCGGCAGCGCAAAGCTGCTGTACTACAAGCTTCAATCCGCTTTCGGTTCCAGGCTGGAGATCGTAGGAACCACTGAATTTTATAAGCTGAGACAAATGCCGTTGGATGCATTGGACTTTATTATTAGCACGATCCCCATATCAGAACCGCTTTCTATCCCCATGATCCATGTGAATACATTTTTGGGCAGTTCGGATATTACTAAAATTGAACAAGCCATCTCAGAGTCAAAACTTCCTGCTGTACAGTATATTCGAAAAAAATTGATCTTTCTTCAGCAGAAGTTTGATAACAAACTGCAGGCACTTGAATTCATAGCCGAAAAGATACAAGAAGCAGGTCTTGTAAAAGGTCCTTTGTTGCAATCTGTGATAGAGCGTGAAACTGTTTCCCCCACTTCATTTGGCAACTTTGTCGCGATTCCGCATCCGCTGGAACCTTTTGCTGATTCCACGTTTTGGGCCATTTGTACATTACAAAAAGCTATCGACTGGGATGGCAAGCCCGTACAGTTTATTTGCATGCTCTGCATACAGCGCACCAAATCAGAAGATTTACAAAGTATGTATCATATTTTGCTTAACATTTTAAATCATGAAAAGCTAGTCCAGCAGCTTATTCGCTGCAAAACATACACGGAATTCGTAGAGGTGCTGCATAAAAATAGTTGAACATTAGCAGGATGCAAGTAAAGGAGAAATCAGAAGCCTATATGGCAGGGATTTCTCTTTTTTTATGTTTAGTAATAGAGATATCAACTAGAAAGACCGATTGATTTCCGTTAAGAAGAGGAAATAATATGCGTTATGTTGAAAGCGATTCCAAATTATAATGACGATACGAGCAAATGAATGAAAGGAGTCAAGAACATATGAATAATGATGAATCAGTAGAACACGCTGTGAACATGGAGGACATGGATGATACAGAGATCGTATTCCAAATTATATTATACGCTGGGAATGCGCGCAGCTCGGCGATGGAAGCGATTGAGCTTGCAAAGGCGGGCAAATTTCGGGAATCCAAAGAAGAACTGGCCTCAGCTAAAAAAGAACTAGTGTCTTCCCACAAAATTCAAACCAGAATCATTCGTAAGGAAGCAGCCGGTGAAAAAACAGAGATGTCCGTCATGATGGTGCATGCCCAAGATCATTTGATGAATGCCATCACCATTCACGATATGGCCTCAGAATTTATAGACCTGTATGAACGCATTGATCAGCTCGGATTAAAATCGTAGAGGGAGGGCGCTAGCCATGGCTTTCAAAGACAAACTGATCGATGGTCTCACCTCGGTGGCAAATGCAATTAACAATTTTAAATATATAATAGCAATCAAATCGGCTTTTATCACCTTAATGCCTGTTATTATTGTGGGTGCCTTTGCTGTACTGATCTCCAATATGGTCATGGACCCAGTCAATGGTCTGGCCCATTTTAAGCCATTCTCATTCCTAGCAGAGTACAAACCGATTTTCTCAAGCATTAACTATGCCAGCTTGAATATCCTCACCATTCTAGCTATTTTTATGATTGGCCTGGAGCTAGGAAAAATTAATGGAGAGAAAAATCTTTTTCCTGGTTTACTTGCCCTCATCTGTTTTATCTCTGTGACACCAACCACAATCGAACTGATGGTTAACGGAGAAATGCAAAAAGTAACGGACGTCATCGCCCGTCAATTCACAGACACCAAAAGCTTGTTTTTGGGTATTTTCATAAGTATCCTATCCGTTGAGCTATACAACAAACTGGGCAAGTCCGATAAGCTAAAGATTAAAATGCCTGAAAGTGTTCCCAGCAATGTAGCCGTTTCTTTCTCCGCACTCATCCCTTCCATTATTACGGTAACTGTTTTCTCGATGCTTGGATTCTTTTTTCATAAATTTACGGGGCTCTACCTATACGATGCTGTCTATAATGTGGTGCAACAACCTCTGGAGACCATAGTCCAAGGGCTGCCAGGTATACTGGTACTCATGCTGGTTGCTCAAACCTTCTGGGTGATCGGTATCCACGGAAACCAAATGGTAAAGCCCATCCGTGAACCTCTGCTGCTTGGAGCGATTACGGTCAACATGACTGCATATGATCAAGGGCTCCCCATTCCGAACATTATTACGATGCCATTCTGGGATGTATACATGAGTATTGGAGGTTCAGGAGTTACGCTGGCCCTTTTGATCAGTATTATGATCGCTTCCAAGCGTGAGGATATGAAGGAAATTACCAAGCTTTCACTTGGGCCAGGTCTGTTTAATATTAATGAGCCTGTCATTTTCGGACTTCCAATTATGCTGAATCCATTGATGGCGATTCCTTTCATTATAACTCCACTCATCACAGGAACAATTGGTTACTTCTCGACGTTGCTTGGATTCGCAGGTAAAGCTGTCGTTATGGTTCCGTGGACTACACCGCCTATTATTAATGCCTACCTGTCTACAGGTGGAAGCATTGGCGCCGTTGTAACGCAGATTATTTGTATTATGGTAGCCATTATCATTTATTTTCCGTTCGTCAAAATTGCCAACAAGCGAACGACTGAATAATGCGCTACTGTAGAGATACACCCGTAGAGGATCGCCTTGGGGAATCTATAGAATGAAAAGGAGAAGCATGTCATGGCTAAACACACAATACAAATTCCGCCGAATTTTATTATGGGAGCAGCGGCTTCCGCCTGGCAGACAGAGGGTTGGAGCGGTAAACAGGAAGGTCAAGACTCGTATCTGGACTTATGGTACAAAAATGACCGCTATGTCTGGCACAATGGATATGGACCCGCAGGGGCAACCGATTTTTATAATCGTTATGCCGAGGATATTGCCCTGATGAAGCAGATTGGGCTAACTCATTATCGCACTTCTATTAACTGGTCCCGCTTCTTAACGGATTATGAGAATATTGTGGTGGATGAAACCTATGCGGATTATATGGGCAGGGTCATTGACGAGTTGATTGCAAGCGGAGTCGAGCCGATGATTTGTCTGGAACATTATGAATTACCTGCTTATTTGCTCGACAAATATGAGGGCTGGTCTTCCAAGCATGTGGTAGAGCTGTTTGTGAAATATGCGGAAAAGGTGTTTGAACGGTACGGGGATCGGGTCAAGCACTGGTTTACGTTTAATGAGCCCATTGTTGTACAGACTCGCGTCTATCTGGATGCCCTTCGCTATCCCTATGAACAAAATACGCGGAAGTGGATGCAATGGAACTATAACAAAACGCTGGCTACCGCGAAGTGTGTACAGCTTTTCAAAGTCAAAAATTATAGTGAGAACGGGGCTAAAATAGGGGTAATTCTAAATCCCGAAGTGACTTATGCCCGCTCCAGCGCCCCTCATGACCAGTATGCAGCACATGTGTATGATCTATTTTACAATCGAGTATTTCTGGACCCGCTTATTAAAGGCGAATACCCGCAAGAATTGTTCGAGCTCATGAGCAAGCATGATATTGCCTTCGAAGCTACAGCGGAGGAACTGGCCTTGATTAAGGAAAATACCGTTGACTACGTTGGAATCAATCTCTATTATCCCCACCGGGTCAAAGCGCAGAGTAAAGCGTGGAATGAAAACATTCCTTTTCACCCCTCTTACTACTACGAGCATTTCGAACTTCCCGGTAAAAGAATGAACAAGTCACGGGGCTGGGAAATTTATCCTAAAATCGTTTACGATATGGGAATGCGTATCAAGAACGAATATAACAATATCGAGTGGTTTGTTGCGGAAAATGGCATGGGGATTGAAAATGAAGCTGCTTTTAAAAATGAGGAACACATCATTCAGGACGACTATCGCATTGACTTTATAACTGAGCATTTATACTACACGTTACAAGCCGTAGCAGCAGGCTCCAACTGTACAGGTTATATGCTGTGGGCCTTCACAGACAACGTTTCTCCTATGAATGCTTTTAAAAATCGCTACGGACTGGTGGAAATTAACCTGGAAAATGATCGAAGTCGGCATTTGAAGAAATCCGGCTACTGGTATCAAGCTGTTATCAAGGAACGCTTGTTTGTTGCTAATCTGGATGAAGAGTATAAGTAGTTAAAATAAATTTCTGGAGGCGCTCTTGATATGAAAAAAATCATTCTGGCATGCTCTGCGGGGATGTCGACATCCATTCTGGTTTCCAAGATGAAAAAAGAAGCCGCAGCAAGATCCATAGAATTGAACATCGAAGCGATCCCCGAAAGCACTATTAAGGAAGAGCTGGAAGGCATGACAGAGCCAGTGATTGCTATTTTACTCGGACCTCAGGTGCGAATGCGTAAAAAGCCAGTAACTGAAATTGCAGCTCCATATGGCATCCCTGTAGATGTTATTGACACGTTGGCTTACGGTAGAGGAAACGGTGCGGCTGTCCTCGATCAAGCCTTCAAGCTGGCTGGCGAGAACCTATAATTTTTGTTCAAACTGAAAAGAGGCTGAGAGTTCCCTCAGTCTCTTTTTTGATCCTCACGCTCGTTAGCCCTAGATGCCTTCTTTGTCTGTGCCCATACTGCTCACATACGTTTCCTTTAGACCGGCAGAGATGCCAAATAGCGGTTCCCAATGAAGCCAATGTCTGGCGACTGCGTTGCTAAGACAGCTATGATGAATGTCTCCCGCCCGCGCCGGTGAATACACAGGCCGCACAGACGAACCGTGCAGCTTTAGTAAATCGTAGGCCAGCCGATTGATGGACGTCGTTCGTCCCGTACTTACATGCACTGTGCGTTGATCCGCTGCATGTATAGCCGCCATATTGGCTCGGACTACATCCTTGACGTACACAAAGTCACGGGTTTGCGTCCCGTCGCCGTGAATGAGCAAGGGGCTGCCTTTTTTCAGCCGGTCCATAAAAATAGCGACTACACCGCCCTCTCCCTTCGCGGCCTGGCCGGGGCCATACACATTTCCGTAACGCAAAATCGTGTAGTTCAAGCCATACAAGCGATAAAAAAGCCGAATATACGATTCTGCGGTCAGCTTGGACAGCCCGTAGCCTGAAATAGGCTCCACGGGATCGTCTTCCTGAATACATTGCTTTTGCAGCTCTCCGTATACGCCGGATGTGGAGGCAAATATGATTTTCGACACACCCGCTTCACGACAAGCCTGCAACAAATGGATCGTCCCCAGCACATTCACATCCGCATCCTCGTCGGGGTGATGGATGGATTGCTGCACATCAGCCTGTGCAGCCAAATGAAACACAATGTCCGGGCTTTCCCGAATCAGCAGCGTCCTGGCTTCAGAGCTGCGAATATCTGCAATATGCATGACCGCGCGCGGATCTACATTTGCAGCATTCCCGGTCGTCAGATTATCCAGCACATGTACTCTGATGCCCGAGTCAGCAAGCGCACGTACCAGCTGGGAACCAATAAACCCTGCTCCCCCGGTGACCAAAGCCTTCACTAGTGCCCCTCCTTTCAAACCTGAACGGGTCGGCGCTTGGGCCTTACCAGCAACTACGGAGACAGATGCATCCCTCACGTTGTTATGACAGCATGACAGGCCCATATGTGCTCCCCTCTTCGCATTATTTTATGCGTTGCTCCATAGCTTGGCGCAGGCGCAAGCACACACAGGCACCAAAAACGATCATTTCACACGCATGAGTGCTCACATAAAAATTCAAACTGTTATATATGACTACCTTGCAATGAATAATACATGGGTGAATGGTCGTGTCGACAGATAGACATTGCTCATATAGTAAATTACCTATCCAAAGGAGGTGACAATCATACCCGAGAAGTGCATAGGGTATGTAGCCCGTGAGCGTAAAGTCTAAGGTTATGTTATTCTCACATATTTGCCATCCGGCTCGAATGTCGGGTGCCGAGAAATGGCTACTTTTTTTAGCTAAAACCCTTAGCGAGCAGTATGAGGTTGTGCTGGTTGTTCCCTGTTGCGGCATGCTGTCAATAGAAGCAGAAACTAAGGGGATACGTATAGCCATTCAAGATTCTCCACTGCTATGGTCTTTGTATGAATCATCGCCAGCTATGCATCAGGAATTTGCAAAACAAGAATCTTCTAATTACTACCAATCCCTATTAACACTTCTGCACGTTCACAGGCCGGATTGGGTGATGGTTAACACATCGGTTAATGCATTGCCTGCGGCTGCGGCAAAAAAAGCAGGCATTCCCGTTGTTTGGATAATAGACGAAATCTTGTATCCAGGTGCACATCAGATTGATGCAGTACGGATGGTAAATCATTATGCAGATTGGATTATCGGTATATCAGAAGCAGTACTTGCACCTTTTAAGGGTTCAATAGTTAATAATAAAAATAGGCTTATATATCCTTCCTGGAATGATGCTGAATTGCACCCTGAAAGATGGGAGGAAAATCGTCGTTGTCTGAGGGGAGCCCATAATATCGGCGACCACGAAACGCTAATAGGACTCATAAGCGGAATGATCTCCGTCCATAAAGGAATTGATCAATTTATCTATATGGCCGATATGCTAATGTCACACTTTCCTCAAGTGAAATTTCTTATTGCCGGAAGTCCAGAAATAACAGAATACTTCAATAAATGCAAAGTATTGGCGTATTCAACATTAGATCCATCTCGCATTATATTTCATTCGTTCGAAAGCCACATTGAACAATTATACCCTGCGCTTGATATCGTAGTCGTACCTAGCATGATTGATGAAGGCTTTGGAATGACTGCTCTTGAAGGGATGATATTCGGCAAACCAGTAGTTGCTTATGACTCAGCAGGACTTGGTGAGCTACTCAAAAATACGGGGAATGAGAAGTTTTTAGTGCCTAAAGGTGATGTGGGCGGACTTTGGCAAATAGTTGTTGACCTCCTTCAAAATAAAGAGCGCATGTTGGAAATAGGAGCTAAAAATCGCGAGGCATCCATAGAATCTTTCGGCATAGATAAATTCCAAAACCGGTTTAATAACTTGCTTCAGGAAATTGACGCTGTCGTTTATGGTTTGAACCAGCAATAAAAAGTTCAATCACCAATTAGATCATAACGTACATCTGAGCACTCTAATCTAAAAAAGGGGCAGTTACATTAATGAGATGTAAATTGCCTCTTTTTCCTTTAAATAAACTCCCCAAAATGAAGTACCACGGGCAATCGTCCACAATTATGAATTCGTTTTAACATACCGTATGGTGGGGAGAAAGCACATGAAGATTGCGGGGTGAGGAAACGTGGAATCGTTGCCGAAAGTGAGTGTCATCATTCCGTTTTTCAACTGTCCGTACGTAGATCAGGCTGTAGCCAGCGTCTTAAATCAAACTTATCCGAATATCGAAATTATTGTTGTAGATGATGGGTCAACTATGCACCAGGAACGTTTGATCCCTTATATGGATCGCATTTATTATCTAGGAAAGATGAACGGCGGCACGGCAACCGCGCTCAATTATGGTATACAAATGTCCACCGGAAAGTATACTGTTTGGCTTAGTTCAGACGATATGTTTTATTCGACCAAAATTGAACGTCAAGTGAATTTTATGGAGCAACATCAAGCTGAGGTCAGTTTCACTGATTATCATGTCATTAACAAAGCAAACGAGGTAATATGTCGCAATGCAACTGCCAAATTCACAACAGTACGTTCCTTTATTGAGGCATTTTCTTCCTACTGCCCGTTAAATGGCTGTACGGTGATGATGAAAAAGGATTATGTTCGTAACATTGGATACTTCAATGAGAAGCTGTTATACACTCATGATTATGATTTTTGGATTCGTGTAGTATTGAACCATACAGAATTTCACTATTTAGATGAGCCTCTCACTGCCTACCGTCGTCATGAACAAATGGGTACGGTCCAGCATTACCAAGCTATTGTACAGGAATTAGAAACCATCAGACAGACATATCAGAACCAATTACAAGTGGTTCTGAATACTCTTTAAGGAGAGAATTTTATGCTGGTCAGTATCGTTATCCTTACGTTAAACAACTGGAAACTAACAGAACGGTGTCTGGATAGCATCGTGCGCTATACTACCATTCCTTACGAATTGATCTGTATTGACAATGGATCGACAGACGGTACTCAACATCAACTACGTCGTCGGGAGAATGTACGTTTAATTGAGAATGAAACTAACCGTGGATTTGCAGCAGCTTGTAATCAAGGTATTAAGGCATCTATAGGGGATACTATTCTCCTGCTCAATAATGACACGATGGTATCTCACCATTGGCTGGAAAATTTAATTCATGCACTTTTTAGCTCAGCGGATATTGGCATTGTCGGTCCTGTGTCCAATATGGTGATGCCAATGCAACGCCTTCCCATGTCCTATTCAACCACAGAGACATATCATGAATTCAGCAAAAATTTTAATGTCACTAATCCCTCACTTTGGCGGGATGCAACGGCTTTAAGCGGATTTTGTATGTTGTTCCGTCGTCAATTGATAAGTCAGATCGGGTATTTAGACGAAGCATTCCCGGGAGGTGGCTATGAAGATATTGATTTCGGGTATCGGACACTAAAAAAGGGATTAAGGCTCCTCATCGCAGGAGACAGTCATGTCCATCATGAGGGTAACGCAAGTTTTACACATAATTCAATCGATATAGTTGAATGGGGACAGAGAAATCGCCGAATATTTCTAAGAAAATGGAATTTTAACCCTGAACGCCTCATTTATACATTAGATGAATACTTTTTCCCCGGACAGTTTGCTGCGGGGCATCCGCACCATCGACCTAAGGATTCTTCCTTACCTAATGGAATACTCATTCGAGATTCCAAAGGAAATATTTATCAAATCGAGAAAGGACTGAAGCGGCCTGTCGAGTCGCTTGATACTTTTCATGCTCTTCATTTTCGTCTTGATCGGGTAATCCAGTTGTCGGATAGCACGGTGACCAGCATCCCCGACGGCAAGCCGTTACTGCATAATGGCCAACTTCGAGAGCATTTCCCAGCGGTTTACATCGCCAGAGATCCCATGAACGGTATGCACCTGATCAGCCATGGTCTGCGCTATCCCTTCCGCGATTTCGAATCGTTCCGTTTGCTGGGCTATGAGGTCAACGAATCGATTCCTCTTTCATTCGCGCAGCTGGAGACTTTCCCTATTGGTCCACCTATTGATACCAATGTTTTCGAAGAGCATGAGCTGATCGATTACCGGTTGTATATGGGCCCGGATCACGGACTATATTATGCAGAGGGCGGATGGTTGCGACCCATTCCCAGTAAAAGAGAGCTCCATGTGTTCAGATGGCATACACAGCCTCCTATTCCCCTTCCGACGGATGTATTTAACCGAAGCCCACAAGGTCCAATGATCGTGGCTTTATGATGATTAAACTACAGGCTGGTTCTTTATAGAACCAGCCTGTAGTTTAATCATCTTTTCGCGACATACAGCGGTAATAAAAGTCGATGGGAATGTTAATTGCGGGTACTGGACAAGCCGGGATTCCTTAATTTGTACTAAACACCTCTATATATTAACACACTCTATTACTACTCTTTCTTCATATATTGGTATTACAAGGAGGTGAAAAATATGGCCGTTTTTTCGTTAGGAGCCGTTGAAAACCTTAATCCAGATGGTAGTTTCCATTCGAGTTCTGTTGTAATACGTATCAGTAATACAACAGCAGCTCCACTTGTACCCATCATTGTGAATGCGTACAGTGCGCCCGGAAGCCCACCGACAGGTACGGTGTCAATCTTGTATTTCACAACCACATTTGCCCTGGGTGCGCCAAATTCAGTTGTTACACTTACGATTCCTACTGTAGTGCCAGCATATGAAATTAGAGTTTCATCTCCAGTCGCAGCCGGATTCATAAGTGCCATCTCCATTGAGGCTCAAGGAAAAGATGCTGCTGGCAATAACGTACCAGAGCATACATTCCCGTCCGGTGACTGGGAATCGGTATCTATTGTGTAACGGTTTGCATCATGACAAAGTATTATTTTCCTAACTAAGATGACTCTCCCTACCATCACTAGTGATTTGTAATTGGCCTGTGAATCTGCGTGCTCTATACAGGCACTGCAGGTCACAGGCTGAAAATTTTTCAATATTCTGATTTGTACTACATAGCTGCAAATCCGTTCAGCAGCTCAGTTAAGCTGGTTCTGTAGCGTGCCTGGGTAATTAAATATTCCTGTTCAATGACGTGTCGATGCTTGTTCGTTCCCATCTCATCATGCCAACGGTAGTTTACCAGCACTTCGTTTAAAAAAGGAAACTCGTATCCTGCCAGTATAACTCTGTACCACATATCCAAATCGTGGGTATACGTCAGCAGCTCATTAAACAACCCTATCTCCGTAAACAGCTCTTTTTTGAACATAACCGTGCATCCGTTTACCGGGTTACCCTTCAGAAAAAAACGATAAAATTCCTGTATCGACGGAAGTACCGGTCCCGCCTGGTATCTTGTGATTTGGCTGTATTCATTGATTAAGTTGAAGTTGGTGTGGGAGATATGTGCACCTTGATCCAGCATAAAGGAAACCTGATTGTTAATTTTATCCTTGTGGAAGGTATCATCCGAGCTGAGCCACGCAATGTATTCACCGTTGGCATGTCGGATGCCGTGATTAAGTGCACTGGCCGTCCCACCGTTTAATTTACCTAAATAATAGATATATTTACGGTAAGGATGAAGCATTTCAGTATGTGTAGTTGAACCATCATCGACGACAATGATTTCAAGCGGGCCGTAGGTTTGCTCCAGTGCGCTTTGCACTGCCTGATCGACGTACCTGCAGTTATAAAACGGAATTACGATCGTTACACTCGGTCTCATCTCGTTTCTTCCTTTCTGGCTCGACTGTAGCCAATCATATCCTTCAGTGATTGCCCTAACGGAATGGTTGGCATCCAGCCCAGCTCCTCTAGTTCCTTTGCCTGATATACATCCGTGGACGCCTCTTCTGTCACATCTCCCCATTGTATGGCAACAGGGGTGTCTGCCAACGCAATCATACGTTCTACGATATCCCCCAACTGCATCATCTTGCCTGAGCAAACAGGGTATACACGCCCCGGAACACCTCGCTCCAGTAGCACGCTATACGCTCGGACAGCATCGCGCACGTCCAGAAAATCTCGCAGCGCATGCCGTGAAGAAACCTGAAACGGAGTCGGTGCAGAAATGGAAGCAAGGGCAGGGGGCTCTACATTCTGCACGTCTCGCACGCTCTGCTCGGTGCGTGCGATATAGCCTGCCAACAGTGCACAGAAACCGGTGGAGGGACCCGGGCCGATCAGATTGCAGGGCTCCGCCAGCATGACGGATTGCTCGAACAGTGCGCCCCACGAGAGCGCGACTGCCTCTTGAAGGCTTTTGCTAAGGCTGTATGGATGCGTTGGATGGTACGGTGCCTGCAAAGCTGTCTTTAGGCGAGAACCCGCCACTACAATTCGGACTTTGGGGAAAGAGCGCAGTACATCCAGCAGATACAATGTGGATAGTACATTGGATTCCATGTACAGTAGTGGACTTTGCCATGATTCAGGCACCGAATTTTTACCGCCCAGATGAAGCACATAATCCGGTGCAATTTGGCGGATTACTTCACCAAGACGTTTCTTATCAAGCAAATCACATACATAAGGCGTGATACAGACGTGAGTGCCGACATCCGGACTAGGATACTCATCCTCTCCAGCCAGTGAGGTCAGCTTTGATGCGGAAGCGGCAGTGCGAGTCAGCGCCGCCACCTCCCAGCCGAGCTTTGCAAAATAGAGGCAGGCGTGCATCCCGGTATAGCCTGCCGCTCCGGTAATGACTATGACAGGCCGACGTTGTTCCGCTGTGCTTCTGTCCATTCCAGCAGCTCCTTCAGCATGATGCTGTAGTGAGGAACATCGTAGAGCAGATCGGCCCGGGTAGAACGAAGCGTCCGATCTTGCACCGGCTCATCTTTCGGCACGATCCGAATATCCTCCCTCTTCCAGATGTCTTTGAACAGCAGTAGCAAATCATGTTTACTGATCGGTTCGGGGTGAACCAGATGAATGAGTCCGTCTAGCGGCTCATTCATAAGCACCTGTATCGCTTTAGCCAATTCCAGTGTCGTGACTCCGTTCCAAAAGACACGGCGATATCCGTCAACATCTCCGCTCTGCTGCAAAAACCAGTGCAGCAGACCAATGCCTTCCCTCCGAATTTCCGGACCGATAATAGAGGTACGAATAGTCAGATGCCCTGCCGCCTTTACTTCTCCGAGTATTTTCGTCACAGCATAGGCGCTTGTCCCGTCAGGCTGATCCGTCTCCTTGTACAAACCAGGAGCACGCTTTCCCTCGAATACACAATCCGTGCTGATATGAATGAGTCGGGCACCGATGCTGTCCGCCGTCCGCCGGAGAAGATGCGGCAACAGTCCATTGATTTGGTATGCTGTAATCTGATCCTCCCCGGCATACTGATTCAGCACACCCACCGCGTTGATGATGACGTCTGGCCGCACACTGCGAACCAACTGCTCCACCATAAAGCTGTCCCTTACATCCAGCAGCAGACCGCCTTTATTTTCGGGATCACGGGTGGTATAGAAGACGTTATGCCCGCCCTGATTTTGAAAATAATCGACCAGGACATGGCCCGCCATGCCGTTACCACCCAAAATAAGCAGCTTCATTTAATGAACCCCCCGCTCCGGAGGATAGTTCGAATTTCCTCTTTTGACATCAGATTAAACTCCGAGCTAAAGCTGCTGAATGATACCGGAGGACACTGACTATAACGGTCTCTTAATTGGGGGATGTTCAGCGTTGGGAGAATGACCAAATATTGCTCGTCATACACAACCGTTGTCAGGCTTTCAAAGTTACTCATCAAAATCTCATGAATTTTTTCGCCGGGACGGACACCTTGCTCTACAATTTCTACGTTTTCCACGCCCGAATCTTCAATGAGCACCTCAGCCAAATCCAAAATGCGACAGGTTGGCATGGTCATGATAAAAATTTCCCCGCCGACACTTTCCACCGAAGCTTTGAACAGGAGACTGATCGCATCACGCAGGGTCAGGAAAAAACGGGTCATTTTCATATCCGTAATAGAAACCTTCCCCTTTTGGCGAATCTGGTTTTGAAACAGATGCACTACGCTTCCGTTTGTGCCCAATACATTACCGCCTCGCACCGTCACGAACCGTGTATCACTATTCAGCAGATTGGCGTAGACAATCAATTTTTCTCCAATCGCCTTGGTCATACCGTAAAAATTGGACGGATTCGCGGCTTTGTCAGTCGATATATATATAACTTTCTTTACCTGATTGGCGACAGCGGCCTCAATCACGTTTTGGGTGCCTACGACATTGGTTTTGAGTGCTTCATAGGGCTGATCCTCACAGACAGGTACGTGCTTGAGAGCCGCCAAATGAAACACATAGTCCACACCCTGACAAGCGGTAACCAGCGCGTCCTTATCCCGGATATCTCCAATACAGAAACTGAGCCGTTCATCCTCAAACTGCCTGTTCATGGCAACCTGACTCGATTCTCCACGTGAATAGATAATGACCTCTTTGGGGTTACGCGGCAGTAACTGGGTAACCAGCTCATGCCCCCAAGAGCCGGTACCGCCGGTAACCAAGATACGTTGGTTTTCAAACATGCCGTTTCCCTCCAAGCAAAAATTTGACTACCTTATCCGATACATCTTCCGCCAGATAGCCTGCGGGACACTGCCACTTATGGTTCATCCCGGTCATTATAGCTACCGCGGTTGCTATAACCTCGCCATCAAGACCGGACACGATATTGCTGCCGCAATCTACCGTTTCCGGCCGTTCGGTCGTACGACGCATCGTGACGGTCGGCACCCCCATGACACAGCATTCTTCCTGTACGGTGCCGCTGTCCGTCAAAGCGCAGCGGGCATGCCGCTCCAGCAGAACGAAGTCAAAAAAGCCGAACGGCTCGTGAAATTCTACCAGCGGATCAAGCTGGATCGGCGGGTGGCTTGCGATCCGAGCGGCGGTGCGGGGATGGATACTGCAAATGACCCGCTGCCCGAACTGCCGGGCTACCCGGTTAAGACCATCCAAAATAGCCAGCAAATGTGGCGGATGGTCGACATTTTCAGCTCTGTGGGCAGTGACCAAGAAATATTTCCCCGGCGACAATCCTAACTTTTTCAAAATTTCGCTTCCAGATATCTCTTTCTCATAGTGCTGCATTACTTCATAGATCGGATTTCCAGTCAGTATAATTCGTTGGCTTGGAAAGCCTTCACGTAGTAGGTGCTGCTTGCTTTGCTCTGTATAAGGCATATTAATGGTAGAAATCGCGTCGATGACGCGCCGGTTCTTCTCCTCCGGCACATCCAGATCATAACAGCGGTTCCCAGCCTCCATATGCACAACTGGGTAACCCATACGTTCCGCTAGCAGGGCACATAGGGCGCTGTTCGTATCACCGAGCAATAGTACATGATCTGGGCGTTCCTTGTTTAAAATGTCCTCCATCTGCGAGTACATGGCAGACAGTTGTTTGCCCAGCGTTCCCGCTTTCTCCTGAAGCACATAATCCGGGGCGCGCAAACCCAGCTCGCGGAAGAATTGTCCGCTTAGGCTTTCCGTATAATTTTGGCCCGTATGCACAAGCACATGTTCATCTGCATAGTGGTCCAGCTTCGGAATAATCAGGCTGAGCCGTATAATCTCCGGTCTTGTGCCGAGCACGGTCAATATTTTCATGGTTTTGGAACCCACCTTTGCTGTCGTTGTTTCATTGAATTGTGGAGTTCAATGAATAATAGCCATCCAGCAGACTGGCTGTGCTCCGGCTTATCGTTCATCTCAAGCGGTCCGGCGTATTTCACCCGGACCGTTGTTTGGAATGCTGTCTGGCCTTGAGTGTGACTCGCTTCTGCTTGTGCGCTTTGGATCGCCGTGACTGGAGCTTGAATTTCCGCTTGAGCTTCTGTCTGGACTTGGATTTTCGATATAATGGGGACCCGTGAATTTTCTTGAGACGGCTTCTGCCAGCGCTTCTCTTGTACCTGCGACTCCGCAGTTTGGTATGCTTGCGGCCCTTTGGGCATCTTGCCCGAATACTACGTTTGCGGCGAGGCAACTCAGATGTTGGCTCAGGCAAAGGGGGAACTGGTTGTGGCAAACCCTGAATGGCTGCATATTCGATTGGCGGCAGACCCAGCACCGGCAGTTGATTAACGACCGATTCGGGAAATTCTCGAACGGTGTTGAGATAAGCCTCCGGTATTGCAGTGACCTGACGCAGGCCTTCGCCTTCCCTCGTCCATACAGGACCACCCGGCTGCTGAATCAACGGGAACCAATGCGGATGATGACATACCCATTGACTGACCATGACGTGCAGACTGCTTCGGTAGGAATCAGGTCCGTAGACACGCGTAGCCGCACTGTTGTTACGCACACCAATTCGTTCCGCTTCCTCGGAATGATCGAGCAGATAGCCTACTTTTTGCGCCAGCATATCGCTGTTGCCTGGCTCTACCAAAAAATCTGCATTTCCGGTCGCCTCCATTAATTCCACAAGTCCGCCCTGCGCAAAGGCTACTACGGGCTTGCCGTACACCAGCCCCTCCAGGGCCGTCATACCAAATCCTTCCTCCACCATACTAGGGATCACCACAATATCCATTGCGCTATAGGCTGTTGAAACAGATTCCTCGAATGAACTGAATTGGAAGCGGCGGCTATAACGAGACTGGCGAATCAAAGAGACACATTTTACGTAATACTCGGAATCCACTGAGCTGCCGATGATCCAGAAACGGCACCGCGAATTGGTTTCACACAGCTTTAGAGCCATGTGGACAAAAGGCAATAGCCCTTTGGCTTCGTAGATAAAGGAAGAAATATAACCAATGCAGATATGAAAATCTCGCAGTCCCAGCTTTTCACGTTTCCTTCTCCGTTCCAGCACATACTCTTTGGGAGACGGCATATTCATATCCCGGCAAGGAGGCAACATCGTATGCGGACGTGTCAATCCCCCGCCATGCAAAGGGCGCATAACAGCCTGCGAAATGCCAATGACCCACTGGCTATAACGCTCGATAATCGAAACAGAAATCGGCGTATGCGCATTCTGGTTAATGACCTCGGTTATTTTCCAGATGACCGGGATATTAAGCTCTTGGGCAACCATTGCGGGCATGACGTTCACACAGGTATTGACCAGCACCACATCAGGTCGAGCATGCCGAAGCATCTGGTGCAGTGGTGCATACGCCACATGGTTCCGCAAATTCTCCGCATCCTGCGCCAATCCCTCATAGGGGGTATACATGCCATGCAGCATGAACAAATTCTGAGTCTGAACAGCTATCCCGCGCTTGCGGGCCATTGAGGTCAGCCGCCCTTCACCAGGCGTTACGAGAATGCAATCGAAATACGTACGCATATCTAGACAAAAATGCAGTAGCAGCTTTTCCGCCCCTGTAATGCTGCGGACGTTGCTGACATGGCTGAATAGCATCATTTTCGGCTTGATTGGAGTTCACCTCCTTTAAAATAGCAACCATCGTCATGTGAATTATCTTATGGGAAGATGACCGATAGCATTTGGTCAATCCGGTGACCATACGTGTGCTCCCGCAGGGTTCGTTCCAGAGCACGCAGAGCAATCTCACGGCGCTCCTTTTCGTGCGTCAAATAAAACTCAACCTTCTCCAGCAGTTCCTGCTGAGAACTGTAAGTTTCAATCTCTTCCCCTGGCTTGTAAAAACGAGCCAGATCGTCTCTTGTATCCGTCAGTTGCAACGTCCCGCTGGCGGAAATTTCAAACGTGCGGGGATTTGGCGAAATCCCCGGAATTTTCAGTGAGTTGTTGTTCACCGAATCATCCTGATGGGAACGATGAAGATTAATTACGATTTTGCTGCCGTTATACGTATCATTGGTCTCGCCCGGAGACATCCAGCGGCCCAGCTCAATTTTGTCACCATACGACTGATAATCCGGAAGACGATCCCACCAGATTCCATTGATTTTAATGTTGCGGGCCATGAGCTGCGGCATAATCGGATTGAAGAAATAGATGCGATTCCAGTAGGCTGAGCCTGTAAATCCAATCTCACGTCGCACTGAAGCAGGCGAGCTGAGTGGAAAATAGTGAGTCAAAAATGCCCCGAATGGCAAGTAGTGCACCGACGTGCAGCCCAACTGACGATACAGTTCTATACAGTTCATTTCTAAGGTGAACACATAATCATAATTCGTCACCATTTTGGTCGTCGTATCGGTGTAATAGGGATCGTCCGTCAGCCAGATGGCAGTGGGAATGCCCAACTGGCGTACTGCAGCAACCTGCTCTAACGGTAGATCCATCCCATCCAGTGCCAGCATCAGATTCGGACGAAGCTGAGCAGCAATATCTCCTACCGGCTGGCGCGGGTCTGTTACGGTAACCTGAGCCGTCATGCTCTGCAATGTGGTAATGACCGCCTCATCCAGCGGAGAATACGGAAGGCCTTTGCCCGAGACGACATACAGTACATGGATCTGTCGAAAAGGGAACGTTGCTTTTGTTCGCGAGACAATCGCGTTAGCGCGTCCGCGCAGGTATCCCTCGTCGTATCCGTCATGGATCCCCGCAGCTCTCCCCTTCTCCCAGGAGGCCGCCGCCGTCTGGTGAACAGCTGGGTCATACGGTCCTGTCGTAGATATCGTCATCACTTTCACTCCTCACTGTTTATGGTGTTTACTTTAGGCCATCGCCTTGTCCAGCAATTCTTCCATACGATTCGAGTACCTATGCTTTTGCATGGTGGTGTGCAGTGCGCGCCAAGCTATGCGTTCGCGTTCCCAGTCATGCTTGAGATAATAGTCCAGCTTCACTTTCAGTTCCTCTGCTCCCGAGAAGGTCTCAATGTCATAGCCTGGTTGGTAATAACGGCTCAGATCCTTCCTCACATCCGTCATTTGAAGCGTCCCGCAAGCAGAAATTTCGTATGTCCGAGGATTGATGGACTCCGCTGACAACTGATGTGTATTCCGATTATCCAGTCCGGGGTCTGTCGGGCGGTGCATATTGATGACAATTTTGGAACCGTTATAATATCGAGCGGTCTCTTCCGGCTCCATAAAACCCGGACGGATAAAGCGTTCCAGCACATCCCGCCGGGTCAGCCGATCCCAGTGCCCACCTACGATCAGCACTCTTTTATCCGCCAAGAAGGGAGCAAGGTAGTCAAACAGCTTCACACGGTTCCAGAAGGCATTTCCAATGAAGCAAATATCATGCTGATGCTCACGTTCTACCCGCCGGGGATAAAAGATACGGGCTGACACAGCAAGCGGCATATAGTGGACTCTCGTTACTCCCTGATCACGATAAAACGGCAGACAAGAATTTTCATGCGTAAAAACGACATCGTAGGATTGACAGATCAACGCCGTATCCTCCGTAAAGTAGGGATCATCTACAAACCATATGGCCGTCCGAATACCCATGGCTCGTATTTGTTGTACCTGCTCCAGATGATCGTCCGGAAACACATGCAGCCCATTCATGACCAGTACGAGATCTGGACGGTGAGCCTTAGCGTCAGCCAGCATCGTGGCAGGAGTACCGACGGCGCATGAGCTGCATATTTGACTTAATGCCTCTTGCACACCTGTGTCTATAGCTGCGAAACCTTGCGGAATATACAACACTTTCAACTGGCGAACAGCAGGTTGTATTGCCACGACCTGTGACAGAGCAGCCGTGCAACCGCCCATTCTGCGTCCTTCCCGATAGCCACATCGGTATGCTTCGCGTTCATTTCCGCTTCGTTGATCATTCACATCCTTCACCCTGTCCTGTTGTAGGATAAACTTCTGTCACTCCTAAACTATATGCACAGGGGTCAAACGCATCATGGACGACTGCCACTGCCCGGACAAAATTGGCGTTTGCCCGTCCAACTGCCCAAACGCAAATAACCCCGAAGCTGCTAGGCTTCGGGGGGTTAACCGTAATAGATGATTTTCATAGTTTACTGTGCCTTGTAAGCGACCTGGTGGCCATCTTCATAACCTTTGGCAAAGCCTGAATTGAAACCCTCATTGTAAGCAGCATCATATCCCTGCTGGAATGCCTGCGGGTCATGCTCTAATGCAACAGGAACGGGCTGTGGGTTCTCCGCAGAAGGAGCTGCGGCCGGGTTAGCTTGAGGTTTTTTCCGCCGCCGCAGAAGAGAACGTCTTCTACGTACTGAATTAAGCCCCCTTTTACGGCGTCTAAGAGCAAGCAGACGTCTTCTTCTCCGTTTTAATCTACGAATGCTAGAACGCCGGGCATCTTTACGTCTTTTGCGGGCTTTGTCTCGAGCTGTGCGTTCCCACCTTGTACTCATTTTCATTCCTCCTTTGCTTTCTCGTCTTGGTTTCATTTTTTTGAACAGGCACATGGAGCCATGGCTTCGTTGGTTTCCCATATACCTGTCTTCTTAAAGGAATACCCGCCAACATTTTCGTGATTTCTCCCTGGTAGTTGCTGAGTATACGGATGGTCTCTTCCAGACGGGGAGCCGACATATCCGCATGGGGCGTCAAGTCCGCAAGACTGGTCAGCATCCGGGCAACGGCGTGCTGGCTGGCAGCAATAGACTCCATCATATCCAGCTTAATCTCACGTTCACGCCTCATGCTCATTAGTTCATATCCCCCGAGCCCATGCCTCCCATCATCCCTTCCATTCCGCCACCCTGCTGCTCATCCTGGTCCAGCAATGCTTTGAGATTACTGCATAGTCCAGTCTGAAGCCGGGTTAATCCCTCCAGCATTTCCACCATCTGCTCGTGAATTTCCAAAGGCCGTCCCAACTGCTCTTCATCGGTGTCAAATGCGTGAGGCGCCAGATGGTTCAGCGTCCAATTGCGCATTTTTTCTGCTTCGACCGCCTTGGCCTCCAGAATCATAGACACATTCCGCTGCATCTTGGAGGCTGCGTCCAGCATGTGAATCATTGCTTTTTCCCTACTCATGTGTTCACTCCCTACCCTCGATTGTTACACTACTCCTCTTCCGGGTATGCCGTCTCCTTCACGACACGAACGAGCATTTCAGCCATTGCTTCCTGAAGGTCGGCAATACCGTTCAAATAGGCAACAATGCTTTTGTTTACTTGTCCCGAGCTATCAATAATGCCCGGAATTCCATCAAAACGCGGCTCCTCATCCGGCAGTTCATGTATGATCTGTGCCATGCGCACGACCACCTGCCGTTCCGCATCCAGCAGCCTCGACATCTGCTGCTGCGAGTGCGAAATATGGATCAGCAAATCATCTAACTCGTTATGCATAAGCCCCTCCTTTATGTGTTCCGCCGTGCGGAACGCACGAAATACCTACGGGCTTTCCGCTACTACAGCGTATGCCGCAGCGAGTAGTCGGTTCCGCCTAAAAAAGCCTATTCGATCATCACAAATGCCCTTGTAGCACTGGTGGAGCAATAATAGGTTGCTTCTCCGTCAATGCCGACAATTCTTCGGAGGACAAAAACTGAATTGGATAGTCCTCAGCCCGCCAGCTCATCACAGCGTAGAGGGTCAGAAACGGTCTTTTCCAACCGTTGCCGATTTGGTACAGTTGCCCACCTTCAGCATACAGTAACTCGATCCATCGCTTGCGTTGAGCCGGGATATGAAGTGTGGGCAACATGGACATGTTTCCCAGCTCAGGAGCCGCCAGCACAGGCAAGGGTTCCTCATGCGCCACAGCTACAGGGGGGACATCAGCGGCGCCGGACACCATCGCCTCCGGCTCATCTGCCAAGGGAAGCGCCAATAAATCAAGCTGAGACACTCTAACGGGACGCACGTATTTACCTCTCGCAGCACTGGCTCCATGCAGCAGCAGCCTACTTCCCGGCTCTATCCGAAATACTGCACCGGACGGTCCCTCAACAAGCGCTCCGACGGGATAAAAGCTTGCTGCTGATAAGTGTGCTTCCTTACTTGATAATCCTTGGCCGTCTGGCTCTGCTGTTCCAAATTCCGGGTGGTGGAACAGCTTATCCGCGTCCCCCCACTTTTGGACAAAAAAGGATCGGTTCCGGCTTCCTTCCTCCGTTGAACCGATTCTTTCGGTCGTTTGAGGAAAACCATAAACCGTATCCCGATCACTTTCTACAAAATGGATAAACGCATCTCCGGCAATTGTCATACGTATCCCCAACAAGCGTACGCGCAGCAACCAATCTGCATGGGCTTCCTCAATACTGTGGCATCCTTCGTCCCAGTATCCCGTCTTTACCAAAGTTTCTCTACGTAGTAGTAGACAAAATGCGGCCAGGCTTTCAGTCTCTCGCCATGCATCCGGGTTGGGAATATTATGGGCCATGGCAAATGGACGCACTTCATTTTTATTCATATCAGGAACCTCAACCTGCTGTTCTCCGAATGGACCATTCGTTACAGGACCGACAACTCCCATACGCGAATCGCTGTATAAACAGCCCATTAACCGGTCCAGCCAGCCAGGAGTCACCATCGAGTTTGGGTCCAGTACGACAATAGTTGTACCTTTTGCCATCATCAGTCCCTGATTCAAACTGCCGATCATCTGAACATCCTTTGTTAACAGCGCATAGCGTACAGCGATGCTTTTACGGAGCAAATAGGTAGGTGTCCCGTCCGTCGAGCCGCAGTCTACCACAATAATTTCGTGAGGATGGCTCGTATTCTCTTCAATAAGGTGAATGCAAGCACGGAGCTGTTGAAGCTGATTGCAGGACGGAATGATAATACTTACGCCTTCAAAAATCTTGCCGAACGAAGCCTGCCCCAACTTCCTGCCTTGCTCCTGGCCCCTGTTATATCCTGACCAATAGCCCTTCTTTCCGAGTCGTTTGCTGTGTTTCCTTTGCGTACTCAGGCGTTTCATGCCGTTCACTCCTCCGGGTGGCATTATGCCTATACTATATGCCTGGCCCGGCTGAATGGTGTTTCAGTGAAATCAAGGTAGAAGTCCCTTCATTTTCACTCCAGCTTCCTGAAGGGAATCGAAGGTTCCTGCGTCGCTCCAGTAGCGCCGTAAAATGTCATATTCCAGCTTGCCTTCAGCAGCATAACAGTTGTTAACATCGGTGATCTCAAGCTCACCACGTGCCGAAGGCGCTATTTCCCGGATCTTATCGAATACGGCAGTATCGTACATATAGATACCCGTAACGCAATATTTGGATTGGGGATGCTGCGGCTTTTCTTCAATCCGCGTAATACTCTCCGGGCGCTCGGGGTCAAACACGGGTACCCCGTAACGACGGGCATCTGCCACCTTTTTCAGCAAGACTCTGGCGCTCCCCGGTGGCTGTTGTTTGAAGCGTTCGATGACAGGTCCCAAGTCTTCCTTGAACAAATTATCACCTAGCAAAACAGTGAACTTCTCTTCTGACTGCATGTAGCTTCTTGCCAATTCGAGAGCTTGCGCAATGCCGCCCGCTTTTTCTTGAATCCGGTATGTCAATTGGACACCATAATCACTGCCGCTGCCTAAAAAATCAGTGTACAGTCCGGCCGATTGTTTACCAATAATAATGAGCATATCGGTAATCCCCGCTTGCCGTAGCCTTTCGATACCATATACGATCATGGGATACTTGCCGACTGGAAGCAGATGCTTGTTGAGTAATGTAGTCAACGGATGAAGACGCGACCCGGTTCCTCCTGCGAGAATAATCCCTTTCATATCTTCCTTCCTCCTTCGACAGCATGTTCAGTGCATGGGATCGCAGCGTTCCCAGTTTCAATGAACATTCTGGGATCTATGCTCCATTTTTCTATAAATAATCGATAGTTCCGCTCGATCAGCTCTTCGAGCCAAGAAGTTTCCGAGCGCGAGAAACTCGCATTTCCCTGGTGATAGACAAAACAGTCGTTGCACATGAGCAGCTTATAGCCATGTACGCGTGCACGCAGACAATAATCGTCATCCTCATAATGTCCGGGGCTGAATCGTTCATCCAGCCATCCAATCCGTTCCAGCAGCTCACGCCGGAACAACAGACAAAACCCGACTAGCCGCTTGACCTCTTGCCATCTGGAGGGATTGCTTACATTATTCTGCTCCGCATACCTCAGACAGCTGGCGAAATCTCCTTCTATTCCATGAATCTGCTGAATACCGCTGATGTAATTCGTCACCGGTCCCACCAGTCCCACTGTGCTTTCACTGTGCAAAGCAGCCAACATATTCGATAGCCATCCCCGTGTAACCGTCACATCATTGTTTAAAATGACGAATTGATCGCCCGAAGCCAGACGGAGCCCCATATTACAAGCTGCCGGAAAGCCCCTGTTTTCAGGAAGACGTATGCTGATTAGCCGCTCGGATGCACAAAAATCATCCGTCCCGTCATTCGAAGCGTTGTCCACAACAATAATTTCATACGGTGCATCTATCGTATGTGTTCGAATCGCCTCGATACACGGCTTTAATAAATGAAGGCCATTATAAGTCGGAATAATGATGCTCGTCAGACTCATCGTGCATTCCTCCCTTTGGCAACGTCTACCCGTGTTGGAACAGGCCCGAGCGGAGAATACCCGGCTACCTGAAACACTGCCGTCAGCGCCTCTGCATGATCGCCGATGATTAACTGCTCCATAGCGTTCCCTTTCCCGACATTGAAGGTCCGCTTGCGATTTGTTTTAATCACATCGACAGCATGTACTGCTGCCACGATCATGCCATGCAGAATCGCCATCGCGTGGGCCTTCGGCGGTATCGCAAGCACGGCTGGCCCAAGTTGATTCAGCACACGTCGTGATAATGCATGCGGTACAGCGGTCAATGAGCTTGCTCCAAGATCCGACCTGCGCAGTACTCGGTTCAGAAACCCTTTGCACCGTGTTACGCTGTCCTGCTGGGTATAAGGAGGCAAATGTCTGCCCAGATCATTAAGCGCCACATCCGTTCCCTGATCGACCGCTTGAAGAAAAGGCAGCAAATCAGACGCTGGGATCGGCAAATCTCCGTCCACGAACAGCACAATATCAGCCTGCGTCAGACGTGCGCCTATCGCACGGCCAACATCATGCCCCAGGCGATCCGGTACGTCAACGAGAGTCGCACCAGGATGACGTTTGGCTACGGCGGAGCGCGTACCATCCGTACAGCCGTTCAATACGACAATGATATCCGCAAGCGGAAGTTTCTCCAGCTCGCCCAGTACCCGGTCAATCGTAGCCTCCTCATTACAGACGCTGACCACGGCTGCTGCAGCCCCCTGCAATACTATATCACTGGGGGCTTCACGTTCCTCGGTCAGATTGACTTCGGGTATTTCTTGCGCCCGAGGGGTGGGTTTTCTCACCCGCCGGCTATGCATCGAAGCCGTCGTTTCTCGTTTTCGCTGTACACGTCTTAGCCCCCAGCCCGGGTCTTCACGCTTTCTTCTGCGATACGCTCTAGTCACGTTTTCACCTCATCTCTGATCCGTTTGCGCTCCAAATCCGTATATCCCGCACGTGCTCCCAGACGTGATGTAAGCCAGGCAATGGCATCCAGGTGATCCTGGACAATTACACCTGCCAGCGGGTCCTTGCCGTTCTGTTTTTTACGTGTTGCGTTCATTCTACCGACAGCTATTCCATGTACAGTCACCACTCGCAACCCGGAGACGATGGACATCACTTGAAATAGCGGAGGTTTTTCCAAGGACTTTAGACCTATTTCCTTTAAAGCCTTTTGACTTATGGCATGTGGAATACCAGTCATAGAGGCTCCCCCTAAATCAGCACGATTCGACAAGATATTCAATACATGCTTTGCCTCAACTACAGGATGTATGGGCGTGCGATTCACAGGTCCATGGTAATCATTCAGCACCACATCCGCTCCTGCACATACGGCCTGTATAAATGGCCGAAGTCTGACGCAGGGAATGACGATATCACCATCCAGAAAAAGCAGGATCTGTCCGGATGCCGCCTCCGCTCCAATACGACGGCCAACATCATGTCCGAGCGGTTCCGGGAAGGAAAGTACACGAGCCCCCGCCGCCGCAGCTACCTTCGCCGTTCTATCGCGTGATCCGTTCTCAACAACGATAACCTCTGTTTGTGGATGGACATGGCGCGCTTCGCGAATCACAGCTCCGATTGTTCTTTGCTCATTCATGGCCGGAATAATGACAGATACGAGAACCTTTCCCACTGATGGCGGTTCAGATGGCCGCGCTCCGCCGATCTGTGTCCCTCTCTCCGCATCGAGAACCTCGCTCTTATCTGGGGTTATCGGCTTCTTATCCATGTTCGGCATTCGGAATGGCAGCCACATCTTAGAATGATAGTAAGCCCTGGAATGCCTCCTCCGATTGATCTTGAATCCAGCTCTTCCACGCTTTTTCATGCTCCCGTCTCACCCCCCTTGCTGCTGTATAGATGAACAGCATGATTAGGACAGTTCAACATAACCTATGCGGTCCAAACGCCGTGTGTAACGGCAAGCGTGGAGTCTTTTCGACACAGCAATTTTCGACTTTATTTTACAAAACTTATTATTCCTATTAAATAAATGAGTTTTTAGGGTCTAAAGAATCATTTTGGATAAATTTGTTACATAGATCTTCTCGTCCGTCATTCTCTGTGCTAATATCAGAGCCAGATGATGGGAGTTCGAAAAATCAACTTTTGTTTTTTTTGCATAAGGCAACTTTTTTCCATTATCCGCTTTTATTCCACTATCTTTGTATACGACAGGAAGGGAGGAGTTTGTTACCTTTTTAGGCTACTTGCTTCAAATGCAGTACCCTCTTTTCACGCACGCTTCATGAATAACACTTCGGTATTTCTCTTCATGTTCCATTCTTCTACCCCAGACGACAACACGACCTACATAAATGGCGTAATGCCTTATTCAAAACAGGATAATTCATCCTGACATTAATCGAGGAGAGTGAATTTTAATGAAAAAAGTATGGGTTTCGCTTCTTGGAGGAGCTATGTTATTAGGGTCTGTCGCGTCTGGTGCATCTGCGGAGAGTTCCGTTTCGGGGCCAGCTCAGCTTACACCGACCTTCCACGCCGAGCAATGGAAAGCACCTACCTCGGTATCGGGGGATGACATTGTATGGAGCTATTTAAATCGACAAAAGAAATCGTTGCTGGGTGTGGATAGCTCCAGTGTACGTGAACAATTCCGAATCGTTGATCGCACAAGCGACAAATCCGGTGTAAGCCATTATCGACTGAAGCAGTATGTAAACGGAATTCCCGTGTATGGAGCTGAACAAACTATTCATGTGGGCAAATCTGGTGAGGTCACCTCTTACTTAGGAGCGGTGGTTAATGAGGATCAGCAGGCAGAAGCTACGCAAGGTACAACTCCAAAAATCAGCGCTTCTGAAGCGGTCTACACCGCATATAAAGAAGCAGCTGCACGGATTGAAGCCCTCCCTACCTCCGACGATACTATTTCTAAAGACGCTGAGGAGCCAAGCAGTGTAAGTAAAGATACTTACACCGAAGCAGCTAACAACGAAAAAACGCTTTCTGTTGATAAGGACGAGCTGAGTCTTGATCAGGCATCTGTCCTGAAAGATAGCAAAATTGAAGCAGTGGAACCAGAAAAAAGTTCCATTGCCAAAATCGCTAATCTGCAGCCTGAAGTAGATCCTAAAGCAGAACTCTACTACTACCCTAAGGGGGATGACCTGCTGCTGGTTTATGTAACAGAAGTTAATGTTTTAGAACCTGCCCCACTGCGTACCCGCTACATTATTGATGCCAATGACGGCAGCATCGTATTCCAGTATGACATCATTAATGAAGCGACAGGCACAGGTAAAGGTGTGCTTGGTGATTCCAAATCGTTCACTACTACCGCTTCCGGCAGTAGCTACCAGTTAAAAGATACAACACGCGGTAACGGAATCGTGACTTACACGGCCTCCAACCGTCAAAGCATCCCAGGTACCATTTTGACAGATGCTGATAATGTATGGAATGATCCAGCTGGTGTGGACGCCCATGCGTATGCTGCCAAAACCTATGATTACTATAAAGCCAAATTTGGACGCAACAGCATTGACGGACGCGGTCTGCAACTCCGTTCGACGGTCCATTACGGTAGTCGCTACAACAATGCCTTCTGGAACGGCTCCCAAATGACTTATGGAGATGGAGACGGTAGCACATTTATCGCCTTCAGCGGGGACCCCGATGTAGTAGGACATGAACTTACGCATGGTGTCACAGAGTATACTTCGAATTTGGAATATTACGGAGAGTCCGGCGCATTGAATGAAGCTTTCTCAGACGTTATCGGTAATGATATTCAGCGCAAAAACTGGCTTGTAGGCGATGATATTTACACGCCAAACATTGCAGGCGATGCCCTTCGCTCAATGTCCAATCCAACCCTGTACGATCAACCAGATCACTATTCCAACCTGTACAGAGGCAGCTCCGATAACGGCGGTGTTCACACCAACAGCGGTATTATCAATAAAGCTTACTACTTGTTAGCACAAGGTGGTAATTTCCATGGCGTAACTGTAAATGGAATTGGCCGTGATGCAGCGGTGCAAATTTACTACAGTGCCTTTACGAACTACCTGACTTCTTCTTCCGACTTCTCCAACGCACGTGCTGCTGTGATCCAAGCCGCAAAAGATCTGTACGGGGCGAACTCAGCAGAAGCAACTGCAGCTGCCAAGTCTTTTGACGCTGTAGGCGTAAACTAAATCATATCCATCCTCTTCACGATTCTCGTCCATAGACCTTTGCCGTTGTGCAACTGTTACTTGGCCCTGCCCATACCATGGACGAAAAATAGGGGTGCAGTGTACAAGTCTGCACCCCTTCCCCCCCTTATTTAGGGCGCCCCCTCAAGGGGGCGCCCTTTTCTCTTACAAAAGTAATCCTGTATCTCTTGCTTTTTGCACGGCTTCTTCTCGATTGTTGACTCCCAGCTTGTCATAGAGAGTGGAGGCGTAATTTCTTACTGTGCCGTTGGATAGGTAAAGTTTCTCAGAAATTGTTTTATAACGGTTTCCTTGAGATAAAAGATTCAAAACCTCTAGTTCACGTTTCGTTAAGCCATACTCTTCTCCATCTGACCTCGGTCCGACTGACTCTTCTTCATCATTTCCGTCCCACATTCTATGGAACAAATCTTGGTTAATTACCGATCCTCCCCGATAGACGAGGCGAATCGTTTCAGCCAGTTCACGCGACTCTATGGATTTCAGCAAATACCCGTCAGCACCGCTTCGCATGATTTCCTTTGCCCTCTCTGTATCCTGAAACGTTGACAGGATGAGGACACGAATGTCAGGCCATGTTTCCTTGATTATTTTGGTCGCACGAATCCCATCCTGATTGGGCATCTCCAAATCCATTAATATCAAATCTGGATTCAGGCTTCTGCACAATTCCACTGCTTGTTCTCCATCTTCAGCCACCCCCACTACCTGTAAGTCCTCCTGTCCGTCCAAGATGGTATGGAGACTGTCTCGGATAAACGAATGATCATCGACGATACACAAGCGGATTCGTTCATCGGACAATTGTATCAGTCTGGGTAATACACATGAGATGAACGTCCCTTCACCCTTTTCGGAGTATACAGTGACTCTCCCTTGTAACTGTGTCGCACGTTCTTTCATTGCAGTTAATCCGAAGCCATCCTTCCACTCCTCCACTCCGTCACCATTATCCTGTACATCCAATCTCGTCTGTTGCGGCTCAAAATGCAGTGACACAATGATTTCGGTGGATTGTCCGTGGCGCACAGCATTAGTCAGCGATTCCTGCAAGCACCGATAAAGCGTCATTTTTGCTTGTTTGGAGACTATGTACTCTTCCCCTATTATTCGAGTGCGTACATTTACTTTTGCATGTTTCTGGAACTCCTCTGCTAATTGTTGCAAAGTAACAGTCAAGGGAAGCGATTCTTGTGGTGAATCTATTTGATGCAAATAGGCTCTCACTTCCTCCATACTGTTACGGGCTAATTGCAATAATGAGTCGATTTTCTGCTCTCCATCTTTTGTTGCTAATTCCGTACGCAATATTTCCAACCCCATAATGATAGAGGTATAGGAATGCCCCATCGTATCATGCAAATCTTTGGAAAGTCTGTCGCGCTCCTCTAACAAAGTAATCTGCTCAATCTGAGATAGGTACTGTTCCAGCACAAGCTTCTGATTGCGTATAATTTCATTTTGGCGGTAATTAGAAACTAGTAAGTGGAAGGAAAATCCTATCGCAAAAGCCAGACCGATTTGTGGGATAATCGCCCATAGATCTGTTCCTGGGGAAAATATTGCAACGAGCAATGGAAACAAAACAACTGTGATAGAACCCGACCAACGGAATGATTTATGAGCACTATTTGCCGCGATCATGAAAGTTGGCATTAAAAATGCAAGATATGCCGCCGGAAATAATAAGGTTAAGTAGAAGCACACTCCGCCAAACAAAACCATCTCAGTAAGCAGATAGTAGCGATAACTGAACATTAAACAAATCCAAGGTATTGAAAATGCGGCAATTTCCCAAAGAACGATGATCCAAAGGGGCACAGTTAAATGGTCTTGGTGTTGGATAGTAGTTATCATCAATGAAAACCAGATGACAAAACGTATACAAAGCAATAACCAGTCATACCAGAGCCATTGTTTCCAGGTTGTAAACAAATTATCACCTCTTAATAGCTTTAAACATGGAATGCGTGTACATTCCGACTATTTGAACTAAGCTGTTTCCAATGCGAGTATTGATCCAGACGAGAATACACCCAGCGAGCATGACACATATAGCCTTTTCCCATGAATCTACAGCGAATCCCCATAAGTATATATCAAGATGTTGAAAAAGTATCGGTGTAACGATAAATACGATCGGAGCTATGTACAGTATAACGGCACATATAAGGCTGATCACCCCAATAAAAAATTTCTGCATAAGCCAAAAAACCGCCCTCCAATTACTACTATTAAGAATGGCTTCTCTCGCTTTCATCCATTTATCCCTTCCACTGTTTGTCCTTGTCAGGATTGGCTCTATCGATATATCCGTATAAACCTTCGTCTGAATGCGTTCATATTGGACAAACGTGTGAGTTGTTCGCAATACACACGCCAACAAGGGAATGCCCACGAAGATAACCGTCACCCCCAACGCAAATGTAATGCTGACCAAATAGAAGCAAAAATAAAACAGTCCCGATCCGAAGGTAAACAACAAAAAGTAGAAATCTTGCAACCTTTTGCGAGCTGATTCTTTCGTCATTTGATTCTCTCCTACTCTTTATTTTATTTGTTAATACGTTATGAATTGCCCTTCGAATCTAACTTGTTATCTGTCACATACGGTAGTGTCAAAGTGTCATATTTGTAGGTCATGACTATAAAACAAGCTGTACTAAGCTCTTTTTTATGTCATGCATTAGCTCCTTTACCTTCGCTCGATTTAGCTTTTGGCTATTATGCTCTGCCGATTAAAAAGAAGTAAAAAAACGCCATTCTTTCCTTATAATCATAGGAAAGAATGGCGTTTTTTCATTCCTGTTTCAGTGTCTGAGGTTGTTCTAACATTACCATAAACAAAAGCTGTGTATATTTATTATCTATGATGTCCCCATCGCAATCCAGAGAATCCATCCCTCACATATCTGACCCGGTTGTCTGCGTTCCACTGTAAGCACTGCCGAATGCCTCTGTCGTTGTGTGACGGACACTATCACTCCCGGTACGCTCGCATTGGCGGTGATTGCATATTGCGTGTCTATAAAAGGCTTATCAAACACAACGTTCACTTTGCTTGTAACTTCTTGTGCAGAAAGATAAAAAGAAGTGCTGCCAAATTGAGGTAAAGTCACTTCACTGTCAGTAGTCCCGTCATCGGTCACTGAGCCAACATGAATGGCATTCCGACCTAATTCTTTTTCAGTCTGAGAAACTAGATGGGTATCTTGCTCTGGCAAGCGCATTCGCTGCTTTGGACGCTGTCTTCCTTCCGCAATATGAATACTGGTTATAGAGCAATCCAATAACGAATCTTGCTCGGTCTGACCTTCCGTCTTCATAGACGCCATGTCGTGATCCGTTCCGTATTCGGTATCCGAGTCAGGCACAGACAACAGCAGCACAGATGCTCGATTCATCTGCATCGCTTCCTCCAGCGTTTTGGGAAGCTTATGCTTTTTCCATGCTGCTTCCTCTATAGCTTGCACCGGGGTATCCTTCTCTACGGGAACAGGTACCCTTGCCGTTCCACGCTGAGTGGGTCTGGGACTGCCAGCAGGCGAAGCCGTTTTTTCCTTGTTTACACGGGGAGAGGGGACTGTATTGGAAAGGTTACGCCGTGCTATTTTTTTATCCTTAGGGCTATGGTTCGTGCGATGGTTCATGATGACCGCTCCTTTGACACAGGAGTGAACCAGCGGTCGCTCCGCTTCATTCACCCAGGTGGGAATCATGGCCTAATGCCTATGAGATAGCCTATGCACGTAACCGCGACCACGTCACTCAGTTGCGCAGTCTGTTATAAATTGAGCCCAGCGTTGGGCGGAGTGCTGCCATAAAAATCGCCTCCGTACCTCGTCCAGCCCGGCTTCTCCCATTTGTCGCCGTAAGTCGTGCTGCTGGAGCAACCTGGTGATGGCGTTGGCCATTTCCTGCTCGCCGCGTGACGGATAAACAAGCCAGCCTGTCTTGCCGTGTTGTATAACCTCCGGAATACCACCGATTCGTGATGCTACCACAGGTACTCCTGCCGCCATGGCTTCCAGATTGACCAGCCCGAAGGCTTCAGCTTCAATAGAAGGAACAACGGCTACATCGGCTAACTGATATAACGAGGCCAATGCCGGATGCGGCACATAGCCGAGGAAGTCCACATGCCTCGCCAACCTTAGTTTACGGATCTGCCGATGCAATGCTGCGGTGTACGGCGTGAGGCGGTCGTGACCGTAATAGGCACTCCCTGCTATGAGCAGCAGCACGTCTGGACAGGTATGGACGATACGCCGCAGAGCCTTTAGCAGCCGATGAACTCCCTTCCCTGGCATCAGTCTGCCTGCATATAACACGATTCGGCGGCCTGACCAGCCGAAATCGTCCAATCGTGCCGACCTGATCGCTTCTGCTGCAGGAGTCCACCGTGGCAGGAAATCGCCAGGATGAATACCCAGCTTGTTGATGACGATGCGTTCTCTGACCGCATCGGGACTGTCAGAGGCCACGATTGCCCCCAAATACGCACTGTTCACAATAATACGATCCATCGACAACAGCAGCCTACCCATGTCCTTCCGTTTGAGGTGAGGCTCCCGGATGAACGTGGTGGAATGCAAAGTCAGCACAATTTTGCTATCGGGCAAAGCCTCGCGAATGGCATACGCAACTGTGGGGCGGTTGTGTACATCTATTACCGCAGGTAACCATCTCTTCAAATCAGCGATTACCTCGGGAATATAACCTGCCCCCCGCGTATAGCGCATACAAGGAATTCCGTCAACATCGCCGTGATCCGGTGTTTCTGCTCCTCTTATGCCATAGATCTGTGCCTGAAGCTTATGGCTAGCCAGCGGTACCATACGAGCAATTACCCGCTCCACTGAACTGCTGCGGGGCGAAGGTATAACAAAAGATCCCGGTGTAATGACTGCTACCTTCAGCCTCTGCATCACCTCACCTACTTTCCTTACCTTATTCCCTCACCCTTCAACACTCATCTTGTATCATATCGTTTCTTGCTCTGAAAGGTGCTTGGCTTATTACTTTGGGCATATCGCAAGGCTAGCGTCCATGCCTGGCCGATCTTTGATACATATGATGGACTAGAATCACAATATGGTCAGTTGGATTGACGATAAGGAGGGCGGACATACTCATGTTGCATGTCGGCGTCATGCTCAACCCGGCAACTTACCGGGGCATTCCCGTCATGAGGACGCGTTATGAATCTATCGCCAATTACGAGGAGGCCGGGTTAAGCTACGAGCTAATCCCCTGCTTTCTTCGTCTGGAAGATATTCATATATCGACCGGAACATGCCGGGCTTTTGTTAAAAACGGCAACGAGTATCGGCAGATGACTCTTCCGTTGCCGCCAGTCATCCACAATCGGACTCTCTATCGGCAAAATGAAAATGCCCGCGATATCAACAGGCTGGTACACAAGGGATTCTATATTTTTAATGAACAAAACCGTTTCGGCAAAGACCATATACATGCAATTCTACAGGAAGATCCTCTGCTACATCCCCACCTTCCCAAAACATTGCAAGGCAACCTGTCTTCCATCCGTACCTTGATGGAGCAAACCGGGGATGTTGTAATTAAACCCAGTAGCAGTAGCATAGGTAGAGGAATTATGCGGTTGAGGCATTCCAGCGGAAGCTGGACATTGCAATGTGCTCATCCAACGATATCTGAACGTTGGTCCACCCTACGGTTGAAGGTCGGAGAGCTCCCTTTATTTCTGCATAAGCGACTGATGCATGTGCCTCATATCGTACAGCAAACCATTCCGCTTGCTTTGTGCGACAATCGTCCATTCGATATCCGTGTGACCGTTCAGCGTGGGTATGGCGGAATCTGGGGGGTGACAGGCATGTTTGCCAAAATTGCTCCATCCCACACTTTCGTCTCGAATGTAGCCCAAGGCGGTACGGCTTGTTCCCTACCAGAGGTGTTATCACGAACAGAGACAGTTCAAAACTCAAACATAGCCCGGCTGATGAATGAGCTAGAGAGACTCTCATTGCAAATCGTCCACCGATTGGCACAACACCTGCCCCGTCTGGCCGATGTCGGACTGGATCTGGGAATTACCCATGAAGGCAAGATTGTTTTTATCGAATGCAATGGTCGTGATCAGCGCTATGGCTTTAGCCAGGCAGGCATGAGTAATGTCTGGAAAGAAACGTACGCTCAGCCAATGGCTTACGCTCGTTGGCTTCTCGAACGAATGTCTTCGTCAGGCACTGAACGTTCACCAGGCCGTCCCCTGTATTGATTTACGTCACATTCTGTGTCAATATAGTTCAGAGCGGCCGGACAGGTTCCGGCCAAGACGGCTCGGAAATGAACAAGGGGGATCTGTAATGGCAAAACAGTGGCTGCGGCTTATGACGGAGCTATCATCGCGCAAGTGGGTGTGCCGGATTGTGGGCTCCTTCGCGCAAAGCGGTGCAAGCCGACTTTTTATCCCCACCTTTATACGTACGTACCAGATCCAGACGCATGAGGCGGAACAGGATTGGAAAGAATATCGCTCCCTGAACGCCTATTTTACACGCAAATTAAAAGCGGGCATGCGCCCGATTGATACGAACGCCGAGGTGATGACCAGTCCGGTGGATGCACGGATTACTTTTACCGGCCCAATTACGTCTGGCACTCTTTTGAATGTCAAGGGGCAAGACTATACGCTGGAAGAGCTTCTTAATCGCTCTCCGCGTCTTGAGAAGTACACACACGGCTATGCTTTTGTGCTCTATCTCAGCCCGTCAAATTATCATCGCATTCATGCACCGGTATCCGGTACACTGGTAGAAAAGGAACATCTGCGCGGTAAAGTATACCCAGTGAATGACTTCGGCTTGCAGCATATGAGGGGAGTTCTTAGCCGCAATGAACGACAGATTACGTACATGGCCCACGAATATGGTGAGGTGGCAGTCGTCAAGGTTGGCGCAATGAATGTGAGCAGCATCAAATATACGGATGAAAAAGCGGTCTCATGGACAAAAGGTGACGATCTCGCCTATTTTGAATTTGGCTCAACCGTCGTTTTGCTAACTGAAAACGGCACATTTGAGCCAGACCCCGCATTGAAGCTGGGGGATGTGGTGAAAATGGGACAACGTCTTGGTAGCTTTCGACACGATCCTAAGGCATAAATGAAGGATTGTAACAAAAAAATAGCTGCACATTTAAGCATTCGGATCGAATGATTCAAATGGCTCATATGAAAAAGGACCCAGCGTAACTGCTTCGGTCCTTTTTGATTTATCCTTTATATTCGTCATGCGTTAATAGCCTTATCGAATCTCAGACGGACTTTTTCCTGTATACTGCTTGAATTGGCGGCTGAAGAAAAAGATGTCGCGGTATCCCAAAGCCTCCGCCACCTCAGTCACATTCATTCCGGCATGTAGCAGTAGGTGCTGTGCGCGCTCAATCCGCATGCTGATAATATGAGATTGCACAGAAACACCTAGCAACTCCTTGAATTTTATCGAAAAATAACGCGGTGACAGCCCTGCACGTGCTGCCAAATCCTCGACTCGATGAGGAAGTCCCGGATGCTGCCGCACGTAGTTAGCCGTTTCTCGAATGACCTCGGTGAGCTGGTTACTGGCCTGTTGCTCCTGCGGTTCCTTCCGGTCTGCACGCAGCAGATGAATCATCAGTTGCTTTAGGATCAGCCTGCCCTCCTCATCAGCCCCATAGGCACGCTCCAGACGCAGACGGACATATCTGGCAAGCATATGCTCCACCTCGAACGTTTCCTCCAGCATACGGTAGCTGGTTGGTATTTGCTTGGGTTGTTCGGTGAGATCAAAATGAATATAAGTAAGTATGAGCGGCTTTTGCGGATTATGTGTGGCACGGGTATCGTCTCCCGGTTTGAACAGAAAGCAGCTGCCCTTGCTCACCGGATAGGCTTCCCCATTTAATACAACCGTCCCTTCTCCGCTCCATACATAAAATAAATCATAGTTTGGCATCGGCTTCTCGCGTACCTGCCATTTCCAGCCCGGCTCGCACACAATTTTGGCAAAGGCCGGCAGCAGGATAAACGATGACGCAGATGTATCCAGCAAAATCTGCACCTCCTTTTGTTCATCTCTGGTTGTCCTGTTATCCCGTTATTTTATAATATAAGCGCAGCGCCACGATTAAGCAAAAAATACGCTCTTATGCCCCCTAATGCTTGTGCGTGACGCTTACCGTGTGTAATGCTATAATATGTAATCAAAATGACTTGGAAGGATGAAACGGGAATGAATCCACTGGCAGCGCAGTTAAATCAAAACATTCAGACAGGCAACGAGCATGTATATCAAATGCTTTCTCTTTTAGGTAAAGAGATTTATTTTCCAAAAGAAGGGATCTTGAGTCAATCTGCCGAGGCAGGGAAACTTGCTAAAAAATATAATGCTACGATCGGGATTGCTACTGAAGGTAATGGCCCTATGCATTTGGAGGTGATTCAGGAGAAGCTGTCCGCTTATAGTCCTAAGGATTTATATCCTTACGCTCCCCCTGCGGGCAAACCTGAACTTCGTAGCGTATGGCGTGACAAAATGCTGAAAGAAAATCCTTCGCTGGCTGGAAAAGGCTACGGCCTTCCTGTAGTTACGAACGCGCTGACCCACGGTTTGAGCATCGTTGCCGACCTGTTTACGGATGAAGGAGATGCTGTCATTTATCCAGATAAAAACTGGGAGAACTATGAACTGACTTTCGGTATTCGCCGTCATGGACGTTTGTTGAATTTCCCGTTGTTCACAGAGGATCACCGTTTTAATAGTGAGGGTTTACGCGAGGCGCTACTAGCGCAGAAAGAATACGGCAAAGCGATCGTTGTACTGAACTTCCCGAACAATCCGACAGGCTATACACCGGGCATTGAAGAGGGTAAAGCTATTGTCGCTGCCATTCAGGAAGCGGCGGAAGCAGGCATCAATGTCGTAGTTGTGACAGATGACGCTTATTTTGGCCTGTTCTTCGAGGACTCCCTGCATGAATCATTATTCGGTCAGCTAGCCGGACTTCATCCGAGAATTTTACCAGTCAAAATTGACGGAGCTACCAAAGAAGAATTTGTTTGGGGCTTCCGTGTCGGATTTATTACCTTTGCTTCGGAGCATCAGGATGTACTGAGTGCGCTGGAACAAAAAACACTAGGGATTATCCGGGCAACGATTTCGAGCGGGCCTCACCCATCTCAAACCTTCGTACTGGATGCCCTCAAATCACCCGATTTTGAGCAACAGAAGAATGAAAAGTTCCAAATTATGAAGGGGCGGGCTAATAAAGTCAAAGCGTTGCTCGATAGCGGAAAATACGGGGATGTATGGAGCTACTATCCTTTCAATTCAGGCTATTTTATGTGTCTCAAGCTGAACGGCTTGTCTGCTGAACGACTGCGCACTCATTTGCTGGAACAATATGGGGTAGGCACGATTGCACTGGGTGAATACGATCTCCGTATTGCGTTCTCATGTATCGAAGAAGAGTATCTGGAAGACCTGTATGACATTGTGTATCGTGGCGCACAAGATTTGTTGAACGCCTAATCTGTCTGTATCAGGTTAAATATATAGCATAACTAGCGGTATGCCGGATATTAGGGCATACCGCTTTTGATTGGCTGACTATTGTCCATCACACGTCCGCACAATTATCCTTCCGCAGCGAGCAGAGATTCCTGTGCCAGTGGTAGGAGGATGACGACCTCCGTTCCGACTCCGGGCTCACTTTCATAGCGTATACTCCCGTTCATGGCTTCAATAATTCGAAAGGAAACGACCGTTCCCAGTCCTGTTCCTACCTCTTTGGTTGAAAAAAACAATGTACCCACTCGTTCAAGATGCTCCTGGCTCATGCCTTTTCCGGTATCCCTAATACTTAGACATGCCTGCTCTTCCTGAACCGTCAGCTTTATGTATACCCTGCCTCCATCTTCCGCAGCTTCAATCGCATTTTTCGTCACATGTATTAACGCCTGTAGCAGCTGGTTACGATCTGTATGTATGTAAATTTCATTCCTTAGCTCTGTATACAGCCTTACGCCTTGCTTGGTCGCCATTGGCTTCAGAAGCAAAACGATCTGTTGAACCATGCCAGACAGATCCATCCGTTCTGTGTTTCCAATCTGCGGTCTGGATAAGTTCAGATAATCGCTAATAATTCTTTCAGCCCGATCCACTTCTGCCAGTGCCAAAGCAACATATCTGCGATTTTTCCCTTCTAATCCTGACTGGACCATTTGCAGGAACCCTTTTACGACGGTTAAAGGATTCCGTACTTCATGGGCCATAGAGGCTGCCAGTTCACCCAACGTATTCAGACGCTCGGCATATTTAATTTTTCTTCTCATTTCTTCTCGCTCCAAACTAAACTCCATCCAGAAAGAAGAAGCTCCAATACTTAGGAATTGAATCACACCGAACCAGAGTATTGAACGGATCAGCTCAATCTCATCCTCATCCAGTCTGCCATTGATCCAAGAATGTATTAAAAGAAAAATCAGCATGACCCCAGTAATCCATATACTCATTACCATATTCATGCCCACTCGAAGCAACATGCTTTTGAGCTGCATAAATTTGTTTCTTACCAAGAGAGGTCCCAAATAACACAACATCATGCTCGGAAGCCCCACCACCATAGACTCAGGGCCTACATACATGCGAGCCATTACCATTAGCGTCACATTCATTAGACCTGCCGTAGGACCAAAATATAAAACAGAAAGGATCAAAGGAACATAGCGAAGATCCCAATATAATCCGTACCAAATGTACGAAAACATAAGGCAAAGCACAGAAGAAACACCCAGCACCCCTCCCATAAGCAGCGGGGTATGCTTCCTATGCCGATGATCCGACAAAGCGCTATATACGAGTAACGGTACAAACACAAGAAATATGTTCACGAGCAGCTTATCTACCAGCATCTCGTCTTTCCCACTTTCCAAGTGATAATGATTACATACTTCTTCTATTCTCGGTAATACGTACCTTTTCCTCTCTCACTTCGTGTATCTGATGAAAAATATAGGGCGATTCGGCAACACACCAGAACATTGGCCCACGCAATCCAAAAACCCACTTCATAAGATACGATGTATCCTTTATCACAATGACCGAGAGGAGAATGAGCATGGGAGCAGAAGAAACAAGAGGCGGTTACAGTGGTTATGGCGCATTCACAAGTACAGGAACAATTTTGGTACTGTTCATTTTGTTAGTTATCATCAGCAAAACGATCTTCGTTTAAGCAGACGGATATCTGCACCCACGACTACCATAGCAGCAAACGTACAAAAAAGGCTAATCCGCAGGCAGCTCAGCTTTTGCTGCTTGCGAATTAGCCTTTATTTTATTCACCCAGATATGGGTCACACTTCTTCCTCATCCTGTCCATCCAAACGCCATTTTTTGGCTTGAGTACCACGGAGCAGGAACACAACAAGGACTCCCCCAACCAATGTAAGCAATGTAGACAGTAGATCCTCCGTTCCTTTTGCCAGAAAAGGAAGCCACAGCACCACCGCAGCCGGCAACGTCAACCGAACAACAAAGTCAAGAAAAGACGCACGGCGACTATGCGCAGGAATCGGATATAACTGAAGCCACAACGAATCCCTGTGATACTGTCTTAAAGAAGTGATCTGAACACCTATGAGGAATATAAAAAATAAATATACGGCAATACCAATCCAGCTAGCATGGGTGATATATATAATTAACAGACCCAGAATACCTAACCGAATGACAATGCCTGCTGGCTCTGTACGCAAGAACGTCTTAAACAGCAGGTAACGATACGCTCCCCTTCTGTTCCAAGGTATGTTACCACCCAGCCAGGACAGCCAGCGGCGCGGCGTCACTCTCTGCGTAAGGGCAGGCACATCGACAAACCAGCCCAACGTACGCATCACGCGAGCAGCCTGCATGCCCTCTGTGCGGATTAGTTTTTCCCAAGCCACTAGCAGTTTGACTGGTAAACGCAGAACAAGCACGTACACCACGCCAACCAACACGATAAATGGCAAGCTGTGTAGCGGAGGCTGCCATAGCCATGCGGCTACCATCAGCACAGCCAGAACCCACCGCAGGAGACGATAGCCTACGCTCCCGCCAACCGATACCATGCGAAGCTCCTGCCAGCCGCCGTAGCTAAATAGCAGCTTCAGCAGCACGAACAGCAGCAGAGTCAATAGCAGCGGCTTAGGCGCAGCATCACTGCGGATATACAGCGGCCACAAAATAATGGACAGCAGCAGCAAACCGAATATTTTATATACCACGCCTCGAATCCGGCTGGCCTTGAAATACTGGGGCATCGCGTGCTCCTGGGGACGAAGGAAGACAATATCTGCCTCATTCAAATACGTTCGAAAGCTCGCATGCGCAATTGGAATAGCTACAATAAGCATGATCCAGCGGATGGGCAAATCCGGCGGAATATGCATCAGCAAGGACGTGTACCATGCGGCAAAGGCAATCAGCGCAAAGCCGAAGACCACTGCAAGGCCGCTCTGAATGACATAGCCCAGATAAGGCAGCACCTGTCCCCAGAACGCTAGACGTCTTTCTTTATGCAAACGTTGCAAATCCATGCTCATTCCCTGCCTTGTACCAGCTCATAAAATGCATCTTCCAGCGGCATGCCCGGCTTACCCGCCTGTGCTGTCACTTCGTCCAACGTACCCTGAGCGATGATGGCACCCTGATGAAGCACAATGAAACGATCGCAATAATTTTCAATCGTGGACAAAATATGAGAACTGAGCAAAATAGACGAACCCGAACGCTTCATCTCCAACATAAAGTCAAGCAGGGAACGAATGCCGAGCGGGTCCAAACCCAAAAAAGGCTCATCTATGACATACAACGGCGGCCCCGCTAAAAATGCACACATAATCATCACTTTCTGGCGCATCCCTTTGGAGAGATGCATCGACATACTTCCGCTTTTATCCCGCATACGGAACAAGTCCAGCATTTGATCGCTGCGCGTCCGGAAATCTGCTTCGCTGACTCCGTATGCTCTAGCCGTAAACTCCATATGCTCCATCACTGTCATTTCAGGATACAGCTCTGGAGCTTCAGGTACAAAAGCAATAGCTCCCTGATACGCTTCGGGATTCTCATCCTGCTTATGCCCCTGTACGCGAATTTCTCCGGCCTGCGGTGTCATCAGTCCCAAAATATGCTTCATGGTCGTGCTTTTCCCGGCCCCGTTCAGACCGATCAGTCCCACCATTTCGCCCGGCTTCACATCAAGCGAAATCTGATGCAGCACCGGGCGTTTGGCGCTGTATCCACCGGTCAGTCCGTTAATTTGCAACACAGGCTGTTGTTCCATGGCTTCCCCTCTTCTCCCTTACTCGTTCGGTTTTGATCCTTTTTCCTTCAGCCATCTTGGCGCACCCTTGTTTTTACGATCACGCTCGCGCTGTGCCTTTCCTGCTTTGGATAAGGCTGCTCCTTTGCTCTTGCCTGGAGCTGAACCGTTCACGGAATTCCTGCCTGGACGCCCTGCTTCAGTCCGAACAGGTGTCTTGCGGTTTTCCGTCACCGTTCCATTGGAAATGGATCTAGTCTCAGATGGCCTTACAGGGGCACGCTTGGCATCCGTCGGGCGCGGCACTACAACTCGACCTCCGTACAACGCGCGCTCTGCAATATCGATTCCCAGCTCACGGGAAAACTTACGCATGATGAACGTTTCGCGGTCGGTCACCACCGACACCACCAGTCCTTTGCGTCCCATACGTCCTGTCCGCCCTGCGCGGTGAACATAAGCTTGACTATCCGTAGCCGGGTCAAAATGAATGACCATTTCAAGCCCCTCAATATCCAGACCACGGGCTGCCACATCCGAAGCGACCAGCACTTTGAGCTTGTCCTCGCGGAACCGAGCCAACACGTTGCTGCGCGTGACTTTATCTGCATCTCCATACAAGGATGCCGTAGTTAGGCCCATGTGCTTGAGCTTGGCTTCAATTTCCCCGATGGCATTGGTCGTATTTACGAACACCAGCGCTTTTCTCGGATTAAAATGCCGTACCAGACGGCGCAGCATATCCACCTTATCCCGTTCTTCGGATACAAAGTAGTAATGTTCCAGTCCACTGGCCGTCTTCTGGTCAGGATCAATCCCGATTTCTACGTAATCAGGCATCTCCCGTTGTGCCAATGACTGAATTTCATTATTCAGCGTTGCGGACAGGAATACCAATTGACGATCACGCTGGGCAGAGCCCAGTATATGGGTCACATCGCCTGCTCCGCCGAGTTGGAACATCTGATCCACCTCATCGATGACAATAGTTGTAATATTGTGCATCTTCAGCTTTTTCGAAGCAATGAGTTCCCGTACACGTCCTGGTGTGCCTACCACAAGCTGTGGATGATCCTTTAGCTTTTCGATTTGGCGCTTGATTGCCGCCCCACCAATCAAACCTAGTACACGGATTCCACGATGCTCTCCGTAGCGCTGACCCTCACGTACAATTTGCATGGCCAATTCCTGGCTTGGAGCCAGTATCAGCTTTTGTGTAGCCTTTTTCTGTGGGTCAATGGCTTGTAGCAGCGGTAGCAAATAAGCCAGTGTTTTTCCTGTACCGGTTTGTGAGCGCGCCAATACATGCTTTCCCTTCATTATTTCCGGTATAGCCTCTGCCTGAACTGGCGAAGGCTGTGTAATTTCATGCTCGGTCAGTTTGTCTAACAGATCTTGTTCAACGCCGAGCGCTTCAAAATTCAATGTCATGAAAAGGTCCAACCCCTATACGTAAATTCGTTACTCTCCATTATATGCGAAAATAGCCCTGTTACCAAATCACAAAAATAAAAGATGTCCCTCACCACACCTAATGGCTACGGGACATCTATTATTTCTTATTCATCACACCATGCCCCAGCCTGTCGATCAGTCTGGGAGCTAATTGATACAGCTTGAGAAAAGGAGATACCCACTGCGGCAGATTAACCTCCTCCTTGCGGAGCTCCATCGCCCTTACGATATGCTGTGCTACCTTATCAGGTTTTAGCATAAACCAGCCAACATTCCGCACATAACCCCCTGAAGGATCTGCCAGCTCAAAAAACGGTGTATCAATCGGCCCAGGGTTAATCGTCGTTACGGTCACTCCACTTCCGCGCAGTTCTTGCCGGAGCGCATTGCTGAAACCGAGCAACGCATGCTTTGTGGCCGTATAAGAAGCCGATTTGGCTGTCCCGATTTTACCGGCCATCGATGCTACATTCACAATCTGCCCATCGTTCCGCTCTGTCATTTGCGGCAGAAACGCCTTGATGCAGCGAACAACCCCCATATAGTTCACGTCCATCATTTGTTCAAACTCTGTCAGGTCGGTTTCATTAAAATACTCAAACTTTCCGTAACCTGCATTGTTGAGCAATATATCAACCCGTCCGTACTTTTCCAATACTCGTGCAGCAACAGCCTCTACCTGCTCCTGGCAGGTAACGTCCAATGGGATCAGCTCATGCCTGCCGCTGATTCCCGCAGATACTTGCTTCAATCGCTCCTGCGAACGTGCTGTTAAAATAGGAATCGCGCCCTTTGCGCTCAACAACTGAGCGCAAAGGGCGCCAATCCCACTGGATGCACCTGTAATCACAATTACCTTATCCTGCAATGTACTCATGGTCATCCCTCCACATTAAAGAAACTTACTCCTTTAATATTAAGAGATCATCACCTGAATATCCAGCTCACCGATTCCTTCCACCGAAAGCGGAATACAAAGGGCGCGCTGGGGCACAAAAGTGGTCAAGTTTTCTGATTTCATGACCTGCGGAGGGGTGATATCCACGACAATTCCCTGACTGGACAAAATTGTACTGGCATTGCCACTAATCATATTGCCCAATTCCGAAATTGCGCTTTTTCCCATCTCATCAATTTCAGTCAACACAAATCCGCCCATCATCGCCGATACCATACGTAGCGCCACCTGTTCATTCAGGCCGAACACAATATTTCCGCTAAGCTGTCCGGTCATCCCGATCATAATCCAGATATGGTCGTCCACCAACTCGACATTTTTCACACCGAGATTTCCGGGTAAAGGAGAAACTTGGATCAATTGTTCAATGACCCGTCTCGCCGACTCCAAAAAAGGATTTATCACTTCTGCCTTCACGATCATTGCGCCCCTTTACGATGGGCTTTTAGACACACAACAAAAGTCCCATTTAAATTTGAATTTTTATTTAAATAATGCTGGATAACGACTCAACCTGCAATAAAATACTCTCTCTATCACTTATCGACAGCAGTCCGGCAATTTTTTATAGCTAAAGCACAAAAAATGTGAATAATGTCCTATATCTTTACTTCAACCCGAATCTAGACTGGTTATTTTTAAAGTATATCAGGACTTTAGTCTTTATTTCCCAATATACCACACTTTACGGTGTACTGCTTCGATTCATTGCCCTTCCTGCTCGAATAACCTATAATCTAATGAAATAAAGCATAACGATGGTTTTACATATAAACAAGTAGATTGGCTAAACTCAGTTTATACAGCTGCGACAAGCTAAAGAAAAGAGAGGAGGAACTTCATGAACATCAGTCAACTTGAAACACTTATCATGATTTCCAAAACGATGAGCTTCCGTAAAGCCGGAGAACTTCTCAATTTGACGCAGCCGGCGGTGTCCGCCCAAATCAAAAGTCTAGAGGATGAGTTCAAAACCATTCTGATTGACCGCAACCAGCCCGTCACCCTGACCGACCGGGGAGTTGTTTTTTTGGAACACGCCGAGCGCATATTGGAGGTTGTTGAGGAATTAAGACAGAGATTGTATGACTTGAACGAAACACCGCAGGGTCACATTGCGCTGGGTACCACAACATCCATCGCCATTCAAATTTTACCGCGTGTGCTCTCCTACTTTCAGGATCAGTTCCCTCTCATCAAAACCTCCATTCAATCCATGGCCTCCTCGATGATCTATCAGCAGGTGGAGAACGGACTTATTGATGTTGGTATCGGTTATCTGATCGAACGTAATCCCAATCTAAGCACTTCAGTCCTGTATTATGATTCTTTTGAACTTGTCGTGTCTCCTACACATCCGCTGGCCTCGCAACCACACGCTACTATTGAAGCCCTTCGGGAAATTCCGCTCATTCTGCTCTCTCCCGATACGGTAGGACGGAAATTCGTGGACGATGTTTTTAAAAAGCACCAAATTGTGCCCCATGTCGTGATCGAGTTGTCCAGCAGTGAGGAAGTCAAACGGATGGTCGAAATCAATCTCGGAGCTGCCATAATTTCCAGACTGTCAGTCACTTCTGAACTGCGTACAGGCACATTAAAAATGATCCATATTCCCGAGCTGGAAGTTAGTCATCCGGTAGGGGTGATTTATAAGTCCGGCCGTTATCTAAACTCAGCAATGCAGCAATTTTTGAGCGATCTGAAGGGGATGCCGGAGACGAATTTCACCAATTCTGAATAACGTAATTCGCTATGAACAACATACACAATATAAACCTTGGTTACGAAAGGAAGACAGTCCATGAAATTTGATCTGCACACCCATCATTTCCGCTGCGGTCATGCAGACGGCAACATTCGGGATTACATCGAAGCAGGTATTCAATCAGGCTTACAAGCTATTGGTATTTCCGACCATTCCCCCTTCCTATGTAGCGAAAAGGATCAGGCTTTTCCTAAAATTTATATGGCCAAGTCACAGCTTGCTGAATATGTAAAAGAAGTACAGGAGCTTAAGCAGGAATACGAGGGCCGTATTGACGTGCTCCTTGGATTGGAAACGGATTATTTCCCTGATTTTGCTGAATTGTATCGTTCCACTTTGGCTCCTTATCCATTTGATTACCTTATCGGGTCGATTCACAATGTCGAAGGGGATAGCATTTTTAACCGCAACCGTTGGAAAAAATTAAGTGACGCTCGTAAAGTCGAGGTCAAACAAGCCTACTATGCGCTCATTCAGCAATCTGCGCGAAGCGGCATGTTTCAGATTTTAGGTCATATTGACGCAATGAAAGGGAATTTCCCTGCCTTTTCAGACATTCCTGCCGATGAAGCCATTGACGAAACCTTGCGAGTGATTGCGGAATCCAATGTGGCGATTGAAATTAATACTTCGGGTAAAACCAAGCTGAGTGGCGGATGGTACCCCTCTGCTTCTATTTTAGAAAGAGCACACCATTTTGGTGTGGAGGTCACTTTTGGTTCGGATGCCCATAAGCCTTCACGGGTAGGCGACGATTGGGAAGACGTAAAAGCGATGCTGAAGGATATCGGCTTCCAGGAATGGGTTTATTTTAAAGAAAAACGTAAAATTCCTGTAGCGCTTTAAAATGTATTAAGGGTGGGAATCGCTGTTGCAATGGGATTCTTGGGAAATCCTTATATAGGGTAACAATCCCATTGCAAAGGCGAACACTAACGCTTCTCCAGATTCAAATCCTCGCTCTGCTACCAATCGCCTTAAAACCGTACAACCCCATTATTTTAAATAAACAACATCTTTGTGTGAGGAGAATTACATATGCAATTGGAAGATCCTATGGACAAGCTCAAAAAGCTAAAGCATGACATCACGCGATTTATGCTCATCTATAAGTTTGCGCTCGACGAAATGGAAACCAAGATTGAAATATTAAAACAGGAATTTCAAGCATTGCACGATTACAGCCCTATTGAGCATACCAAATCACGCCTTAAATCTCCTGAAAGCATCATGAACAAATTGCTTCGTAAAAATAGCGAATTATCGCTGGATGCTATCAAAGATTCTATCAAGGATATCGCGGGCTTACGTATTACTTGTTCTTTTATTTCTGACATTTATGATGTCAGTAACATGCTTCAGAGACAGAGTGACCTCAAGGTGCTGGAAATCAAGGATTACATCAAGAATCCCAAGCCGAACGGTTATCAGAGTCTGCATTTGCTGGTTCAAGTTCCTGTATTCATGTCGGACTGTGAGGAACTAGTCTGCGTAGAGGTGCAGATTCGAACCATTGCGATGGATTTTTGGGCAAGCCTGGAGCATAAAATCTTTTATAAATACAACCAGTCTGTTCCCGAGAGTCTGACACGTGAATTAAAGAACGCAGCGGATTCCGCTAATGCGCTGGATCTGCAAATGGAACGTCTGCATCGTGAAATCAAGGAGATTAAAGATGCCAGAGGTGAAGAAGACTCTATGGAAGAGCTTCGAAAGATTATGATTAATAATCAGCAAATTACGGTGCCAGCCAATTTTTTGAAGCTTCTAGGGGAATAATTTTAATCAACCAATAGCATGTTTATTCAAAAATTGAAGAATAGAATCATTGATTAAAATGGGCTGTTCTCTAAGCATGTGCGGCCGATGACTACAACCCGGAGCAACTAGATAACGTGAATCTTGGACCCATGAGCATAATTCCTGAAGCTGCTCTTCTGTGGCAAAGTCGTCATGTTCACCAGCAATAAATAATGCAGGGCACGTAATGCGGCTTAACTCATTACGTGTCAATTGTGGATATTGGCGCCAATCCTGAGCGCTCTGACGCATAAATTCCTGCCAATTACCTTGATGCGCTTCCTCATGGCGTTCCATCATTTGATGGATCATTTCATAACATTCGTTTTGGACGAGCCACTCCGGCTCAAACTCATCTGCCCCCTCAGGACATGCGACTCCACTACAGCCAATGGTGGTAAGGGTTGCGAACATTTGAGGGTGCTTCACCGCACAGTATAAAGCCACATTGCCTCCGCAGCTGTACCCAATAAGATGGGCCTTGGAGATATGTAGGGCCTTCATAAAATTAATCACATCTTCTGCAAGTTGAGGGGTACTCCATTCCAGGCTGTCACATTTCGTTCTGCCATGTCCCCGGTGATCGGGAAAATAACATGTATACTTTTGCTGAAAATCAAGTAATTGAGATGAAAAAGCTAGGATTCCTCTTGAATAATGACTGTGCAAAAATATGACGGGATCTCCTGTACCCATTTTTTCATAATACATCTCTAAATCCTGAATTTTTACGTATGGCATGTGATCCTCCTCATTTTCATTGCGTCCTGTATCTTTTACATTCATTCGTCTGTCTATCTTAATATAAATGAAAACCATTCCAGCAGGAGTGATGTAAGTATGTATATATCTCATTTATTCGTTCCGATGAAACCGCTAATTTTCTGCTTTGGCTTGGGTCTGCTCATGTAACAGGCCCTGTAAATGCTTGCTCCGACGGTACAGTAAGGATTGGAGACATCATTTCATTCATTGAACAGGTAACAGGGAAACAAGCTGTAATGAAAGAAAAAACAGTAGACGAGCACAGGTCTCCATTCGGTATTACACAATCGTGGTACATGGATACGTCCAAAGCCCAGTCAGAGGGATACTCCTTTCTCTCCCTAAATGAATGGCTTCCAGAGCTGGTAACCAGCCTGAACCGTACCTATGAACTATAAAAAAAAGAGGACCCGAAGCTTCGGGTCCCAGCAATTTATATGATTCAAAGGGGGTCATGTCTATGTTGTACCCAGTCTATATTAAAGTAGTTTTGCAGTTATATTTCATTTTTGTAACAAAATGAAATACAAATGAGCGCAGCCAAGGCAAGAAGGCCACTCACCGCCACAGAAATAATGAATGCCCTGATATAATCGGACAGATTAGCATCTGAAAGCGTGTGATTGAGCGAGGATAAGAACAAGATACCGATCAAAGCGACACCCAACGAATTAGCCAAGTACATAAAGGTCGTAAACAAGCCTGAACCCGTTCCTGCCTCTTCAGCCGATACAGCACCAAGGGCGACATGGGCCAGTGGCGTTGTGGTCATCCCGAGACCTAGACCCTATACACCTAGTAGCATGATATTTTGAATATGACATAAATGGATTGTATCTAGATGTAACGTTCCCTTCCCTTACCCAAATGAGGCGGAATCGTGAGTTAGCCCTTCTTTCCTGATTGGTTCTAACTATAGGATAACAAAAAAAGAGGACCCGAATGATCGGGTCCCAGCAACATATATTATTCAAAAGGGGGTCATGTCTGTATTGTACCCGTCCTGTGTTAGAGTTGTTTTGCAGTTATATTTCATCTTTGTAACAAAATATTCCAATGTTATTTCTATGCATAATCCCCTTGGGTCAGCGAAAATACCAATACACTCGGCACCTCTCCTGAGGGATCATAGGCACCAATGGTGCGCAGCAGGCGCATCTTATTTTTCATAAGCACACGCATAGAAGCCTGGTTATTCTCTTGGCAACGGCTTTCGATCCGCTTGAGCTTCAAAGACTCGAAACCAAATTTCAGCATTTCTCCTACGACTTCTGTAGCCAGTCCCTGTCCCCAAAAAGGCCGATCCAGAATATAGCCCAGTTGTGCCTCACCCGTTCTTTCATTCCATTGCTGAAAAGAAACAATACCGAGCAACGGTGAGGAGGACCGTTCGTTGAATTCATCATGCAGATTGCTCTCTCCTGTAATTCTCCGATGCCATTCCACCGCAAAATGTAGGGAATCCAGTGAGTCAGCTGATATTTTAATTTGCGCAACCAGGCGTCTCATTCTTGCATAGACTGGCTTGCGAATTCGATTCACATATTGGATTACCAATGGATCGGATAAGATCCGCTCCAGCGCAGGATAATCCTCCGCTTTTAGCTGGCGCAATCGGACTCGGCGAGTGTAAAGCTCCGGCAATCCGAGACGAAGCATTTCTCTGGTCAGCACAATGTTCCCTCCTGCGGATGGATTCTGCTTTTAGCAATGCATATTTCCATACTTAATCCAGGTCCTGAATTCCCCGGTAAATTCCGGTACGCAGCTCTCGAATATAATATGCCAAAGAAGGCACATCTGCCTCCTCTGCATGTTTTACTGCCAATTCTATATCATAGGGTACGCGTACAAAATGAATGGAAAAAGGCGTGAACTGCTCCTCTCCCCATCGCCCCTCTAAAATGCAGTAGGAAGCCTGGGTAATATCCAACGGATTCCCGACACTCCCAACGTTAAAAAGTGTTTTTCCCTGAAAATGCTGGATAAAGGCATTATGCACATCCCCATATCCCACAACCTCTGGAGCAAAAGGTACTTTTCCACTTTCTTCAGCTAGCGGATCGAACATGGCAAGCCTTTTGGCTGGCTCATCCCATGGCTGTACGCGGTGATACACACTTTGCGGCGAGGCATGCACCAAGCGGATACGACGTCCGCTCATTCTGAAATCATAATGAAACGGCAACTGTGCCAAATACTGCACTCGCTCTGCACCCAAACGTTCGGCTTGCCAGCTAAAATTGAGATCATCCGTTATGCTAACCAGTTCATCCCAATTGCCCCGAACGACGACTTCACAATGTTGGCGGATAGCATCCAGAACCTCGCACGGGCTAGGCCCTTTGCCGATCAGATCCCCCAAACAAAACACACGGCTAATGCCTCGGGAAGCAATATCCTCCAGCACCGCCTCACAAGCAGGCCAATTGCCATGAATATCTGAAATGACAGCAATACGATCCATCTGAATCTCACTCCTTTGTCCGAAACGGCTACATCTCTACACTACATTCAAGCCAACATTATGTAGTTCCAACATATATGATGAAGATGAAAAAAAGATCATGACCTATTGGCCAGATTTTAACGTAATAACACTAAGCTCCGGTCTGCACAGCACCCGTATTGGCAAATGTGTCATACCAATGCCTCGGCTGACATACAGTGGCATTCTATCCGTTCCCACATGAAATAATCCCTGAATGTACTTGCGTCCACCAGGGGGCGGCATCGGTGCTCCAATGACAGGCAAACGTACCTGTCCCCCATGGGTATGTCCTGACAATTGAAGATCAAAGGACATTTGTGCCGCCACATCTGCATAGTCCGGCTCATGCATCAGTAGCAGCTTGCACATCCCATCAGGCAGTCCGTGGATTGCACGCTGCGGATTGGGCTTGCCCATGATGTTATCCTCCAAGCCGACAATGGCCACACGTTGTCCCGCGCGCTCTACAACCGCATGCTCATTTCTCAGCAGTGTAAATCCGGTTTTTGGATATAGTTCCTGAACGCCGGCGGGTAAGCCTCTATAATCATGATTGCCCAGAATAGCAAATTTACCAAGGGTAGCGTGCATGGAAGCCATAACTGGAACAGCAGCCTTCATAGATACTGAATAATCATCTACAATATCGCCTGTAAAACAGAGCAAATCCGGCTCCAGACCAGCTATTCGGTCCGCAAGCTCGCTCAGATCCTGCTCATCCATGTGAAACCCCAAGTGCACATCGCTGAAATGCACCACCTTAATTCCGTCAAATGCAGACGGAAGACGAGGGAGAGACAAGTTGAAGCGTGTAATCTCCAAATGATTAGGCTCCCATAAGGAGGCATATCCTCCAGCCAATAGTGCAGTTCCTGCTGTGGCTAAAGCCGCTTTTTTCAAAAAACGGCGGCGGGAAGGATTGGCTGGCTCATTTGATAAGGAACGCCGCGAAGAACCGGGAGGGATAGCGGCCTCCTGATGTGGGCCATCCTGACTCTCGCGGCGGATTTGCGGCGTCTTTTCCATATGCGTTCCCCCTTGCGATCTATTCCTCTATCTCATTTTCTCAGAATCCCCTACTGTTCAGAAGCTTTAGCGATGAGTGGACAACCACTGCTCTGCATAGTCAACCAAATCCCGTTGCCTTGCGAAAAAACATGAAGCCTCTCCAATGTTCACCCGCATAAAGGATGTGGGACATTCCCGTTCAAAATCAAGTCCCAGCTGCTCAAAATCATCCGAGGTAATATTATAATCCTGAAAAGACACCCACGTTTTGGTCCCATCCACCATCATAGGGGCTTGATGCGTGACAACTTCACGTCCATTGTAGGCTGTTCGATATTCTGCCAAATGTAAGGAGGTGTTGCTGTCATGTCCGCAGCCCAGCAGCAGTACATAGGCATCTGCCTCATACAGCTTCGCCAAGGGCGAATGCTCACCCAGCCCAAAATCAAGCTCATGCGCTTCCAGCAAGCCTATAGCAGCAGGTCCACATGCCGCCAGAGAAACGTGCGGATGTCCGCTGCGCACTGTTCCCGGCAGGCCACGGAACGTTTCTACAATGACGCCCATCCCTCCGGTCAACGTCCAGGCCGGATCATAAGCAGGCATTTCCTCACGTACCAGTTCCCACCATGACTCATCCAGAGGCGGGTTCATCCAGGTGGACGGATCTGTCAAGTCGTGTGACTGTGTTGGCATCACCAGCGTCCCTTCCCGGCCAATCGCTTCGGTTAATGCGGCAAGAATGGTGGAGGCCCCGCCTGGAACAAAGCGCCCAAAGCTGCGCATCGACGAGTGAACAAGCAATGTCATGCCGCTCTGAACTCCCAGCTCCTTTAATCCTTTCATTACATCCGACCTCGTGACAGGTCGATTCGTTATCGGTTGCACAGTCACCTGTCCAGCCTCCTTTTCTCCAAAACGATACACAATATTATAATTATACCATAAGTGCTGTCCCTCGCTCCTTCCTCCATGTTACCCTCCATCATTCCTGAGCGCAAAAAAACAGGCTTTCTCCGGTTGGGAAGAAGCCTGTTTGAGTACAACCTATGGGCTGGCTCTGCTACACAGTCAGCCAGCGCTTAAACATATGCTTAGTCGTTTGCTTGTTCATTTCGGCAATAGAAGTTGTCAACGGAATGCCTTTCGGGCAAGAGCGTACGCAGTTTTGCGAATTACCACAGCCTTCTAGCCCGTCGTCCGTCATCAATGCATCCAGGCGCTCTTCCTGATTCATTTCCCCTGTCGGATGGCTGTTAAACAGGCGAACCTGAGATATCGCCGCAGGACCGATGAACGTCGTCTTCTCATTGACGTTCGGGCATGCTTCCAGACAGACTCCACAGGTCATGCACTTGGACAGCTCATACGCCCACTGACGCTTTTTCTCTGCCATTCTAGGACCCGGTCCCAGATCGTAGGTACCGTCAATCGGAATCCACGCTTTGACCTTCTTGAGCGCGTTAAACATCCGGCTGCGGTCAATGACCAAATCCCGTACTACCGGGAATGTACTCATGGGCGCAATCGTAATCGGCTGCTCCAGCTTATCGACGAGCGCTGCGCACGCCTGACGTGGCTTGCCGTTAATCACCATAGAACAAGCTCCACATACTTCCTCCAGGCAGTTTGACTCCCAGCACACTGGAGCCGTCTCTTTACCTTGGCTGTCTACCGGGTTACGCTGAATTTCCATCAGCGCGCTGATCACGTTCATTCCCGGTCTGTAGGCCAATTCAAATTCTTCCGTATAGGAACTAGCATTAGGCTCATCCTGACGAGTAACCACGAACTTCACTGTTTTATTCGACTTCACTGCTTGCTCCGACATCTAAATACACTCCCTTCTGTTATTTGCTCTTGGAATAATCTCGAACACGCGGCTTGATCAGTGAAACGTCGACCTCTTCATACGAAATTTGTGGTCCTTCCGGTGTCCAATCTGCAATCGTCGTTTTCAGATAATCTTCATCGTTGCGATCCGGGAAGTCCGGCTTGTAATGAGCCCCCCGGCTTTCGTTGCGCAGTAACGCCCCTTTGGTCATCGCTTCAGCCAGTTCCATCATATTCCACAACTGCCGTGTAAACGCCGCACCCGCATTATTCCAGCGCGAAGCGTCATTAATGTTAATGTTCGAGTAACGTTCCTTCAGCTCCTTGATCTTGTGAATCGTAGCTTCCAGCTTGTCATTATAACGAACCACGGTCATATTGTTCGTCATCCACTCACCCAGCTCTTTGTGAAGAACATAGGCATTTTCTTTTCCGTCCATATGCAAAATACGCTCATACTTCTCCGTCTGCTGATTGACTGCGGCATCAAATACCGAAGAAGCTACATCCTGTGCAGACTTTTTCAAGCCCTTGATATATTCCACAGCCTTTGGTCCAGCCACCATCCCGCCATAAATGGCCGACAGCAGTGAGTTTGCACCCAAGCGGTTCGCTCCGTGATACTGGAATTCACATTCACCAGCTGCGAACAGACCCGGTATATTTGTCATTTGGTTGTAATCGACCCACATGCCGCCCATTGAATAGTGAACAGCCGGGAATATTTTCATTGGGATTTTACGCGGATCGTCGCCGACAAATTTTTCATAAATCTCAATAATGCCGCCCAGCTTTACATCCAGCTCTTTCGGGTCCTTGTGAGACAGATCCAGATAGACCATGTTCTCGCCGTTAATACCCAGTCCATCATCAACGCATACGCTGAATATTTCACGTGTCGCAATGTCGCGAGGGACTAGATTTCCATAAGCCGGATATTTTTCTTCAAGGAAATACCATGGCTTTCCGTCTTTATACGTCCAAATGCGACCGCCCTCTCCCCGTGCCGACTCGGACATGAGACGCAGCTTGTCGTCACCGGGTATAGCCGTTGGATGAATCTGTATAAATTCACCGTTCGCATAGCGAACGCCTTGCTGATACACTGCACCGGCAGCCGTACCGGTATTAATGACGGAATTTGTGGTTTTACCGAAAATAATCCCGGGACCACCAGATGCCAGAATAACGGCATCCGCTGCAAAAGTCTTCACTTCCATCGTACGCAAATCTTGCCCACAAATCCCTCGACAGATGCCTTCATCATCCAGTATAGCCTGTAAAAACTCCCAGTTTTCGTACTTGGTCACCAAACCAGCAGATTCCCAGCGTCGTACCTGCTCATCGAGAGCATACAGGAGCTGCTGTCCTGTCGTCGCACCAGCAAAGGCTGTGCGATGATGCTGGGTACCGCCAAAACGGCGGAAATCCAGCAGTCCTTCTGGTGTCCGATTGAACATAACCCCCATACGATCCATGAGATGGATGATTCCCGGAGCCGCTTCGCACATCGCTTTTACCGGCGGCTGGTTTGCCAGAAAGTCACCGCCATAGACTGAATCGTCAAAGTGAATCCAGGGTGAGTCTCCCTCACCTTTGGTATTTACCGCACCGTTAATGCCGCCCTGCGCACAAACGGAGTGGGATCTTTTGACCGGAACCAAAGAAAATAGATGAACGTGGACTCCCGCTTCTGCCGCCTTGATCGTAGCCATTAGACCTGCCAGACCGCCGCCCACGACAATAATGTTGGATGCTGCCATTTCTGCTCACTCCTTCTTTTCAGGATTTGTACTAAATCCCCTTTTACAAATCAGAATAGAATCTCAACACGATGTATAATTTAAATAACTCGTTTACAGTAGCTGTTTAAAGGCGCTGCATTGCACCAAGGCTGTTGCCGTTTCCTGGAATTCCGCGCTGCGAAATGCAAGCAGGGAAGCAACGAAGCCGATCGACACCACTACGAACAGGGTCATACAGATATAGGAAGATATTTTTTGGGCACGTGGTCCCACGGTAATCCCCCAACTGACCATAAATGCCCACAGTCCATTAGCAAAGTGAAATGATGCCGAAACGACACTGATTAAATACAAAATAAAATAGACCGGGTTCGTCACTATACCATGCATTACGCCGCCTAGCTCCTCATGAGTGACATTACCCAGGGCCACCTGAAAGCGTGTGTCGTATACGTGCCAGATAATAAATACAAACGTAATGACGCCGGAAATACGCTGGAACAAAAAGCGCCAGTTACGCGAATAGCCAAACCTTTTAACATTCGGATCAGCCTGATAAGCGATATACAAGCCATAGATCCCGTGGAATAATAATGGCAAGTAGATGAATAACGTTTCTAACACAATAACCAGCGGCAAACCATTCAGGAAGGCCACGCTGCGATTAAAACCTTCCTTACCGCCCTCCACCGCTGTGAAGTTCGTCACCAAATGCTCAACAAAAAATAGAGCCAACGGAATGACGCCAAGAAGTGAATGCAGCTTTCTGGAATAAAATCCTCTCATCTAGGTCATGCTCCCTTCTCCCAATAATAGCGTTTTCAATAGTAATATAACATATAAAATGACAGTTCCCGACAGGGAATGTTCAACAAGGTGTCCCTTATAAGGAAAAACAAAAGTGTGAACATCTTGTGTCGCTTTCATGTTACTCCTTTTCGGCTTATAATGGAATTGCAATATACGTATTAATTATTATGTCTTTTTTGCATATAGAGAGGAAGTGGAAGATTTGTTTGAGGATTTGAACGCTTTTGCCGTCATTGTCGAGCAGTCCAGCTTGAATAAAGCCTCCAAACTGCTGAATTTGTCCCAACCCGCCCTGTCTCGCAAAATTGCCAAGCTGGAGGAAGAGCTGGGTGTCCATCTCTTTGATCGTCGGGGCAAACGGCTCGAAATTACATCGACTGGCCGATTTGTATATACTTTCGCGCTGGAGCAACGGCAACGTCAGCTTCGCTTCTTACAAAAGCTGTCACAGCACAAAAATGAAGCCCAGAGCATGCTTACTCTGGGCGCAAGTCTTACGACACTCCAAACGACGTTGCCTACCCTCGTCGAGGCTTTCATGAGCAAGCATCCTCAGACTGAGCTAAAGCTGCTCACCGGCAAAACGCATGAAATCGTCGCCTTTGTACGCGACAAAAAAGCAGACGCCGGCGTTGTCGGGTCTGCCATTCATGAAGCTGGATTACGCTGCATTCCGTTATTTGACGATCATTTGGAGCTAGTCGTCCCCATCGGGCATGAATTAACTGTCAAGACAGGAACGGCTTCAATGAAGGACCTGCAAGGATTGCCGATGATCATTTTCTCCAAAGGAACCTGGTACCGCAGCCTGACGGATGACTTGTTCCAGCGCAGCGGCATTATGCCGGATATCCGCATGGAAATCGACTCCTTCGAGGCGATTGTACGCCTGCTTCCAACCTGCAAGGCATCCGCTTTGCTGCCCAAATCCTACTTGCGCAGCGAACTGCTGCGAGATAATGGACTTACTGCATTGTACTTGCCTGATTTGAAGGAGACACGCCGAACGACCTCCCTCATATACTCAGAAACGGCCGATCTCGGCCCGACAGCACGACGCTGGATTAGCGAGACACGTGCATCGTTTGCAGGCTACCGTATGGTGTAGAGAATTTAACCCTCTTCATTGACATTAACGACCTCATCCTCAAAGCGGCCGATATTGTCATTGGAGCCGATAATGACCATAATATCGTCTGCTTTCAGCCGATCCATAGCTGTCGGCGCGATCAAGATACCATTCGCCGTATGAAGTGCCACGATGCTGCAACCAAAGCGGGTACGAGCATTTAATTCTGCTAACGTTTTGCCATTCAGACATGCAGGCACATTGAGTTCCACAATGCTGTATTCCTTGGACAGCTCCAAATAATCGAGCAGATTAGGCGTGACCAGCTGATGCGCTACCCGAATACCCATATCTCGTTCCGGATAAATGACTCGGTCCACCCCAAGCTTCTCTAACGCACGCCCATGCAGTACAGATATAGCTTTGGCTACGACTTTTCTCACACCCAGCTCCTTCAGCAAAATGGCGGTCAGGATGCTTACCTGAATATCATCACCAATTGCAACAATGCCGCAATCGAAATTACGGATGCCCAGTGACCGCAACGCATCCTCATCTGTAGCGTCCGCCACGACAGTATGTGTCAGGATCTCACTCATACTGTCTACAACATCCTCATTCCGATCAATGCCCAGCACCTCGCACCCCATATCCACCAATTGCAAAGCCAGGCTTGAGCCAAACCGTCCCAGGCCAATGACTACAAACTGCTGCGTTTTCATATCTACTCGAAAACTCCCTTACCCTATAATTATTTTACCTTCTGGATGACGATACAATTCCTTACCCTTTTTCGGTCCCAGTGCATAAGCTAGCGTGAGTGGACCCAGCCTGCCTGCAAACATCGTCAGAGTAATCACCAGCTTGCCTACAACTGACAAATCAGGTGTAAGCCCCATAGACAGCCCTACTGTACCAAATGCAGACACTGTCTCGAACAAGATCATTAGAAAATGATGATCTTCGGTTGCCGACAGAATCATCGTCACCCCAATCACGAACAGCAGCCCCAGCAAGGTAATGGTCAAAGCCTTATAAATTCGTGCCTGCGCAAGTCGGTACCTGAACAGCACAATATCTTCCCGTCCCCGCAGCATCGAAAACACCGCTCCAATGAGCAGGGCAAATGTAGTGGTCTTAATCCCGCCCCCAGTGGAGCCAGGCGAAGCTCCAATAAACATGAGTATGATGATAAAAAACTGCGTAGCCTGCCGCAAGCCTGCAATGTCCAGCGTGTTGGCACCTGCGGTACGTGGAGTAACGGACTGGAATAAAGAACCCAGCAGTTTACCACCCCAATCAAGCGAGCCAAGCGTCTTTGGATTCGTAAACTCAAATACAAAAATGACGAGCGTCCCGACGACAATCAGAGCAGCTGTCATGCTGAGTACCACCTTGGTATGCAAGGATAGTCTCTTACGCTTACGATAATCTGCCAGGTCTGACATCACTACAAAACCAATACCACCCGAAATAATGAGAAACATGGCTGTAAAATTAACAATCGGATCATATACATAACCTGTCAGGCTGCGAAATTCACCGAATAAATCAAAACCAGCATTATTAAACATGGAAATGGCATGCCAAATTCCAAAATAAATCGCCCTGCCGACAGGCATATCAAATGACCAGCGAATCGAAAAAATAGCTGCACATACGCCCTCAATCATCAGCGAGTACCATAGCACCTTGCGAATCAATCCAACAATTCCTTCGACAGAGGTCTGATTCATCGCTTCTTGCAAAATAAGGCGCTCCCGCAAGGAAATGCGACGTTTGAACACCAGCGCAATCAAGGTAGCCATGGTCATAAAGCCAAGACCACCGATCTGGATCAGCGCAACGATAACGATTTGACCAAAGGTTGTAAAAAAGAGCCCTGTATCCTTAACGACAAGTCCGGTTACACAGGTCGCGGACGCGGCAGTAAACAAAGCGTCTATAAACGCAAGTGGTTTTCCAGTTGTATTAGAGACGGGCAGCATTAACAATAAACTACCTATTAGAATGATAATGGCAAAGCCTGCAACGAATATCTGCGGTGGAGAAAGCCGAAGCCAGCGTGCATTGGGATTCATCTATTCATCACTTCTCTCCTAATCCTTAAAACTATAAAAACAGTGACTTAATACGGTGTAAGCCCGCTACGCGTTCCATTTATCTTCCGATCGTCGTTGCCCCTGATTTTTTTGATTTTCCAAACCTTAAGTAGCTATAATTAGCATTCCCTGAATACAGGAAGAATGCATGTCAAACACTACTCGGCTCCCTGTGCTATTGGCGAGCAGCAGCGAAGGGGGCAGAATTGTTCTGAAGAAGCGAAGCGTTTGCCTTTATCTCCGGATTTTAACCATTAAAGGGTTTATACAATCAAAAAAAATCCGGGGGTAACAGCAATCGAAGGAATAATCTGAACCCGCAGCGGTCTAACCAATCCAAACACTTTTATACACACAAAAAAAGACACCGGAAAACCGAGTGCCTGACTTGGTTCCTGTCCACAGCCTACGAGGTTAGCTGACGGATTCGGACAGCACAGTATGCCCTATTTACACTTCCGGTCCATCAGGATCGGCTGTAAAATTCACCCCAGTAACATGGTTCCCCCGTTTTCTCATAGAAATTCGGCTTAAATGTATATCATTACCCATATATTTCATAGGCATTGCCTCAAGATTATAATCCTTCTCTATCCAGATCACAAAACCGATTTCGCCGAAAAAACGTGAAATTGGCTTTAATTCGCGAATAGACATCGGTTAATCACAGCTTATCTAATTTTATTAAAACTTTAAAGTGCTTTCACTCTGTTTTCATGAATATCGCTGGTCTGTTGGCGGGAACCTGTGCAGTATGATATCTTTAATGGATGTTCTTATTTACAGATTAAGGAGGAAACTCATGAATCCTATCGGGAAACCGGTCGTGCTCACGGCCAACTTCAAAAAATTAGGCTTGCTGGGCGGGGTTGGCCTGATTTGCTTTTTTATCTTTCAATTGCTTATTCCCTCAATTAGCAATCCAAGTCCGGAATCATTGATGAATGCAAAGGTCATCAGCAAACAAGAAGCGGTCATACACGCCCTGGACTTTGCCCGTTCCGAGCTGGGCTATACGGAATCACAGCCAGAGAAGCCCGTCGTAACCTATCAGGCTGAAACAGATTTGTACGGTTATTTATCCAGAGAAAAATTGGTTCAAGAGTACGATCGTACATGGAAAAAAAATTATCCTTATGAAACCTTTCGGGTTGATTTGCCTGACTCCTCAGCGAAGGGCAAGCTGCAAATCCATGTGGATTTATCCACTGGGAAGGTCGTTAGCTTTAAACGGATCACCTCCAGCACCAATTACACACAGGCTGATGTTTCTACAGATGAACAAGCACGAAGCAGACTTGTACGTGTAGCTGAGGGTGACATGACGCTCGAAGCCAAGGAACAGGCTGCAGCAATATGGATCAAACGCTTTGGCTTTAAGCCATCTGAATTGAAGCTCGCGACCACTGAGGGGGAAGGTGGATTAAAATATACCGTGGACGGAAAGAAAATCGGCGCCTCGGTACTTACGCTGGCTTTTACTTTTGAAGACGGGGATGTTCGCTCGTTTACCCAAAGCTTTTCGGCCCCTTCGTCCTATACCGACTATGTTAAAAAGCAAACATACTGGGCGAATTGGATGACTTATGCGGGTTATGCCCTATTTAGCTTTGTCCTAGGCGTACTTGCCATTGTGTATGCGTCACTCACCCGACGACATACTTCATTTGTGCGCGGTATTATTCTGTCCATTGTATACTTTATTGCTAGTATAGCTGGGACAATGAACATGCTACCTTTATTGCAAGCTGAAGCAGGCAGTAAGGGCATGCTTATATTTCTTATGGTATTCCAGGTTGGTGTTACCTTCTTCATGGCTGTAGCTATCTATTTCTCCTTGGTAGGCGGTGACGGGCTTATGCGTCAGGTTGGACTAAATGCATGGCCACGTGCTAAAGAGCCGGGCTACGGATTGTATGTGCTTCGCAGTATGTATGTCGGTTACTTGTGGGCCTTCATTTTACTGGGCGTACAATCCATTTTGTTCTTTGTATTGGAGCGCACATTTAATACGTTCTCCACTACAGACGCCACGCAGTCCCCTTACAATATGGCTTATCCATGGCTATTGCCGATTATGGCTTGGATGGCAGGTATTGGAGAAGAAACTGTTTACCGTCTATTTGGTATTCCGATGGTAAAAAAAATAGTCAAGAATACGTTTGTTGCTTGTCTGATCACTACGCTTATTTGGGCACTGGGACATACGCTTTATCCGATCTATCCGGTGATTTCCAGACCTATTGAGCTGACTTTTCTTGGTTTGCTGTTTAGTTTCGTGTTCTTGCGTTACGGCTTTATCGCTGCTATGTTCAGCCACGTTATTTTTGATAGCATATTAATGGGGCTTAGTGTGATAAGTCTGGGAGACACCGTGAATGTGAGCGCCGGCCTATTCTGGATCTTACTTCCGGCTATTGTAGGCTACATCATTTACTGGTTTAGTCCCAAAAAACCTAATCGAATCATGTTTGAACCCATGAAAAAAGAGGAGCCGTATTCTACGACTCCTCCTCCCGAAGGGCAGCTATAATCTGACGAGCAAGCTTATCCCCAATAGAGAGAGGCCGGAAGTCTTCGACGCTGGCCTCTCTTATTTTTTTGAGCGATCCAAAATGCTTAAGCAGCAACTTACGCCGTTTCTCGCCGATGCCTGGAATGGAGTCCAACTGGGAAGTTACCATAGATTTGCCGCGCTGCTCGCGGTGGAACGTAATGGCAAAACGGTGAACCTCGTCCTGGATCCGTTGCAGCAGATAAAATTCCTCGCTATTGCGTGCAAGTGTCACGGCCTCAAATGTTTCTCCCATCAGTAGTTGGGAAGTTCTGTGTTTGGCATCCTTCACCAAACCACACACAGGTATAAACAAACCCAACTCATTTTCCAATACATCGGTTGCCGCTTTAATTTGTCCACGCCCACCATCGACAATGATCAAGTCGGGACGTTCAAGATTTTCCTTCAGCACACGTTCATATCGACGCCGAATAACCTCACGCATCGTCTCATAATCATCTGGTCCCTGCACAGAACGGATCTTGTATTTTCGATACTCCTTCTTGGCAGGCTTGCCATCAATAAAGACGATCATGGCCGAGACTGGATCAGAACCCTGAATGTTGGAATTATCGAACGCCTCTACCCGATGCAGACTATCCAGCCCAATGGCACGTCCCAGATTACTTGCAGCTTTGGATGTCCGTTCCTCATCCCGCTCGATCAGCTTAAACTTCTCATCCAGAGCAACACGTGCATTTTCCGTCGCCATACCCGTCATTTGCTTTTTCAGCCCACGCTGTGGCACAAGTACTTTTACATCCAACCATTCAGCCAGAGCGAGAGCTGCCGCAGATGGGTCCTCCAGTCCACCGGATAGTTGAGTTTCTGTTTCCCCGGTTTCTTGGTCACCAACTTGAGCTTGATTCGTTCCTTCTGCATAAGCTGCTCGTGCTTCGGCTACCCGCAGTGGGTCAGCAGAACGGTCTGACTCCGTTTGTACTGCTTCCTCATCTGTAATCCCGGTAGTCTCAGCTGTAGTTGCACTGTAAAGCTCAGTTTCTGTTGCAATCGGTTGATCAACATCAGTCGATTTTGCTTTCATCAGCTTAGGAGAATCCGGCAACAATATCTCCTGCGGCACTGCCGGGTTGTCACTGTAATATTGCGTCACATAGGACATAAAATCACTGTAAGCTTCACCGTAGAAAGGGAAAGTCGACATATGGCGCTCGATCATTTTACCCTTACGGACATATAGAATCTGTACACACATCCAGCCCTTATCTACCGAAAAGCCGAATACATCCCGGTCCTTCGCATCAGATGTGGTGATTTTCTGCTTTTCCATCATCGCGTCGATGCTAATAATCTGATCCCGCAGCTCCTTGGCACGCTCAAAGTACAATTCCTCTGCGGCCTCCTGCATTTTACGTTGGAGATCCTTTTTAATTTCCTCATGTCCTCCACTCAAAAAGGAACCAATCTCCTGACTGATCTGGTCATATGTTTCCTTCTCAACCTCTTTCACACAAGGTCCCAAGCACTGATGCATGTGATAATACAGACACACTTCTTTTGGCATCACACCGCACTTGCGCAGCGGATACATACGATCCAGCAGCTTTTTCGTCTGATGTGCCGCGTAGGAATTAGGGTACGGTCCAAAATATTTCGCTTTATCTTTCAGAACGCGACGGGTTACCTCCAGCTTGGGGTGTGCCTCGTTCGTAATTTTCAAGTACGGAAAGGTTTTATCATCCTTCAACAGCACGTTATAACGCGGCTGGTGCTTTTTAATAAGGTTGCACTCCAGAATGAGCGCCTCCATATTGCTGCCTGTAACGATATATTCAAAATCACGAATATCGGCAACCAGTCGTTGCGTCTTGCCGTTATGGCTACCTGTAAAATAGGAACGGACCCGGTTTTTCAACACTTTGGCCTTGCCGACATAAATGATGGTGCCTTCGCTGTTCTTCATCAGGTAACAGCCTGATGCATCCGGCAGCAATGCTAATTTGTGCCGTATATTCTCCAGCGCCTTCTCCTGGTTCTGCAAGTCCTCCGCATAGGATTTCATTCGCCCGGTTCCTCCTTCCATTCTTAATGACTGCTCAACTAACTACTTATATTATATAGGAATAATGCACAAAAACGCCCCCGGTATATATAACCGGAGGCATTGACTGTTCATGGCGCTCCACCAAGCCCCCGCAGGAGCATGGGTCACATTCCATGATTATTGGTGTTTAGTAAGCATGCTTTTCAATGCTTCTTTAGAGTTCAAGCCTACCACTTTATCAACAGGCTGTCCGTCTTTGAAGACGATCAGGGTAGGAATACTCATCACGCCGAAACGGGAAGCAGACTCTGGATTTTCATCCACGTTCACCTTCGCGATTTTGACACTATCGCCAACTTCTGTGGACAGATCCTCCAGAATTGGAGCGATCATTTTGCAAGGACCGCACCATGGCGCCCAAAAATCAACCAAAACGGTTCCTGTGCCTTCGACTTCTGCGTTGAAGGATTGATCGGACACGTTAACAATTGCCATTGTATGTTCCTCCTTTATAGAAAAGTCAACATTATTATAACCTGTAATGTCTGTTTCGACACCTTTTAATTATATCACAATAGTCTTTTAATTGTAAGATATCAAAAGAGTAGGCAGATGACCGCTTATCCTCGCTGATTTTTCCCCTTGACGGTAATGACATCTACAAAAGGACGAATCCGGTCCATCAAGCGTTGTCCCTTGTACATTTCCTCTCCGTCTTTGCTTGTAAAGCTAAGATGCTTCTCTAGCCCTTGCAGCGAGTAATTGGAAGTATAAAAGGTCGGTTTGCGGTTCATTCGGTAATTCAAAATAGAGCCCATTACATGGTCCCGTACCCATGGACTCAAATTTTCAGCACCAATATCGTCAAATACAAGTAGATCACAATTTTTAAGCATTTCAGTCGTTTCCTTGAGCTTCTGTCCATCCTGAATCATGGATTTTAAGTCCTCCACAAAATCAGGCATGTACACAATCACACCGTTGAAACCCGACAGAGCCAATTCGTGCAACAGATAGCCCATCAAAAAGGTTTTTCCCGTACCAAACGTACCTTCCAGGTACAGCCCTTTTTTTAATAAACCCTGCCTTTTGGTTTCCTCAATATAGCGGAATACCTGATTTACTGCAGGCACGCGTTGCAAATCCTTGCGCGCAATTTCAACGGCATTATAGCCTTCCAACAGCGCGCGCTCATCTACATAAAAGCTTTTAATTCGCTCGCGCACCCGTTGTTCATGCTGAGAAGCAACCAGCTTGGCGCACGGGGTCCGAATGTCCACCATTTCCGCTGTTCCATTTGGGTACTCCACGCCCAGCTTGCAAAAGTGACCCTGAAAATCGTTAGGACACCGTTCCAGTCCCGGACAGTTGTCGCAATTTCGACGATCCCGGGTATACTGAAAGAGCATACTCATATTAAGTCGCAATTGCGTTTCGTCCACATCAGGATGGACAGCACAAAATTCCTTCACCAGCGGATCATTTAGAACCTGATCGGCTACGCTGCGAGTGCGTTGGCGAAACGAAGGGTTCTGCATCTGCTGTAGCAAATCACCGAGTGATTCCAAGGACACTCCTCCTTTCTAAAATGTGCAGAGTTATGGAGCGGGAGAGACGCTCCGCTGCCGACCGCCATAAAGTCGACACATTATTGAATTGGCTTCCACTACACCTTTTTCTGTTTACCGGATTGCAATCGTTCGGCCAGGCGAAGCAGTTCATCCAGTTCTTCCTCGGATACGGATTCCTCGGAAGGTTGATCTTGTACGATCGGAATAGACGGCTTGGCAGGCCCATTGTTTTTGGCATACGTGCGGGATCTGCCTCCGGAAGAAGAAGCAGTAGACTGTTTTCCTTTTACCTTGGCTTGATCCCTTATATATTGAACGGCTTTTTCGTAAGTGTTTACCTGCTTTAGCAGCATGTTGGAGGCAACAGCCTCGACAAAGTTGCGGTTAATCCGTTGATCGCTCCCCGATACGAGCAGTGACATTAAATAATGGATCAGCACATTGATGACTTCACCAGGCAGCTTATAGCTGATATCTATCTTCTCGAATATATCCAGCAGGTTACCGGGAACCGTGCCAGGGAAAAAAGTTTGCAGCAAACGGCGATAAGGCTCGTTGCGCAGCATCATATTATATTGGTGAATGTCACACTTGGCTGTGAATTGTGGTGGTACCTCTACATAAAACTCCATTTCCACAGCCTGCTCTGCAGGCGGCTCTTCAGGTGTGGAAGTTTCCCTCTGGCGCAAGGCAACCACCTTGGCGGCCTGCACCTGCTGTTCCTCCTGACGCTTCCGTTCCTGCCTGGAGTGCTGGCTAGCCCGAAGCTGAAGCTCGTCGAGCAATAAGTCACCTGCTTCGGTAAAAATGCCGTCCTCATCCAGCAAGCGGCTAATATCCTGTACAGAGAGATCAAATTTACGTACCACGTAATTGACCATACCTAATTGCTCGTGTTCAAATCGAAGACGCTCCACGTGCTTGCGATTGGCGGATTCACGCGGAAAACGAAGAATAATATCGGCATAGTTCAATGCTTCCTCCGATTCGGACGCTAATGCTCCAGTCTGACGGCTCGTGGACACCTCGGACAGAGCCTGTTCCAGCTCATAATCGATAACATGGGTGTTCAGCTCAAACAGCTCATAAAACGGAACCGAAATATTCTCTTTATTATGGGAAGATTGCGACCATTCGCTAGATTCCCTGCTCCACAACGATTCTCTCAGAGAAAGCACTGCAAACTTACCGATTTTGTCTCTCAACAAAAGGGTGAGGTGCTGCGTTCTGAAAAATTCAGCAGGTGCGAGCGGTGGCTGCATCTCATATTCATACATATAATCGTCCGTTTCAGGCGCATACAGCCTGGACGTCTGCAACAGACCGACAGCCTCCAGCTTGGAGGTCTGTTCAATCAAATACTTGCGTCCCTTCTCACTTGGCTCCAGTCCCAGTGTCAGAAAAAGTCGACGTTGCTGTTCCAACGGCGAATAACCGATCTGTCCGACTGGCACATGCTGGAACAACAGTCGATATAGACTGACCGCAAATGCGCCTACCATCGGCTGATAGACACTTCCCAGCATCAATTCATCCAGTGCGCTCAAGCCAAATTCCCGATAAACGCAGTAGCGGTGGTTCTCAGTATAGTGCAGCAGGTTTTTCATCCGCATTCCGACATTCTTCCTTTCCTGACATAACGTTCTCCAAGATGTTTTACTATTCTATCATACTTGCCCTCGGGTGGGACCAACAAAATAAGGGCAATTGTCCTCCTTTTTGGCAGCCGTATTCGTCCGAGTTCTTCTTTTTTCGAGAATACTAACTATTTTATGACTTTTGTGACCTGCATCATGGAAAAATAATATTCTTCACACTTCTTTCATTGGTGAAAAGCTCCAAATTGAGCTACAATATAATGGTTAAACATCACGTATTGGATACAGGAACGATATACGGAAGTACACATATTTCGGCTAAGCCGATTACATTTACAGATCGTAAAGGAGTGTAGATCGTGAATCAACATCAACCTCAACAAACCCCAGCAACACCCAACGAAGTAACCTCCACACTGGAAGGCTGGTATGCGCTTCACGATTTCCGGTCCATTAACTGGACGGCATGGAAAACCGCAGACGATGAAGAGCGCGCGGGAGCACTGGACGAGCTTCAAGAGTTTATGAAGGAATGGAGCGTTACCGAGGAAGCAGGCCTGGGCAGCTCGGCTGTCTATACTATAGTCGGACAAAAGGCTGATTTTGTTATGCTGCACCTGCGTGAAACGCTGGAAGACCTCAATAAATTGGAAAATGAGTTCAACAAAACAACCTTCGCCAAATATACGACCAAAACTTATTCTTATGTAAGTGTGGTCGAACTAAGTAATTATTTGAGCAAGGAAGAAGATCCAATGCAAAATCCACAAATTGTCGCACGCCTGAAACCTGTATTAAACAAGGCTCGTTATATTTGTTTCTATCCAATGAACAAGAAACGTGATCTGGATGACAACTGGTACATGCTTTCGATGGACGAGCGTCGCACCTTGATGCGCAGCCACGGTTTAATTGGACGCAGCTATGCTGGCAAAGTAAAGCAAATCATCTCAGGTTCCATCGGCTTCGATGATTGGGAATGGGGCGTAACCCTGTTCTCCGACGACGCACTTCAATTCAAGAAGCTAATTTATGAAATGCGTTTTGATGAAGTAAGTGCCCGTTACGGCGAATTTGGTTCCTTCTATGTCGGCAGCGTGTTGAACGAAGAAACATTTGAAGACATGCTGAAGCTGTAGGAACTCTAATAATAGAAAAGAAAAGCAATAGAAAAAAGGTTTCCAGGCTCTGGTAGGAGTCGTGGAAACCTTTTTCTGTTCTTATTGTTTTTAGGTGCATCTTGACTACTTGGCTGAGATTAGAAAAATCGCCCTTTTTTCAATACCAGTGGAATGCCGCCAATGATGAACAGATAGCGTAGATCTACGATCTTTTTCAACTGTGCGGCCACCCAGCCTTTGATTTTGCGTTTACCTACTACGGCGACGGCTTCGCCCTTTCCAAGAGATGCAACTGTACCCTTATTGGAGAATACGAACTTGTGCAGCTCCTTGTTGCGGAGCGTAGCGGCCAGATTCTTGCCACAAAGCACTCCTTGCTGCATTGCAATTTGGGCAGTCGGTGGATAAGGGCGTCCTTCTGGATTAAACATCAGAGAACTGTCCCCGATAATGAAAATATCATCGTGACCCGGTGCACGCAGAAAATCGTCGATTTTCACCCTTCCACGCATCACTTCAAATCCGGCTTTCTCGATCAAACTGTTGCCCCGTATCCCACCCGTCCAGACGACCGTACAGGCTTCAATCTTTTCACCCTCACCAACGATTACACCATCCTGCAGGCATTCCTTAATCGGAACTCCAATACGGAAGTTAACCCCTTTACGTTTGAGGACATCCATCGCATACTCCACCAGTTCAGGATCAAACCCTGGTAATGCTGTAGGAGCTGCCTCAACGTTAATGATTTGAATTCGATTAAAATCGATGTCGTAAGCTTTAGCCAGCTGTGGCAGACGATCCGCCAACTCCGCTACAAACTCAATGCCACTAAAACCAGCGCCCCCTACGACGAAATTTAGGCGACCTGGTTTACCATCATTTTTATATAGGGCCAACTGATATTCAATATGCTCTCGAATCAGGCGCACAGAGTTAATACTGCGAATCGTCAGCGCGAATTGATCCATCCCTGGAATACCGAATGTTTCCGGCTCCCCACCTAGTCCGATAACCAAATAATCGTAGGATAGCGAGCCATCCTCCAGCACGATTTTTTTCTCCGTTGGTATGATTTCCTTAACTGTTCCTTTGACTAAATCCACCTTGAACTCATCGATGAGCTGCGCAATCGGAATCCTCGAATGCTCAATCGTATCCGTGCCTGCCGCAGGCATGTGAAGATGAGTCGTAATATAGTGGTAATCATGACGGTTGATTAGCGTGACAGTTGCCTCATTGTGCTTGAGCTCCTTTTGCAATTGCTGAGCCGTCAATATTCCGCCATATCCAGCGCCCACAATGACAATTTTGGGAATACTGCTCATGCTTCTACCCCTTCCGATATACATAATCATTCAATATTCACAGCTTTTCTCTCAACACGGTTAATTTATACTCATAGGAAAGTCTTCATCAAATATTAATCGCTTTAACTTTGCAAGAGGAACCCAGCAGTTTATAATGATAAGCAGTGAATCATACGTTCGGCGGCTATCTGAACCTCTATGCGGCTGATTCAATATCTACAATTCATACTATCCCTTTCGGAGGTGTTTTTAGAGTGACAGCTCAATCCACAGGTGCGGAGATCCGCGATCTGATCATAATCGGAGGCGGTCCAGCCGGTATTTTCGCCGCTTTTTACGGAGGAATGCGTCAGGCATCCGTCACCTTAATTGAAAGTATGCCCCAACTGGGCGGCCAGCTTGCAGCCCTTTATCCTGAAAAATATATTTATGACGTTGCTGGCTTTCCTAAAGTGACTGCACAGGAACTGGTCAACAATTTGGTTCAACAAATGAACCATTTTAATCCAGAGGTGCAGCTAGAAGAGAAAGTTTTATCGTTAGAGAAGAAAGAAGAACGCCACTTCATCGTCAAAACAGACAAAGGTGGCGAGTATCATGGTAAAGCGGTTATCATTACCGCTGGCGTGGGTGCTTTCGAGCCGCGCAGACTGGAGCTTCCAGGTGCCGATCGTTTTGAAAAAACGAACCTGCATTACTTTGTCAGCGACCTGAGCAAATTTGCAGGCCGTAAGGTGCTAATCAGTGGCGGCGGTGACTCTGCTGTAGACTGGGCCCTTATGCTGGAACCGATTGCAGAACAGGTTACATTGATTCACCGCCGTGACAAATTCCGCGCGCATGAACACAGTGTCGAAAACCTCCTCGCTTCCAAAGTAAACGTTATTACACCAACGGAAATTGCAGAATTGCATGGGGAAGATACGATTACGAAGGTCACTCTTGCTCATGTAAAAACCAAAGAAACTCAGGAAATCGAAGTGGACGATGTCATTGTTAACTTTGGATTTGTATCCACACTTGGCCCGATTGCTGAATGGGGAATTGAAATCGAAAGTAACTCCATCGTGGTCGATTCTCGTCAGGAGACGAATATTCCTGGCATTTTCGCTGCAGGAGACATCACCACCTATCCAGGCAAGCTCAAGCTGATCGCGGTTGGCTTTGGTGAAGCCCCTACGGCAGTCAACAACGCCAAGGTCTATGTAGATCCAGACGCCAAGTTGTCTCCCGGTCACAGCAGTAACATGAAAATGTAGTTAATTTAGACTATGACAAAAAAAGGTATTTTACTCCAGGTTTGAATCTCTGGAGTGAAATACCCTTTTTTACGGTGTGCCTATTCGTTGCAGTGATTGTCCGTAAAGTCATCCGAACCCTGAATGACTTTACAGTCGCAGTACGAGAGCTTGTCCGGTCTAATGAAGGACTACGGCTGTATTCATCTCTAGATTTCTTTTGTGAATTTCAGCCAGCAACAGTGCAATGAAGTCACATTCAAGTTTAAGCTCGATTGCCATCTGATAGGAATCCAAAAGCATTTCATCCGTCAGCATAGCCATCCTCGACACAACCTTTCCTTTTATTTCAAAATCTATTCTATCAAAATACCAAAAACGGAACAAGCGTTCTGTTATCCACAGTCAATTGTGGAAATCCTGTGTATAAATTGTTGGTAAGTGTCGTTAACCCTTATATGTGACAGGGGATAATGTGGACAATATTTATACACAGAATTTTGGCGATTAAACGCAAAAAAAATTTTTTTTATGTTTATACAAATATATTATATTTGGCATCTTGTTAATAGATTATAATGGAAACTTTTTGAAAAAAACATGAATTTATTGAGGTCTTGTGTTTACCTCTAAAATCCATATCCGTCCATTCCAATCAAGCCCGTAATCAAATCCCAGTTGTCCGATCCCGGGAAATCTCCTTTCGAGTATAGGAATACAGTGCTGTGTAAGTTCAACGATCTCCCGCCGCTTTCGTATAGCTAGCCGTCGCGGATATATCATCCGAAGTGCCTCTGTTCCCTTCAACAAAGTTCCTCCTTTGCACAGATTCGTTATGACCAGTCCGGGACGAGCATGACGCGCCACCACTGCACGAAACTCCCATTTCCCCCCTTCCTTTACGACTTTGACTCTATAGTCAACAGGTCTACCTTGGATACTTGCTAGTTGAATACCTTGCTGAATGAGATACGGACGTTGGATTCGGAGCTTATCGATTCCGACTACAAGCGCACTAAAATGGCTGAACCGATGTGTTTGTTCCATACGCGTACAGGTATAGCCCCTCCCCTCCTTTGCCACGCGCATGACTCCGCCCCCTCCGCCTCCTTTTACGGGTTTTATAAATACAAAAGCATGCCGCCGCAGCATCATGCGCAATTGTTCTTCACTATATAGACAGGTTTCCGGTATATAAACGGCGGTATGTGGATGATGGAGGAGGGCCTTCGTCTTTAGCCATTTGCTTGCAAGTTGTCTCATCTAATTCTCTCCTTTCGCCGTCAGGTATACTTATACATACTCAATAGGGGTGTGCTATTCTTGGATGTTTGTCAGGATCATGTGTCTATTTCGACAAGATCATGGTGAACGGTAGCATGCACCGGACAACACTGGTACAATGACAATAATCTGAATACCATTTAGAACGGAGCAGTTGAATTTGCTGGCAAATGGTTTCTTTCAACAAGGAGGTCAACTCATGAATAGCAAAATTGGCATCATGGACATTGGCTCAAACTCTATACGTCTCGTGATCTATGAAATGACAGAGACAGGAGCTTATCGAATTGTGCAGGAATGCAAAGAAGCTGCTCGGCTGAGCGAAAAGGTTGGGGCCAACGGTCGTATGGAACGAGAAGCAATACGCAGCATCGCTCCATTGTTACGCCAATTTATGGAAGTGTGCCGTATGCACGGGGTTGTCCGAATGCGTGCAGCAGCAACAGCGGCCATCCGCAATGCGGCGAATTCGGACGAAATCGTTCAATGGATTGCGGAAGAGACAGATCTAACATTGGAAATACTGAGCGGGGAGCAAGAGGGCTATGCCGGTTTTCTGGGCGTAGTGAATACAATGAATGTGAGTGACGGAATTATTATTGACATCGGGGGCGGCAGTACCGAAATTACGCTGTTCCGTGATCGGACACGACTGCATACAGTTTCATTTCCCTTTGGCGCAGTCAATATGAATTGGCGCTTTGGACGTGAGGTCAAGAATGGCGAATGGTCTTCTGGACAGATTGAGGAAATGGAGAGCTTTGTCCGTTCTTCACTGCAAAACCATGATTGGATCTTCTCCAATCCGGGTCTGCCGTTTATCGGGTTGGGTGGAACTCTCCGTACTTTGGCTAAAATCAATCAGAAACGTCGGGATTACTCGCTTCCTGTGACACACCATTACGAAATGACAATAGAAGATGTCGATTATTTCTATAGTAGTCTGCCTCATCTGCCCTATGAAAAACGCAAAAAAACAGCCGGCCTGTCCAAAGACAGAGCCGACATTATCGTACCGGGGCTCATTATATTGAAAACGATCTTTGAAGCTGCTCAAGGCTCCGCGTATTTGGTCAGTGGAGCGGGTCTGCGAGACGGCCTGTTTCATGAGCTAGTCAACGCTGAGCAACCTGTGGCGGCTAACCCGCTCATCACGTCGATTCGCAATATCCTGTCGTTTGCTGTCCCGGTTAGCGAAGCGCATGTCAAGCGGGTTAACGAGTACGCCGTCCGGCTCTATGACACTTTAGCTGAGGGAACCTCAATCGCTATGGACAAACGCTTGTTACTAACTGCAGCAACTCTTTACAAAACAGGCGCAGCCTTGAATTACTATCATTTCCGCCAGCATTCCGTGTTCTGGATCTTGCACGCAGGCATTGGCGGTTTATCTCACCGGGAAACGGTGCTAGCCGCGCTGATCGCTGATTACCATCCCAAAAACCGGACCCCCCGCTTGCTGCGTACACATGCAGATATTTTGGAGCCTTCCGACGAAGAACGTGTACATCGGCTCGGCTCGCTGCTCCAGCTAGCAATCGGCATGGATCGTAGCGAATCCGGCATCATCACCAGCATCCATCCCACAACAGGAGACGATGCGCTGCATATTCGTCTGGAAAGCAGGAGTGAACCGATTCTGGAACAACGAGAGCTGGTGGCTGTCGCAAAAGATTTTCAAAAGGCCTGGAATCTTACGTTGTCGTGGTCCATTCTTCCTTCTTCCAGTTTTTAACCTTCATCGCTTCGAATTGGCTCCTAATGGGGGCCTCTTCGTTGTTTCTTGCTACAAATTGATAGCTACCATTAGGTAAAAGCTGGCGCGCCTTCACATTATCTTTCAAGGATAAACGTAAAATATCCACCAGCATTTCTTTGATTCGGTCGTCATAAATCGGGCACATCAGCTCAATCCGGCGAGTCAGATTGCGAGTCATCCAATCGGCGCTGGACAAGAATAGCTCCGAATGACCTGCATTTTCAAAGTAGAACAGTCTGGAATGCTCCAAGAAACGGTCGACAATGCTGATAACCCGAATGTTCTCGCTAAAGCCCTCCACGCCAGGGCGTAAACAGCAGACCCCTCGAATGATTAAATCAATCTTTACACCTGCTTGAGAAGCCGCATATAGTTCATCAATCATTTCCTGATTGGATAAAGAATTAATTTTGGCAATAATACGCGCTGGCTTGCCTGCAAGTGCGTGCTCCGCTTCCCTGCGGATCAGCTCAAACAGCTTATTTTTCATTCCCGTCGGGGCTACGGTGAAAGCTTGCGGAGTCTTGAGCGCCGAGAAACCCGTGATTTCATTAAACAGCTCAGAGGCATCCTCACCCAGCACCGGATCCGCAGTGAATAACCCGATATCCGTATATACACGAGCTGTGCTTTCATTGTAGTTGCCAGTTCCCACATGCACGTATCGTTTGAGCACATTACGTTCATGGCGTACTATTAGAATAATTTTGGCGTGCGTCTTCAAGCCGACCAACCCGTAGACTACATGACAGCCAGCTTTTTCAAGCGTACGCGCCCAAGCAATATTACGTTCTTCGTCAAAACGTGCCTTCAGCTCGACCACTACCGTCACCTGCTTACCCGATTCGGCTGCACGTGCCAGAGCCGGAATGAGCTTCGATTCTCCATTGACACGATACAGGGTCATCTTAATGGCCATTACATCCGGGTCCTCTGATGCCTCAATGATAAAATCAGTTACCGCATCGAATGATTCATACGGATGGTACACGAGCACGTCCCGTTTGCGAAGTACGTTAAAGATATCCTCTTGCGGAGGCAGTTCTTCCGGATACAATGGTTTGATTGCCGGAAACTTCAGATGCGAATACCCCTCCAAATGATCGGCAAAAGACGATAAAAACGTCAGATCTAACGGCCCGTCGATCTCAAATACATGATCGAACAGCTTGAATTCGCGTTGAAGCTCCATCAGAGCAAACGGGTTAATCCCTTTCTCTACTTCCAGTCTGACCGGTGCTCCCCGCCGTCTTCGACGCAGCTCTTTTTCAATCTCTTCGAGCAAATCTTCGATCTCTTCTTCATTAATGGACAAATCAGAGTTACGCGTAACCCGAAAGGCATGAACCGCCTCGGGTATATATCCGGAGAACAGCGTTTGTATATGATGCTTAATCAGTTCCTCAATTAAAATAAATGATTTCTTCTTGCTATTGGAACGTAACGGCACCGAAACAACACGCGGAATATTGGAAGGCACCTGCACAATGGCAAAAAGCGGCTTATCCTCCTCCGTATCTCCCGGACGTTTCAAGACAACTGCTAAATATACGTATTTATTGTGAACTAGTGGAAAAGGACGGCTCTGATCGACCGCCATCGGTGTGAGCACCGGAAATATAATTTCATGAAAATATGCATCCAGCGACTTGCGCTGTGTCGTATTTAAGTCATTATATTCAAGTAGCAAAAGACCTTTTTTCGTCAATAGGCGAGAAATATCACGATAGGTTCGATATTGCTCGGATACCATCGAGACGGTACGCTTGATCAGCCGCTTGTACAAACCGGAGGGGGTATATCCCGTAAAATCCTTTTGCATAAAACCAGCCTTGATCTTCTCGCGCGTCTCTGCAACACGAACAGCCATAAACTCATCCAAATTACTGGACACAATTGCTAAGAATTTGGCTCTCTCCAGCAACGGTGTATCTGCATCTTGAGCCTCCTGGAGCACACGGCGATTAAATTCAATCCAGCTTAAATCTCGGTTAAAGTAACGTTCTGACCCGGCTTTATCCTTCTTCTGACTCTCTATCAACATATGGCCTCCATCAATTTCATGCAGTATAGTTACCCTTTATTGTACTATTAGATGAAACGCACTAGCATCACAGAAGTGTAAACGCAATGTAAAATGTGTGTAAACACATAATGGATGTCGAAAAGGTCAAACGGATGCTTTACAAAAATAGCATTAAGCGGTACAGTGTTTACGTCTGTTTCATAGAGTAGAATACCTTTTTCAGTTGTTTAAGTTCATTATGATGTCTAATAGCCACTTAGTAGCCACGTTCAATTGCTGATTTTCAAATGGCATGATATAGGGAGGATTTACGTTATGGAACCCAAGAAAACGCCACGTGTACTGCAAAAAAACATCGAATTTTTTACCGCGGCGCTGTCTCAACACCTCGTTTCGGTCTGGCAAGAAGACCCTGCAGGCGTGTACTGTGAGATAGGCTGTGGTTATATCGAATTGTTCAGCAGCGAGATGATTCGGGTGCGCAATCAGAATGGGACCCCAAGCCATTATGACCGCAATATCACAATGTTTCAGCTAATCACGAAGGATCAGCCGATATAATTATTATATGCTATGTCTGCGCTGTTCTTCCAGATTAGAATGGTTATATGTTTAAACTACCAATTTTCATATCTGTTGAATCTTGCAGGTTTCTCCGAAAAAGCGCCATAGAGCGCTTTTTTTGTCGACTTTTTTTGAACATCGTTTGGAAAAGCAGTATGATAAGAAAGCATATTACCTAAATTTAAAGGGGAATCAACCCATGGAGCATTCAACATCAGATGGGCGCATCCTGGTCATGACCGCGGTTGAAGGCGAACGGGAGGCTGTGCTGCGCGGCCTGAAAGGCGACACTCGCTTTGTGGTCGAACTGGCTGGTGTAGGCGCTCCGTCCGCAGCGGCTTCAACCGCGCTGGCACTAGCTACAGGCGATTACCGTCTAGTCATTAGCGCCGGAATTGGGGGTGGCTTCGTGGAGGTCGCTGCACTGGAGAGCGTCGTCGTTGCTGACGCGATTATTGCCGCCGACCTGGGGGCAGAGACGGCAGAGGGTTTCAGCAGCGTGGACGAGCTGGGTTTTGGCTCCAGCCGCATTGCCGTGAACGCTGCCACCACGCAGCGATTCGTTCAGGCGCTGCGTGATGCTGGCCAGACGGTCGTCGCCGGACCGATCCTGACCGTCTCGACGGCCACCGGCACGGCGGTAACAGCGGAACGCCTAGCCAAACGCATTCCCGGAGCTGCTGCCGAAGCGATGGAAGGTTACGGCGTTGCCGTGGCGGCCAACAGGTTCGAGCTGCCGATGATGGAGATTCGCACGATTTCCAATGCTGTTGGTCCACGTGACCGTGCAGCCTGGCGAATCAAAGAGGCTTTGCAAGCGTTGGAAGCCGCATTTTCTACATTAACGGAGGTTATATAGATGCAAATTGCTTTTTCACCTTGTCCTAACGACACTTTTGTCTTCCATGCCTTGGCTCATGGATTAATTCCGGGCGCACCCGCGCTGGACATTACATTCGCCGATATCGACATCACCAACAATCTGGCGATCACACCAGATGGACTTGATATCATGAAAATTTCGTACGCTGCACTTCCTTGGGTGCTGGATGAATACGCCCTGTTGCCTTGTGGCGGCGCACTGGGCCGGGGTTGTGGGCCGCTCGTGCTGACTAAGGAAGGTTCCACCGTCAAAGGTCCGGAAGCCCTGTCCGGCAAGCGTGTAGCTGTTCCAAGTGAACGCTCCACTGCTTATCTGCTGTTCCGCCTATGGGCGGCCAAGCATGTGCCTGGGGGTGTCGGCGAGATTGTCGTAATGCCGTTCGACCAAATTATGCCTGCTGTCCGTGACGGACATATAGATGCTGGATTGGTGATTCATGAAGCACGCTTCACATATCCGTCCTATGGACTTAGCAAGCAAGTTGATCTGGGGAACTGGTGGGAAGAAGATACAGGACTGCCAATCCCTCTCGGAGCTATTATTGCCCGTCGTACGCTGGATCTGGATGCGATCACCAACTGGATACGTGCCTCTGTCGAATATGCTTGGAAACATCCCGAAGCTTCGCGTGAATATGTATTGTCTCATGCGCAAGAGCTATCACCCGATGTTGCCCAATCGCATATTGACCTGTATGTGAACGATTTTACCGCTAATCTGGGCGATAGCGGTTATGCCGCCATCGAAGCCTTGCTCGGTCGCGCCGCACAGGAAGGGCTGGTGCCTTCGTTTGATTTAGCCAAACTGCGCCTTACGTCCACAACAACACGTTAAAAGGCGCAGACATGCCATGCATGTTATCTCCTGAATAAAGCAGCTTAAACATATAAAACCTCCCGAACGAGCACATTGCCTAGCCATGCGCCCCATTCGGGAGGTTTTATGATTTCAATTCATGATGCAAATCTTCATGAGATCTCGCTTGATCCTTATTCTTAGCTCTGTTCTTGCTCCACGACCTCGGTCTTAAACACGTTATCCAGTTTGGTACCCAATCGTTTGACCAGCGGCACCTTGATATCCCGACTCAGCTCCTTGAAAAAAGCGTCCATGTCACAATTAATCTTATCCAACACGACCTTTACGGTGCCCTCTTCCAAAATCTGCTCATTCAGATCCTCAGGTACCGTAACCGAGATATCATACTTCTTGCATAACGTTTTAATGTAGCGGCTAAAGATTTCGATAAGCTCCTCATTGTTGAACTTCTCAACTGCAACTTGCCCTTTGTTCGTAAATTTCAAATTCACTCTCACGTTAGCATTTCCCCTTTTCCTTTTGACCATTTATTTTGGATAAACGTTGAACCCTTCAGAGGCTCTTCAAAGAAAGGGCCTTACCGGTCGTTTTAGACTCTTGTCCTTTGATATACTAAGTATAACACATTAAGTCCGTTTTCATTTCCCAACTTGTCGTTTTATGATAAAAAATGATACATTTTGCGCATTTTCAGCATAATTTCTTTCTTTTCATGCCAATCATTAGGAATAGTTTATACACAAATACACAAGAAAACGCCAATCTGGCAAATGAAAGACGTCTCCATGTAGATGTTTAAGTAGTATGCATTTATAGAGGTTTCGTACATTCCCAACCGTGTGAACGATACTCACGCACAGCATCTCGTATATCCTCAATATCATCTGTATGCAGCAAAATGGCAGGTAGAATTACCCAGTACTCATTCTCCGCTAGATCAATAAATACGTCCTCGACATCATAATATTGCATATCGCCAAATGCCGTATCCCTGATTTTCTGTCCAACCAAAGGTGTAAAAGGGGAATCAAATGTTTTGGTCACCTTCGTATATTCCTTCACACCCGTTGCCGAGATTTGCTGTGAAACAATGACGCTCAATGGTGTTACCTCCCTGACCTAATAATGCTCATTATAACCTTCTCTCAGACCTTCTACAAAACCTTGCGCGAAAAAAATCATAAAAATCAACAGGCCAATGCCAATGGCGACGGAGCTGATGACGATAATCAGGATGCCCTGCGTGTTTCTTTGTTCCATCTTTCTAGTCAAAATTCCGAAAACAAGGCCGATAAGCCCAAGTAAGCCTCCAATGACAAAAAAACTAAATACGAACCCCAAACCTGAAAAAATCCAGCCAAATAGAGCGAGCACCCAGCCCTGCGGCTGCGGCTCACTCTGTTTCATCTGCCAGCGTTCCCTCGCTGTAGGTGTGTATCTGTCCATTTCTTAGCTCCCCCGCTCAATTTACATTCCATAAGACAAAAATCTGTAATGCCCAGCATCGGATTAACGTTAGGTTCCTTCCTATTGCTGACCAGTGAGCTTAAAAATGCCGCCTTCCCGCTTACCAAGCGGATAATTTTGAACCGTCATTTCCACCTTCGTATTCTTATCCCATACCGGAAGCTTGTCAGATGTATTGTACTCTTTCATAGCTATGTTGATGACTTCCTCTGCCTTCTTCGTCAATGCAGCAGAAGACATATTATATTTGCCATAACCTTGATAAGCACCGCCAAAACCGAGATTAGGTTGGTTGTTCACATTCAGTAGCACACCCTTCAACTTGCCATCCTCTGCCACATTAAAAGTCACTTTTTCCAATACAAAATCATCAGTAACGACAGATGTCTGCTCTAACAGATGCGTTATGGATGACAGGTTGGCTGCTAATTTAACTTTTCCCAGTAGCGCCTCTGTATCATTTTGTTGCTTGGTTAAGACTTGTGTTGTCTGTTTTAGCGATGCATTCGCTATAGTTAAAGAATTGACCTTTGTATTAAGATTATAGTTCCATACCGCCAAGGCTATACAGCCTAGTACAGCTACTCCTGAAATGACCGTTGCCACAACTGCCAGCTTACGAATAGACTGTGGTTGCGACTCCACAGTCTGAGTATGACCGCTTAACTCTCCCATACCAAACTTCCTCTCTATTTATATAGTCACATTTTACTATTCTCCCCTCTGATATTCTAGTATATTTTTCCTAATTCTATATTTTCTAAGCATTTGTACAGGAATTCGTTTTATCAGCTTTCGAGCTTTGATTCGCTCTTTTCCCAGGAGAAGCTGTATTTACCAGATATACACTACCTGCAATCAGCACCAACCCTACTACAAATGTCAAAGTGAGGGATTCTCTGAGCATGACCATACTAAAGATCGTGGACAGTACCGGAATCATAAACGTATATGAGCCGACGGTTCCCGCATCCCCGTTGTCGATTAGCTTAAAATAAATCAGCCAGCCCATCGCAATCACGAATATTGAAATAAATAATAGAATCGCGATAAAGGAGGCTGTCCAGTGGATATCGGCCCATTTCTCGGTCGTAAACCCAATCCCGTTGAGTAGGACCCCTCCCAGAATAAGCTGCATCGTCACCGCCCAAATGGAGTCCAGTTGTTTGCTTTTTTTCTTCATATAAATTGTTCCGAGCGCCCAGCACAGTCCTGAGGCTAGCCCCAACACAATGCCCAGCACAGACAAATGACCTGCCATTCCACCGGAGCTAATCACGATCACTCCGCCAAAACCCAGTACCAGTCCAATGACTTTCAGGGGAAACATACGCTCTCCTAACCACAACCAGGAGAATAATCCCAACAAGATCGGCTGAAGGAATACTAAAGTGGAGAACAACCCAGCAGGCAGATAACGCAACCCTACCGTCTGCAAGCCATAGTAGCCTGCAATATTAAATATAGCCAGCACAAGATAAGTCCACGCATTTTGTCTAAGTCGTAAGGTTTTCCGATTACGCATAGCGAACAACAGCAGAATCACACCACCCAGCAGCGTGCGGATTCCCGAAAAAAATATCGGCGGCGTATCTGGCAAAGCCAGCTTGGTCAACGGCCAGTTGATCCCCCATACCATCACTAATATCAAGACAAGCCACAACGTAGCTTTAGGCGTTAATTTTTTCATAGATGTCTCTCTCCTTAAAATTTCATTGCGCATTGCTTACGACTAAAATCTGAATAGCCGTTTGCAAAGTTTTGCTTTACTAGCTTATACTGTGGTCACTAATAAATAAAATGAATGTTTTCAATAAGGGAGATAACTTTTCACTTATGACTATAACTCAGATTATGATCTTTGTTCGCGTAGCTGAAACACTAAACTTTACTCAAACTGCCCATGAGCTGCATATGACGCAACCTGCGGTCAGCCATGCCATCGCTAGTATCGAGAACGAGCTTGATGTCCAGCTATTGCTGCGCGATCGAAAAAGAGGCGTGCTCCTGACAGAAATCGGACAAAAGGTGCTGCTGCAATTCCGCATGGTGCTGCAAAGCATGGAAAAAGTACAGCAGCAAGTGGCCGCTGAAAAAGGCTTGGACGTAGGTACAATCACGATTGGTGCCTTTCCTTCTGCCTCAGCCTATTTTCTGCCCCCCATTATTCATCATATCCGTCAGCACTATCCGAACCTTGTTTTCGATTTACATGAAGGCTCTACCAATGAGGTCAAGGAGTGGGTGCATACCAGAGAAATTGAAGCGGGAATCATCTTGTTGCCAGACCCTGAGGTAGATGTAATTCCTTTATGTCAGGATGACATGATTATTCTCTTGCCTGACGGTCATCCTTTTCAATCGCACGACAAAATCGCCATCCGAGACTTGAATCAACAGGAAATGATCTTTTGTAAAGGTGGACATGAGGTCGCCATTATGGAAGGGTTTGAACGCGAACAAAGTCAGTTGCAAGCACAATTTATTACTCACAATATCAGCACGCTGGTCAGCATGGTCCGACAAGGACTAGGTATGGGCATTGTCTCATCTCTCGCCTTATCTACGTTCCCCCATGATCTGACCGTCAAGGAAACCACGCCTCTAATCACGCGTCAAATTGGTATCGCTATCCCCTCTCTACACAATGCTTCACTTGCTGTACAGTTATTTGTGCGAACCGCGCAGGAGCTGTTTACGGATTTGAAACAATAGAGCAATGGTAACGGGATATGGGTAGGTGTATAATGTTTCCTTTACTTACTTGAATCATTGTCATAAGGAGGTCTATTCATATGCAGGTAAATCAAATCATTGAATACGAGGAAAAACTGCGTAAGGCGATGCTGACTAGTGATGTGAAGATCTTGGATGAGCTTATTCATGATAAGCTTATATTCGTGAATCACTTTGGACAGGTGTTGAACAAAGAAGCGGATCTGGAAGCCCACCGTTCGGGTGTTTTACATTTTACGGATATTCAAGTTCTTAATCAATCAGTAATTCCGCTGGATGATACTGTCGTTACGGTGACCCGCGTTTCTTTACGAGGAACGGTAGGCAATGATCCCATTGAAGATGAAATGTGCTATACACGCGTTTGGCACAATATAGATGGTGCGTTGAAGATCATCTCAGGGCATTGTAGCACGGTAAAATAAGATTAGTCGCGAATCCGCCATGGATGCTAAATCTGACTAAGACAGGTGAGCAGCTACGGCAAGAATCTTCGTAATTAAATCAATGGCACGGTGTAAGCACAAGAGCACTAACCATTTTAGGGATAGCGCTCTTCATTTTTACAGTCTTGTTAAGTCACTTGGTTGTAGCATCATACAAACGCTGTAAAAGGGTAACAGCTTCAGCACGTGTGACCAGTGCCTTTGGGCGAAGGTATCCATTGTCAGCGGTAAGGACGCCCATCTTGGTAAGGGTGTAGAATGCTTCTGCCTTTTGATCCTGGAAATCTCCATCATAGGAGTACTCTTCTCCCGTTGTGTCGATGTACAGTACCGGATAGTAGGCTGAGAATTTGTCATTGTAATTTGCCTGACGAACTTTCATATCGTTGTACTGTGCAGCTGAGGAAATTACTTCGGCAATCTCAGGATGAAGCGTCTGATTGGTATAATCCGTTCGAACAGAAGCAATCATCATCATATCCCAACGGGTCAGCGGTTTATCAGGATTGACATAGAATTGGTAGTTTGGATATTTGCCCCCTACACTTTCAGCAAACGGCCACACATAATCTCCGTTGAATATAGCTGCAAAATCTTGATTCGCCCAGTGCTTGCGTGCATCTACAAACTCTGAAGATTTACCCGCTGAATTATTGACTTCTGGAAAAAGTTTATGAAACATATGTACAAATTCTGCTTTTGTTATGGTTTTGCCTGGCTTGAAGGTCCCATCCGTATAGCCGCTGACAACACCTTTGTCGACCATCGAATGAATGGATTCGGCAGCCCATTCATATTTTGTACCATTCACATCAGGAAACGTATTTGCCGCCAATGCGGATTGACTGAACAACAGTGCCACCGCAACCACAGGGGTAATCAGCCATTTCTTTTTCAACATCTTGTTCCACTTCCTTTAGGTAAATTTACGTAGAAAATAGTTCTCCAGACTCAATGTTATATCGGTATTTCCTATGCAAAAGATAAACATAAACACAAAAACGACCTTCGCAACGAGTAAAATTCGTTACAAAGGCCGTTATCCGTAACCTAAACGTGTATCTTTAGGAATAATTCAGACCACCATTCGAAAAATTAACAAGGCTCTTCGTTTGGTTTCCCCGCATCTGTAGCTGTACGGAAGCTTGAACCGCAGCCGCATGTAGCTACAGCATTCGGATTATGAATCGTGAAACCGCCAGACATACCAGACTCTTCAAAGTCGATTTCCAGACCGTCCAGATAGCGGATACTATCCTTTTCCACGACTACTTTCATATCCTGTACATTCATATATATATCCTGATCCGTCTCGTTGTCGTCAAAGCCCATGGCGTACGAAAATCCGGTACATCCACCTGGCGTAACACCCAGACGTAAAAACGTATTCGGCGTTTCCTGCTGCTCCAGCATTTCTTTCAGGCGTTCAGCAGCGGAATCGGTGATGTTAATCATAGCTCCATCCTCCTCTTTTACTTCATGCTCCCCTTCAGTATACTCTCTTATTTGCAGGTGCTCAAGTCATGGAATGTCCTTCCGTTACAGGCTTAAACACCTCTTTTTCTACTCGTTTGTATTGAACACCAGTGGTGTGAGGTTTATAATAGGTGAAGAGTGTGTTAAAGAAACTGTCGGAAATTTGTCATTTCAAAGGCGAAATTATGAGACATCCATCATTGTAGCCTGGCATTGTAACATTTTTCACATATCGTATATCCGCGCTGCCGGATTTTACCGACGGAACGGGACATCCTGTGCGCATCAAGCGCTTGTGCCGCTAATTCGGCGGACAGCCTCGCACAGAGCAACTTGAAGGAGGAATAGGCATGTCCACATTAGTTACACCTTTTACAGACCGCAGAATGGCGGAAATTGTAGAAAAGGTACAAAACGGGATTCGTTTGAACCTCGAAGATGGTATATATTTGTATGAAACTGACGATATTCTCACACTGGGCCAGTTGGCTAACGAAGCTAATTTACGCAAGAACGGTAAAAAGGTTTATTTTATCGAAAACATGAGCCTGTACTTCACCAATGTATGCGAAGCGCGCTGCGCGTTCTGCAATTTCCGCAAGGATCAGGGGGAGGAAGGCTCTTATACGTTGTCCGGGCAGGAAATGATTGATTATGTAGAGCAACATATCCATCCAGGCGTAAGAGAATTCCATATCGTCGGCGGTCATAATAATCATGTACCTTTCCAATACTATGTAGATTCACTGAAAGCGCTGAACGAAAAGTATCCCAACGTTACACTGAAAGCATACACTGCAGCGGAAATTGACTTTTTCACACGCATAAGCGGCTTGAGTGTTAAAGAAGTTCTTCAAGAGCTGCAAAAGGCAGGACTTCAATCTTTGACTGGTGGTGGCGCGGAAATCTTATCCGATGAATATCGGAAGAAGATGCGTGTTACCAAAGCCAATGTAGACCGCTATCTTGAAGTACATCGTACGGCCCACAATCTCGGTATGAAAACTCATACGACGATGCTGTACGGTTCAGTCGAAACTTATCAGGATCGTATTGAGCACATGCTGCAAATTCGTGAATTGCAGGATGAAACAAATGGATTTATGGTATTTATCCCACTGTCCATGCAGCCGAAAAGCAAAAACGCCAACATCATGCGCCGCAACTCTGCTTACGAGGATCTCAAAACCATTGCGATCAGCCGTTTGATGCTGGACAATATCGACCATGTTAAAGCTTACTTCATTAATATTGGTCCGCAATTGACGCAGGTCGCTCTTACCTTTGGCGCATCTGATGTCCATGGCACGATTGTGCGCGAGCAGATCAGCCATGCTGCAGGTGCGTTGACTCCTGCCGGATTGACCCGCAAAGAGCTAATCTGGCTAGTCAAAGGTGCTGGACGCATACCTGTAGAACGTGACACCTTCTATAACGAAATCGAAGTTTTCGAATAAGTGTAACATTGGATTCAGATTTCCCGCGTGCATTTTATCCCCATTACTCACACCATGCAGCCTCAAGCTGCCCCGGAACACACTGGTCTGTCTGCCAAAGGCAGGCCCGCTTTTCCGGGTTTTACAACAACAAAAACTTGTGGCTAGATCGACAAGACACCAGACCATTGCCGGGGACACGGTAACGAAAGGACGGCGGATTTTGATGAAAAATTTCGTTATTCTGGGGGGCGGCTATGGCGGCCTTACCATTGCCAAAGAATTGCTGGATAAACACATTCCCGACAATATTCAAGTTATTTTAGTGGATCGGATGCCCTTTCAGGGCTTGAAAACAGAATACTATGCCCTTGCGGCAGGTACCGTATCTGATTTTGATTTGCGGGTACATTTTCCCGATGAACAACGCCTTATTCGCAAATATGGAGAAGTCACATCGATGGATCTTGAGAATAAAATGGTCCATTTTCAAGACGGTGAGCCTTTGCCCTATGACCAGCTTGTCATTGCACTAGGTTGTACCGACCGCTTTCATAATACACCGGGGGCAGAAGAATACAGCTGTACAATCCAGTCCTTTAATCATACCCGCCAAACGTATCTGCGCTTGAATGAAATCAAGCCTTATGGACATGTCCATATTGTAGGTGGCGGTCTAAGTGGGGTCGAGATTGCTGCGGAGTTACGTGAAAGCCGCGCGGATTTGAATATTACTATTATGGATCGGGGCGAGCGGGTGCTATCAGCATTTCCGCAACGTTTGTCTGCTTATGTACATGCCTGGTTCAAGGAGCATCATGTGAACGCACTAAATCATGTTGCGGTTTCCCGCATTGAGCCAGGGGCTATTTACAACCGTGACGAGCAAATTATGACCGATGCGGTTGTATGGACAGCCGGGATTCAGCCCGTTAAAATTGTGCAGGATTTAGCAGTTCCTAAAGACCCTCAGGGCCGCATCGTGCTAAATGAATATTATCAAATACCGGATCATCCTGAAGTGTACGTCGTCGGAGACTGTGCGAGCCTTCCTTACTCTCCAAGCGCTCAGGCGGCAGAGGTGCAGGGTGAGCAGATTGCCCACATTGTACGCGACCTGTGGAAGGGCCAAACGCCTCACCCGCATCCTTTAAAGCTACGTGGTACATTAGGTGCACTTGGCAAGAAGGCCGGGTTTGGTTATGGCTTTATGGGCAGTACCTCTTTGCGTGGACGAGTGCCGCGTCTGCTGAAGAGCGGTGTGCTCTGGAAGTCCAAACGCCATTTTGGCTAATTGGATACTCAACAACAAGGAAGACCTGCTTCCAGAGCAGGTCTTCTTTGTTGTTGCATCTATAAATAATATATATTTCCTACAAGAGGAAGCTGGCTTGCCGGTGACTTCTATTTTTAATCCAAATCCAGGTTGTCCCATGCTTCGGCTTCTTTAATTTTGTTTAGAATCACTTCGTACAGAAGCTCTGCTGAATCTGCGGATACAATTTCACCATTAACCATCGCATAAGGCTCTGCGTTACACTGACCGCAATTGCTTAGGCAGCCGTATTCAATCACATCATAATCCGGGTTCTGTTCTAGTTTGGACATAATCTCATCGGTACCAAAATGCATATTACTGGTGCAAAATTCAATAATAGGTCTTAACATTTTTTTCACCTGCTTTGAATGACGGGCATTTTAATTTGGCCCGCTTTGTAATATAATAAATAAGGTATAGGAAAGGAGTTGAATTCTAATGAGCGAAGCACAAAGCGTTCAAATGTATGATGAAGTAGCAGACGTACTGGATAAGCTCCGTCCGTTCCTGCAACGCGATGGCGGTGACGTTGAGCTGGTTGACGTTGAAGATGGTATCGTTAAGCTGAAGCTGGTAGGCGCTTGCGGCAGTTGCCCAAGTTCTACAATTACGCTGAAGGCAGGGATTGAACGCGCTCTTCTCGAAGAAGTCGAAGGCGTCCAAGAAGTGGTACAAGTATTCTAATGCTTGATGCATAATGATCAGAGAGTCTTGACTTCGGTAACGAAGCTCAAGACTCTTTTTGTGTTACAACGTCTAAAGGATCTCTCGATCTTATATGGTTGGCCGAATGGGGTCCAATCCTCCGGACACATCCATAATATTACCCGTTATAAAATCCGAATGCTCCTCACACAAATAGGCGATCACTCGCGCAATGTCCTCTCCGCTTCCTGGACGCCCACGCGGTGTCTCTGTATCCTGCATGCCTATGACATCGGCAATCGACTTTTCCTTGTTCGCTCCTCGGATATCCCCGGGACAGATCATATTGACCGTGATGCCATGGGGAGCTTCCTCTACAGCCAGTGACTTCGTAAAAGACACCAGCCCCACCTTAGCAGCTGCGTAGACGGCGCGATGCGGCCAAGCCCTTGCTTCTCCAGCATGACCAAAGCCAAAATGAATAATACGTCCCCATTGCTGGCTACGCATGTGCGGCAATACCAAATGATCCAGCAACATGGTACCGACCAAATTTCCCTGTATCATGGCATGAATCTCAGCTACACTGTAGTCCGCAAAAAGACGGCGTTCCCGGATGAAGGGTCCGGCATTATTCACCATAATATCAACCCCGCCCAGACGATCCTGCACTTCACCGATCAGCCTGGTGATATCTTCCTGAACAGAGATATCTGCTTGTAAAGACAGACAGCGTACTCCCTTAGATTCAATTACCTGCTTAAGCGCTTCGGCTTCAACCTGGCTATGGACATAATTTAGTGCAATGTCACAACCTTCATCAGCCAAACGCAGAGCGGTCATTTTACCTAAACCTTTGGCACTGCCCGTTATGAGTGCGACTTTGTCTCTCAACAGTTTTCCTCCTCTTCACAGAGAACGGTCACCCCCAAGTATAAAATATTTAAGCAATCCCTACAACTCCAGCCAAGAAGAAACCCCAGTCCTCTTGTTTAAGAGAAGCTGGGGTTTACGTTCAGCGGTTTCTTAGTTTCTGCTTAAAATGCAGGGATAATTGCGCCTTGATATTTGTCTTCAATGAATTTTTTAGTTTCTGGAGATTGCAAAGCTTTAAGCAGTTTTTGGATCGCTTCGGAATCTTTATTATCAGGACGTGCTACCAGTACGTTAGCATATGGTGAATCTTTGTCTTCCAGTGCCAATGCATCCTTGGTCGGATTCAGCTTGGCTTCCAAAGCGTAGTTCGTGTTGATCAACGCAATATCCACTTCAGGCAACTGACGTGGCAGCATAGCTGCTTCCAAAGTTTTAAATTCCAGATTTTTCTTATTTTCAGTAATATCTTTTACGGTAGCTTCAATGTTGCTTGCGTCCTTCAGCTTGATCAGACCTTGTTTCTCCAACAGCAACAATGCACGGCCTCCATTGGTCGCATCGTTCGGAATCGCTACTGTCGCACCGTCTGGAAGTTCATCAAGCTTTTTATATTTTTGAGAGTAGATACCGAATGGCTCCAGATGAACAGCGCCAATAGATACCAGATCCATTTTACGCTCTTTATTCATCACATTCAGGTAAGGTACATGTTGATAAAAGTTAGCATCCAGTTGCTTGTCAAACAATTGCACGTTCGGCTGTACATAGTCGTTAAACTGAACGACTTGAAGGCGAACTCCTTCTTTTTCCAACTGAGGCTTGATCGCTTCCAAAATTTCCGCATGTGGCACAGGAGAAGCTCCAACTTTCAGTTCGACTTCACGTGGTGACCCGCCTGTATTTTCGGCCGCATTGTTTGTATCCGATGTAGTGCTCTTTGTACCGCAAGCAGCCAGTACCGCAATTAATGTCAAGCTCAATACAGCCAATACCCATTTCTTCATGTTGTTACCCCTCCAATAATTTGTAATATTCAGGATCAGACGTCCTGATCAATAAGGATATCTATATGTTTTCCCTATTTTCGAGTATAATGCCGCACAAGGCGATCTCCTGCCATTTGCAGCAGTTGTACCAATACGATCATCAGCACGACCGCAACGATCATTACAGCCGTTTCATAACGATAATAGCCGTAGTTGATTGCCAGCGTACCCAGTCCACCGCCCCCGATCATACCGGACATTGCCGTGTAGGATACGAGTGTAACGACGGTAATGGTTAATGCGGCGAGCAGGCCCGGCAGTGCCTCACGTAACAGCACACGCCGGATAATTTGTCCTGTCGAAGCCCCCATCGCTTGTGCAGCTTCAATGACACCCTTGTCCACTTCACGTAGTGACGTTTCGACAAGACGTGCGAAGAAAGGAGCAGCCCCGATAACCAATGGCGGAATGGTTCCCAGCACCCCGGTCGAGGTACCTACCAACGATCGTGTAAAAGGAATAAGTGCAACGATCAAAATGATAAATGGTACGGAACGCAAAATGTTCACGATGAAGGATAATACAATGTATATCACCTTCATCAAAGTCAACGAGGAGCGGCTCGCCAGAAACAACAATATACCGAGCGGCAATCCAATAACGAGGGTGAACAATGCAGATGCCCCGAGCATCTGAAGGGTTTCCAGCGTAGAATTCCCTAGCTCTTCCCAACTCACTTGCGAAAAATCAAGTTCGCTCATTGTCCGATCACCTCCACATCAAGTCCTTGCCCAGACACTTCGCGCAGCGTATGCTCTATATCTGAATGGTTTCCTTCAAAACGAACGATCAGCTGTCCATACGGTACATTTTTAATTGTAGAGATGGTTCCCTGCAAGATTGCAAAATCAACACCCGTACTTCGAGCCGTACGCGACAGAATCGCATCATAAGTTTTGCTGCCTAAGAAGGAGATACGTACTACCTGTGTCGATTCCCCGCTACCTGCAGCTGCAATCGCTGCTTGTAACTCCTCGGGATGTTCCGCCTCCCGCTGGATAAAGTCCTTAGTTACCTGATGCTGTGGCTTCAAAAATACTTCCGCCACCGGACCTTGCTCCACGATATCGCCCTGATGAATGACGCCAACTCGATCACAAATGCTTTGAATGACATGCATCTCATGAGTAATCAATACGATGGTCAAATTAAAACGTTGATTAATATCCAACAGCAATTTCAGGATAGACCCTGTCGTCTGCGGATCAAGCGCAGACGTCGCTTCGTCACACAGCAACACATGCGGATCACTAGCCAGTGCCCGTGCAATTCCTACCCGCTGCTTCTGTCCACCTGAGAGCTGTGACGGATATTTTCCACTGTGTTCTTTGAGCCCCACTAGTTCCAGCAGCTCACGAACTTTCTTGTCCATCTCCTGCTTAGGGGTACTTACCAGACGCAATGGAAATGCAATGTTGTCATACACTGTCGCCGAAGACAACAAATTAAAATGTTGAAAAATCATTCCGATTTTTCGGCGTTGCTTCTGTAACTGGGATTGACTCACAGTCACAAGGTTAACCCCATCTACCCATACTTCGCCTGAAGTAGGGCGCTCCAATAAATTAATACAGCGGATCAACGTACTTTTGCCCGCTCCGGAATGACCAATCACCCCGAATATTTCTCCACGCTTTATAGAAAGATTCAACCCGGACAACGCATTAACGCGTCGGTTGCCTTTACCATAATGCTTGGTTAATTGCTTAAGCTCTATCAACGTGCTGCGACCCCCTTCACTTCTTCCTTACCCTTTTAACCAGTTGTCATCTCTCAGGATTGTATAAAATCGGCTATTTATTTATACAAAAAAGAGCCCCTTTCACAGAATGAAAAGGGCCCCACCTTGCGAACCTTTTCTCATCTGCCAAAATCGCTATAACTCTAGCGGTTTTGTAGGAATTAGCACCATATGTTCCCTCCCGGTGCATTACACCGGGAAAGAACGGGTTGCCGGGCTTCATCGGGCCAGTCCCTCCACCTCTCTGGATAAGAAAAATATGTTAAACTCCAGCTTTAGCTGTCCGTTTAGTTTATATAAAAAAATAATTCAAGCATTTTTCTGAAACTAGATTTCAGTATAGATAGTTTACATTGCTTTGTCAAAGGATATTTTCTGTCATAATTATGGGCGCACTGCCCGGTTCTCCCATTGTTTCGCAGTATAAGAAAATGCGTTTGATAGCGACCGGCATACCATTTCCAAGCCCTGCTGCAAATCTTCCAGATGGTGATCGAGGTCCTCCAGTTGGATTTTGCCATATAAAGCACGGTGACGTTGCCAGAGATCATCCTGCATTTCCGTGTTCATATAGTGTATCTCCGTATTTCGCCGCTTACGCAGGCGATTGATCGCATCGTTGTATGTGTCCTTGATATCAATTAAATTATCAGTCAATATAGGATGCATTTTGAGATACTTCAGCTGTCGCAACACAGTAAAATACGAATAATGCGCCTTATACTGCCCTGTTTTTAAATCATACAGGTCATTCATCCAGTTACCCAACTTATCCAAAATAGAGAATACCCGCACAAACCCATCCTTATAAAAGAATACGTACAAGGCATAATCGGATTTTTCATCCTTGCTCATATCTTCAGCGTATCCGGCTTTTACTTTCATACGAAAAAAGGCGGCAGCATGATGGCTCTGCTCCAGTTCATCCAATGACGACATTAGACCACGCGTCAAAATATCCGCCTTCCGAAAGTCATGAGTCGGATCACCACTGGCCTGGATTTGTCGTTCCAGCAAATGTAACATGTCTGACATGCTATTCATGGCATCCAGCAGGAAACCATTATTTACACGCGGGGGCTCGCCCAACAGCTTGCGTATCATGCTTCACGCCTCCTTCATATCTGTAAAATCCGGCTGTTAAGATGCTTTAATAGGCGTCAAGCGAAATAACTCGTCCATCGTTGATCTACAAGCTTAACAATATCTTCACGTGGCAGTACCTCATCAGGGTAGCCCGGCTTCATACGTGCATCCACCACAATCGGCAGCTTATAGTTCAGGTGATGCAAACGCACTTCGCTATTAGCGTACATATCTGTAGCCGGGTTAAAGCGTGTGAATACCGTCCACAGGAACGAAGCTTGGGAGCGAACAACTTCTTTGGCATCGTCCACGATAAAGACAAGTGGCCACTCTTGCTCACCCGCAGCTAATCGCTCCAATACACGCGCAGCGAGTTCAGGCTCCTGCTCAAAGGACGAGCCGGATACAACGAGGCATCCTCCACAATAGGGTTCGATGTCACGAATTCCCGGCAGATCGCCCCCTTCATAAACGCGAGGCAATTCACGCACAGGCTCGCCTACTCCCATCAGAATCGCCTTACTGCCATGATTCAGCTTACGGCCCGTGTAATCGAGTGTATCGTGAGACGTATGGTTGAAAATAAACAAATCTCTGGCTGGATTAAATCGTTCCAAAATGGTTTCGAGCAGCAGGTTAAAGTCGGATAAATCGATTACCCGATCTGTCAGCATCAGGAATTTGGTCAACGACAATTGACCTTGACCCAGAATGGTAAAGCCGGATACCAGCGCTTCACGGGAGTAGCTTTCACGTACGACTGCCGCTGCCAGCGCATGTACACCTGTTTCCGCATATGCCCATAACGACTTGACGGAAGGCATTACAAGCGGATAGGCGGGCGACAACAGACGTTGCAAAAACTCGCCGAGATAGTAGTCTTCCTGCCGCGGCTTACCTACAATGGTTGCCGGATAAATGGCATCTTTACGGTGATGCATATGTTTGACATGAAACACAGGGAAATCATGTTGTAATGAGTAATAGCCAAAATGATCACCAAACGGTCCTTCCAGGCGGCGTTCATGAGGCGGCACATAGCCGCTGATCGCAAATTCGGCTTCTGCCGGAATCCGGTGACCTCCGAGCGGGTCTTCTGTCATGGGCAGCTTGCCCCCCATAATAAGGGAAGCCAGCAATAGCTCAGGCAAATTTTCCGGGGCAGGAGCAATCGCAGACGCAATCAGAGCAGGCGGGCCACCGATGATGATCGTCGTAGGCAACGGCTCATTACGCAGCTCTGCTTCATGATAATGGAAGCCGCCGCCTTTATGGATCTGCCAATGAATCCCAGTCGTCTGATCATCATAAATCTGGATGCGATACATCCCCAAATTATGATCCTTGGACTGACCTGGCTTTTCGGTATACACGAGCGGAAGCGTAATGAACGGTCCTCCATCCTCGTGCCAGCTGGTCACTCTAGGCAGTGGAGCCAGCGGAGCATCAGTACGGCGAACGCCCAATACAGGGGCTTCGTTATGAGATACTGTTTTTAGTCCTACTTTTAGCATGTCCTTAATCAGCCCACGTTCATTCCACAACGCTTTGGGGGTAGGTGGAAGCAACGTTTTGGTCGCACCTACAATTGCATCCATCAGTTGCTCTGGACGAGGGCCAAAAGCCATGTCCACACGGCGATTCGTACCGAACAAATTACTGGCTACAGGAAACGGGGTTCCTTTGACATTTGTGAACAGCAGCGCCGGACCTTCTTCCTCAATGACTCTTCGGTGGATCTCGGCCAGCTCCAAATAAGGATCGACAGGTGCTTCTATAATTTTAAGATCATTTTCTTTACGCAGCGCTTCAATAAATTGGCGCAAATTCTGGTAGATCAACTGGATGATTCCTCCTAAGCAAATCAAGCCCTCGAGAAACTCGTGGGCCTGGTTTGTTTCTTATGATGTTATTATACGTGTTCCAACGCCTCTTGGGCAAAAATACGCTTCATTATAATCTACAAAATGCTTAGGTACGCTGTGCTTGGGTCGGAACAAGCTTGCGGTCCGGTGACAATTGCCATACACGATAGCTCAAATAAGCCAAAATGGAGAACAACGATGCAATCACCAGCATATGTCCCAGCACGATAAACATGTAAATTTCAGGTCTGTTGACGTACAGCAAGATAATGCCAATTACCACTTGAAGAATAATCAATACGACCGATACGACACCCAGGGTACGAATATCCCTGTGATTCGGGTGATAACGGTATGAGTAGTGACCCACAGCCAAAATAATGACAAACAGCAGACCGGCTGAAATCTGATGAAGCAGCAGTGGAGATATGAAACCCCCAATATTTACAACCTTCTGGATGACCGAATGACTAAGCAACGCTCCTGAATAGACAGCAATATAGGTATAAATCGTTGATAGCCATATAAAGTTACGATAGCCCCGACTGACACGCCCAGGAATCAGACGCGGAGTGTAGCGTGAATCCGCATGCTCCTGCCAGGCCCCCAGCGTCATCATGGTCGCACTGGCAAAAGCAATAAGCGCAAAGCCAAAATGCAGCCCCATGACTGCAGCCGATTGGGAGAAGATGACAGCCAATGCCCCCATCGCACCTTGTATAATAACAAACAATAGCGTGAGTAAGGAGAATAGCTGTAAATCCTTCCGATGCTTCATAAACAGCAAAAAGCCGACAAACGAGGCGATAGAAAGAATTCCGGCCATGGCACTGACGGAGCGATGAGAGAACTCAATAAGGGATGCGATGGTATGCGCCGGAACCAGCTTACCATTACAAAGTGGGAATTCTCTTCCACAGCCGAGACCCGAATCCGTTCGCGTCACGACACCTCCACCGAAGGTAGCCAAAAACATGACAATACATGTTACGAGTGCCAGCCATTTTAATATTCTGATTTTGTTATTCAATGAATTCACCCGTATCCTTCCAAATATAATATTTATTCACTTTATATGTTGTGAAATGATCACTTAAAGTAATTATAACTGATATATCGTTCCTTGACATACGAGCTTTGTTGACAAAATGTGAACGTGTCCGTAAGAAAGCCGCCTCCTTCGGAAGGAAGCGGCTTTCTGAATATCCTGATGATTAAGGTTCCCTGCGGAGCCCTCATACATACTATTATCCGTTATTTTGCCAAGTTAGCATGGACTTCTACAGCCCGGTCCAAAAACTGCTCGATTTCCTCGCGGGATTTACGCAATCTGTTCACCAGACGTACTAGTTCTCGCCCTTCACTGTAAGCGATAAAGCTAGGAATCCCTAGAACATTTTGCTCTTGGCTGACACTTTCGGCCTGTTCTACATCAATCTCAATTAATGTAAGCTTGTCTGCATATTGTTGCTCTACATCAGGCATGAATGGATCAATAAAATGACAATCCCCGCACCAGTCCGCCTTGAACACAGCTACCGTTACACCTGGAGTGGATATTGCCTTATTAAAGTCTTCATGAGAGACGATTTTTTGCATACATAATTCCTCCTTAAACTTCTTTTGTGCAGGAGATCCTGTACTTTCTATTGTAACGCCAAGTGAAGCTTTTGCACACTCCCCTATTATGCTCACATGCCGATTGGAAGCCCTCTCATTGAGACATACTATAGATATACTTAAGAATCCACATAGGCGACGACATCCCAATAGCATACCCAACATACTTGGTGGAATACGGGGATGCCTGCATTTGAAAGGAGGTTATTTAAACATGTCTCTCACCGAATGGCTCCATGTCGCATCTCGACAGCTTCAGGGAGGGCTAAAGTTACTGGGTTCCGTTCCGCGTGTTGCGGAGGAGGCATGGGAGGGCAAACGTGCGGCCTGGACCGAATCCCGTAAATTACGCTATCCCTTGCGTGATCTGCCGTGGGATTATCATTCGGCACAGGCCGCCATGAATGAAGCTGAAGCATTAATGCTGGTGAACGGACCCGCTACGCGTCCCTCTTCTCTAAATATGCCCTTATGCGAAACAGACTGTGAGCTGCTGGAGCGGATCAAGAACGATACAGCACAGGAGAATCGCAGCAACATCACGCGAACTGCCGCTTATCTTGAATGCTATCGTGGCTACCCGGAATTACACTGGGCATTACTGGCCCATCTGGTTTCTCGTAATGGCGGCTATAATATGACTGACCTGAAGGGGGAGCTCATTGGCAACCTGTTCGGCGAACAGGAAAAGGAGTGGCTGTATCGGCTACTTGAGCGCTGTAACGCTCTTATTTTTCAAGACGCTTATCCACAGTTGCAGCTTTACATGCACAGCCGTCATTTGGGACGGAGTTGCTTCCATTTGTTGCCTCATTTTCACGTTTCGCCATTCATGAAGCCCTTTTGGGAACGTTTCTGGGCTTGGCGGGATAGTTCTCTTTTGACGGTAGCGCTCATTATTAATGAACAAAACTATATTGAAGGACGGGTTGTGAAAGACCCGTATTTTCAAAAATTTGTGACACATAAGCCAGGCTTTTATTTGCATGACTGGCTTCAGCTCAATCAGGTTATATTTCCGCTTGGGCTAAACGGTGGACTTGCCGGACTTGTCATGGAGCGTTTTGGCCATCTGGATGAGCGGATCGGCTTTGGTAAAAGTCTTTACGCTATGTTATTTGGCCATCAGCAGGTACTGGATCAGGTATTCGCATTTGCAGCCAGCGTGCCGCATACCGGGTCTCGCAGCGACTATTGGCCCGGACTATTCACTCCGAATGTACAAAAAGCGCTGCGCTCTCCAGAAGAGAGTGCAACGCTTTTAGCACATGAATGGCTCCCGCCAAGTCAACGTCTGTACAGCCCGGAGCTGAACGCCGTCTGGTCAGATACAGCCTATGATCCGATTCCCCGTTATGACTGGTTTCAGGACGGTTCTACACTTGGGCATATCAGTGAACCAAGACGGCCTCTGTTATTTGCCATGCGCCATGAGCATCGCCATGGCATTCAAAAAACAGCAATGGCCCATGATGCTCATAACAGCTTAAGGTCCTTTCACTGAACAGATGAGAGGGCTTTTTTAGCCTCGTTGTCCAGTGGACTCACGCTGTAGGCGCATTAACGGACGCAATACCTTCTGCAACACGCGCGGATAGTTACCCAGCTCGTCCCTGCGCAATACGCGCAGTACAACCAGCAATACCAAGTAGCATACCAGTACAACCGCTCCGGCAATGCAGCACGCAATCAAGAAGGCTACACGCGCAGGCATCAGATGTACCAGCAAAATGCAGGCTTCATTTACTCCGTACCCGATAGCTCCCGAGACAACGACTGCGGTTAGGAAGCCAGCCCAGCGACGGCCCATGATTGAGAAGGAAACAATCCCTTTCAGTACACGTAAATTCAGCAACGTAATGACGAGAAAACATAATCCGGTTGCGGCAATAATTCCGTAAATCCCTAGCCAACCAGCCAGCAGCCAGCTCGCTGCCAACTTCACGACGATCCCAACCATCACATTGACCATTGAAATACGCGGCTTGCCCATACCAATCAATATCGAATTAGAGGTCATCATCGTAATCTGAAAGATCGTTCCGAGTGTCAGAACAGCGATAATCCCGCTGCCTCCAAGCGAGCTGAACAGCAGACCATTAATAGAATAGGCAGTCACACATAAAGCCAGCACAATCGGCATTCCAGTCAGAATAGAGATACGCAAGGCAAGCGTCATCTGATTTTGTAAATGCTGTTCATCCTTACGGGCAAAAGCCGCTGAAATGATCGGAATGAGCGATTGACTGAGTGCAATGGCCAAGATTGGCGGAATGCCTGCCACACTCTGTGCCCTAGAGCCTAGATAACCCAACTGAGTAGTCGCCTGATCCAATCCCACTTGTCCAGACAGCAGTCTAACTACAATCGACGTATCAATAAAATTAACCGCCGGAACCGTCAGAGACGACAATACGATAGGAATAGAGAGCTTGAAAATATCTTTGTAAATGCGCATCATTGGTAGCGCGGAGCTTTCCTCTTGAAATTGCTCTTGACGATCTTGGCGATCCTGACGACGCAATTTCACCGTGTAGTACAGCATTACCGCCAGAGCGCCAAGACTTCCCATGACACCCCCAAAGGAGGCCCCCGCCGCTACCTCACGATCTCCATAGCCAAGCTTCAAAATAATAAAAGCGAGCAGAATTGCGGTGGCTACCCGTGCGACCTGCTCGACAATCTGTGAAATACCGCCTGCGGTCATATTACCGCGTCCTTGGAAGTATCCGCGCATCATCGCAATGGCAGGAAACAACAGCAAAGCGGGTGCCAAAGCCTGAATAGCCAAAGCAGACTGCGGAACCCCTGCTACATGCTCGGCAAAATAAGGCGCTTCAAAATACAGCAGCCCCGTAATGATAACACCGGCCACGGCCGCGAATATCAAAGCCGCACGATACACACGTCGCGCTTCCGCAGGACGATCCAGTGCGTAGCGTTCCGAAACCATTTTGCTCAGTGTGCTGGGAATGCCGGCCGTAGCGACCGTGAGCAGCATCAAATAAGCGTTGTTCGCAATGGTAAACGAGGCGTTCCCGACGGAGCCGAGCAAATGCTCCAATGGAACGCGCTGTACCAGACCAAGCACTCTGGCCACCAAGGCGGCAGCGGCTAAAATAAGCGTACCTTTAAGGAATGTTTCTTTATTGGACAAAATGCGTTCCCTTCTTTCTTGCTGTTCACATGCATGCAAAAGCCCCGCAACAAACAGTCATGGCCTGAGCCATCACCGGTGCGGAGCCGCATGTCGATTCTGTCTCTGCAAATCATAATAAACGAATCTCTGGTTAAAACACCCAAATCAAGAATACAATTATCATGGCAAGCTGCAAAATTACTTTCATCACGGTGCTAGTAAACAGGCCCAAGACGGAGCCAAAGCCCACTTTTATAGCTCGATCCAGCGGGGCTTTGCCAATCAGTTCACCCAGCACAGCACCGATAAATGGTCCCAAAATCAGACCGAATGCCGGAATAACGAAAGGGCCAATAATGATTCCTACTGTACTAAGGATCGCTGATAAACGCGAGCCGCCAAATCGCTTAACTCCCCAAGCATTTACAGCATAATCCGCAACAAAAAGGGCAACGACGATTAATGTTTGTATAATCCAAAACAATGCATTGTATGGAGCAAACGAGAAAAACCAGCCGTATACAAAAAATGCAAAATAAATGGCGAGCGCCCCCGGCAATACGGGATACACCGCTCCCGCCATGCCCACAATGAACAGTACAATGACAACAATCCAACCTACAACGTCCATGGGCCTCCTCCTTCTCGTCTATTCATCTTGCTTGTGCACCATCATTTTATTACACAAGCACATAATCTCGAATCACTTCTACAATGCCGTCCTCATTATTCGAAGCCACAACCACATTAGCGGCTTCTTTTACCGTATCCTGAGCATTCCCCATCGCTACACCCAGTCCAGCCGCTTGAATCACAGCCAGGTCATTCAGACTGTCACCTACGGCAACCACCTGCTCCATGGTAATGCCGAGCAGGTCGCACACTTCAGCGATGCCACTGGCTTTGGATATACCAGCCGGATTAATTTCCAGATTCGTCATCGAAGAATTAGAAATTTCAAGTCCCCCCATCTCCTGAAGCTTAAGCAAAATTTGATGGCGAATTTCATCATTTTCCGTATTATAACCGAATTTGAGCCATTCCTGTGTGTCCAATGTGTCCGGCCAACGATCTCTGTTATATAACTCCTCGGTTGAGTAAGCCCAGAACCAGGAGCCTGTTTCTACGGCAATCTGGTGCATCTTACGAACGAGCTCCTTATCAAGTAAATAACGGCGCCACAACTCGTGGGGTGATTTCCACACCTCACTGCCGTTTACGGTTACCATTGGCGTCTCCAGGCCGAGTTGCTGACCGTAGGGCAGAGCATGCATGGCTGCACGTCCGGTGGACAAGCATACATGAATCCCTTCCTGAATCGCCTTGTTAATCCAGTTAATCGTTTCCAGGGAAATTTCATGATTATCATTCAGTAAAGTTCCATCCATGTCGAGCGCAAGCAGTTTGTATTTATATTGGTTTTCTCCCATAGTCTCTCTTCCTCCTGTTGTCCCTTATGTCCAACGACATTTTACCATGAAAAAGAGAAGCCCACAAAAGTATTCAAGTCCTTACTTGGCTGCAAGAGGCTTTTTAGGAGTACCATCTAGCCCGTAAACTTCGTCATACGCATCAAATATTTTACGCGCAACCGGTCCCGCGCTCGTCGCACCAAAGCCCCCTTCAGGAATGATGACCGCTACCGCCAGCTTCGGATTTTGACGTGGAGCAAAAGCGATGAACACCCCATTATCTTTAACCGTACGTCCCACCACCTGCTCAGAAGTCCCTGTTTTACGGGCATAGTCATAAGGAAATCCGTTAAAGGCTTTAACATCGGTAGCCATACCCCGAATCACTGTATTCCAGTACGTATCTGAAAAAGCGACCTCATTCAGCACCTTCGGCTTAAATTCACGTACAAGATTCCCCTGATCATCTACAATTTTGTTGACCAAATGAGGCTGCATGCGCTTACCCTTTGTTGCCAGCACAGTCGTATATTGGGCCAGTTGCATGGCCGTATACTTTCCCTGCTGACCAAAGGATGCCTGTACCAAACGTGTCAGTGCACTTTCATGCTTGCTCGTATATTCAAGTCTGCCTGCCCACTCGCCCGGCAGATCTACTTCTGTCGGTACGCCTAATCCAAATTCCTTCATATATTTGTCCCATACGTCAATTCCCTGATGCACCCCTGCATTACTTCCGTATTTGGCATACAGCGGCTTGCCGATCATATCCACCATAAACGTATTCGACGAGACCTCAATTGCCCTGCTAGGTGTCAAAGAACCATACACATGTCCGCTAGAATTCCCAACCCGGCTGGAGCGATTTTTGCCGTAGTACGCACTTCCCGTATCCAGATAAGTTTGTCCGGGAGAAAACAGATTTTCCTTCAACCCGATCAGCACGGATAGCGGTTTAATGGTTGAACCCAGCAGGACCGAGGATTCCGGGTGCGGGCCCACTTTTCCACTAGGTACGGATTTAATTGTTCCATTTCCCATTTTGTGCTGAATTTCGTCATATACCGAAGGTGAGGTACTTCCACTTTTCCATACATTAGAGTCATAATCCGGCATACTGGCCATTGCCACGATATTTCCGGTCTCTACCTCCATCGCTACAGCGAAGCCAGTGGTTGCGTCTTGATGAAGCTTCCCCGATACGGCATGAGTATGAAGCCAGCGAAGCTGATCCATAATGGCCTGTTCGGTTTTCTGCTGAATTTCCTTGTTGATGGTGGAATATAAATGATGTCCTTTTTCAGGAGGAGTAATGGATTCAATGCCCTCCGGCATGCTGCGAGGATTGACCTCTACCGTTTTATATCCGTTTTTTCCTCTCAGCTCGTCCTGGTACTGAAGCTCCAAGCCATCATATCCGACCGTTTCACTTTCCGAATAAACCTGTGCCGGTTTTAAAACCTCCGAATTCGCTTCATAGAGCTCTTTATATTTGGGCCGGTTCGTTCGAGCTCCTTTGAACTTGTACATATATCCAATCGTTTGTACCGCCACCCGATCCGGGTCATAATGGCGTACACTTTCTTCTACAACCTCTACACCAGGGAACTCTGTCCGATGTTCCAGAAAATAAGCGATTTCCTCCCGACTCAAGTCGGATTTGACCAAACGTGGGGTAAATCCCCTATATTGATTATAGTCCGGGTCCAGTCGCTTTTTTATTTCCTCTGCATTAAGCTGCTCTCCTTCGGTACGACCCAGTTCGTTTAATTTGGCAGCAAGCTTGGCAGCAAAAGCATTAAGCTCAGGGAGCAGCTTTTCCCCCGGTTTGCGATCTTTCTCCGTACGTTTGCTATAATCCTTAGATAAAGTTACATACAAGGACTGTACTGAAGTCGAATACGCCAGCTTAACCGTACCTGTGGAGTCATAAATCGTGCCGCGACTCGGGGCTAACGGGACATTTTTCATATTTACTGATTGCTGCTGGCCTTTCAGCTCCTCCGATTGTACAAACTGCAATACAGCTAGTCTGGTAATGATCAGGGCAAACAGCACAAAAGTACTAAAAAACAGTAGGTTGGTTCGTAAAACCGTCCGTTTTTTTCGTGACTCTTCATTCTCTTCAACATTTTTCTTTTTAAATGAAAACTTTTTATCCAAACTTCCTCTGTCCATATTAGCTAGTCATTACTCCTTTCAGTTAGGTTTTTATATTCCTGATCCTACCATATCCAAAGCAATAAACGATGAATTCCCAGATGACAATTTTGTAAGAAAACGTAGAAAAAATACAAAAAAAGCTTCCCTTAGCCCAATGGCTAAGGGAAGCTTACCTGAAATAGTATCTGTATAAAAATAATTATGGCTGTTTAGTAGTGTTAGGATCGGTTGCTGTGGCATCCTTTTTCTTAGGCACCCCGTCCAGACCGTACACTTCGTCGTAGGCATCAAAGATTTTACGTGCTACAGGTCCGGCACTCCAGGCCCCGAAGCCCCCTTCAGGAATAACAACTGCTACTGCAAGTTTGGGATTCTGACGCGGAGCAAAGGCAATAAATACCCCGTTATCTTTTAGTCCTCTGCCTACAACCTGCTGTGATGTCCCCGTTTTGCGAGCAAAGTCATACGGAAAGCCGTTAAATGCGCTGACATCTGTTGCCATTCCGCGTATGACTTCATTCCAGTATGCATCCGGGAAGTTCACTTCATTCAGCACCTTCGGCTTAAACGTCTGGACAACATTACCATTGGTATCTTTAATTTGACTGACCAAATGCGGCTCCATCCGTTTGCCTTTTGTAGCAATCATCGTTGTATACTGAGCAAGTTGCATAGGCGTATATTTACCTTGTTGACCAAAGGATGCATATGCTAATTTGGAAAGTGCAGACTCGGATTTACTCCTCGTATACTCTCGCCAACCCAGGAACTCACCAGGCAAGTCTACTCCAGTAGAAACACCTAATCCAAATTTCTTCATGTAGCGGTCCCATACGTTAACACCTTGGTCTTCTGCTGCGTTATTAATATATTTGTTATATAAGCGCTTGCCAACCATATCGACCATAAAGGCATTGGAGGAATGGCGAATAGCGGTAGCCGGGTCCATTGAACCGTACACATGACCAGATGCATTGCGTACCCGTGAAGAGTTGTTCCGTCCGAAATAAGCTGCTCCTGTGTCTTGATAGTACGTATTTGTTGTAAACAGTCCTTCTTCCAATCCAATAAGAACAGACAGCGGCTTAATTGTAGATCCCAGAAGCACTGTAGAATCTGGATGCTGTCCAGGTTGGCCTGAGCCAACATTCTTTATTGTAGCGTTTTGATACACATGTTTTATCTCTTCATATTTGTCTTTTGAAATCGTACCCGTTTGCCAATAATTCGCATCATAATCCGGCATACTAGCCATAGCTACCACATTTCCGGTATCTACTTCCATCGCTACTGCGAAGCCTGTTTTCGCATAAGGATGAGTTTTGCCGGATACAGCATGTGAATGGAGCCATCTCAATTGATCCATAATGGCATTTTCAGTCTTCACCTGAATTTCTTTGTTAATAGTGGAATAGACATTATCCCCTTTTTGCGGAGGAGTAACAGAATCTACACCTTCCGGCATATTGCGTGGATCAATGGGTACTGTTTTATAGCCATTTTTCCCCCGTAATTGTTCCTGATATTGATATTCCAGCCCGTCAAAGCCCACAGATTCGTTATCCATATAAATGAGGCCCGGATCATTTTCAGCTGACATGGATTTTTGAATATTCTTATATTTATCCAACGTTTCACGTGCACTTTTATAACTTTTAATATAACCAACCGTTTGAACAGCTACCGTGTCAGGATCGTAATGGCGTACCGTTTCTTCAACGACATCTACGCCTGGAAACTCACTTTTATGCTCCATAAAATAAGCGACTTCTTCTGGAGTAAGATTGGTTTTAATCAGACGAGGCGTAAAACCGCTAAATCGTTGATAGTTCCGGTCCATGGCGTCCATAATTTGTTCTGGCGTCATTTTAGGCTCATCTTTATTGCCATATTGAGCAAATCGATTCGCCAGCTTCTGTGTCATTTTCTCCAGCTCAGGCAATAGCTTTTTGTCATTATCACGCTTTTCTTCCATACCATCACTGTAGTTCTTGGAGAGCGTGATATAAAGCGACTGTACTGGTGTAGAATACGCCAGTCTGTTCTGCCCGGTTGAATCATAAATTGTTCCGCGAATCGGCGTAAGCGGTACATTTTTGGTAACATTACTGGCCTCCTGCTGTTTGAGCTGGGGTCCATCTACAAATTGAAGTATCGCCAGTCTTACAATAATGACCGTAAATATAATGAACGAGCTGAAAAAGAACAGATTGATCCGGAAGCTAAATCTTTTTCGGTCGGATGTCTCATTGTCTTTTCCTTGCTCGTTGTCCATCTTTCTCATGTACCCTTCTCCACTCCTTCTTTAAATCACTTTATCCTTGATATGTGTTTGGGCAAAACCTGGCGGGTTAAACCAGTCTCCACTTTGTGCCCAAGTCGGGTCCAGCGGTACCCACTGATCCTGTCCGCTCAAATATACCTCATTCCAGGCATGGGACCCGTATCCTCCCTGTCCGTTGTATCCAAGGCCTGTTACAACCTTGACCTGTAGTCCCTGCGAACGAGCCATCATTGAGTAAAGGCGGGCATAATCAATGCACACTCCTTTACGTGTATCAAACGTATCTCTGGGAGTCTGTTCATGCCAGTCACCACGTTGCTCATAGGCTTCCACCTTACTGTAATCATAGCTAATACGGGTGCCTACCCATTCATACAACGCTCTGGCTTTTTGCTCGTCACCGCTAGCCCCTTCTGTAATCTTGGCCGCTGCCTGAACGATATCGCTTGGAATGTCCCGGTCGATTATTTCATATTTGCGCTGCATGATACCATTCAATTCCTTGGTAACAGCCTGCGTAAATACGGGCAGCTTATCCTTAATTAGAGTCCCGGACAACGGCTCAATGACCGATTGCGCACCTTGCTTATAAATCGGCGAAGCTTGTACGTAGCTGCTAAACCCGCTGTCTGGATACAGACTTACGCCTATGAACAGCAGGGCTATGATCATCATGGCGCGAGCTCCACCAATAAGAGTACCTATGCCGGCCCCTGCCACCCTGCTGAAAAAGCCCGATTTCTTTTGATGCTCATGGAGGGAGGAATCTGATTTGCCACCTACCATCAACACATAAATGGCACGCAGTATAAACTGGGCAATAGCATAACTGAGCATGAACAATACGGCGAACCGCAGCAGCGGAAAACCCTCTATCCCCGCCACAAGCGTATAATAGAATTGCTCAATCCCACTTAGTTTTCGCTGTGGCAAATGCCCCATATAAGCTGCCAGCCATTGTTGCACCTTCGGTGAAAGCCACATGGCTAACCCGAGCGAGCACAAAATGCCCGCCACAGTGAGTATGCCATCCACAATGAGACTAAACAGCGCACCTACAGATCTGGAGGCCCCTCGCCTCCACCCCTGTATCAACGACAATACTACGATGGCGATCAGAAACACCGTCACGCCATTCCAATGAAGAATAGACTCAAGCCAGGATGGGTTCATTGTGTTCCTCCTGTCTCTACGGCGACTGTGGCTGCTGTACAGCAGCCAAGTCTTTCGCACTTTCGATATATTTCTTGACTGTGTCGCTCATACTCCATTCGCCCAGCGACATTCCCTGAAACCATACCTTGACCTTCTCACCCTCAAACGGGCCTTTTACTTCCAGGTTGGAACTGGTCACTGTAAATGTACCATCTCCGTTGGAGGTGTATTTGGCATTTTGGCCCTCTTTTATCATCATGTTCAAAGCCTCGCTCTGAACCTTGTTAATTGCATCATCCTTTGCCTGAGTCACGACCTTGCCGACCTGTTCAAAGGAAATACCACTGTAGACTAGCAAGCCTGCAATCACAACAATGACGATCAGCCATTTTACGAGAGTTCTTACAATCTTCAATATGACTAACAATAGGACAAGCCCAATCACTATATACAGCCAGTTATCCTGAACGATCTGCCAATTATGTTCCAAAAACTCTGACCAGACGTTCTTATCCATTCGCTACACTCCCGTTTCCAACTACATGATTCAAATTGCAAAATTGTCTCTGTAATTATACATGATTACGCAATGTCCTGTCAGCTTAGGTATTTTACTTTGAATTCTTGTCCATACAAAGTGGTCTATGTTCGTCCAATCTGGCGTACAACTTAGGAAGGGCCAATACGAAGTAACATGAAAGTTTACATTAAGGAAAGGGGGTCATTCACATGAAAACAGCCCTCTGGCTGTATCTCTTTTTGTTCATTGCCTTTTTTGATCTGCATGCACAATATCCTATTTTGACACCATTCGCCATCTCTTTGGGGGCAGCTCCTACCTTTATCGGTTGGATGATGGGAATTTACTCTCTGACTCACCTGCCTGGCAATTTGATGGCAGGTCCCAAAGTCGACAAACACGGCAGTCGCCGATATATTATGTTCAGCCTGACAGCCGCAGGCCTCATCCTGATCATTCAATCGTACATCCATACACCGTGGGAATTACTTTTTCTGCGTGCGATTAGTGGCTATGTGTTGGCCTTTTTATCTCCAGCCTGTCTGGCCATGCTGGCGCAACTGTCTGATCATCCGGTTACCCAGGGCAAATATATGTCGGGACATGGTGTCGTCCACACGTTGGCCTCTGTTCTATCTCCTGCCGCAGGCGCATTTATCGTTGCCAGCTTTGGCTTTAGCGAGACATTTAGTTCCCTTGGTATCATTCTCGTAATCACGGGGCTTATGGCTTATTTCACCTTACCCAAAAAGGCACCCGCTCCGCAGGCCCAATTATCTGAGGGTCATACGACACCTGCTCCACTCTCGGCAGCACAGACGCGGTTACCATTCAATTGGCGTTACCTGCTTCTACCTTTTGTTTTGGCGTGCGCACAAGGCATTTTATTTTACGAGATCCCATTACGAAATAACGGTTCTGCGTCCATGATGTCCACCGGATTGCTCTTTTCCATCATCAGTTTGGGGGCACTCTGTACGCTCAGTTTGCTTTTTCTGAACAAATATTCACCGATGGTAAGGCTACTTTGCGGCATTATTCTGATGTCTTTAAGCTTCTACGCACTCGCCACTACGCCCGAAGCGATAATAGGCATTATCCTGTTTATTTTGGGAACAGCCAAAGGCATCATTTTTCCAGCGCTGGCCTCTCTCTTCATACGGATTGGAGGTGCTCGATTGGGCAAAAGCTTTGCCCTGCAATCCATTGCAACGTCTATCGGCTCCTTTGCCGGGCCTGTACTGGCGGGTCAGCTTCCGGATCACATATCTCCTTTTTTTATCGCATTTCTGATTCTGATGACTGGCCTGCTATTCGTTCCCATTCAGCGATTATCTCCTACACCACCACTATCTGCCTCGGGCCCTTACCATTCCTAGTTACAACTAAGGGGGCATGCTGAGATACTACCTTTAAAGCCCAAAATACGTTCTAGAGGGCATACGCACAGTACCTAATACCCTACTTAACATAGACTAATTTGACTGAACAATTCATTTACAAAGGGAGGTGCAGCCCGTGAGCCACTGTCATCCTGTAAGCCCTTGCCCTGTTTTCGGCACTTCAACTGGTACCATTCTTGTTCTTTATGTTCTGCTCGTCATCATTCTTCGTACTTGCTGGATCTGATGTCTGATATGCCCTAATATGCTGACTATGTACCTATGCCTGCCACTTCTGGCAGGCTGTTTTGTTGTTTTTTGCATGGGAACCCCTTTTAGAGCTAAACTATACACATATTCTTTCATTTCCCGGGGAATTTCGAGCACAGGCATCAAGCAAGGGGTGAGCAAAATGGCGATAACCGTGATCGTCGAAGGAAAAAATGACCGCAGTAAACTCCGCCGATTACTCGATCCGGAGGTCAACATTTTATGCACCTTCGGCACACTAAACTCAATAAAATTAGAATCCCTCCGCCAGCGGACCAAGCATGACGAAATATTTTTATTTATGGACAACGACAGCTCAGGGAAAAAAATAAGAGGTGTGCTTGCAGACGCTTTTCCGGATGCCCTTCATATGTATACACGCAAAGGCTATGCAGGCGTAGAAGGTACTCCAGATGAATATGTAATTGCCCAGCTGGAAAAAGCAGGGCTTGAGGAATACATTGTATACCCTCCCGTTCTTTAGTCCTGCAAATAACAAAAAAAGCTGTCCTCAGGTCAATTTCATGCCTGTTGGACAGCTCTATATAGTACAGCTTCTAAGATTGGTATTAGAACTTATGAACCGTATCAACGATCATCAGCAAGAAGCTGAGTGTCAAATGGTTAATGGAAAAGAAAAATACTTTTTTTGCCCACGAATCCGTTTCTTCTTCCTTAATCGTAAAGCCTTTAAAGGCATAAAACGCCCAAAGCACGGACAGTAACACGGACACGATCATAAAAATCATACCGGCATATCCATAAGCATACATAAGGATGGGTACCGGGATCAGTAGCACAATATAAGGAATCATCTGAATCTTAGTCCGATGGATGCCTTTCACGACTGGCAGCAATGGAAATCCTGCTGCGCGATATTCCTCAACTCTGCGAATGGCAAGTGCCCAGAAGTGAGGAGGTTGCCATAAGAACAGTAGTGCGAATAAGAGCCAAGCACCCATGTCAATACGGCCCGATGCGGCCACATAACCAATTACCGGAGGCATAGCTCCAGAAATACCGCCAATGGATGTACTCCATGTAGATGAACGTTTCAACCAGAGTGTATAGATGCCAACGTAGACAAACATACCCAATATGCCCAGTAGTCCTGCCTTCACACCAGAGAAGGAGAATAAAACAGTCAATCCGACAATACCCAAAATAATAGCGTATGACAACACCGTTGTAGGGGTCAGACGTCCTGTTGGCAGTGAGCGATTACGTGTGCGCTCCATCTTCAAATCCAACTCACGGTCAAAGTAGTTGTTAAAGACACAAGAAGACGCCATAACCAGCATTGTACCTAAGAGTGTAAGAATTAACTTTATATAGTCAACGTCCCATTGCGATGCTAACCAAAAACCACCGAAGGCTGCAACCAGATTAGTACGAAGGATGCCTGGCTTGGTAACTGTAATAAAATCTTTCCAAGTGCCGGCCTTGCCGGGTGGTTTAGATTTTACAGAATAGGTAGCCGCATCCGAAGAAGTCTTATAACTAATATTATCCATTGTGAGTAACTCCCCCTTAGAGATGTATGAATTCGGGAGTAAGTTGAACTCCGATATAAATTTTATCATATACCCACCCCAAAAAGTTTGACAGAAAACGCACAAAACGTTCACAATTCAGATGGCAAATCACCCCTGTTGATCGTTTACAGTAAATTTGGGTAGTAATAAGTACAGGAAACAATACAAAAGGAGCGACAGATATGGATACAGCCACACACTTTGTCATGGGAGTCGGGTTGGCCGGGCTGGCCTATACTGATCCTGTCGTCGCCGGAGATCCCAAGCTAGCAGCGGTCATACTGCTCGCTACAGTCGTAGGGTCACAAGCTCCGGATTTTGACACCTTGCTTCGGTTGAAAAATAATGCAGCGTATATTCGCAATCACCGTGGACTGTCGCATTCTATCCCCTTCTGGTTGATATGGATCTTGTCCATAACGGGACTGATTTGCCTGATCTTCAGGGATGTGCCCCCAGGTCATGTAGCATTATGGGTAACGATTGCCGTCTGCCTGCATGTATTCACAGATTTATTCAATACGTATGGAACCCAGGCATTTCGGCCGTTTACGAATAAGTGGATATCTTGGAATATCATCCATATTTTTGATCCCTTTATTTTCGGCACCCATGTTGCTGCGATCATGCTGTGGATCACCGGATTGGTTCCGCCCGCCCCCTTATTTATTACGCTGTACGTCATTATTGGCCTGTATTACATTTGGCGAACCTGGAGTCATTTTATTACCAGAAAAGCGGTACGTGATATGGACAACAAACGTCAGGAAGGCGACACCTATTATATCATTCCCACGGTATCATGGAACCGGTGGCATGTGGTAAAAGCTCATCAGAATGGAAGCTATGACATTGGCGGATTAAATGGCAAGCATTTATTTTGGACGAAACACGCAACTCCATCCACACATCCAGCCGTAGAGGCCTCCAAATCCTATCGCGATGTGCAAGCATTTCGCTATTTTTCCTCCTTTGCCGTTGCCGAGGTGGAAGAACTGGAGTGGGGCTATATTGTGCGATGGGGAGACGTCAGGTATCGACACCGGAGGCAATATCCATTTGTGGCGGTGGTCGCGATGGATAAGCAATTCGGACTGATCAACAGTTATATTGGATGGCTCAGTGACGAAAAGATGCAAAAACGTCTTTCCTTGCATACGAATTAAAAATATTTCCAAGCTAACAATAGGCCGAGTGTATTACAGACAGCAAGTCTCCCTTAAACGGGGGCTTGCTGTTTTTTTGACTATTCCCGTAAAAAAAGTATTTCATGAAAGCGCCCTCTTGACGAAGCAGACTAACGTGATTCACAATGGTCATAAACATGCGCAAAAAAATCCGGAGCATGATTGCTCCGGATTTTCTTCATCACAGCTGCTCATAATACAGCTTCCAAGATGGGAGTGTTTATGTGTATTACTGCAAGCGGCTGCTGCCCGACAAGGATTGTTCTGCTTGTTGGACCAGCTTTTTCGTGATGTATCCCCCAAGAGAACCTGTTTCGCGGGAAACGACATTACCGAAGTAACCGTCCTGAGGGATGGTGATGCCAAGTTCTTGAGCTGCCTCATATTTTAATTGTTGTAAAGCGGCGTTGGCCTGCGGTACTTGCAGGTTGTTTGAACGACGTCTGCTCATATTTGAATCTCCTTTCAGTTCTTTGTGAGTGAGGTTCATTGCAAGCTTGCAAGATTATTATGGCTCACTTACATCTACTTATTCCTGAAATTCAACATTCGAAGGCTGGAGGTTTTTACCATGAGCAAAGGTCTATCCCTATGGTTCGCCGTTTCATCCATTGTCCTGCTGACAGCAGCCGCTATATCCATCAGCTATTCTGCATGGCTTGCTATATTACTGGGGCTTTTATCTGTCGGCAATATCGGCTGGGGCTTTGTAATCAAGGCCCGACAACGTCGCTCTTAAGTCGATTTGCAGAAGCCCCCATCTGTCTTGTCTTCAATAGGCTCTAGCGTACACGTGGCAAAAAGCCCATACGCTCTTTGACCGCAGACAGCGTGACTTCAGCAGCTTCTTGAGCACGCTCTGCGGATCGGGCCAAAATATGTCCAATTTCACCGGATTCCCGGATATCGCGATAGCGCTGCTGAATCGGTTCAAGCATAGCTACAACCGTCTCTGCCAGTTCTTTTTTAAATGTCCCGTACATTTGGCCTTCATAACGATCCTGCACTTCTTGGAGCGACAAACCGGAACACTGGCTGTAAATGCTCATTAGATTACTAATTTCCGGTTTATTGGCCGGGTCATATTTAACTTCACTGCCCGAATCGGTAGTGGCGCGGCTGATTTTTTTGCGTATAACTTTCGGATCGTCCAGCAGCGCAATAAAACTGCCTGCATTCGGATTACTCTTGCTCATTTTTTTGGATGCATCATCCAGGGACATAATTCTCGCCCCTACTTCAGGGATATACGGCTCGGGAACAGTAAAATAATCTCCATAACGGTGATTAAAGCGGCCCGCCAAATCCCGTGTCAGCTCCAGATGCTGTTTCTGGTCATCACCTACTGGGACAAGATCCGCATTGTAGAGCAAAATGTCGGCTGCCATTAACGACGGATATACGAACAGCCCTGCTCCTACGGAATCCTTGCCAGCAGACTTGTCCTTAAACTGAGTCATACGTTCGAGCTCGCCCATATTCGTCAGTGTCGTCATCAACCATCCCAGCTCAGCGTGCTGAGGAACATGGGATTGTAAAAAGACGTTGGATTTCTCTGGGTTAATACCCGCTGCGATAAATAATGCCGCCACCGCCTCCGATTGCTCGCGTAATTGAGCTGGTTCCTGCGGTACGGTAATCGCATGAAGATCTGGAACCATAAAGTAACATTGGTGATCCTCTTGCAATTTCACAAAGTTTTTCATTGCGCCGATGTAATTACCCAAAGTAAGTTGTCCACTAGGCTGAATACCTGAAAGTACGGTTTTCATATTCTTCCTCCTCCGTTTATTTCAATATTTTAGAACGCAAAAAGGCCCCGCATCCTCAAGGGACGCGAGACCGTGGTACCACCCTTATTCATTGCCGTCAGCCTATTAGTTGTCGGAGCTATCCCCCGTGGCCGCTGCAATCTTAAAGCTCCGTTAACGGGGAGCAATCGGCCGTCATACTGAGGAAAGCAAAATCCTGTTCTGTGCGGCACTCCAAGGTCCATTCAGCAGTGCAGACTCACCGGTTCTCATCCACCACCGGCTTTCTGAAGAGCTTATGCAAAAGCTTACTTGTCCTCATCATCGTGTTATCCATGTCATTTCCTTCTAAGCTACATTAATGATAATTCCGCTTACTGTTATTGTCAAATGACGATTGTGCCATATGACCAAAAATCTGTTATCATAATGACACGAAGCTTCAACCGATTATAGTGGACAAAGGAGCATGAATATGAAACAAGTGACCAAAGAACACTGGAACGGTTACGACACGTATGTTTTACATAGTGGTGAATTGGAAGTTACAATGATCCCTCGTCTGGGGAATAATATTATCTCCGTGCGTGATCTGAAGCTGAACCGGGATATCGTACGTCGACCTGGCGAGGAAGAATTGGCATTTTATTTACAAAAGCCATATCATTTTGGCTTACCTATTTTGATTCCTCCTGGCCGAATTCGCAAAGGACAATTTGAGTTTGACGGCGTCCCATATCAGTTTGACCGTAATACAGCCAACGACAATCATATACACGGTCTGCATCGCAATCAATCCTGGCGTTGCAGCGATATTGAAGAGGATGAAGATGGTTGCAGCGTAACAACCGAGCTTCTGACAGAAAGTGATCCGCACTGGATGGAACAATACCCCATTCCTTTGCGGCTGGAAATGACGTATCGTTTGCAGGGCACCGTATTAAGTCAAACGCTGCGCGTCACAAATCTAGGTGAAAAAACAGCCCCATTCGGCTTGGGATACCACACTTGGTTTATGGTGGATGGAGAACCTGAGCGCTGGCGCCTGAAGCTACCGGTGAATGGAGTATACGAACAGGATATTGAGCAGCTGCCTACAGGTGTCATTACTTCTTTAGATCATTTGGAACAGCTCTCCTCAGGTCTATCTCTGAAAGGAACAAATTTGGATACTGTGCTGCGAGCAACGGAAGGCCCTGCTGAAGCTGCCTTGACTCGTGATGATGGCTATCAAATCCGCTACACAGCAGATGAGCAATACTTTAAATATTGGGTGCTATATACCAAAGGGGAATGCGATCAGTATCTTTGCATTGAGCCTTATACCTGGCTATCTGATGCTCCCAATTTCCCAGACCCAGTCGGAGATGGTGGGTTGATCCGTCTAGAGCCTCAACAATCCATCGACCTCAAAACTCAGATTCATATCATATATCCGTAATTTCCCTATAGTCACTTTTCTTCCTTCGGCGCATATTTTCATAACTCTGTCGCATACTAACCTCATCACAGCCGAAGGAGGTGACTACACATGTATGAAGCCAATCAAGGCAGAGGACGTCGTAGCAATACTCTAGTCGTTCCTCAAGCCAACAACGCATTGCAACAATTGAAATATGAAGCTGCGCAAGAACTGGGCATCACCATTCCGGCAGACGGTTACTATGGTGATATGCCGTCCCGTGAAGCTGGGTCTCTGGGAGGCTATATCACTAAACGCTTAGTACAGCTGGCTGAACAGCAATTATCAGGTCGTTCAGGTCAATAAGCGTCATTATTCCACATGAGCATTCCGTTATCGTAATTTACCAAAATGCGTTATAACGGGTATATAACAAAGGCGGTCTTCCTTCGGAAGGCCGCTTTTCTTTGCTCTTTTTAATGTCGATGATTATTCAGATTTAGCCGCGCGATATGTAGGCTTGTTATAGCGGATCATGAGATTAGCCATGTTGTAGTTGGACTCTAATGTTGCATCTACCAAGATTGTTCCTTGTCTGATGGCAAAATCGAAAGCAATCTCACCATGAGTCCAGCTACGCTTGTGATTTAGCGTTTCCAGAGCCATACGCCGAAAATGATCCCGATGCTGTACAGATAAGCCTGGTTCTACTGCTGCAAATGTGCCACCTTTGCCTGCAATTGGATTATGCCGAATCCCAAATTTACCAACTACATTATTCCGTATTTGTACAAATACGATGCCTGACGATAAACCCGCCAGTTCATTATCCAATTCTTTAAAAACGATATCCATCTGCCTCGCCAACGACAATTGACCTACTTCATCCATCAAAAAACCCTCCTATATACCTTGTATTAAAATATTTAATAGGTCTTACGGCTCAATTATATGCGAAGGTTTTTAAGCTTACAATCAAATTCAACATAATTGGGTATTTATAACTATTTTCTAAGTATATCCATCATTTTAAATTTCGCTAACAGGTAGTGTCAATTACACTTCGACATTTTGCGACTTTATTCATCATCCTCTGCAAAAATTACAAAAAAGGCCCCCCTTACGGGAGACCTTCTAAAATAACTCGGTTATTTTGTCATTTGCAAAAATTGCTCAATATCCTGAACAGTAACTTGTGCGGCGTTACGCCAGAAGTCAGCCTGTGTTAAATCGGTACCCAAGTGCTTGGAGGCCAGTTCTTCTACTGTCATGCGACCTGTATCACGCAGCAAAGCATCATATTGGTCGGCAAAGCCATCCGAATTTTCCTTCGCAAAAGCGTAAATCCCTGCACTGAACATATACCCAAACGTGTATGGGAAGTTGTAGAAAGGAGTTTCCGTAATATAGAAGTGCAGCTTGGAAGCCCAAAAATGAGGATGAGCCTCATCCAGAACCCCACAAAACGCTTCACGCTGCGCTTCTTCCATCAACTCACTTAATTGCTGTGCTCCTACAACACCCTTTTTCCGCAGTTCGTAAAAACGGGTTTCAAATAGGAAACGGGCATGAATATTCATGAAGAAGGCTACACCACGCTGAATTTTATCCTCTAGCAAAGCTACCTTCTCCTGACCCTCAGCAGCTTCCAGCAAAGCATCTGATACAATCAGTTCTGCCAGCGTCGATGCCGTTTCAGCCACGTTCATAGCATAATTTTGATTCAATGGATGCAATTCATTCATCACATGCTGATGATAACCGTGTCCGAGCTCGTGAGCCAGTGTCGAAACGTTGGATGGTGATCCGGCATAGGTCATAAAAATACGGGTTTCTTTGCTTAGACGCAGAGATGTACAAAACCCGCCTGGACGTTTGCCTGGACGATCCTCTGCTTCGATCCAGCTTTTCTCAAAAGCCATCTGGGCAAAGTCAGCCATTCTCGAACTAAATTTACCAAATTGCTCAACAATCGTTGCGGCTGCATCGTCGTAAGGGATTTTAGTGGTTGATGTTCCCAGCGGAGCTTCAATGTCATGCCAGGACAGTTTTTCTAAGCCTAGAAGCTTGGCTTTCCGCTCCAGGTATTTAACTACAATAGGCTTGGTTTCATTAATCACTTGCCACATCGTGTCCAACGTTTGGGCTGACATACGGCTGATTTCCAGCGGTTCCTTGAGCACGTCTGTCCAGCCTCGGTTTTCATATAGCTTGAGGCGGAAACCTGCCAGATGATTCAGTGTATCGGCGCAATAGTCCTCAACCTGAGTCCATGCCTCTTCCCAACGTGCAAATACATCTTTACGTACGCTGCGATCTGCTTCATCCAGCTTATTAGCTGCCTGACCCACAGACAAGTTTACAATCTCACCATTTTCAGGCACAGGGATCGTCATATTTTTGACAATGGTATCATAAAAGTCACCCCAGCCATGGTAACCATCCACTGCCAAATCCAATGCAAGGCTCTCCAGCTCAGGAGCCATTTTTTCACGCGCTTCGTTCCGGTATTCAGTCAGGACAAAAGAAATCGGCTTGATCGCTTCGCGCTCCATCCACTTCTGCCAAATGTCTTCACTGGTTTGTGCCAGCAAGTTCTGAAAAGCGACTAAAGCACTTTTCCCTTGGGCATATAATGAATTGACACGCGCCCCCAGTTGAACAGCCAGCTTGTCATGCTGATTTTGAGCAGTTAAACAAGATACAAAAGAACCTGCCTGCGATGCTCCATTAAACAGCTCCTGTATGCTATTCAGAACACTATCCAGACGCTCGGTATCCAACACCGTTTGTGGCACTTTGGCTACTTTAAGCTGGGATTGCAGCTGTTGGACCTTGCTCTCCAGTTCTTCCAAAAATGCATGAAATGAGGCAGAGGAAGAGCCTCCGCTAAAAATAGATTCCAGATCCCATGTTTGCTTTAACGGTGTTTTCATAATAGTTCCACCTTTCTTTTTTGGCGAATTCATGTGGTTTCATATACAATAAAGCTACATCGTGATGATACAATCACTACAATTAGGAGGAAAACAGGATGAGACCCTTACAAATTTCGCCGGAAACGGCTGTGAAATTATCCGAAAAACTCGGCATTCCGCTGGAACACCTTATGCATACACCCCAGCACATTTTGATGCAAAAGCTGGCCGAACTGGCTAAAGAAGAAACCGCTGGCTCGAACGGCGGAGAATCGGACAAATCATGATTCCTTTTGATAAAACCTGGCCTTATGACATTGTCATGGGAGATGTTTATGTACAGTCTTGTCCGTTTTGCAATCATGATAACGTCTTGCTACCCCTGAAGCCCAAAGAGCTTAAGCTCATTCATGAAGGCATGAAAAAGCTGCTTGTGTTTCCATGCTGCCATAACAAGGTTACTTTGGTGGATTGTGACGACGATTATTTGCTGTCAGATACCACGTTGCGCCATCATTAACTTATGAGGCAGTTGCAAGATAAGATAACTCGTTTTACAAACAAGGTGTGAACCATGAGCCTAGATCGCTCATAGTGCACACCTTTATTACTTCAAGAGGAGCTTGCGTTCTGCATTTCCTCAGGTAGCTGGAAGTTTTTTGCCAGCATTTGTTCACGTAGGACAGACCACTGTTCACGAGAAGCTCTAATCATCGCTGCATCCATAATTTTCTTGTCATTAATGACACGCGAAAACCAGCGCACTGCTTCGTTAAAGTTACCCGTACGTCGATGCAGTTCACCAATCAGATAAAGCAGTTTGGCATTATTCGCACCGACGCCCTCCAGCTCATAGACTCGAACATAGGAATCCAAACTAAATTTGAGAAAGCGAAGCTCCTGCTCCTCATTCCCCTGGTATCTGTACATCCATGCAATATGCTGCAATAGACTGGCTACTACGCGTTCCTTTTCTCCGATGACCTGTGCACAGAGTAAACCCAATTTGTACGTTTCTAATGCCTCTTCCCAGCTACGATGCCCGCCATATTCGCGAGGCTGCCAGCGATTACCGATTTTATCCTTAAATAGCTTGGTTTGCTGATCGCTTAACTGAACGGTAGAGTGCTCTGTCGAAGTAAATCCACAATGAGGACAGACCCGTACGACATAAAAATCCGGATTTTCGTTCTTATAATAAGCGCAAAAATCTGAATCGGTACGAATAGCCTTCTTTAGGCTTGGTCTGACACGGGATGTCTGAAATTCTTGTTCGCACTGCGGGCAGACGATTTTGATCTGATATAACGGTTCAAGTTCCAATGTTTTTACAACCCTCTCCAAAATTCGGCAATCCCCGAAAGCTTACGGGGTATTTACAAAATGATGCGCAGGACCGGACAAACGACTAAGTATGATGGAACGAAGCGGCTCCTCAATTCCCGTATCCGTTAACGCATCTGCCATACAAGACAACCATGCCTCTGCTCGCTCCTCCGTCACGGGGAACTTCATATGTCTGGCACGTAACATCGGATGACCATATGCATCAGAAAAGAGGGACGGCCCTCCAAAAAACTGGCTTAGGAACATAAACTGCTTTTCCTTTACCGGCTCCATGTCTTTAGGAAACAGGGGACTTAACAACGGATCTTTATAAACTCTCGGGTAGAAGGCCTCAATAATAGCACGAATACCTTCTGCACCCCCAAGGTTGTCATAAATGCTCAGGCTAGGATTCACTTTTCCTCCAACTTTCTGTGCTATGGTAATAAATATACACTCGTATTATAACAAAAAACAAAAAATGACGCTAAAAATAAGCGTCATTTTATCAATTTAACATATGAAGAGGTTTGCTTCGCTGCACATCGCTTCGTCATTCCATGAATTCCACTAATAACTCCGCCAATCCTCTTCACCGGGATGGACGAGAGAGGCACGAATTACATACACAAAAGCACATACAAACAGACCGGCAACGATACTCATCCTGATCACTCCATCCTTAAGGTTATGGAATCGTTGTTTTTTTATTTTAACATACTCTTTACAAAAAAACAGCATTCCATGTAATCGTTTTCTTTACTTTTTTGTACTCTTTGTCCATCCCCGACATAGGTATAATAGTACAACTCCAAAGGAGGGGCCTCCATGTCGCTGTACCACCGTTTCTCGCTTCCTTTGCTCATCCTTATGCTGTTATTCCTATTCATACTGATGGCCGTGTATCCGCAATCTTCTCTGAATGCCGGGCTTCGCGGTCTTGCCATCTGGTGGGATGTGCTATTCCCGTCCTTATTTCCATTTTTCGTTATTTCCGAGCTTCTTCTCGGCTTTGGAATTGTTCATTTCATAGGTGCGCTACTGGACCCACTGATGCAACCTCTATTCCGTGTACCTGGCTGCGGGGGGTTTGTCGCTGCGGTCAGCTGTGCATCCGGCTACCCTATAGGGGCCAAATTAACCGCAAAGCTGTGGGAGCAAAAATGGATCACACGCATTGAAGGTGAACGTTTGGTCGCGTTTACGACTTCCTCTGATCCGATATTTCTGATCGGTGCAGTTTCGGTTGGCTTCTTCCATCAACCCGAAATTGCACTCGTACTGGGAGCGGCCCATTACGGTGGTGTTCTCATCATCGGACTACTCATGCGTTTTCATGGTTCCCGTTCAGAAAAAAACGATATTCGCAGCGAACGTTCTCAGCCTCCTCAAAAAACCTGGTCGAAGTCTGCTAACACAATAACAACAGGTCGCAATAAGCAGCCTGGACCACTGCGCCAAGCGTTATATGCTATGCATACAGCACGTTTGGAAGACGGACGTCCATTGGGTGAGTTGCTTCGTCAGGCGATTGCTTCCTCCCTACGCCTTATTATTGTCGTAGGAGGGCTGGTTGTATTCTTCTGCGTCATTTTAGAAGCTTTGACGAACTCTGGCTTAATGAGCGGGCTACATCTGCTTACGGCTAGCTTATTGTCTGCCTGTGGTCTTCCTCCTGCATTAACAGAGTCCATCGTAGGTGGTATTTTTGAAGTCACTTTAGGTGCGCAAGCTGCAGGTGGAGCCGCAGCAGCGGCATTACCGTTCAAGGTAGCTGCAGCAGCTTTTGTTCTCTCCTGGGGCGGGCTATCGGTCCATGCACAGGTTGCAAGTATTTTAAATATGACGAATCTCCGCTATATGCCATTTTTGCTGGCCCGGGCTGCGCATGGGATCATCTCCGCACTGCTAGCTCTCGTGTTATGGCGCCCGTTAATGGGACAGGGAAGCTCTCCGGTCTTTTCTCCGGTACATGATATCGCATGGTCCCCTGGCTTCTCGTCCGCTATGCTACTGCAAAGTCTGCTGCTTCTTGCTTGTATACTGACTGGAATGCTGGCTCTCTCCTGGTTAAGCGTGGGTACAAATCGCTTATTCGTACGATTGAGAGGAATACACCGGCAATGAACGATTGTGTTCTTGCTCATAATTGATTATGATCGGTATATACCCATGACAAAGGAGCTTTTCATCTTGAGATATTATGTTCTGGATCGCGGGGATCAGCACTCCATGGACTTGAGTCAGCAATTTCACCGTCTTGCCCAAGAAAAGAATTTCAAGCTGGATGCCGAATCGCCAGAAATCGTCGTGTCTATAGGAGGCGATGGTACGATGCTTCATGCGTTTCATACCTTCATTGACCGCATTCCGGATATAGCCTTTGTTGGTGTACATACCGGTCATCTGGGCTTTTACGCGGATTGGCGTGCGGACGAGCTGGAGGAGCTAATCCACCTGATGAGCCAAAGCGGATCTGAGGGACCGCTTAACCCGAGAATCGTTAAGTATCCACTGATTGAGTTGGAAATTCACAAGAAGTCAGGCAATGCTTCTTTTATTGCCCTGAATGAGTTTACGTTAAAAGGGGTAGATGGCACGGTCGTTGCCCAAGTAGATATTAACGATATCACCTTTGAAATGTTCCGTGGTGACGGTATATGTGTTTCTACACCTTCAGGAACGACCGCCTATAATAAGGCACTTGGCGGAGCTATGGTTCACCCTACCATCGAAGCATTGCAATTAACTGAGATCGCTTCCATTAATAACCGTGTGTATCGGACACTGGGATCACCACTGCTACTGCCAAAACATCATCATTGTGATATTTTTTCACGGAAAGATCAGCGTCTTCTACTGACAGTAGATCACCTGAACTTTCCTGTGGATGACTTAATCTCTGTTCGATGTCAGGTTGCAAGTCAGAAGATCAGCTTCGCTCGTTACCGTCCTTTCCCATTTTGGGATCGGGTACGTAACGCTTTTCTCAATTAGAACTTGTAAAAGAGCCGACTCCGGCTCTTTTTTAATTGATCAGGAGGGCATATCCCCACTTTAAATAGGCAAAAAGTTGGTCATAACTTGGCAGCCTTGGAGGAACTTACAAACAAAACGGCTCCTGAAAATTCAGGAACCGTTTTGTTGTGGAGATGTGAATGTTTTATTTTTTTGACGCTGGCCCTCGGGTTCACGCGAGACACGAACTTGCCGTCCCTCCCGATTTTCCTTGGGCTGGCGATCATAACGTGGCCCACGCGATTCTTTTTTATCGAAATTTCCTTGCGGATTGCGCTGCCTACGTGGTTCACGGGCTTGCTGCCCTTCCCCCGAACTTCGCCCATCCTTTGCTTCACGCGGTTCTCTTGGCTGGCGCGAATCACGTGCTTCACGCTGCCGATTTCCTTCACGTCCTTCTCTGGATGGCCGACTTTCGCGAGCTTCACGTGGCTGTCGTTCACGCACTTCCTGAGCATCCTTCGGTTCCCTACGTTGCAACTCGCGTGGTTCACGGGCTTCTGAAGGCTGTTCCACTCGTGACTCCTCTGTAGCTGCGGAATCCTGCTGTGGTTGCGGCCATTCCGTTTGTCCAGCTGAAGGCTGCGATACCTCTTGGCGCTCTTCGAAATCTAACGTTCCCGCTTGTTCCCTTTGAGCATCTACCAACTGCTGGATGTCGGGAGGAACGAAGTCATCACTGGTGCCGTTCTTATTTTCAACTTCACGGCTTTTTTGCAGCACAAAATAGGCACAGCCAAAATTGCAGTATTCATTAATATAATCGTCCAATACCACAATGGATGTATCCTTATTGGCTTTGGGGTGCCCCTCTCGATAAAACCCCTTCAGACGAAGCTGATTGTAACCCCAATCGCCAATAATGTAATCATAGCGATCCAACACTTCACTATATCGATCACGAAAGGCTTCGGGATTCCACCCGTTCTTGTGATCCTGCAACACTTCATAGTTCTTACCACCGATTTGAAACAAGCTATTCTGACCGCCTTTCCCGGATCAAACCTGCGAAAGGGCGCTTTCTTCCTTATGCTGAGCGGCCGACTTCACCTGCTCATGCGCTTGGTAGGAGCTGCGGACCATCGGACCGGATTCGACGTGGCTGAATCCTCGCTGTAATCCCTCTTCCTTTAACTTCGCAAAATCTTCCGGTGGATAATATTTTTGCACATATAAATGTTTCTCGGACGGCTGCAAGTATTGACCAATTGTCATAATGTCACAATCGACTTTGCGCAGATCATCCATGGTTTGTATGATCTCGTCCCACTCTTCTCCGACACCTAACATGATGCTTGATTTCGTTGGGATCGCCGGATTTAATTGTTTTGCACGTTGAAGCAGTTCCAGAGAGCGATGGTATTTCGCTTTAGCCCGAACCTTGTCGGACATGCGTTCCACTGTTTCAATATTATGATTGAGAATATCTGGCTTGGCATCCATGACAATTCGCAGCGACTCAATGTCGCCCATAAAATCGGGAATCAATACTTCTACACTGCAAAAAGGCAATCGGCGGCGAATCGCACGAACCGTTTCTGCAAATATTGTAGCGCCCCCATCTTTTAAATCATCACGTGCCACACTGGTTACGACACAGTGCTTTAGATTCATGTTCTCAGCCGCTTCCGCGACGCGTTCAGGCTCCTGCAAGTCCAGTTCCGTAGGCATTCCCGTATTTACTGCGCAAAAACGACACGCACGCGTACAAATATCACCCAAAATCATAAATGTAGCTGTCCTGTTGGCCCAGCATTCATATATATTAGGGCACCGTGCCTCCTCACATACGGTATGTAATGTCTTGGAACGCATCATGCTCTTGATTTCCTGATAGTTATCGCCTGTCGTAAGTTTAATACGAATCCAGTCGGGCTTAGCTTCCTTCACTTTTTTAGACAATGGCATAGACCTTCTTTCTGATGTGCTTTAGCTGTCATTGCCATACATTATAGCATGAAAGCCATGGAAAAACCTCCATTCATTGTTCCCTTTTTGATATGACATTGATGCCGGAAAAAGTAAACTCTTGAGATGGATAAAAGCGGCGGAAATGGCTCAATCTAATCAAAAGCGCCCTATTTACGCGAATACGGGCCAAGAATTTACCGGGTGGTTAAGCCCTTTTATAGGAGGTCGGTTCACGTGCCTTACCCTACGCGGGCAGTCCGCGCTGTTCGTCTGTTATCGCTGCTGTTGTGCGCTACTACACTGACAACGGCTTGTCCGCTTCCTGCTCATGCCTCTGCAGAGCACACAAAGTCCTCGTCAGGCGGAAATAACCTGACAGCAACTATGGATGCTTCACACGCTTCGTCTTCATTGTATACGTCCAGACTTGCTTTATATCACTCCATCGAAGCCCTGACAGGAGTCCCTTGGTACAGACTGGCTGCCATCGACCAGTACGAACGCACACTTACGGTGGCCCATCCCAAGGATCGCAAGCATGCGGAACGGATCATAGGTATTTTTGTGACAGGACCGGTATGGTCCGGTCTGTTGAACCCTGATTCCGAGGATCAAAATCCGCGTTCCATCGAACTATTTTCCGGGCTGGGACAAGACGGCTCAGGCGATGGAATCGCTGACCGCAATAATGACAAGGATTTGCTGTTCAGCATCGCTTCTTATCTCGGAAAGTATGGAAATAGCGAGGATGAATTTGGTATTGCCGTGTGGGAATATTACCATAACAGCCGCTCGGTTCAAAGAGTTCAGCAGTTTGCCAAGCTGTATCAGACGTATGGCAAGCTTGATCTGGTCAGTCAAGCTTTTCCGCTGCCTCTAGGCAGCATTTATAGCTACCGCAGCACTTGGGGAAGCCGTCGCAGCTGGGGCGGCTACCGTATACACGAAGGGACTGACCTGTTTGCAGGCTACGGAGTTCCGGTTCGCAGCACCTGCTACGGTGTAGTTGAAATGAAAGGTTGGAATCCCTTCGGAGGCTGGCGAATCGGTATTCGTGATCTCAACAACCGCTATCACTACTATGCACACCTTTCCGGCTTTGATAAAACCGTTCATAACGGAGACATCGTCAAGCCTGGTCAGACGGTTGGCTGGGTCGGAAGCTCGGGCTATGGAAAACCGGGTACCCAAGGCAAGTTTCCACCACATCTGCACTATGGTATATACCGGGACAATGGCTGGACAGACTGGTCCTTTGACCCATATCCGTTATTGAGACAGTGGGAGCAGAGCGAACGTAAAGCGCTCAAATCAGGAAAAACCAAAGGGACCTCCTCATAGGTCCCTTTGGTTTTTCCTGAGTAGCTCACACCAATCCCCTCTTTGCTTATGGCGTTGGAGACTGCCTGAGGGAATTGGGTTCTTCCTGTATCTCTGGAACACTTTCTATGCTGGAATCTACAGCGCCGCTACTTTCTATAGAATGGGAAGGCAGTGCCAACTGCGGAGCGGTTGCACCATTTTTGCCGACGGGTTTACCTTGATTGTCATAGTAGTACATCGGGACGTTGCCCACCACCAACAAATAAGAAACCGGGATTTCCGTCTCCACAATCTGAGGTTGCATCTCAAACGGTATAACCACAGACACTTCCGTCGTAATTCGAATGTACACTTCCACCAAGATCATGTTTATGCCCGCATCCTGCTGACGTGTATTTAAATCCACCTTGATTGCTCCATGCGGCTCCACCTTTAGAGGGACCTTGGGTCCATAAGCTGCCAGCAGCGGACTCCCCAATGCCTGACCAATCGGAACGCTCTCGTCAAAATGACTCATACTGTCCATCGTTGCCTTGACTGCTTTGAGTGTGTCTGACGTAATTCTCATATGCTCCGCATAATTTAGAACAAATCCAGAGGTTCTCCCTTGTGTATCCGTTCTCCATTCGATCAAATTATCAGCAGTCTTCCCCTGCTCTACCTGCGCAGTAATTGCTGAATTAATTGCCTCCGTCGCCATTTGTTTGACCCGCACTTTAGCCAGATGCATCATGGGCGGCTTCAAATGCTGTTCCACATAAGCGGCCACCTGTACGATTCCTACCAGCAGCGCCAATGCCACAATGAGCCACATTCTGCGCCTGCCGCGTCGCCTTCTGCTCGGTCTGCTGTGCCATTGCGGTTTTCTATTCATTCTGATCCCCCCGCAGCGATGAGCTTACTTTAGAAGGATATGCCGCAAATAAACGAAAAAGAAGCCGCCCGTCCGGCAGCTCCTCCTGGTGTTAAACATATATGATTTCAAATCCGATTCAGTTCAGCTCAACTTATTATTTGAAAATGTGGTCAATCTTTTCGATATCCGCCTGACTCAGTTGGACATTCAGCGTTTTCAGATTCGCCAGAACCTGCTCCGGTCCCTTCGCGCCTGGAATGAGGGCATCAATCGAATCGCGGGTCAAATACCATGCAAGCACCACATGAGCAACCTCTGCATTCAACGCATTGGCAATCTCACGTACCTGCTCCACTTTGTCCAAATTACGGGCAAATGCATCTCCCTGAAACAATGGATCTTTCGCTCTGATGTCCGTGAAGGTCATGTCTTTCGTATACTTACCACCTAGCAGTCCAGAAGCTAACGGGAAATACGGCACAAACGAAATGCCATTTTCCTTAGTATAAGGCAGCAGATCCTTCTCAGCTTCCCGTTGCAACAGATTATAATGGGATTGAAGCACATCTACATAGCCGTCACTATTCGCATCTTTAAGTTGTTCAATGGTAAAGTTAGATACACCGATAGCCTTAATTTTACCTTCGTCTTTGAGCTTCTTCAGTTCTCCGACTGCTTCTGCCTTCGGTGTAGCTTCATCTGGGAAATGAATATAGAACAGATCAATATAATCTGTTTGCAATCTTTTCAGACTGGATTCGACGGATTCACGTAAAAAAGCAGGCGAGTTGTCAAAAACAACCTCTCCGTTTACAAACTTATGTGCTCCCTTGGTCGCTATGACAGCTTCCTCACGTTTGCCGCGCTCTTTAAGTACCTCACCGATCAACCGCTCTGAGTGCTCAGGCCCATAAATAAAAGCTGTATCCAGGAAGTTGATGCCGTTATCCAAAGCTGTGCGAACGACTTCTTTGCCCGTTTCATTGTTCAAACCGGAAAAAAGATTATGTCCTCCTACCTTATTCGCACCCAAACCGATTGGTTTTACATATAAATCTGTTTTGCCAATACGCACTTGCTCTGCCAATTCACGTCATCTCCTTTTCGAAAGTTACTTCCATTTTATTATTAAATTCCAAAAAAAGCAAAGTGCGTACCTGGCTGCTGCTCTTATCCCTTAATCCCCGTTAAGGCAATGCCTTCCATAAAATACTTCTGCCCTATGGCAAAAAGAATGATAGCTGGCAACACGACAATTAAAGAAGCGGCCATCAAAACACCCCATTGCGCCGAATATATTCCCTGAAACTGCTGTAGCCCAATCGCCAACGTAAATTTGCTTTCATCATTAAGATAAACGAGCGGTCCCATAAAATCATTCCATGTGTTCAAAAATGTAAACAATCCGATGACCAAAATCGCTGACCGGGACAAAGGTAAAATAATGCGAGTAAAGATCGTAAAATGGTTGCCTCCATCCACAAATACAGCTTCATCCAGCTCTCGCGGAAGAGTCATGTAAAATTGTCTAAGCAAAAAAATGTTAAAAACGCCTCCACCAAAAAACGAAGGTAATACCAATGGAACGTAGGAATTAACCATGCCTAATGCCTGCCAACCAATAAAAGACGGAATTAGCGTGACCGCAAACGGCAGCATCATACTGCTTAATAACACGGCAAAAACCTTATCTCTTCCTTTCCATCTCATTCGCGCAAAGCTATAGGCAGAAATGGTACTCGACAGAAGTACACCCACTAAAGTACCTGCAACGACGATAAATGTGTTCACAAAATAGCGCCCAAACGATAACTCTTCAAACGGCTGTAAAAAATTTTCGAATACAAAAGGCTCGGGAATCCATTTCGGCGGGATCAAAAAAATCTGACTTAAATCCATCATGGAGCTTCTCACCAGCCAGTAAAAAGGAAACATGCAAAAAAGTGACCCCACAATGAGCACTGTGTAGAGAAAAACTCTGCTACAACGCAAGCCATGTTTTTTCATCCTCATGCCCCCCCGCCTTCGTAATACACCCATTTTCGGGCTGTCTTGAACAGAAAGGCAGTGAATGTTAAAACTACAATAAAGAGCACCCAAGCAATCGCACAGGCATAACCCATATTCGAAAAAGTAAATGCCTCGCGGAATAAATAAAATGTATAGAATAAGCTAGAATTGTTAGGTCCACCCTGAGTCATGACGTAAGGCTGGACAAACACCTGAAATCCACCGATGAAGCCCATAATCGTATTAAAGAAAATCGTAGGCGATGTCAATGGAATTGTGATATAGATAAGCTTATGAAGAGCGCTACCACCGTCAATTTCAATGGCTTCATAATAATGCCTAGGTATATCCTGCAAGCCAGCCAGAAAAATAATCATTGTTCCCCCAACGGTCCACAAACTCATTAAAACCAGTGTAGGAACTACCGACCCTTCACTATAAATCCATTGACTTTCGGGCAAATGCAGCGCACGCAACACCACATTCAGCAAGCCAAGGTCCGGATCAAACAGCCACATCCAGATCATAGACGATGCTATGAGTGGGACAATCGTGGGCAGATAAAAAACGGTCCTGAAAAAAGCCAAACCTTTTACCTTTTGATTGAGCAATATGGCCAGAAAGAAAGCCACTATAATTTGCAGGGGCACACTCAAAAACACATAATAAAAAGTAACCGCAAGGGATTTGTAAAAAAATTGATCCGTACCGTCAAATAAGTTTACATAATTATCCAGACCAATAAAACGGGCCTGTGAAGCAACCTTGTAATCGGTAAGACTGAACCAGAGACTAGCGATCATCGGTCCCAGAACAAAAATGACAAAGCCCAGAATAGCAGGGGCGGCAAAAAGCCACCCCAACCCATTTTCCTTCTTACGAATAGAAGATAACGATTGCATTCTATCCCTCTCTTTCTGTCAAAACCCTCACCTTATTCTTTCGGATATGTCCCTTTAAATTCAGCGTTCGCCTTGGCGGAAACCTCCTTAAATGCTTGCTCCACCGTTTTCTTGCCCAGCCACACCTGATCTAGCGCCGGGTTAATAATCGCATTGATTTTTTCCGAGTTTTTCAGATAGTAGTCGTAAGAATTAACACCGTTATGCAACGTTTGGTTCATGACTGCATCACGATATCCCTCCGCATGGCCTGGCTTGACATCTGCCCATTTGCTAATCAAGTCTGGTTCGGTGTACCACTTTTTCATGACAGGCATCCACAATCCGCTGGAATGCATGTCAAGTCCGCTTTCAGCATCCAGCAAGAATTTATAAAACATCCATGCTTCTTTCGGATGTTTGGTTTTGGCAGAAATCACTTCCGGTTCACCAAACAGGATTGTTTTACTGCTTTTCAGTTTGGGTAACACGCCTACACCAAAATTCACCTTCGATTCTCCAAGATCCAATTGGACCCACTGCCCATCCAGATCCATCGCTACACGTTTGCTTTGCAATGCTACGGCCGGAGAAGGAATATTTTTGGACTGCGTCGGCGACGGTGCCACATGATACACGTTGATCAGATCCGCCATCTTTTGCACGGCTTCAATCACATCAGGGTTTTCAAGGTTAAGCGAGTCCCCTTTGTCGGAAATCACACTTGCGTTATTGGAAGGAACCAGCAGGTGCCACATCCATGTGTCAAACCGAACTCCATACTGTTTGATGTTACTTGCATCAAAATTGGGGCTGAGCGCATTATTTCCCGCTTTATCAATGGTGAGCTTTTGTGCTGTCTCTAAGAATTGTTCCCATGTCCAAGCCTCTTCAGCTTTGACTGGCGGCAAGGCAACACCAGCCTCATCAAACAAATCCTTGTTGTAATAAAGCGCAAAGGCTTCCTCCGTCACCTTGACCCCTGCCACTTTATCCTTATCCCAATAGATAACTGAATTAGGAATGAGGCTTTCCTTCGTTAGCTCCTTATCCTCCTTCAAAAATTCATTTAAATTATATAGTTTGCCTTGTTCAGCCCATTGCAGAGCCTGTGCTTTATAAATAGGAAATACATCTGGTGCCTGGTTGGCGGCAAACATCGTCGTTAATTTAGTTACGTAATCCCCGGGGATGTGCATATAGTTGATTTTGATCCACGGATATTTCTCTGTGAATTTTTTGGCAATCTCCTGTTGAACCTTCTTTTCATTGGTGCTCCCCCAGCTGGCATAGGTCAGTGTCACTTGCTCGTGCCCCTGCAAATCTACTGGCTTGCTGCTCTCATTTGAACTACAGGCTGACATAAGTCCAACGATCAAGCACATGCAGACGATCCATAACTTTCGTTTTAACATGAGTAGCGCCCCCAAACCGTTTATTTTTTATCTTTTCGTTTGTTGCTTCGTCACTAAATCCATTCTAGCAAACGCTTACATTTTGAAAAGTCGTACTCTCATTGGATTGGTGTCATTTGATTAGATCTATGCGTTTCTCCGATTCGGATCAGGACAAATGTCCCCTTACCTTCTGGCGAGTGGAGCGCAATCCCATATTCCATCCCATATAACAGCCGCACTCTTCTGTCTACATTTTTAATGCCTGTTGCCCGGATTTCTCCAGCTTGAATTCGGCGTATATGATCTTCTTGAATTCCTAATCCATTATCCTCGACTTTAAAACACACCAATTGCGTTTCGATCCAGGCTGTGATCTTAATCTGACCGCCTGATTCCATTTCGGCGAAACCGTGAATAATTGAATTCTCCACAAAAGGCTGCAAGAAGAGTTTGGGAACCTCCATCTGAAGCAAAATGGGATCAATATCATATTCCACCGTGAACTTGTTCTCAAAGCGATTTTGCATAATGTAAATGTATTTTTCCAGCCAATTCAGATCGGTTTCCAGGCTCCATGTATCATTTTTGTTTCGAGTCGTAATTTGCAGCATTTCCGCCAGACTAATGATCAATTGGCCCAGTTCCTGTTGTTTATGCTCTAGTGCGATCCAATACATTGTCGTTAAGGTGTTATACAAAAAATGGGGATTAAGCTGTAAATTAAGTGCCATTAACTCCGACTCTTTGGCTCGCAGACGTGATTTGTAATTTTCTTCGATCAAATCTTTAATTTTCTCATTCATTTGATTAAATCGGATCACCAGGTCCCCCAATTCATCATAGCCACGTTCAGGAATTCGAATATCAAAATCTCCCTTCTCCATTACCTTCATCGCCTGTTTCATATCTGTAATGGGCTTACTGATGTATACAGACAGCAAATAAGCAAGGATAACAGCAATGAGCATCATAATGCCTAAAAAAAACAAGGTGTAGGTACGAATCGTTGACAGATGTCCCAGTACATCTTCCATGGGAATGGCTATATACGATACCCAGCCCGTCGTCTTCATCGCTTCGTAAACCAGTAATATGCTTTGACCCTTAACGTTTACCATTTTCGTCCCTTGTTCCGAAGTAATGGCCTTCTTCAGCCAATCTGCCACCGGCTCCCCCGCTTGTTGCTGTCGATCTGAACTCATGACTATCCCATTGTTATCGTGAATCATACCGTAGGATAGATGTGCAAATCCGCTGCGGGCTGCATAATCTTCAAAACCGACCTTTAGCAAATCAGGCCGGAAATTCAATATAAGTATAGGCTTTTCCTTGCCTTCAGGAAGCGTATGAAAGGTTCCAGCATCATCTAATGCAGTCAAATGAAGCTGCTTAACCACAGCAAATAAAGAACTAAAATCATAGGAACCTTGTTTTAAATCCTGCTGATGAAAGGTGTCGGCATACGAATAGGCAGGAATCCACTTGGTAGCCCCCTCTGCTTGCACCGCTGTTGTCGCCAAGGGAGAAGAATAAAACGGCTGAACGGGAATATACATCCGCTCTGTACTTCCGTATGCATACTTTTGCGTCATAATTTGAGAAGCGTATACTTCCTCCATATTGCCAAAGTATCTGTACAAAATTTTCGTAATACTGCGATCAGTTCGTAAAAGCGATGAAGAATCCGTAGTATCCACGTCTGTAATGGTCTGTAGAAGGTCATGATCAATTGGAATCATATCTACGGTTTTTTGAATAGCTGTCAGCTTGTTATCCAGCAGCTGGTTATTACTTCGAAGTACACTTGTAACGCCATCTGTTACGTTTGCAGTAATATTCCGCGCACTGGTTTCGAAGTAGACAAAGCCCAGGATCAAAACGATAAAACCAGACAACAAAAAATAGGACAGCATCAACTTCGTACGAAAGCTACTGTCCAAAAATTTTTGATATATATATTTGACTTGGCGCATTGTACCTTCCTTTCACCTAACGATTAATTGAATTTTCTGCGAAATTCTTCAGGTGTGTGCTTTACGTTTTTTTTGAACACTTTAAAGAAGTATTTGATATCTTTATAACCAACCTGTCTACTAATTTCTGCGACCTTGGCGTCTGTATGCAGCAGTAAGTGCTGAGCCTTTTGCATTCTGAGCTTCACCATATATTCCGTGAACGAGAGCCCAAAATAATTTTTGAACAGAATGCTAAAATAGGACGCATTATAGTGAAAGCGCCGGGCCACAATCTCCAGACTTAGGTCTTCATGTAGATGTGTATCCAGAAATTCCTTGCATTTTTTCATGATAGGTTCACCTTTGGAGCTGCCGTCAAGCTCAAGAATCAGCTCTTTTAACCATGCTGCAATACGATCCTCAAGATTCTGAAGACATGTGGCCTCTTCGACAGCTCGGTTCAACTGTTCCGAGTAACGTGAGTAGGCTTCCTCACTCCACCCTATATTTAACCGTGGTAAACTAACTAGGAGAAGGTGTATTAATTTAGCTTTAAGCGCATCAGGTGGAGGGTACCCTTGCGTCATTCGTCCAATGAAATGTTGTACCCATTCCAATAGCTGATCGGGCTTTCCATTGGAGATAGCGCTTTCAACGAATTTTAGAAAGGCTATTTGTTCATGAGTGCTCAATTCCTGTACCGGCTGGTCATCATCTGAAGCGACAAGGTTCAAACATCTGATGTGAGGTGTATAAAAACGCATGGAGATCAGGCGAACAGCCCTTTCGTGAGATGGGCTTATTTGCATTTCATCAAAATCAAAAGGCTGACCCCAAGCAAACCAAATGGAGATAGCTTGCTGCTGCTCCACCTTTTTCAGACCAGCTTGAAGTGCACCTTTGGCCTCCTTGCCTTCAGTCCTGTCTCTCCAATTCACCACGGCGATCATATGGTCTTTATGGACTTCAAGTGGGAACACGACAGAAGACGCCCAAGGCCGCAATATTTCAACAACCGTGTTTCGCAGCTTATTATCCCACATATAAATATCCTCTGGGCGGGATGCAGATGCCCCCAATGCGAGAACTTCACCTACCCCCTGCCACCCAAAGTGACTTTTTAATAGGCTTTTCTCGTTCGACTGCAACTTGTCTGTCACGCATCTGCTAAACAAATGCTCCACAAATGCAGGCATGCTCTGCTCGATTTGATTTAACGCTGTTCGATTTTCACCGAGTACTTCCTGCTCCTCTAGAATGATCTTCTCCATGTGTTGAATCACTTCAATAAGCTGCTGTGATTGCACCGGTTTTACCAAATAATCATTCGCTCCGTATCGTACCGCCTGCTGTGCATAGCTAAATTCCTGGTAGACTGTCACTAAAATAACTTTGGTCTCATGCTGACCCGATGTCCTCAATTGTTGAAGATATTCAATCCCGTTCATAATCGGCATCTGAATATCTGTAAAAACGATCTGGATCGGTTGGGATAATGAAATGTTTAAAGCATCTTTCCCGTTCTTGGCTTCCCAAACCTCGTATTCTGGACGTAAATCCCGGACCATGGCAGCCAACCCACGGCGCTGCCTAGTTTCATCATCTACAACCAGCACTCCCAGCGGGATCGAATTCACTGACTCCCCTCCTGTCGATCTTATACACGTATGTTTTTTTCAGTATAACACTTACAGGCGGGGACCCATCCTATTTTCTTTTTCGTTTCATACTACGAATGGTCGTTTTCGTTGCCTGATCCACCCGGTATGATTCTGTGATTTTTTGCAGAGCCTTGTTGAAAGTAAAATCGTCTAATGCATTATGACTTAAATACGCCATCGTTACCTCAGGCAGCTTGATATAACAGATAGATATAGCCCAGGCTACCGCCATTTGTACATAATAATCCTCACGATGGGTCTGATCTAGCAAAGTAAGCACCCGGTTAATATACTGTTCTTCAATATAAAAATTCAGCAGCATAACCACCCCAAACCGAATTTCATATTCTTTCTTAGAGAACAGATAGGGCTGAATAAAATCCCATACTTTTTCTTTATGTTGTTTCGTGATTTTCAATCCGGCACAGAAACTATCGCATACGGACCAATTATCAATTTTAGGAACAAACTTGGCGGTATAACTCAAAACTTCCTCAATATCTGTTTTTACAGAACCAATCACCATACCTTGCAGCATCACTTCTTCAAAATGCTCACTTTCGGCGGTCTCCAGATAGAGGCGCCAATCTCCTTTGGCAATATCTTGAGCCAGCTTACGCAGCACCGGCAGACGCACACCCAGCACATTATTAATCGTTGGCAGCAATGCAGACGTAAATTTCTGAAAATCCGTATCTACATGTGACAGTATCTGCTCTCTGATGGTCTTCTCCATATTTTCCACTCCCTGTTTGTTAACGAAATGAAATGCTCCACAAATAAATGGAGGCCACTGAACCATAAGGTGAATACACTCGGCGATACTCCTCAAATTGTTGCTTGGTCAGTGTATCTAAATGGTACAACTTCATCATTCCCCGCCGAATAGCCATATCGCCCCAACTGACGACGTCCGGTCGTTCCATGCAATTAATCAGCATCATTTCAGCTGTCCAAGGGCCTATCCCTTGTAGCGAGGATAATTTCTGGATCACCTGTGTATCAGAAAGCCCATATAATTCCTGTAAATCCAACAATCCCCGCTCGATCGTTTGGGCTATATTCAGGATACATGCTGCTTTTTTCATGGTTATGCCACAGCTTTGAATTTCCTGAGCCGTCTGAACGGCTATATTTTGCGGAGTGATCGCGCCTAATTTCTCCTGCATCCTTGTCCATATGGTCTGAACCGCCTTGGCCGAAATAAGCTGCCCCACAATCGCATGAACAAGCGCCGCAAACAGGTCGGGAATGATTACGCGTTCTACCTTGCCCATTTGCGTTATAGCGGCACCAAGTACGGTATCTACCGTTTTCAGGTAGTTGATTTCCTTTTCTCCATAGTCAAAGTTTTTGGTCATGACCGTTTCCATTTGTTCTCCCGCTCCCCTTGTATGGTACACTCTTCATTTAATGGCATAGGCTGCTTTCATATCAGGGCTCAAATCCTTCTTTGCTCACATAGAGCTGTTCTTCGGGAAAAACATGAAGAAAACGCTCATAAACCGCCTTATAGGCGGCAGGGTGATACCATTCTTCCAGCCCCAATGACTCGTACAGCGCACCAATGTTCAAGCTACGCGTCCGCCTTCCCCCGCTGCCGTCTCCCATAAAATAATCATCAATACAGACACGGTTGACCAGAGGCACAAGCTTGTCTGCAAAATGCTCACTGCTTGGCAGCATCGGAGCAATAGTAGCTTGCGTCGGCACACCTGCCTCTTTTAAAAGTTGCAGCGTTTGGAGACGAGCCTGGATGGGAGGAGCTTCCGGAGTGAAATGTTTGCGTATATCCTCACGGTCTGTTTCTACCGTGATACTCACACGTACACATTCCTTCAATTCGAGCAATAAATCAACATCTCGTCGTACAAGCGGACTACGCGTCTGTACAAACAGAAAATCCGGCGGATCTTCCACCATCACTTCCAGCAGAGATCGGGTCACTTCTTCTTTGCACTCGGCCGGCTGATAAGGATCTGTGCTTGACGACATAAAAATCGTGACTTTACCTTTGGATTTGGCCCTGCGAAGTTCCTTGCGAAGAATATCTGCCGCTTCTTTTTTAATATCAACCCATGTTCCCCAGGCTTCCTTCCGAAACGTAGAGACTGGCAATTGGCGTACATAACAATACGAGCAACCAAAGGTACAGCCGGTATATGGGTTCAACGAGTGTGTATACCCTGACAAGAAGCCGGTTCCTTTATTCAAAAGAGTCTTGGGAGATTTGTAATACTCATTTTTCATACCTAACCTCACTACTATATTGATTTGTGTGTGCGATTTTTTTCAAGCTGCAAAAGCTTCACCTTCATGTCCAGCCCCCCACGATACCCTGTCAAGGCTCCATTCTTACCAATGACCCGGTGACAAGGGATGGTGACCAAAATCGGATTAGCACCGATGGCAGTACCTACCGCACGAACAGAGTTCGGCTTTTGAATGGCGTTGGCAATGTCTGAATAGGATTGTGTCTCCCCATACGGAATATTACACAGCGCGTTCCATACATCCATTTGAAATGCAGTTCCATGAAAGTCAAAAGGGAATGTAAAATGTGTGCGCTCCCCTTGGAAATATTCAATCAGCTCCTTGGCATAGAGCTGTAAAACGATATCCTCTTCAACTAAAGGACTGCCGGGAAATCGACTTCCTGCCCATGCCATCAATTCCTCTATAGGCTGATTAAGCGAACCGACATAACATAATCCTTCCGATGTAGCTGCAATATATAAATTCCAATCCTCGTGCGTCAATAATGACCAATAGATCGTTTTATTCATTTGATGTACCATGCTGTGTACCTCCTTTTTGAGTTGCTTTGGATTCGAGTTGGCGATACTGCAACGGGGTGTAACCTGTATTCTTTTTAAACAACGTAATAAAGTAAGGGATATTGGACAGACCTACGTTCTCCCCCACTTCCGCAACAGATTGATGTGAGCAAATAAGCAGCTTCTTCGCTTGTTTCAACCTAGTACGCTGTATATATTCCATCGGAGTGACATGCATGATTCGCTTGAAGGTACGATGTAGATGATACGGGCTTCCATGACTTATCTCTGCCAGGACGTGCAATGTTAAGTCCTTCATATAGTTCGAATCTACGTATTCTGCAACTCCTGCGATCCAGTCGTGATCAGGCAATCGTTGTCCTGTCGGTTTACATCTTTTACACGGACGAAAATGCTCAGCCAAAGCCTGCTCTGCTGATGTAAATAAACGGATGTTCTCTCTTTTAGGAGGTCGGGATTTGCAGGAGGGGCGACAAAATATTTTCGTTGTCTTCACAGCATACAAAAATACCCCGTCATAAGACTTGTCATTTTCTACAATAGCTCTCCACTTCTCGTCTGTTATGGATAAATCGGATGCTCTCATTTCAATCCCCCTCTTGTGCAATGTTCCCTGCCTCATATCTAAATTATAAACTAAACAGTGAACATATGTACCCCTTTTGGAATGTAAAGGCAAGATAATGAAAAAAGATGACCCCACGAGGAGCCACCTTTAAAGGTAGTAATCTATCTTATTTAGGCTTGAAGCTTACCCGGTTCAACCGTGATCGTCAACTCATCTGAAGGATGCTGGTATGCCTGTGACCAATAATCTGCATTTGAAATTCCCGCCTGCTTCGGGTCAAATACCGGGTCTAGCCCTTGGCGCCGTTGCCGCTCGTAATCCTTAAGCACGAGAAGCGCAGGCTTGGCCAAAAGGATCATAGCAATCAGATTCACCCACATCATAATACCGACCCCCATATCCCCCAGTGTCCACGCCAACGCAGATTCCTTGACGACCGTTCCATAAAAGGTCGAACCCAGAATAACCAACTTTAACAGGAACATAGGCCATCTGGCTTTACGGTCGGCAACCAGGTAGGCCATATTGGTTTCAGCGATGTAATAATAGGCGATAATGGTGGTAAATGCGAAAAAGAACAAGGTTATGGACAAGAGGCTTGATCCGAAACCCGGGAATACCGATTCAATAGCAGCCTGTGTATATTGTGTTCCTTCTTCAACACCCGGGAGATGCTGCACAATATAACCCCCACCCGGTCCCTTCACGTTGTACATCCCTGTAAACAAGACCATGAAAGCCGTGGACGTACAGACTAAAAAAGTATCTACATACACGGAAAATGCTTGAACCAGCCCCTGTTTTGCTGGATGGGACACTTCTGCGGCTGCTGCCGGATGCGCACCAGAACCTTGTCCCGCTTCATTCGAATAAATGCCTCGTTTTACCCCCCAGGCAATGGCTGTCCCTGCTATACCACCGAACACTGAATCGATACCGAAGGCACTGCGAAAAATAAGGGTAAATACATCGGGAAGCGCAGTAATGTTCGTCACCATAATATAGAAAGAGACAAGGATGTAGCCAAGTGCCATGAAGGGTATGACTACCTGTGCCACATTGGCAATTCTTTTTACACCACCAAATATGATAAGCGCCAGCAACACGACAACTACTATCCCGGAAACCTTCATATCCATACCAAACGAATTATGAAAAGCTACCGCAATCGAATTCGATTGAGTTCCCGGCAACAGTAAACACATAGCGACCAACGCTACAACTGCGAAAATAACCGCAAACCATTTTAAGCCTGTCCCTTTTTCAATATAAAAGGCCGGGCCGCCTCGATACTGACCATCACGCTTTACCTTATAGATCTGAGCCAGTGTAGATTCAACAAACGCAGTGGCCGATCCGATAAAAGCCATGACCCACATCCAAAATATTGCCCCGGGTCCCCCCATACCGACTGCCAGTGCAATCCCCGCAATATTCCCCGTTCCTACACGTCCTGATAACGCCATCGTAAAGGCCTGAAATGAGGATACACCTGCCTCAGAACTTTTCCCTTTAAATACAAGGCGAATCATCTCTTTGAAATGTCTGATTTGCAGAAATCGAGTCATAATTGAAAATAATAGCCCCACGCTCAAACAGACATATACCACAGGATTGCTCCAAATGACGCCATTTACTGCCTCTGCCCACTTCTCTAACATTCCTTGCATTTCCCCCTGATCCATCAATTCATATTCAGTTAATGTTTTCAGAAAATTTTTTCATATTTACAAGAAATTATAGATTAGTTTTTACAACCGTACAAGCTAATTTAATTGACATATTGTCAATTACAAATCGACTTATCTGCTACCTGAAAGGACGACAAAAAAGCTCTGAGGACCCAAAAAAGTGGATCGTCAGAGCTTGGTCTTTAAGAAATTCAGGCGATATCTTCTTGCACATTTGGAGCACTAGATAGTTTCAACAGCGGTGCCTGCTCAGCTATCTGCCCTTGAGAGATTGGGAGAATTTCCGTATATTCAGAAGAATTTGTGATGATAACCGGCGTAATCGTAGGATAACCCTCTGCCTTGATTTGCTCAACATCAAATTCGAGCAGCAGATCTCCCGCTTTAACTTGATCGCCTTCTTTAATATAGGAAGTAAAATGTTTACCGTCCAGCTTAACCGTATCTACTCCGACGTGAATTAGAACTTCTGCGCCCTGATGCGAAACCACTGCCAACGCATGCTTTTTCTTGAACGCCACCGTAATGGTTCCATCGAACGGGGCTACGACTCTGCCTGTTGTCGGCTGGATGGCGATACCTTTACCCATAGCTTCTGAAGCAAACGCAGGATCGGGAACTTCCGTTAGAGCGACCACAGTTCCTTCAATCGGGCTTAATACCTCCTCATTAGAAACGACAACTGTAGAAGTCGACTCTTTAGTCGAATTGTCAGTGGTTTCTTCCTCTTCAACTGGATCTTCGAAGCCTAAAATATAAGTCAAGATAGCTGAGATCAAAAATGAAACAGTAATCCCTAAAATCAATCCCGGGAAGCCTTGTCCACCAGGACCGTAAAAGATCGGCAAGGTCAGCAATCCAGGTGCGCCAGAGGCAAATGCCTGCGTCCCAGCTTGGCCGATAATGGCACCACCGACAGCACCGCCGATAATACCTGCAATAAACGGACGTTTCAGCGGTAGCGTAACCCCATAGACCGCTGGCTCTGTGATACCGAACAACGCTGTAAGCGTAGCGGAACCCGCTAGCGTTTTCAGCTTTTTATTTTTCGTTTTCAGCATGACCCCAAACGCTGCACCGGTTTGAGCAAAGATAGAAGCCGCAGCAGAAGGCTTAATACCGTCTCTGCCGTTAACAGCAATGTTATTAATAAATACAGGTACAAGACCCCAGTGAACACCGAAAATAACGAGCAACTGCCAGCAAGCACCAAGAATTGCTCCAGCCAGCAGCGGACTAAAGCTGAACGCAGCAACGAGCGCGGTAGCGATTGCGTTGCCCACATACACCCCGACTGGACCAAAAACCATCAGGGTCAGAGGAAGCATAATTACAAGTAGAATTAAAGGTGTAATAAAGTTTTTGACGCTCTCATGGATCACGCGATTGCACCATTTTTCCAGCTTACTCATGACGATCACGGCTAAAATAATCGGAATAACGGTAGATGAATAACTCATCATCACAATAGGAATACCGAAAAAGTCGGTTGCTGTACCTTCTGTTTTCAGCGTGACAATCGTCGGGTAAAGCAGCCCTCCGGCGATGGTCAGAGCAACGAAGATATTACCTCCGAATTTCCTTGCAGTTGTAACCGCTAACAAGAGCGGCAGGAAATAAAACAAGCTGTCGGCCGCAGCATACAAAATCATATAGGTAGTGTCTTTCGGAACCAGCCAGCCAAGGTTGCTCGCAATCAGCAGCAGACCTTTCAAAATACCGGACCCCGCCATAACTCCGAGCAACGGTGCGAAAATGCTGGAAATTACGTCGATTACAGCGCCAAACCCTTTCTTGCCTTTAGCTGAATTCTCTTCTTTTCCAGTTTCATTCAAAATGTTGGATACTTGGCCGATGGCATTATATACTTCTGGTACTTTGTTACCGACCACAACCTGGAACTGGCCACCGCTCTGCTTGACCGTAATAATTCCATCGGTTTTTTCCAGCTTTGCCTTGTCTGCTTTTGCCTCATCTTTTAGCACAAAACGCAGGCGTGTGGCGCAGTGTACGAGCGATACTACATTTTTTTCGCCGCCTACCAGGTGCACAATTTCTTTAGCCAGTTTTTCATAACTCATGATGGACACCTCCATGTTCTAAGGGGCTTTTTACCATATTTAGGCACACAAAAAACCTAAGCCTTGAAAAATGGTGGGCACTTGAGTCCCGCAATTTTTCATGACTTAGGTTTTGCCTGCATAACCAGTAACAATCCCAGTTAAAACTTATTAAATTCCTGTTACTCACATAATATAATTAAAATACCATATTTGTCAACAAAAACATTTAACCTTTTATTTTGATCCTTAATAAAAGGTTTAACTTATCTATTCACCACTCGTTCAATATGCACAGTCAAATACAGCTTTTCTTCGTTCGTCAATTCGTGACCGTATTCTTTTTTTACAAAGGTTCCGATTTTCTCCGTACAAGCGGCTGCTTCCTTGTGCTTTTCCTTAATCATGTCATATAAATGATCATAGTTATTTTCATAGTGATTTCCCTTAAATACACGCTGGGCGAAAAATTTCAGATGCGTAATAAAGCGGAAATAACTCAAAGAATCCTCGTCAAAATCCACCTTAAAATGGTACTTGGCGATATTGATAATTTGCTGGATGAACTTCGTAATACTCATGGTCGTAATGACTTCCTCGTTCATTTCAGCATTCACGATGTGAAGGGCAATATAAGCCGCTTCATCCACAGGCAGTTCAATACCGAGCTTTTGTTTGATTTGTTCCAGCGTTCTCAGACCAATAGCGAATTCTTCTTTGTACAGCTGCTTGATTTCCCACAATAACGCGTTTTTGATTTCCAGTCCTTCCCGGTACCTTTCAATAGCAAAATTGATATGGTCGGTCAGAGAAACATAAATATTTTCGTTCAGCTTTCTATTCAGATTATGCTTGGCGTCATTAATGACTTCCTCCACAATCACGATCAAATCCATCGGTACCTCGCGCAGCAGCATTTTGAAGTTATCGGATGTCTGCTTGTTTTTCAGCGCAAATACCTTCTGAATCCTGGTTTCGTCTACTTTGTCTCCTGGCTTTTTCTTAAAAGCAATCCCTCGACCCATGACCACGAGTTCTGTACCGTCTGTCTGGTAGACACTAATTACATTGTTGTTGATGACCTTTGCTATATTCATCTCGATCCCCCGTTCCCTATGCCAGCAAGAGCCACTCATGCTCCATCCACTTTATTGCAAACAAAAAAAACCGAAGCACGCCAAATAAACAAGACTGTAAAATCCGCTTATTCGTGGCTTAGGTTTTGCCTGCTATGCAGTAACAATCCTAAAAATGATGGAATTGCGTCAAGTATAGCCCGAAAAGGAACGATTGTCAACGCTTTCAATCAAGTAACGAGGATCGGAAATCCCCGTTGATTCAGGACGTCCGATCCTATTTCCTTGTGGTACGATTATTCGCCGAGATTTTCACCATCGGAATGAATTACGTTTTTGTACCAGTGGAAACTTTTCTTTTTAATACGCTTCAACGAACCGTTGCCTTCGTTGTCACGGTCTACATAAATATAACCATAGCGTTTTTTCATCTCTCCCGAGGAAGCGCTGACAATGTCAATCGGTCCCCAGCTGGTGTAACCGATAATTTCGACTCCGTCCTGAAGAGCCTCACCCATTTCGGCAATATGCCGCTTGAGATAGTCGATTCGGTAATCGTCATTCACTTCTCCTTCAGGCGAAACCACATCATTGGCCCCAAAACCGTTTTCCACTACGAATAAAGGCTTTTGGTAGCGGTCATGCAGTTGGTTGGCTGTGATGCGGAATCCTTTTGGATCGATCGTCCAGCCCCATTCTGACTTGTCCAAATATGGGTTGGCCACGGAGCCGAATACATTCCCGCTGGTCATGTTTTTGACAACTTCCGGGTCTGTGCTGGTTGTCCGGCTCGAGTAATAGCTAAATCCGATGTAGTCGACGGTATGATCTTTCAAAATGGCTGCGTCGCCGGATTCCATCTCGATGTTTAGTCCATGATCCTTGAAGAAGCGTTTCGCATAACCAGGATATTCGCCGCGTGACTGTACATCAATGAAGAAGTAGGACTCGCGGTCTTTTTCCATCCCCTGATACACATCTTCGGGATTACATGTATACGGATAGAAGCTGCCAGCAGCAAGCATACAGCCAATCTTTGCATCTGGAATGATCTCGTGACATGCTTTCACCGCCAGCGCACTTGCCACAAGCTGATGATGCGCAGCCTGGTACTGAATTTGTTTAACGTTTTCACCTTCCTGAAATACAAGCCCGGCGCCGAGAAACGGCAAATGAAGCAGCATGTTAATCTCATTAAACGTCATCCAGTATTTGACTTTATCCTTGTAACGAGTGAATACAGTTTTGGCATAGGTTTCAAACAAACCTACCAGTTTCCGGCTGCGCCAGCTTCCATATTTTTCGATCAGAGCTACTGGTACGTCAAAATGAGCAAGGGTCACAACCGGCTGAATGCCATGTTTATGCAATTCGTCAAATAAATCATCGTAAAATTGCAGCCCCGCTTCATTTGGAGTAGCGTCTTCTCCAGTTGGAAAAATACGAGCCCAGGCAATGGAAACACGCAGTGCCTTGAATCCCATTTCCGCAAATAGTGCAATATCCTCGCGATAGTAATGATAGAAGTCAATGGCTTCGTGGGAAGGATAGAATTCGCTTTCAAGTGGAGTCAGCGAAGGAACATTCCCTTTCATTATGCTTCTTCTCTTCTCTCCGGTAGGCAGCAGATCCACCAGACTCAACCCTTTACCGTCTTCCAAATAAGCCCCCTCAGCCTGGTTGGCAGCAAGAGCACCACCCCATAAAAAGTCTTTAGGAAAAACATAACTGGACATAAACGTTCTCCTTCCAAATGTGTAATAAAAGGGATACAGAAAGGGTGATGGGTAATAAAAAAACCCAAACCAGCCTGATTACACTTGCAGTGTAAACAAGCCAGTTCAGGTTATGCCCTATCGGTAACATCCCATGAAAAGGTTATTCATATTTGTTTGAAACTCTAACAAAGATTTAGGAGCCTGTCAAATTTAATAGATATGATACATACGTGATTCACTCTAAATCAAATACATTTTTTTAGTTTATTTTCGAAAAATAACTAAACTAAACACCTAAATTTTTATAAACAGACTAATTGACAGCGGTTTATAGAGGTGATACGATGACTTTGAAAATAAAACTTTATATAATTCGTACACAATAGTTTAGTTTTGTTTAGTGTGATTTTAATTTGTTTACTTCTAGTACAAGGAGAGTTATTCATGAAAAAGCTGAAACTGGGGTATGCGCCTACTCGACGATTCACCTTCAGTGCTGAGGATGCATTCCGCTACAAAGTTGCCATTCGCAAACAAATCGAGAGCTTCGGAATGAACATGGACATCGTGGATTTGGAAGGACTTAATGAAGAAGGTTTACTGTATGACGATCATATTAACGCAGACTTGATTATCAAACGTTTCAAGGAAGAGGAAGTAGACGCCGTTTTCTTCCCCCACTGCAATTTTGGTACCGAGGATACGGTTGCCCGTGTGGGCAAGGCGATTGGCAAGCCGGTTCTATTGTGGGGTCCACGTGATGAGGCTCCTCTAGCCGACGGGATGAGATTGCGGGATACCCAGTGTGGATTGTTCGCCAGCGGAAAAGTGCTTCGCCGCTTTAATGTCCCTTTTACCTATATCACAAACAGTCGTGTAGCTGATCCGGTATTTGAACGAGGCTTTAACAACTTTATCTCGGCTGCCAATGTAGTACGACAGTTCAAGAGTTTACGGATTCTCCAAATAGGTCCTCGTCCTGCTTCCTTTTGGACCATGATCTGCAATGAAGGGGAACTGTTGGAGCGATTCGGTATTGAAATTCATCCAATCACACTAGTAGATATTCAGCTCCGTTCAAAGAAAATTGCCTCCGGAAGCAGTGCTGAGCTTTCAGAAGCGATTGATTATATCAAAGAGAAGCTGGACTACAGTGAAGTCACCGAAGAAGATATCAGACGTATCGCTGCACTTAAAGTAGCCATGAAATCCTACGCTATCGAAACGGGAAGTACAGCTATCGCCATCCAATGCTGGTCCTCCCTCCAGGAAGCCATGGGAATTATGCCTTGTCTGGCAAATGCTATTTTGACAGATGAACAAATTCCGGTCACCTGCGAAACCGATATTCACGGAGCTATTACTTCGGTTATGGTGCAAGCGGCTGCGATGAACGAACTGCCAACCTTTTTTGCTGATATTACAGTACGTCACCCTGAGAATGACAATGGAGAACTTTTATTCCACTGCGGAAACTTTCCAGTCTCCATGTCTATTGAGAACAAACCCAAACTGCGCAAGCACTTCCTGTTCGATGATCACGCACCAGGCACACATGAAGGACAAATCAAAGGCGGCGGCATGACCATCGCTCGTTTTGATGGTGATCATGGAGATTATTCCATTTTCCTCGGCAAAGCTAAAGGAATTGAGGGACCTTATACCCGCGGCTCGTATGTCTGGGTAGAAGTCAACGACTGGCCGTTATGGGAAGAAAAACTCGTCAAAGGTCCTTACGTCCATCACTCTGTTGGCATTCACGCTAACGTCATCCCGGCTCTGTACGAGGCCTGCAATTACCTTCCAGGTGTTAAGGCAGATCCGGTCGATCCTACCGAACAGGAAATCCAACGCTGGTTGCGTGGTTCCGATCTCGCTGTCACCAAGTCGGATATTCTGGTTTAACTATATTTTTTCAGGAGGACACTATGGAAATCCTAGACTTGAAAATCAAAGCCGCACAAATCCGTAAGGACCTGCTCACCATTATTCATCGTGCCAAAACAGGGCATACGGGAGGCTCGCTGAGCAATACGGATATACTCACCGCCCTATACTACGAAATCATGAATATTGATATCGCTAATCCTAAATGGGAAGAACGCGACCGCTTTATTGCCAGCAAAGGACATTCCGTCGAATCTTTATGGTGTATTCTGGCAGACCTTGGTTTCTTCCCTAAAGAAGAACTGAAAACCTATAGCCAATTCGGTACCCGTCTGATTGGGCATCCGAACAATAAGGTTCCCGGTGTTGAGATGAATACAGGCGCATTGGGCCATGGCCTCCCCATCTCCGTCGGCATGGCACTGGCTGCCAAGCGTGACGGGCGATCCTACCGTGTATTCTGTCTAATGGGTGACGGAGAGCAAGCTGAAGGCTCCAATTGGGAAGCCGCTATGGCAGGTGCCCATTACAAACTGGATAATCTTGTCGGCATCATTGACCGCAACGGCCTGCAAATCAGCGGTACAACCGAGGAGGTTATGGGACTTGAGCCGCTGGAGGAGAAGTGGACCGCCTTCGGCTGGAATGTTATCTCCATTGATGGCAACAGCATGGAGGAACTAATCCATACATTCCGCAATGTCCCCGAAATTGAAGGCAAACCAACGTTGGTGCTGGCAAACACGATCAAGGGAAAAGGAGTATCCTTTGCCGAGGGTGTTCCAGGCTGGCACCATCGTATTCCAAGTGATGATGAACTTGAACGCGCACTGGCGGAACTAACGCAAGAAATAGACGAATTATCCGGGGAAGGACAGGTGAGATAAACAATGAACAAAATCCCTAATCGTCAGGTCATCTGTGAAACGTTGCTTAGTCTTGCCAAAGAGGATCGGGATATTATGGTGTTGGCTAGTGATTCTCGCGGCTCTGCTGCTATGGCCCCCTTTGCCGATGCCTATCCGGAACAATTTGTGGAAGTAGGCATTGCCGAGCAAAATATCGTCGGTATGTCTGCCGGACTCGCACACAGCGGTAAAAAGCCGTTCGTCACCTCTCCTGCCTGCTTCCTGAGCATGCGTAGTATTGAGCAAATCAAGGTAGATGTAGCTTATTCCGGAACCAATGTAAAACTGATTGGGATAAGCGGTGGTGTTAGCTACGGCGCACTGGGGATGTCCCATCACTCTGTCCAAGATATTGCTGTGGCCAGAGCGATTCCTGGTTTGATGGTCTTACTCCCCGCCGATCGTCATGAAACCAAGAAAATGACCGAAGCGCTGGTTCAGCATGAAGGAGGCGCATATGTACGGATCGGACGTAATGCTGTTGAGGATATCTATCCGTCCGATGATTATCCATTTGAGATTGGAAAAGCTGTCACCTTGCGAGAAGGATCAGACATTACTCTGATTGGCGCTGGTGAGACCGTCCGTATCATTCTGGATGCGGCTGAGTTGCTCCAGCAGATGGGTGTGAAAGCTCGTGTTCTCAATATGCACACCATCAAGCCACTTGATGAGGAAGCGATCATCGCCGCAGCCCGGGAAACGAGAGGTATTGTCACCGTGGAGGAGCATAGTGTATTCGGAGGCTTGGGTGCTGCCGTAGCAGAAGTGGTGGTTCAACATCAACCGGTTCCTATGAAAGTGCTGGGCATACCGGATGAACCGGCGATTGCCGGCAAAACAACTGAAGTCTTTGAACATTATGGACTTACCTCTGACAATATCAGCAAGATTGTGCTCGAATTGATGAACAAGTAAGGAGCTGTAGCTGTAATGAATATCGAGACCTATATTCTGGCGATCGATCAAAGCACTTCTGGAACCAAAACTCTGCTGGTCAATCAGCAGGGCGATGTGATTACCCGTTATTTTTTGGAGCACAAACCATATTACCCACAGCCGGGCTGGGTTGAACATGACCCGCTTGAGATATATCACAATGTGCTTATTGCTGCGAAAGGCGTACTGGAGAAAGCCGGACTTTCTCCCTCCTCGCTGGCCGCAGTAACGATTACGAATCAGCGAGAAACGGCTCTGATCTGGGATCGTTCTACTGGCTTGCCTATCTATAATGCCATTGTATGGCAGTGCCAGCGAACGGCAGAGGTCTGCACACGCTTGAAGAATACTGGCTATGGAGATGTTATACGCTCCAAGACAGGTCTAATGCTCGATCCTTATTTCTCTGCCGCCAAGTTCAATTGGATTTTGGAACATGTACCTCATGCCCCCCAATTGCTTGCTGAAGGTAAACTACTTGCGGGGACCATTGACAGCTGGCTGCTATGGAAACTTACAGGCGGTCAAATACATGCAACCGATTACAGCAACGCCAGCCGTACTTCCCTTTTTAACATTCACACGCTGGCTTGGGATATGGATTTGTGCAGTATATTTGGTGTTCCTTCCTCCATACTCCCTGAGGTAAAAGCATCCGATGCCTTGTATGGCTATACACAGGAAGCGGAATTATGGGCCGAACAAGTAGCTATATCAGGCATAATCGGAGATTCACAGGGTGCACTGTACGGACACCGTTGCTTCGAGACTGGCGACGCCAAAGCGACATATGGGACTGGAACATCCGTACTTATGAATATTGGTTCGCAACCCGTGCAGGGCGGTGACGGCCTGGTCACAACGATTGCCTGGGGGGCTTCAGGAAAGATTACTTATGCATTGGAAGCCGTTATACGTACGACCGGAGACAGTATAAAATGGACAAGGGATAATTTAGGATTATTCTCGTCATTTGAGGAAATGCAATCCATGATCACCGAATTGCAGGACAATGAGGGCGTATATCTGATCCCTGCTTTTGTTGGTTTAGGTGCCCCCTACTGGAATCCCTCTGCACGTGCTGCAATTGTGGGTATGACCCGTGGAAACGGTAAAGCACATATTGTGCGCGCAGCGCTGGAGAGTATCGGGTATCAAGTGAGAGATGCGGTAGAATTTATACGTGAACAATCCGGTGTGCCCCTTACTAGTTTACGTACAGATGGCGGGGCCTCATCTAACAGCTGGCTCATGCAGTTTCAGGCAGATATTCTGGGTACCCATGTTACCCGCTCTACCTGTGCCGAGCTGTCTGCAATGGGCTCTGTGTATCTGGGCGGTCTTGGAGTCGGATACTGGTCAGATCCTAAAGGCATCGTCTCGGGAAGCAACTCTGATCAGAAGCTGTATGAGCACTACACTCCTAGTATGGATGAAGTCAGGCGCCAGCGGCTTTATACAGGTTGGCAAAATGCTGTGCAGATGGTAATACGTTCAGACCAACCGCTTACACCATCTTCTTCCGCTAACTATTGATTGAATCTTCCTCATTTACTTTTGAGCTTACTACAAGCTTCCGGTTATTTTACAGGTGTTACACTTGGATAATCGGAGGTTTTTTATGTACACTGCTTGTATTCCGTTTTACAGAAAGGGGGAAACCTTGAATGAATGCACGCATGGTTTCAATTCTTCAGCACTTGCTGGCTGCCGATGCTCCTGTCAAAAGTGATTATCTCGCCAAATTGATTCAGGTTACCTCACGTACCATCCGCAGCGATATCCGGGAACTGGATGAATTTCTATCCAAGCACGGGGCAGCAATTGAACCTGTTCGTTCAAGGGGATATGAACTAAAAATTACGGATAATCGTAGCTTTCGTGCGCTGCTACAGCAGTTGTTCCTGTCCGGCGAGCCCGATGATCCAGGTTCTCCCGGCTACCGGCAATTGTATTTAATCAAGCGTCTCCTGCTCGCTGATCATTATGTGAAGCTGGAAGACCTCGCAGATGAGCTATATATAAGCAAGTCTACGGTGCAGAATGATTTCAAAGAGGTCAAACAAACCCTCCAAAGCTACGGAATCACCATTGACAAACGGCCAAATTACGGAGTCAAACTGAAGGGTGATGAAGTTCAGCTTCGGTTTTGCTTGTCCGAGTTTATTGTAAGTCGTTCCGAAGAACAAGGCGGAACACTTCATGCAGCGCTGCGCATCGTCACCCCGCACGAAATGACGCTGATTTGCGGAATCGTTCTGGAACAAACTCAGAAATATGAAGTAACGCTCTCCGATATCGCGTTCAGCAATTTATCTATTCATATTGCAATCGCCTGCAAGCGTATTCGTGACGGAAACCAGGTAGCTATGCTCTCGACGGAAATAGGAGATCTGCGGGGCACCGACGAATTTCGGGCTGCCGAGCATATTGTCGGGCTGATCGAAAAGGAATTGCAGTTGTCTTTTCCCGAAGATGAAATCGCCTACATTGCCATGCATCTTGCCGGAAACAAGTGGTTTGTCGGAATTGAAGGACAACAAATAGAGGACATGGGACCCGAGAAGCTGCTGGACTGGAACATCTATGAATTAGGCAAGGAAATGCTCGCCGAGATCGACAGGGATTTGAATCTGAACATCAGCCGTGATACGGAACTGCTCATAGGCATCTGCCTTCATCTGAAGCCGGCGCTGAACCGGGTAAAGTACGGGATGAACATCCGAAACCCCATGCTGAAGCATGTCAAGAGCAACTACTCTCTGGCTTTTCAAGCGGGAGTCATTGGTGCCAAGCTGGTCGAGAGCAAGCTGAATATTGCGATCCCGGAAGCGGAGATGGGCTATCTCGCCATTCACATCGGAGCAGCCATCGAACGACAGCGTATGAACACCCGGCCAAAACGCTGTCTGGTCGTCTGCACTTCAGGAGTTGGAAGCGCCCGGCTGCTTAAGTACAAACTGCAAAGCACTTTTGGCAGCTCGCTTGAAGTGGCGGGTACAACGGAATATTACAAGCTTCAGCAGGTCCCCCTCCATGACATTGACTTTGTGGTGAGCACCATTCCCATTCAGCTGCCATTATCGGTTCCGGTCGTGGTCGTGCAGACACTTCTTGGCGGCAGCGATATGGACAAAATCGGAAGTTTGCTGGATGGTGAAGCCGAGTTTGATTTTCACTACATTCGGGAGGAACTCGTATTTCTGAGACAAAATTTTACCACCAAGGAAGAGGTCATCTCTTTCCTGGGCCAAAAAATATATGCTGAAGGGCTGATCCGCTCTGCAGAAGGTTTTATAGGACTCGTTCTGGAACGAGAACAGGCTGCACCCACGGCTTACGGAAATTTGGTAGCCGTTCCTCACCCTATCATTCCGCAAAGCAATCAAACCGTATGGGCGGTCTGTACCCTTCAACAACCTATCGAGTGGGGCGACAAACCAGTGCAGTTCATCTGTCTCCTCAGCATTGAAAAAAACGGTAAAGAGCCACCGTCTAAAATGTATAACCATCTCATGGAACTGGTCGACAATTCGGATATCGTCCAGCAGATGTTAAAATGCGAAACGTACGAGGAATTCTCCAGGATTATCGTTAAATATAAGCTGTATTGAACCAAGCTTCGCAGTGCATCTGGCTGATATTCACAGAGCGGGTGCTGCTTCGGAGCTTTTTAAAATGAAAGCGTAGTAGCAATGAATGAATTTCCGTTACTGGCGGAAAAGACTTGGGTTTAGATCTCGGCAGCAAACCTATACACTGAATCTGTAAGTTAAAGAGAAAAAAGCATGAGGTGAACGAGATGGAGGAGTATCAAGAAATCATTATGGGAATTATCACCAACTCAGGTGTTGCCAAGAGTAAAGCGATGGACGCGATCGCTCTTGCTCAAAAAGGTAACACACAGTTGGCGGCAGAGCGGCTTGAAGAAAGCAAAGCCGAGTTGGTTAAAGCGCATAAATCACAAACGAGGCTGATTCAACAGGAAGCTGGCGGAACCGTCCATGAAGTCACACTGCTTATGGTACATGCTCAAGATCATCTTATGTCAGCCATCACAACTAAAGATCTGGCTGGACATATGATTGAGCTTTACAACAGATTGAATCGCTATGAAGAAATCACAAATCACACTTCCAACGGAGGGAACAACGGATGAAACAAATTACACTGGTATGTGCTGCAGGAATGTCTACAAGTATGTTGGTACAGAAAATGCAAAAGGCCGCACAAGCGCAAAACCTTGAGGTTGAAATCAGGGCTACTTCCGAAAGTTCGTTTAAAGAATATGCCGACAAGACGGATGTACTGCTGATCGGACCACAAGTCGGTTACCTGGAGGATGATTTCAAGGCAAAATATGAACCTAAAGGCATTAAGGTAAGTGTTATCAATATAGTAGACTACGGTATGATGAACGGCGAAAAAGTGCTAGGAGACGCGCTTAAGCTGTAAAGCCCAGAGTCAGATGCTCACTCATCAGCCGAACAAGGAGGTTGGTCAAATCGGGCAACGATATATGATAATCCTGCATGGTGTTTCATCAAATGAAAGCGTTATCTAAGTTATTATATAGGCGAATGAAAGTCTATAGTAGGAGTTGAATAAATATGGCTAGCCAACAAAAATTCTCTTATAAGCTTCAAAAAGTGGCGGGTACAATTCAGCAAAACCGTTACATGAGCGCAATTTCCAACGGGCTGATGTCCACCCTTCCTTTTCTGATTATCGGAGCATTTGCAACTCTCTTCTCTGCACTTGCTTGGGAACCTTACCAGAATCTTATTGCGCCCGTGAAGGCCATAATCGGGTTGGCATCAACGATGACCACCGGCATCATTGCTCTGTATGCGGTATTTTTTATAGCCTACAGACTGGCGCAAGCTTTTGACAAGGACCCCCTTGTTCCGGCGGCAACCGCCCTTCTCTCTTTTCTTATTGTTACACCGATCCAGACCTTTGATAAAGTCCGTGCTTTGCCACTTCAATGGCTCGGCGCGCAGGGATTGTTCGTTGCCATGATCGTCGGTTTGATTGCCGCACGGTTGTATATTTGGATTGTCGACCGCAATTGGACGATTAAAATGCCTGACGGGGTCCCGCCTACCGTTGTCAAAACCTTCTCAGGCTTGATCCCGGCCGTCTTGGTAGCCCTTGTGTTTGTTATCGTTGCTGGTTTGTTCATGCAAACTTCATTTGGCACAGTTCATGATTTTATCTACACTTATCTCCAAATACCACTGGAAGGGTTGGGCGGATCACTCGGCGCTTTGATTATCGCGCTGATCATTATGCAGGCTCTGTGGATGTTCGGAATTCACGGTGCAATTGTTATACTCGCTATCGTGAAGCCCATCTGGATGAGCCTGGATCTAGCCAACCTTGACGCTTTCCAGGCAGGCGCTCCACTTCCAAACATTATCGGGCTGGCCTTCTGGTCCATCTTCTGCAACTATGCACCGATGCTCGGATTTGCCCTGCTATTGGTTTTTCTGGCCAAGAGCAAACAGCTTCGCACGATCGGCAAACTCGGTCTTCCGGGTACCTTTTTCTCAATTCACGAGCCGTTGATCTTCGGAATTCCAATGGTATTGAACCCGTTGCTAGCCATTCCGTTTATCGTTGCCCCCATCATTTGTGCGGTGCTCGGCTATATTGCCACCAACATCGGCTTGTTGCCCGCACCAATCGGGATTTACCCGCCTTTCGGCACTCCTATCTTTGCTCTGGGCTTCATCGAGGGCAGTTGGAAACTAGCCGCCGCACAACTGGTACTCATCCCGATCAGTATGCTGATCTACTATCCGTTCTTTAGAGCGCTGGACAAGCAGGCTCTGAAGAAGGAACACGAAGCGCAAGAGCAATTGGAAAAGCAAGCAAGTGAAACCACAGCAAGTCCCGTTATCCTATAATAGAAAAAAGGCAGAAGCGGCGGACGGATACACGGTCACCGTTTCTGTCATGACAATCGTTAGGAGAGGAAGCTTTTGATTCAACTGAGTATAGCTGAGAACAAACGATATTTCATGAATGAGGGTAACCCCTTTTTTTATTTGGCCGATACGGTTTGGAGCGCATTTACCAACATCACGCTGGAGGAATGGGCCTATTATCTGGATTACCGGAAAAGTCAGGGCTTCAATGTCCTGCAAATCAATATGCTGCGCCAATGGGATGCAAGTGGCAGCGATTTGAACTATGAGCCTTTCGCATATGCCGAGGATGGCAGCTACAATTTCTATACGTTGAACGGAGAATATTTTACCAGAGCCGAGACGATGATCGAAATGGCTGTAAACAGAGGTTTTGTTCCTGCACTGGTCCTATTATGGTGTAATTATATCCCGGATACCTGGGCTGCCAAGCTTCGTGAGGAGAAAAAAATGCCGCTTGGGGCAGTGGAACCTTATGTGCGTTATGTTGCCGATCGGTTCTCCAAATTCAACCCTATATATATTATAAGTGGTGACACCGATTTCCCCTCCGAGCGTGCCAACCAATATTACCGACTTGCTCTCCATACCATCAAACAGCACAGCCCGCAGTGCCTGACCACTCTGCATATTCAAGGAAGATTAGCTTCACTGCCAGATGAATTTATTGATGACCCCCATTTGGATTTTTACATGTACCAGTCAGGGCATAATTCACATTTTCAACCAACAGCGTATACACTCGCACTGGACTTCCGTAATAAGCCTGTCACCCGACCGGTGCTCAACTCAGAGCCCTGTTATGAACAGATGGGCTACAGTCGAAAAGTCTATGGCCGCTTCAGCCGCGCCGATGTTCGTAAGGCAGCTTGGCAAAGTCTTCTGTCCGGGGCGTCTGCTGGCATAACCTATGGAGCCCACGGTATTTGGAGCTGGCATCGGAAAGGCAAAAAGTTCGGTGTAACTGGGGAGGGATTCGACAGTCCATATGATTGGCAGTCTGCACTTAAGTTTGAAGGGGCATGGGATTATGGATTGGCCAAATGGCTCTTCGGGATATATGGAATTACGGATATGCAGCCTTGGAACATAGTACTTAAAAATACGGAAGAAATCCGTGCGGCTGTAAGCGCCGATTACACCAAGGTCGCCATCTACGTTCCAATCAACACTGTGCTGAAGCTAAACATGGATTTAAGTGAATATGACTTCACGGTCATTGACCTGGAGAATCGTCGTTTCGGCACAGCTTTAATCTCTGTGCAAGAGCAAATCACGATCATTGGTATGCATGATTTTGAAGCTGATGTCTTGCTGATCGGCATAAGAAAATAACCGTGATTACCTACCGCCTTTTTCACCATTTCACCTACTATGTACAACATACAAACAGCCCCGCAATCAAGAATTTTCTCATCGGGACTGTTTGTCTTACTTCTTGTTTTAAAAAGCAAGCACTCCATATTGTTTAAGAAATATATCTCAATTTAATACGTTGGGAAGCTCTGTGAAGCGAAGACTTCACTGCATTTTCACTCTTGTTTAAGATTCTAGCCGTTTCCTTTATGGAGTATCCTTGGACTAATCGCAATTCAAGTACTGTTCTTTGCTCTGTATTACTAGCCAGCAAAAGAATTCGATTGACCTCTTCCTGAATTTCAAAATCGAAGGTATCCCAGTGGTAGTAGAGCATTTCCTTACGCAAGGTATATTCATCCATTTTTTTTCGTTTTCTCATTAAATCTATAGCTAAATTTTTGGCAATTCTCAAAAGATAGAATCGAATACGATCTTCGGGCAAATCAGGAGAAGCTCTTATGAACCGAATAAAGCATTCCTGCAACAAATCTTCAGCATCCTGTTTGTTATGCAACATCCTCAATAGATAGCCAAAGAGATCTGATTTGCAAGATACATATAGCTCCTCCAAGTCTTTAATATCCATATTATTGCTTATCCCTTCTGTTTTGATTGAATCGGTACGTTACTTGATAGTTTTAAATTCATATCCCTGCTTTTTTAAATATCTTATGATTTCAGGCAAGGCTTTGGCTGTTTCTTCCTTCCCGTAAGTGTCATGCATGAGTACCACTACCTTTTCTCTATTCCCCATATTCCTCATGAATTCGCTAATTAATTGCTCAGCATTCTTAGGTGCACCTTCTGCATCTTTAGGTAACACATTCCAGTCAATCTGATGATAATCCTTATCATGTAGAGCTTTGTCCAGTACTCTCATACCATCGTGGTCGTTTTTCTGCCATGTCATATGACCGCCTGGAAATCGAATCACTCTTGTCGAAAAATTCTGCCCCAGTATTTGTTTTAAAATTTGATTTGTTTTTTCAATGTCGCTCATAAAAATGCTCGAATTCTTCTTCTATTTCTCTTTATCCGATTAGCTCTGGTTCTATTTTGCGCATAGCTTTTTTCCATAGTATTTGTTCCTCCAAAATCTAGAAGCAGTTCACGTTTTATGTTGCGACCATATGCCCATTCAATTATTCGTATCTCAATGCATCTATTGGTTTTAATCTTGCTGCTTTATAAGCCGGGTATACCCCAAATAGAATGCCTGTGCCTGCGGAGCTAAGAAACGAGTATAGGATCGGCGAGATTGTAAATTCAATGGTCATGTGTGCTGTTGCTTCGATTATTTTGGAGGCGCCTATGCCTGTAACTACCCCGAGCATCCCCCCCAGCAGACCAAAAATGACGGCTTCGGACAGGAATTGAACCATAATATCTCTTGGCTTGGCACCGATGGCTTTTCGAATCCCAATTTCTTTCGTGCGCTCTATAACCGATACCATCATAATATTCATAATTCCGATTCCCCCTACCACGAGCGATATCGCCGCTACACCTCCCAACAAGCTGGTCATGATATTATCTACACCGGAAGCTGCACCTGCTGCTTCGGACAGACTCATTACTTGAAATTGATCCGGTTCCGAAGGTTTCAGCTGATGTGTCACACGCAAGCTTTCCAATATGTCTGATTGAGCCTGACCCATCAAGCCTGGTGACTTGGCGGATACCTCCAGACCAGTTATGTTTTTCTCACCCAAACGGTTCATCATGGTTGTAGCAGGGATGTAGATTTGATCATTGGTACTGTAGCTTAAATTCGTAACAGGCTGGGTTTTTAATACTCCGATTACTTTGAAAGGGATTTGTTTGATTTGAATCGTTCGTCCCAACACATTTTGGGTATCCCCACCAAAAAGACGCACAGCCGCTTGGCTTTCCAAAATGGCAACATTCCTACGTTTATCCATCTCATCGTTGGTAAATGTTCTGCCCTCGGCAAAGGAAAACTTTTTGGCCTTATAAAATGAAGCAGATGTCCCTACAATGGTTGCATTATAGTTATATCGACCCCACGCAGCTTTTGAACTGTTTGAAATGCGGGGCATCATTGCTGCAATCGAACTCTTTTGTTCCAATGCCTCGACATCTGTCCAAGTAAAAGAGGGCAAGGTGTCCTGATTTATTTCTTCCTCGGTCATTGGCATGACGGGAGCAACCAGAAGCACGTTATTCCCTAACTTATTGATTTCCTCCTTAATACTGGCCTTTGAGCCGTTTCCGATAGCCATAATGGCAATCACCGCTGCCACCCCGATAATAATACCGAGTATCGTTAAAAATGAGCGCATCTTATTGGTAGTTAAGCTATTCATCGATACACGGATCGTTTCCATCACATTCATAGGCTTACCATCCTTGATGAAATTCGTCTATTCGCAATAGGCTCATCTCGCTCAATGTTACCATCCCGAAAGCTAATCAATCGTTTGGCATATTCAGCTATTTCCAGTTCATGAGTAACCAGCACAATGGTTTTTCCCTGTTCATTCAAACCTTGGAACAGCTCCATAATCTCGATGCTTGTCTTCGTGTCCAGTGCGCCCGTAGGCTCATCCGCCAGCAGAATGACTGGATTATTCACCAATGCCCGGGCGATGGAAACCCGCTGCTGCTGGCCACCAGAAAGCTCATTAGGCTTGTTATACATCCGTTCTGCAAGACCCACCATCCGAAGCGCCTCTATTGCTCTTTCCCGACGCTCCTTGCCAGGAACACCTGCATACATCATAGGCAGCTCCACATTTGCTAAAGCTGTAGTACGAGGAAGTAGATAGAATTTCTGAAACACAAAACCTAGCTTCTGATTTCTAATCTCTGAAAGTTCGTTTTCACGAGCATCCAATATGGAATATCCATCCAAATAGTATTTACCCGTATCCGGATGATCCAGGCAACCAATGACATTCATCATGGTAGACTTACCTGAACCAGAGGGCCCCATGATAGCAACAAACTCCCCTTCGTTAATAGATAAGTTCACACTGCGTAGAGCCTGAATCTCCTGACCGCCTACTTCATACCTTTTTTTCAGCTCTTTAATTTCAATAACGGTGTTATTGAATTGAGTTTCACTCATTGTGTCTGCCCCCCTCCACTGCCATTCGGGTCAGCACTGCTGTTCTGAGGAGGAATCACAATGGTTTCACCTTCCTTGACACCGGACTTGATTTCGGCCTGATCCGCTGTATAGATACCCAGTTTCACGGGTCTAAACTCATAATCCGCCGGATTCGCCGCGTTCTTCGCCACATATACTCCATCTACACCGCCTTCAGATCTCAATGCAAACAATGGCACAGACAGCGCATTTTTGTGTTCAGCTAACAGTAGCGATACATCCATATTCATCCCCGGTTGCAGCCTTATGTTTTGGCTATCCAAAGACAATTCAATTTTGTATGTAGTCACATTGGCTTCCGTCACCGGCTCTGGAGAAACAAAGCGTACTTCGCCTTTAAATTGTTTGTCCGGGAATGAATTCGAGTGCATTGTCGCCTGAAGTCCGGTCTTTAATTTAGCAATATCACTTTCGTTCACCTTGGCAAGAACCTTCATAACCCCTGTGTTGGAGTTATTCATGACAATAAAAGGTGCAGTAGGACTAGTGCCCACATCGCCGTTGACCTTCAAAATGATCCCGTCCCACGGTGCCGTAACCTGTAATTTACTTAGAACACTTTTTTTCTGCTCTAATGCCGTTTCAGCCTGCAATAAAGAAGCTTGTGCAGATTGGATGTTGGAAGCTTCAGGTGGGGACTGTGCAGTCTTTAATTGTATTAATGCTGTTTTATAGCCCATTTCCGCCTCTTCGATCGCCTCAGTTTGCTTGGTCTGTGCCTTCTTGTACTGCAGCTCTGCATTGCTCATATCCAGTTTTGCCTTATCCAGATTTTGCTTGGCTGTCGCCAGGTCACTTTCTGCTGCCGCATCATTCTGAACCAGATAAGCCTGGTCATCATAATCCTTCTGGGCTTTATCCAAAGTCACCTTGGCTGCCTCCTTTTGCGCAGCAGCTTCCTCTAATTCCATCGCGTTCTTGGCTGTTTTAATCGCCATCTGTGCCTTTAAGACATTTGCTTTCTGTAGCTCGATATCATTTGTTTTGGGTCCGCGCTTGGCTTCGTCCAGTTTGGCCCTTGCAATTGCGACATTAGATTCGGCATCCTTAATTTGCAGCCTGGCATCTGAATCATCTAGTCGTGCTAGCACCTGACCTGCCTTGACGCTATCTCCTGCTTTGACATTGACAGCGACGAGCTTGGCACCCTCGACATTTGTAAAATTAATATTTACTTCCTTGGAAGCCTGAACGGTTCCAGTAACGCTAAGCGACTCGGTTATGTTAGCTTTCTGTACCTGTACGACCTGATTCGCCGGAGCCTCCACAGGCTTTTCCTGGCCCCTTTTCATGTAGAGCGTACCGCCAATTCCCGCTATAATGAGCAAGATCAGAATACCTATGCTCCTTTTCACTCTTCTTTTTTTTCTTAATACTTGTAATGAATCTTTATCTTTCTTTTCTGTTTCCGACAATGTTATATCCCCTTAAATTGTATTTTTGCTAAATCCTATACACTCCACGGCTTGTTTAAAGCATGTTGCAGCAGCGTCATTTGAACAATGAGTTCATCCAAATTCCGTTCGATTTGCTTTACTTTCAACTGATTCGTGGCGACCTCCGTACCTATTGCAAATCCACGTGCCTTTCTTTTGCGAGAAATGTCCAACACTTTATTAAGGTTCTGTAGATTACTTCGCATTTGCTCGTATTGTTCTTCATTTTGCTGTAAGTTAAAGTACATACTCTTCAGTGTTTCTGCCAGTTGATCCTTGGTATTTTCCAGTCCGCCTTGTGCTGAATCTACATCTATCTGTTTAATTTCATAGTCATCCGTCCCCGAGTTCCACGTGTAATATTTAATTTCCATTTTTGCTAGCTTGACTGCCTCCTCCTGTCTCCATACCGAAGGACTCGCTGAGATGGCACGCGACACCAGTGTATCCAGATTCGTGTTATCCATTTTCCGGTAAACGGGTCTGTCCACCAGTTCATATAAATTTCCTTGTGACTGTCCCATTTGTGTATTAAGCGAATCCTGCGCTTTTTGCAGTGCAGCTTTAGCAATGTCTACATTCTTTTGAGCCTCTATACGAGTCTGAATAATCGTACTTCGATCACCTGGAGAAATTTTCCCACGGTTGGCCTTCGCTTCAGCAGCTTTTTCCTCCAATAGCGCAAGCGAAAGTGCATCCTCACTACTCTTGACTTTGTTATCAGCCAGAAGTACGTCATAATAGTTTTTCATGGCAGCGTAGTCTGTCTGATCTTGGGCAAGTTCGATTTGCTTTTTGGATTCCAAATAAGAAACTGTCGATGAAGCATACCCCTTCCATGCTGAACTACTAGCCGCATCTTCTTCACCGTTGCCTTGACCTGCCGGAATGAAATCCAGATTCTTGCCTGCATTTTTCAGCATAATCCGGTTGCGATCTATCGTTTGCTGGGCTTCCTTCAAGCTAAAACTATTGGATCGTGCCCACTGCTGGGCTTGACTCAATGTTAATTTCACACTTGCTTTGGTAACCTGCTGCTGCGCCTCCTCTGCTTGAACAAAGGACTCTGATAAAGAACTGGCCGACAAGGCGAGCAGCAATAAAATGAACATACGTTTTTTCATAGATATCCCCACTTTAAAAATATGGTAACGACTAAGGTCGGTTCTTCAATAAGTTGTTATATGAATTATGTGTTTTCTTCTGTATCCCACTTGAGACCTTACCTTCTATTCGGTGCACATTCCAGAAAGGAGGAACACCGTCCTGCCCTTCTGCAACTTTTTACACACAACTTATCCTTCCTTATAGTATCTTTAAATCTAATTGACGAAGATACAGAGAACGTACAATAAGAAAGGAAAGAAATTGGATGGCCCAGAAGCACAGCATAATCTGAATCAGCGTAAGATGAACGGGTACTCCATATATTACAGATGGTTCTGACATCACTAAACAAAGCACCATTCCCATAGACGATACGACTAATGGCAGAAGAAACAGGAATGCAATTTGTCTGGAAGCCGATTGTCTCATTTCCCTTGAGTTTAGTCCAATTTTCGATAAAGCTCGGTATATTTCTTCATCTCGCTGAAGATCTACATATAGTCTGAAATACAGCAGGCTTACTGTACTTGCCAACATAATAATGGCGATAAATCCGCCAATAAATTCACTAATAACCAGATCCATCTCCGATGTCAAATAGTCTACGGCCCTAGAGTTAAGCACCCCTTTATTCACCTTATTGGCCAACACAGAATACAACCATACCTCTTGTTGAGTTTCAGAAGTTTCTAAGGAAAGCTGGCCATTCTTCCATTTTGGCACAAAATAATAAGTAGATTTAAATGCCAACGGATCATTGAAATACCGATGTTCAATTAAATAGTCGTAAGTTCGATCAGAAACAACAAGTAGCCTTCCAAGTTCAGAGACGATATTTCCATCAAACTTCAGGTTATGATCTATCGTCTTAGTATCCATAATCTCAAGATTCATCATATGAGATTTCCCTTGCTTGTAAGTTAGCTTTTTTTCAAAAAGGGCTTTCTTTTCTTCGAGAGGCATCTCGTTTGGATCGATAATGAAAAAACCTTGATTCTCCCGAAGCGTAGGTACCTGTTTTAGCTTCTTAAACTTGGAAGCAAGTGCTTCATAGTTGGATTGTTTCATCACTGGCGCAATCTGTTCCCGAAAAGGGAAGACTAATACTTCACCTTTTCCATAATCCACTCCAGCCGTATACAGATTTTGGTCAATCTCTTTTTCAAGCTCGTTAGAACTTACAACATCAGAAGTAAATGCAAATGAATAAGATTGCTCCCTAAGAAATCTTTTTTGCTGTTGCATGGAGTCAAAAGTTGAGGCGGCTCCTACACAGGAAATGATAGAAATGAGGGTAATCAATGAAAAAAGCCCGGCATTATTCCTCATTTTATATGTGATCTCAGATAACCATAACAAACGCGATCCGCTCCAAGACCATTTCCTGTTAGCTCTAAGCAATTGAATGAATAGTACACATGATTGAGTATAAAATAAGTAAATACCCAGAGATCCCATTATAATTGTATATTTAAAGGTGTCTCCAACCGAATAGTGCAATATATAAAAGGAAAGGGTCCCTAAACGATACGGTGCCAGATAAATGTAGGGTGAAAAATCAAGCTTCATTAAATATACAGCCGCTCCGATTAATACTATGGCAAGAATGGACAGACTCCAAAAAGCTTTAGGTTCTTTGTTGAGCTGAGGAGCCTTGCTAAAAAGCTGCTGTAGTTTAAAACGTCGGATAAAGAAAACAGACACAAGTGAGATCAATATAAACAAAAACATAAAGCCGATTCCTGTAAAAGCCAGTGCTTTCCAGGGAAAATAAAATCTTAAATACATTCCTGTGACATTGGAACCCATAAGCAGGAAAAACTTCGCTGAAACAAATCCTCCGATCATCCCGGTAACCAATGATAAAAAGCCTATAATTAGATTTTCAAAAGCTACCAAAAAACAAATTTGCCTATGACTTGCTCCTAAAATGGTGAGTATACCAAATTCTTTCTTACGTGCAGCAACAAAGATATTATTTGTGTATAATACGAAAAAAAAGGAAAATACAAAAATCAACAGATCCGCAACCTGTAATCCCTTTTTTACATTAGCTGCTGTGATTACATTCGAGACATCCGGGTGAAAAATAAATACCGCATATACGAAAAAAATCGTAATCATCAAGGAGCTGCTTAAATAATAAGGAACGTAAGCACGCGCATTGCGTTTGAGATTATTCCATGCTAACAGACGAAAGCTCATGTGCATGTCTACTTCCCCCCAAAAAGGAGAGCATATCTATGATTTCCTGAAAAAATATTTGCTGACTATGACTACGACGGATTTCATTATATAACTCACCATCTTTAATAAAAATTACCCGGTCGCAATAGCTGGCTTCCAAGGCGCCGTGTGTTACCAGCACAATTGTAGAATAGTCTACACGGTGGACAAGGCTCAGCATTTCCATTACAACACGCGAAGACTTGGAATCGAGATTTCCGGTTGGTTCATCTGCAAGCAGGAGCGAAGGAGAGTGAATCATAGCTCTGCCTATGGCTGCACGTTGTTTTTGTCCCCCTGACACCTCATAAGGCCGTTTGTCCAAAACATCTGTAATATCCAGTTTTTTCGCTACTTCTTCCAGTTTGTGCTCCATTTCCTTTAACCCTTTTTTATTCAGCATCAGAGGAAACAGTATGTTCTCTCCCAAAGTGAGGGTTTCCAACAAATTATAATCTTGAAATACAAGCCCCAGTTCTTTGCGGCGAAATAAAGCCAGCTTATCCTTCTTGAGCAGATGTGGATTTTCCCCTTTAATGCTAACCTCGCCAGAAGTCGGCATATCAATAGTCGAAATCATATTTAATAATGTTGTCTTCCCACTACCAGACGGACCCATAATGCCAACAAACTCACCTGGTTGAATCGTTAAATGGATATTGTTGAGAGCTCGGTGTGGAACCTTACCATAGTATATTTTGGTGACTTGATCCATTCGTACAATCTCCATCGTTCATTCCTTTCTTTTTCCTATGTCATGATCATAATCCATCCGGAACAGAGCGTCGATCGATTAACATTACAAAAACCTTAAATGTGTTGTAAGGTTTCTTATGGGTGTATTGGAAACAGAATTTCAACAGTCGTTCCTTCACCTACCGTCGATGTGAGTTGAATGTCATGATTCAACCTTTTGCAGATTTCTGCCACCAAATAGAGCCCCATCCCCGTAGATTCACTATACTTCCGTCCATTTTCACCTGTGTAATAAGCCTCAAATACCCGCTCTATATCTTTTTTAGGGATGCCAATCCCTTCATCCTGTACTTTCAACACAATCACATGATCTCTTACGTCAGATATCAATTTCAGGCTGTGGGCATAACCTGAAGAATACTTTATCGCATTAGTCACCAATTGATTAATGATAAATCTTAACCATTTGGCATCGGTAATCACACTCAACTGCTCGTCCACTTCATTGGAAGGATAAATTTCGTTGCGGATCAATAACCTTTTGTTATCGTAAATCACTTCACTAACCAGCTTTCGTAATACAACAGGCTCTACATGAAAGTCTGGTTCAAAGGATTCTAATCGTGACATATACAAAATCATGTCCAGTCCTTTTCCCATTCGATCAATCTCATCGTGAATCTGATCCGACTCGGGATCTATTTTTCCTTTGAGAATTAAATGAATCACAGCTAGGGGCGTTTTCATCTGGTGAACCCACTGGTTAATGAATGTGATGTGATCACGCTGCTGATGCTCCAATTGATGAATCCGAGACTGGTACAACTGGTAGAACTGCAAAAGCAAATGCTGTAAAGAAGAGGCTAACGGATTAAGTACCTTCATCTGAATAAGCTCATCTAAATCTCTAATGTTAGCAGTGGATAATATTCGATATAAACCAGAATACATGACGTACCGAAATAGCAAATAGACCAGCAAAAGGATAAACCCAAAAAAGACCGAATACAAGGCGGTCGACAAGTTACGATAACCATCCATCCAGTAAATACTCAACACAAGAAAAAGTTGGATAATATTAAAAATGATCATGGAAAAATGATCACGCCAAAACAGCTTCACTGTTCTTCCTCCTCAGTCAAGTGCAGCCGGTATCCAGCTCCTCTAACCGTTTCTATAATATCCTCCAACCCCAGTTCGCTCAGCTTTTTACGGACACGGGTAACATAAACGTTCAGCGTATTTTCTCCTACATATTGGTAATCATCCCATAACGCTTCTAAGAGATGAACTCTCCCTACAACCTGCTTGGGATATGTCATCAGTAGCTCCAGTAGTGCAGCTTCTTTATGGCTCATTTCTACTTGCTTGTCATGAAACACCAGCTCCATAGTATCAGGATATAAAGTTAAGCCTGACACTGTTATGGTGCGTGATTTTTGGGCAACTGCATATAAACCATAGGCACGTCGCAGATTGCTTTCTACCTTGGCTAACAGTACTTCGGGATGAAACGGTTTGGTAATGTAATCATCTGCTCCGTTTTGCAAAGCAATGACCTGATCCATTTTATCATCACGCGCGGACACAAACAGGATGGGACAAGTAGATTGAGTACGAATTTGCCTGCACCAATAAAATCCATCAAAACGAGGTAAATTCACATCCAGTATGACCAAATCAGGCTTTACCTTCTGGAAAACACCTAAGACTTGATCAAAATTTGAAACGACAACTCCTTGATAACCATATTTCTCAAGATAGGATTGGAGTAAGGAGCTAATTTGAGGGTCATCCTCTACGATTAATATTTTATGCATCGTGTTTTCTACCTTCTTAGTGCTTGAATTTTAAATCACATGATTTTCTCTATATAATGCCTTTATTTGATCGTCCAAGCAATAACAACAACCGAATTCCTTTTATTTGTAGCTTAGGAGAGTCTCATGGTGTAAATTGAATCCCGAATGATATGCATGGTGCCAAACACCAGAGTGATTAACATGATAATTATAATGGCGATAACTATTACTGTAATCATGATCTCTTTATAGTTTTTTAACGTTTCATTACAACATAATTTCGACTTAAATACCTCTTTAATTTTATGCTTTGAATATTTCATACTTTGCTCACTTCTCTCCTCGGCTCGCTATTTTCCATACTAATTAGCTTCTATCTAAGGAACAACAGCCAAAGCTTACAAAAACATTACTTTGTTGTAAGGTATAAAGAATTCAGATCATCAGAAGCGTGTGTCTTTATAAAAAAATGAGTCGGGTTCTATGACCCGACTCATTTTCCGTATTTCTACTAATCCCCATAGGAATGTCCCGCGCTTATGCCTCTTAATTTTGACTTGATGCACTTCTCTCTTGAAGTGATCTACACTTCAAACTTATTTAGATAAAGAAACTGCACCTCTGTTTGTCGTATCCCCTTGTTGTTCCGCTAGTGATATACCTAGCTTCAACTCAGAAAGAATGCTCTCAAAATCACGGATCGTACTTTCAATGGAAATTGTGAAACTTCACATATTTATGCAGTCTAGTTCGCGAGTTGTTTGTTTAGTGTCAACAAAAGTTCTTCCTTCAATTAGTTCAGATTTAAACTCTGCGATACGTAATGGAGCAAGATTCCCCCTATACCACCTGACGTCCGCAAAGTTGTTCCGGAAAATATCTTCTTGTAATCGGAGCTGAGGAATGTTAAAAGCCCTCAATTTTTGTCATAAAGATACAACTTCCTTCCTATTAATGTCACTCATTTCTTAACTTTCACAAAATCAATCTCAAACCAAAAAGTTAAGCTTAAGGTATTCGCTTGATACAATGCCATGCTTAAGGAATCTATAGTTGTAGTCAAAGAATAGCAAGACTTATAGTATAAACTCTTTTTAAAAAATTTCTTTACCAAGTTTAGTGTCCTTATTATCTCTTATTAAGAATTCTATATTTTTGCGGAGATATTCCCTCCCAGTCCACAAACCACCCTGTAAACGACGATGAACTCTCTAATCGCAATTCTTCACTAATATCAGACATGGACCACTCTGTTGACTTGAATACATGTTTCGCCTCTTTCAATCGAAGTTCAGATATGTGTACTGTTGGGACTGACCCCATAACGTGAGACAAATCATAGTGAGCTGACAAATGAAAAGAAAGCTTCAGACCGGATGAATCAGTCTGAAGCTTTCTTTGTTTCGTTTATCGCGTTTTACTTAACTATATCAAACACCATACACTCTGTATTGCTCTCCCTACCAAGGCGTTTCCGTTTTGTGTTCAATCACTTTCAATACTTTGGGTTCAAGAATCGGTTTCAATAGTTCCAGCGTACGATCGTCAACAGTAGCTCCACCATGCGGATCGGCTTGGATTTGTTTTTTAGCCTGCGTACTTGCGATAACGTCCATGACTTGTTGTTTGGAAATCTTTTTAGATGCTGCGATCTCGACGACAGATGCCCCCTTTGCCAATTCTTCTTTCAAGTCTGCTGGACTCATGTGAAGTAAAGAAAAGAGCTCTTCATCGTTTAAAAAGGCATCTGCAGTATAGTCAGGCTTGCCGTTAGTCATGAAAAAGCCTTCCACGGATGGAGCAGGGCCGCCTCCGATCAGAGAAACGCTGATCGTATTCCCTTGAACGAATGCCTGATAAAACGGCGTTGTTGATCCCTTTTCGGTGTAGTTCAATATAAATGTTTTTTGGTCCGGTGTCTGCATCGGCTCCATGTTACATTCGTACTTACTGGAGCTGCCGTACAGTTTGTTAATGAGGTCATCTACTTTCGATTTGATTTCTTGATCGGTTAAGGAGTTGACCGGCTTCTCCTGAGGCTCCCAATTCTCTTGGTTCACTTGTTCGATTTCACCCGTGATACCGTTCAAATCAAGTCGGACCTTTTTGCCGTGAGCTCCCTTTTCCTGTAGCACGATGCTTGTTTGAATGGCTTTCCCCTGACTTGTATTCGCGGGGTCTCCTCCAATCTGGCTGGCGTCGATAATTTCAAACGACTTGGTTTCCGGATAAGAGCGATACAACTTTTCAAGCGCTGCTTGGCCAACCGCATCTATCTTGACTTGTTTGGCTGTCATCGGTGTTCTCGTAATCATTTCAATCAGGGGAGGGGCCGCGAATGCCGCGGTTGGAATCATAATTACTGCAGCGACGATGCTGCCGATCAATCGTTTTTTCATCGTTTTTTTGCTCCTTTGCCGTTGTACGTATTGAGAATAGGATTGTTCGACTCGTTTGGCAACAGCCGGGGGGCATTCCATGGTCTCTGCTTCTTGGTGCAGGTACTCGCTGATTTGGCTTTCAATAGGCATTGTTCTTTTCCATCCTTTCCAAGGAGAGATTTCCCAAGTGTTTTCGAAGCGACTGCAGGCCGGCATGATATCTGGACTTAACTGTACCCAGCGGAATATCGAGTAATGTCGCAATCTCCTCCAGCCTATAGTCGTGGTAAAAGCGTAGTATGATCACCGTTCGCTGTTTATCGGTCAGCTTGTGCATGGCCTTCGATATTTCAGGGTCTGTCCCATCCGTCTTCACCGTGGTCTGATCCCAATGACGCTCTTCCCGAGAAAAGACACGGATGCGTTCGAAAATTCGGAATCTCCTCCAGCTTTTCACCCGGAATCTTTGCACTTGTCGGATGACCAAGCCATGCAGCCAGAAGTGGAAAGGACGATTCGGATCGTAGTTGGGAAGCGAGGTCCACATTTGCATGTAGATCTCATTCATAATATCTTCGCGATCCTGCGGATGATCCACCAGAAAAGAGACAGTCCGATAGACATCCTTATAGGTGGCATCATACAACGTGTGAAACGCCTGCTGATCTCCTTCAATCATTTTTGTGAGCACGTGGTACATAGATTCACTTTGCATTCAGAGGGCCCTCCTAAGTAAGCAGCTTACACCCTATATTGTCGCTCGATGGAAAAAAGGTTCGGTTTTTTATGATTTCGGTTGGGAGTCTATGGATTGCGAGAAGGCGAGTAGCGGCATGAAAGCGTGGAAGACATCTTGTTCTTTCCGTCAGATTGAACGGTAAGCTCAAAGAATTGGGCCTGCTGTCGGACGATTATAACAAGGTCTGGAGATGTAAAAATGGCCTGCAGCAGGTTATATTTCTACTAAAATCAGAGACAATAATTTGTTAGGTCAAATTGAATATGGCTACCAAGACCCCCAATTTGCAAGAGACGAAGCCAACAAAACGCAACACTGGCTGCTATGCAGCTTAAGTTTCAAACTATGATTACAATTGTGAAGGCCCCTGTTGCTTAACGACGTAGCTGATCCCAAAACGTGAGACACATCAAAACATCTTCAAGAGAATCAAGCCATGTCGTAAGATATGGAGATAACCTTGTAGGTGTTTTTACGTCTGAGATTAATCTGGACTCAAGCTCATCAACTTGTACGCTGAAAAAACCTATGCTTCTATTAATGCTCCTTGTGATACCCCAATGATCTGTGAGAATTCAGTTTGATTATGTTGTTCCTCATTAGCCCTCCTTCTGTCTAAAAATTAAAAAACAGCCCCAAAAATAATTTTATTTATCGGGACTGTCAAGTTATCTAAGCTATTAAGTTATTCTTATGAAGAGGTTTATCTTACAACATCATATATAAAATACCCTGTCCATTTTCACTATAAAAACATGAAAACTCGAATCAGTGAATAATAAACACTCAGGTATTAGCTTCGCTGTCTCATCGCCTCGAATAATAACACCGTAGAGGCCATGGCTGCATTCAGTGATTCCGCTTGTCCCTGCATTGGAATGAATACTGATTCATCCACCATACTTGCGGTAGCAGCAGAAATACCCTGGCCCTCGTTGCCAATCACGAGCCAAGTGGATACACGCAAATCTATGGTATAGCATGATAAGCTTGCATCGAGCGAGGTGCTGAGCAAGCGGGCACCTTTGCTTTTGGCCTGCGGCAAAAGCTCTTCCAGACTGCCTTCGATCACTGGCAGATGAAACAATGATCCCATCGTGGAGCGGATCGTTTTGGGATTATATAGGTCGGCGCAACCATGGCCCAATATAACGCCTGCGGCTCCAGCAGCGTCCGCACTGCGAATGATAGTGCCTACATTGCCGGGGTCCTGTACACCGTCCAGCACCATCACCAGCGCATCTGGTTGCTCCAGCAATGCTGCGAATGCGCTACGCTCCTCCTTACGCACGATGGCAAAGACAGACTGCGGCGTCTTGGTATCGGTGCATTTGGCAATGACCGCCGCCGACACGGGAATCCATTCCACCGGCTGATCGGCTGAATCCAGACCATTCAGCTCGGCAGGAATCCCCTTGTCCAAATCATAGGCGACGCTTTCAACAGCCGCGTTCGAACGCAGCGCTTCCTGCACTAGATGAATACCCTCGACAATATATTTATGCTGCCGTGTGCGATGCTTTTTTTCGAGGAGTTGCGACCATTCTTTTACACGTGCATTATTCGGTGAAATGATTTCCATTGGTTTAACCTTCCGTTTCTAGGTCTGTTTCTTTAAAAATAAATGATGCATCACTTGTACTTGAACATCAAACCTCTCTAAGCTGCAAAAGCCAGTTCCAGCTTGGTTAGATCGTCCTTGTGACCCACAATGACCAGCACATCACCCGCTTCCAGACGATCCTCGGCATACGGTGAAATGTTCATCTCCTGGTTTCTGCGGATCGCCATTACATTGCAGCCGAAGCGTGCCCGTATGTCTAGCTCCTTCAAATTTTTGCCGATCATGGAATCAGCGGCTCGCATCTCCAAAATACTGTAGTCCTTGGACAGCTCAATATAATCCAAAATATTAGGAGACGTTAAATGGTGGGCTACCCGCAGTCCCATATCCCGTTCAGGATAAACCACTTTATCCGCACCTATTTTTTGCAGCACTTTTCCGTGCAGTTCATTTTGTGCTTTGACCACAAGAGCAGGCACACCCATGTCCTTGAGAATCAATGTCGTAAGAATGCTGGCTTGTATATCTTCACCAATTGCGACTACAATTACGTCAAAATTGCGGATACCCAGTGCTCGCAGTGCTTCCTCATCGGTCGAATCGGCAGACACTGCATGCGTCACAATATTCGACATTTCCTGTGTACGCTGCTCGTCCGAATCGATAGCAAGTACATCAAACCCCATCTCACTCAGCGCGCTGGCAACACTGGAACCAAAGCGCCCCATGCCAATGACCGCATACTGTTTTTTTGCCATTCCTTCTTTACCTCCCGCTCACCATACTGTCCGTCATAGTATAGCATATCATGCTACAAACATAAATTTTGACATCCTTATTCCAAATGCTTCTCCATGTATACTGGGCCACAGCCCAAGCCATAATACATTCGATCACTATTACAACATACGGGAGGTACACATGCCCATTACAATGGATTTACGACAAGCGATTGTTCATAAAGTTCACGGCAAATCAGAGGCTGATCTTACGGATATGATTATTGGGTCAGTGGATGGACCGGAAGCCGCTTTGCCTGGATTAGGTGTCATTCTTGAAATCGCATGGAAGCATATGAGTCCAAACCAGCAGCAGGATTTCGTCCATTTGGCACATGAACAAATCGATAAAATCAAACCTGTGCCCTTAACCTAACCCTAGCAATTCACTTCTTGTTATGCTTTAATTGTGCTCATTATTTTTACCCGTATTCGAAAATGAGAATAGTCCACTCGCATTCATGTCGAGTGGACTATTCGTGGTATATATCAAATGACTGAAATCAGACTGCACTGCATATAAAACTTTATGGAGCCATTTCCAAAAACTTAGCGGTCGGATTTTTTTCTATAGCCGTACGCATGGCATACTCATTTTCGAACAAGGCTACATAATTGCCTTTCTTATCTTTTACCAGCGTAGAGTTGATACGGAACTTGCTCGGATCAATCTGCTCATCCACAATCCAACGTGCAAATTGGAACGGCATACGTTGAAGCTGTACATCTACCCCATATTCACCCTTCATGCGGTATTCAAATACTTCAAATTGCAGTTGGCCGACTACACCTAGTAGCGTATCATCAAAGCTTACCGTACGGAACACCTGAATCATACCTTCTTCGGTCAACTGGTCGATACCTTTCAGATACTGCTTGTGCTTCAAAGCATTTTTCACAGTAACCTTCGCAAAAATTTCAGGTGAGAAGGTCGGCAGTTCATCAAATACAACCTCGCTGCCTTGACTGAGTGAATCGCCAATACGGAAAATACCCGGATCAAACAAACCAATAATATCTCCAGGAAATGCCTCCTCGACAATATCACGGTCCTGTGCCAAGAACTGCTGTGGTTGGGACAGCTTAATTTCCTTGCCCATCCGAACATGCTTAACACTCATCCCACGTTGAAACTTACCGGACACGATACGCAAAAATGCGATACGGTCACGGTGAGCCGGGTTCATATTGGCCTGAATTTTAAATACATAGCCAGTAAACTTCTCGTTCGTTGGCTGAATTCCCCCAACTGTACTGTGGCGCGGTTCCGGCTTAGGAGCAAGCTGAAGGAAGTTTTCCAAAAATGTTTGCACACCAAAATTATTAATAGCACTTCCAAAGAAAATAGGCGTTAATTCTCCACGCTGTACTTTTTCCATATCAAAAGGGTCACCTGCGACATCAAGCAACTCTAAATCTTGGCATAATTGGTCGTGCAAATATTCGCCCGCCATCTCGCGAATAATCGGATCATTGTAACCTTCCACTTTTTGTACTTTGATCGTGGAATGGTCATCTCCCTGAAACAACTCAACCTGATTTTTGACACGGTCATAAACACCGCACAGATCACGCCCTGTACCAATCGGCCAGTTCATAGGCACTGAACGGATACCAAGAACCTGTTCCAGCTCCTCCATCAGATCAAAGGGACTGCGTCCTTCACGGTCCAGCTTATTAATGAAGGTGAAAATCGGTATTCCGCGCTTCGCACAAACCTGAAACAGCTTGATCGTTTGCGCTTCCACACCTTTTGCTACGTCAATCAGCATGACCGCACTATCTGCGGCTGTTAATGTGCGATACGTGTCTTCACTGAAGTCCTGGTGACCCGGGGTATCCAGGATATTAACGCGATGCCCATTATAATCAAATTGCATCACTGAGGATGTTACCGAAATCCCCCGCTGTTTTTCAATCTCCATCCAGTCACTCGTCGCATGCTTGCTGGCTTTACGAGCTTTGACTGTACCTGCAAGACGAATAGCGCCCCCGAACAGCAGCAACTTTTCCGTCAGTGTCGTTTTACCCGCATCCGGGTGAGAAATAATCGCAAACGTACGCCGTTTGTCGACTTCCTGTTGAAGTATATCTGTTGTTTTACTCATTTCACATATCCCTTCATGATCAAATCCATTGCATTTCTGCTCAAGCTATTCATAAAAAGGCCATGATGCACGCCTATGTTCATAAGTTCATCGGCTCATTGCCGTTAGCTCCAGTATTCGGCATACTCCGTCACCATATTCATGATAAATACGATCTATTTACATGTTTTAGCCTGCCTTTAACATATAATCAGTTGCAAACTGAAAACCTGAGACTAAGCTATTATAGCATACTCCGAACGCAAAGCATCCCCTTACATCCTAAACAGGACATAGGGGGATGCATGACAAATCGGGATTACTGAGTGCCGCCTACTCGCCAGATGACATTATCTTCATCCTGACCGCTAACCGGCCACCACTTATAGCCATCCTGCTCTAACAGCTTGTGAGCACCATCAGGTCCCCATGAGCCTGCAGCATAGGTTTCCAGTGTATCCGGGGTCTGCTGCCATGCTTTGGCGATTCTATCAACGAATCCCCACGCTGTAGCAACCTCATCCCACCGCGTGAAGTACGTCGAATCACCCTCGATCGCATCCATCAGCAACCGTTCATACGCCTCCGGTGAGTTGATCCCCACCATACAGCTTTGGCAAAAATCCATAGCCAGCGGCTCAATATCTGATTCCGAACCGGGTTTCTTGGCATTAATTTTAATGTAAATGCCCTCCATTGGATTGACCCGAATGACGAGCAAGTTTGGTTCCAGCTTATGCTTTTGACCGAGATATACATTGGTTGGCATGCTCTTAAATTCCACAACGATCTCCGTAGTTTTTACAGGGAGACGTTTGCCTGTACGAATGTAGAACGGTACACCAGCCCAACGGAAATTATCTACAAACACACGTGAAGCAAAATAAGTCTCTGTATTCGATTGTGGATCAACCTTGTCTTCTTGACGATACCCTGGCAACTGCTGACCGCGGTAACTGCCTTCAGTATATTGACCACGTACCACGTTGGTCTTCACATCCTCAGACGATTCAAAAGGTCGTAGTGAACGCAACACTTTCACCTTTTCATCACGGATATCCTCTGGTAACAGACGACTAGGCGGTTCCATCGCGATCATCGTAAGCATTTGCAGCATATGGTTCTGTCCCATATCGCGCAAAGCGCCAGAATGATCATAATAACCTCCGCGTTCCTCCACCCCTACCGTTTCACTCAGCGTAATTTGCACATTGGCAATATGCTTGTTATTCCATAGTGGTTCAAAAAAGGCGTTAGCGAAGCGAATCACCTCGATATTTTGTACCATTTCCTTACCAAGATAGTGATCAATTCGATAAATTTCTTCTTCGGCAAATACTTCACGTATTTCGATGTTCAACTCTTGTGCAGACTCGAGGTTGTAACCGAAAGGCTTCTCTATAACTAGACGATTCCAGCCCTTGCCGTCCAACATGCCGCCCTCTTTCAAGCTCTTCGACACACTTCCGAATAATTCAGGCGCCAAGGCCAAATAAAACAACCGATTTCCCAGTATGTTAAACTTACCTTCTATAGCCTCCGTCTGCTGTCTCAGCTCATGAAACCCATCAACATTGTTGATATCCAGCGATTTATATTCAAAATGCTCGGCAAATGCCTGCCATTCTTGATCATTTTCTGCTTTGTAGCGACTAAACTCCTGTATGGAAGCGTACAGGTCATTACGGAATTCTGCTTCTGTGCGGGGACGTCTTGCTACACCAATAACAGCAAAATCTTCAGCAAGCTTGCCTTCGCGGTACAAGCTGTAGATAGCAGGAAATAACTTGCGGCGAGCCAAATCGCCCGTAGCACCAAAAATAAACAGAACTGCACCTTGTGTCACAAGAGATTCTTTAACAGGTATGTCAGCCATGAAGTACCTCATTCTTCCCATGTCAAGATTCCGCAATCCACAATCCTCGAAATCCGCATGTAGTATTGTGTATATTTATACAAGATCATACTTGATTTTCGAAAAACATGGAACTAAAGATTTGATGACATTTTAACATATTCTACATGGATAAGCTATCCGATGAATCATAAATTTACCTTATAAGTCAGTATTCAATTGTGATAATCGGAAAACCGAGTGTTATACGTTTATTTTGCTGCGCTCTATTTTCATGTACCGCCATCTGCATCTGAACTTGATGCTCACCGCTTTGCACGATTAATGGCAGTTCTGGAGCTTCATAAGATACAGCTACAGTGGTTGCATCTGTGTATCTTTCTTTAGCCTGCATGGAGATATCCCCTGCTAAGCTTGCTTCTGTCCGTTTCATCAGTTGATCCACGCTTTCCTTTGCTTGCAGCGAACGCTGAACGGAGGTGTTCCACTGCGCTTGAACCCCTATCGAATGTAATTGCTCGGCACAAAGCTTATGAAGCTGAATCAACTGCTCACGTCCTGTGTCGCTGCTTTCCAGTTGAACGACTACATACCATTGTCCAGCTTGACGTTCCATCATATTTAAACGAATTTTTAAATCCTCACGATCACGAACAGAGCGATATAGTGTGTGCCCATTTTCTACGAGTTTGCTTGCTGTGGGTATATTCAGTTGCTCAGCTATCTGTGCCACTATATCTGCCGGATCTCCATGATTAGGAATCCAATCGCCTTGCCATTTTACAACCAGCTTATCCAGTGTACCCGGGGTTTGATCCGAGAGGATTAATAACGAGCGTAAAGCCGCTTCTGCCTCACGGGAATCAGTTCCGTTGGTCTGAAGAGTTCCGTAACGCCAGCCAGCCAGTACCAACACCGTTCCTAATACCAAAAATGCAATAACTCCCTTTTTAATCATTTCTGCTTTTAACATGGCCGTTCTTCCCCCTCCATAACCATTTATTCTCCGCATACACACAATGGAATGCTTATTTTTTCGGCTCGATTGAAATCTATGAATCTATCAATAGCATGCCCGTTGCCAGAGGTTTTATACGCAGAGGAAGTCAGCACAACCTTTCAGAAATATTCATTCGCCTACTGGGTGTTCGACCATACACCGTAGGCACGATAAGAATAGACTATAATCACAACGCATCTTACACCAAAAGAGGTGAAATCATGTTTCCCATTTATCCAGTAAATGAAGCCAATGTGGCACCTCATGGCGGACGGATGGTCTGTGCCGTTATGCGTGATGGTACACGACACATTGGCATCTTAAGTGGGTGTAGCAAAGGTAAGCTGATGTTGAACGGATATCCATCCTCCTTTCCTGGTAGTCTCTATGCTGGAAGCTACAGTAACAAAGGAAAACAAAAAGCTAAAAAAAACTCCTCTAAAAAGCAAAAAAAGAACTCTAAAAACAAAGCTCGTTCTTCTGCCAAGCTAAATTCCTTTAATAGACCGCCGGACGAACTTCTAAATCCATACTTTCCTTATAACGTAGGCGCATTTGATTCAAATGGAAATAGGGGTTATGGAAACGGCAGAGCAGGCTATCGTGGTAGATATGGATACGGGGCAGGACTTGTACTAGATCTGGCTTTAATCGCCTTTCTATTCCTCCTTATCTAAACACCGTGTTACAGAACACAAAAAAACCGGAGGACCATTCATCGTCTCCGGTTCTTTGTATTCGTCGTTTTACAATTTACTCTGCTAAGCCGTTCTTATAAGCATAGATTGCCGCCTGTGTGCGGTCTTCCACTCCTAATTTGGCGAGAAGGTTCGTGACATGGAATTTTACCGTCTTAATCCCGATAATCAGTTCATCTGCGATATCCTGGTTAGACTTCCCTTGTGCCAACAAGCGAAGAACCTCCATCTCACGATCTGTTAGCTCCGTATGTGCGGGCGCTTCAGCCTGTGGCTGGCGAAACCGATTCATCATCTTAGAGGCCACCTGCGACTCTAGTACGGACTGTCCACGTGCAGCTGCACGGATCGCATCCGCGATCTCGGAAGCACGAGACGTTTTAAGCAAATAGCTGAATGCCCCTGCCTCAATGACCGGATACATTTTCTCATCATCCAAATAACTCGTCAGTACAATCACCTTTGTCTCTGGAAGCAGGCGTGTCACTTGGCGTGTCGTTTCGATACCATCCATGCCATCCATGACCAAATCCATTAAAATCACATTTGGCTTGTACTCTGATGCTAAGCGTATGCCTTCTTCTCCGCTACCGGCCTCGCCGACCACTTCAATCCCTTCTTCTGTCCCCAGCACCGCCGCAAGCCCGATCCGCACCATTTCATGGTCGTCTACCAGCAGTACGCTAATCGGTAATTCCGTTTCCATGATCATCGTTCCTTCCGCTTTCATCATAAATAACTGGCACAGACACCTCGATCCGTGTCCCTTTTCCCGGAGCCGTTATATACTGAATAGCTCCCCCAATTTCACTGACCCGCTCCTGCATGGTGGATAATCCATATGATGTCTGCTTTTTCTCATCCATTTCAAAACCAATACCATTATCCCGAATCGTCAACCTAATGGAATCCGGGCGTTGCACAATACGAATTTCCATACGAGTTGCTTTGGCATGACGCAATGTATTAGACATCGCTTCCTGAACAATGCGAAACAAGTGATTCTCAATGCCCTTAACCAACTGTACTCCGCTTTCCATCTCAAAATCAATCTCCATCGGTACCTTTGCCTGTAATTCCTGTACCAAATCACGCAAACCCTGCTCAAGCCGTTTTCCTTCCAGATAGACAGGCCGTAGATGAAGTAGTAACGCCCGCATTTCGGATTGTGCCACGGAGGACATTTCTTCAATTAATGCAACTTGACGCTGCGCTTTATCAAAATCCTTGTCCAGCGTCCTACCCACAGCCGTCGCTGTCATTGAAATAGCAAACAATTGCTGCGATACTGCGTCATGTAACTCTCTGGCCAGCCGCTGCCGTTCCTCCACAATCGCAGTCATCCGTGCCTGTTCTGCTAACTGAGCATTATCCGTAGATAAGCGTTGTAAAGACGTTACTTGTTCCTGCCATTTACGCCCGATTCGTTCCAACTGCTCTCCTAGTCTGCCAAGCTCATCATGCCCTAGAGGTGGCAACTCACGTGCAGGGGTTCCCTTTTCCCACATCAGCAATGTCTCTCTCAACATTTCCAGTCTGCTTTTAAAGCGATAACTTTCATAAAATCCGTACATTGCCCCTGTACCAATCAACACCAGTATAACGGCTCCTGCTACTTTCAGTATCATTCCCCAGGTTGGGAACGACTTCACATATCCATATGTATACAGCATATAAAAGACAACTACGCCCACAACAACACACAGGAGGATACCTTCACCCATACTGCGGGTTACCATGTTGGACGTTTTTTTGTGATTCATCCCGGTTCCTCCTGGTTCAATAAAATCGAATACGGACATCGCCCGCCAAGTACGAAACGACAAACTTCACTTTATATTCACTCTGTTCAAAATGAGGAGACTTCCACACCAGTCGATTGAGCATCCCCGCCTCATGATCCCGGTCGAACTGAATCTGACCGAACAATACGAACATCTCCACCTCTACACCGTAATTATCCGGCAGCGTGATGTCAATGTCACCGAAGATCCCCTGTAAAAATATGACGGGCTCACGTTCCTCTGGAAGAGCCAGCGTCAAATCGGCATCCACATCACCAACCACATGCCATATGCTTGTGCTGCGCAAGCTCCACGGCACTTCATCCCATTTATGATTGGATATGAAATTGTGTTTGAATATAGAGCTTTGACCTTTATGCAGCTTCCTGGAACGTGAATAGAACACAGCCAGCGAAGCCAATGTGATCACTACAAACAAGAACAAATGATCCAGCACCAACAGACCGGCACCGATGGCAAGCATCGTATAGCCCTTTTTGATTTTGGAACTGCGAATCTTATATATTCCGGCCAACATTAGGATCAGTGCAAACACGGAGAGGAACCCAATCCACTGACCGAATAAAATGATAATCCCGATGCCAATCCCTGCCAGTGCCAAGGCTGATTTTCTTCTTTCCATGCTGCACCCCCTTTTTTGTTTATACCGGAAGGAAAAGCCATAGTGGCGAAATATATCGCCATATGGCTTCCGAACCATACAGATTGAGCACTGTTATTGGTCAGTGTCCATCTATACAGCATATCATAATGTTTGGGTTCCGAGTAGTTAGTCCTTCTTCATATCTACAGGTTTAGCACCTGCCTGAATTTTGGACTTCAATTGTTGAAGCTGCTCATCCACTTTAAATTGTTTTTCAGCTTCTGCGGGATTAACATATGCCTCTCCCGGTGCTTGACGATAAGGGGCACGCAGTACGTCAGCTTCTGCCTCCATTTGCATGATTTTTTCCTCCATGCGGTGGAAGCCCAGCGAAGCAGACCCGCTTTCAATCGTGTGCAAACTATTGATTTGCGACATTTGCTTTTTGGCTTTTGCCATTTGAGCACGAGATACCAGCTCATTACGCTTATTGCGCATTTTGTAGAATTCATCCTTCATTCCATGAAGCTGCTGTACCAGTTCTTTGGCTTGGAGCTCGGCTTGAGTGTGCAAGTCACGGTATTCATCCTGCTTTTGCACAAAATAAACCTTCTCGCCCAGTAGCTTGCGTGCTACTTCTTCCTGGCCATTTCGCAATGCAGATTCAGCCTGCTTTTCGCGCTCATTGGATACACGCACAGCCTCCTCCAAACGCTGTTTCATACGACGCTCATTTGCCATTTGCTTGGCGACTGTTACCTCAGCCTCGTGAATTTCTGCCTCCATATCGCGCAAGTACTGATTTAACATGATAATCGGATCTTCAACTTTATCCAACATTTCATTCACCGATGCTCTTGTCATATCCTTCATTCTTTTAAAAATTCCCATTATTTACGTTCTCCCTTCTCGAATTGCTCTACTTTTTTACGTAACTCTTCCAGTTCCTTTTTCATTGCTTTTTTCTCGATATCTTCCATCATGGAATCCAGATCACTGTTGTGCCCTGTATTAAATTTGGATGAATAGCGGGCATCCTGACCAAACGGGTTCGAGTTGCCGTATGCTCCGCCTTGATTGTAACCAGTTCCTTGTCCATACTGCGTTCTAGTACTACTACCGCCATAATAGCGTGGATCTTGATGGGTATAGGGACCACTATCTGGACCAAATCCTCCGTCGTAAGGAGATCTTGGTTCCTTGGAAATAACCAACGCTGCAATCACATAAATCATAAATGTGGTGCCTGCTGTAATAAAGAAACTGATCACAACCAAAATACGTATCCAAGTTGAGTCCATTCCTGTTGCGTCAGAAAGACCGCCACATACTCCAGTTAATACTCTATCCCGGTTTGATCGGTAAATTCGGGTCATAATTTACTTACTCCTTCCCGCTGTTGTTCAGCTTGCTTTTCAGTCTCGCCCACTCTTGTTCGAGCAGCGATCCACCGCTGTGAGCATCCGTTGTATACTCCTCACCCCGGCGCAATTCACGCAAACTCATCGTTTCTGCTTCCATATCAGCTACCCGGTCTTCCAAGCGGTTGAACATTCGGGGAACATTTCGTCCGCCGTATGTACCTGCCCGTTCGTTCATTTGCTGCTGGAGTCTCAACGTTTGTACACGTGCAGCATAATACTGACGCTTACTGTGTACCGTCTGGTATTCTGTTTTTAATGTATCCAGCTGTTGCTCCAATTCACGTAATGATTCACGGCTCTGCTCCCACAGTTCTCTATACTGCTCTTCTTTTTCTGCATACAGCATTTTTTCCTGAAGGGCTAGCTTTGCAACGTGTTCTTCATCTGCTTTCAAAGCCAGAAGCGCCTGTTCCTCCCGTTTGGCCTGCATGGATAATGCATGATCCAACTGCTGCTTCATTTGTCTTGTATGCACTGCATACTGCTGTTGAAGCTTTTCCGCTTCAGCGATTTCCTGACGGGTATTATATAGGAACTGGTCAATGAGTTGTACCGGATCTTGGCTTTGTTCCAAATGCTCATTGAAAGTTGCTACCGTAATATCACGCATTCTTCGAAAAACACTCATTGGCGTCTACTCCTTTCACAATTTCGTATTTTCATCATTTCTTGCTCTTTGCTTTCGTACATTATTCTTCATCCTCAAACTGTCACATTCAGTAGCGACTTCTACGGTCACTCAGCATGGATACACCAAATATGATTAACCCGATTGCCAGCAGTGGTCCAATTAGCCAGGATAGCTTGCCCAGTAAAATCAGTACCCCGAGCACAAGCACGATCCAGCCGAAGAGTGCATTTCCTCTTTTCACACCGTAGTACCCCAGCATAACCATGGCTATCGGAATTAAATAACCAATCAGATGTCCTACAAAGTGACCGAAAAACGGAGTAAACTTACCGAGCAGCATAATCGAACCCAACACGATCAGTACAATGGCTAACCCATTCCCTTTGTTAACTCTCATCATCTCTCACCGCCTTTCACTGTGTCTTGCTTATGTTCTTATTGTACGCTGACCTAGCGTTTGACAAAACGGACCCCAGACGGTTTTTGAACCTAGACCTAAGTCGGGGATGGATATAGACCTGCGGCTATCCTCCTCTATGCTGCTTTGCTGCAAGGGATGTTGAGTGCCGCTTTCCTGCATGCTTAGCGCGTAGTGAAAGGACGAGACAAGCAAATAAGGCTACCGCTGCAACCATATAAGGCATATTAATATGAACATCAAACAGCAGTCCCGCAATTAACGGTCCAATTACATTCCCCAAGCTGGTATAGGACGAGTTCATACCCGCTACAAACCCTTGCTCATCCCCAGCCTGCCGCGATAGAGAAGTGCTTACTGCCGGGCGAAGGATATCCATAGCCAAAAAAATGATAAAAGTCGTCAGCATAATCATCACGTACTGCTCAGCAAATAAAGTTAGGAAAATAAACAGTCCTCCAATAGCCAAGCAAAGGTGAATTACTTTTTTCTCACCAAAACGGTTAATGATCCAACCAAATATAGTTGCTTGCACAACTGCTCCCAAAATAGAGCCTGTCGTTATAATGATGGCAATATCCATTGGTGTAAAACCATATTTATGGTCAACAAACAGTCCAAATACCGTTTCAAAATTTGCCAATCCAAAAGCAACGACAAATACAATGAGCAAGCCCATGAAATACGGAGATTGATAGGACTTCGCAAATTGCTGTAAAAGGTTTTCTTTTTCACGCGGAAGCTCTCTATTGTACTGTTGCTTTTCCTTGCTCAAAGACTCCGGCAACACGAGCAGAGACAAAATAGCCGCTATCCCTGCAGCACCTGCCGCCGCAAAGAAGGGAATACGTATTCCATAGGCAGCAAGCAAACCGCCAATCCCTGGTCCGATGATGAAGCCTGTATTAATCGCTGCATTAATCATCCCCATACCCTTGCCTCTTTCTTCAAACGAGGTCACATCAGCGACGTAGGCCATAATAGAAGGAGTAAGCAACGCTGCCCCTACCCCGCCCATGATTCGTGCAACAAACAAGGTAGGGACGGAACTCGCCAGTCCAAAAACAAGCTCTGACAGCATAAAAATGAACATTCCAGAAACAATCAACTTTTTACGTCCATAACGGTCAGACAATTTTCCTGACAGCGGTGATAATAAAAGCTGTGTCAACGCAAAAGCTGCAACCATCAGCCCCATGGAAGAACCGTTCATCCCTAGCTCGCTTATAAATTTAGGTAAAACAGGAACAACTAATCCAATCCCCATGAATGCTAAAAAAATGTTAAGCATCAATAACAGCATTGCTCCCCGATTTCTTGTCAGTATAGACATATTTCCACCCTTCCTTTTCAGAACCCCTTTTATTTATCAATAGTTTATTTCAGTATCCCAACTTCAAAAACAAAAAAACTTTAATTGTTTTATTAGTTTTCACATAAAAAAATAGCCTCTTTTAATATGCACATATTATTAGGCTATTTTTGTTTTTCGACTAACCCAAATAACAATATATCTACAATGGAATAAGTTGCTTCCTCTACCGTCACACTGTTATCCAGAAAGAAACGCTGATCAAGCGTTAAATTTACTGAATCAATAATAAGCTTCATGATCAGAGCTTCATTTTTGTTCACAATAATTCCTTCTCGGATACCTTCCTGAATTAATGTTCTAATCGGCGACCAATCATTTAAATCAGCATGTACTCTTTTCCAAAGCTCAGGATAATACTTTTTCATCTGGTCTAATATTCTTAAATCATAAAACTTATAATACAGCGGCATAACCCTAATCGACTGTTTAATCTTTTCTAACAAAGTTAATTCATTGTTTTGGATAATTTGTTCTGTCTTTTGAATCATATCATCATTTGTACGCTCAATCAGTGTCTCTAAAATAAGTGTCTTAGATGAAAAATTCTCGTACAATGTACGCTTACTGATGGCAAGTCTTTTCGCAAGATCATCCATAGTAAATTTCAAGCCATTCTCATGAACTTCCTCTACAAAAGCTTCCAAAATTCTTTCCTGCATATGCATTCCTCATTTCTCTTACACTTAATAAACTATAAATGTTTTTTCAGTACCACCATCCTACTACAACCTCAAAGTCCCAGTCAAATATAAACCTAATTAAAAAGGATCTCTGCAAAGTTCTTATCTTCCACTCATCTGGATCCAAGTTAATCTTGTTGCTAAAGTTAAGAATACGAATAATAAAAAGGATGATAAAATGCATTAAAGCATTTTATCATCCTTCTATATATACCGGCGAGAGGACTCGAACCTCCACGGTTCCTCACTCAACACCGAATACAATCTTGATAATACCTTGTTTAATGAAGGTAAAAAAAGCACTGCTCGTCGATTTCGACCCGCAAGGTAATCTGTCGATGTACTTTGGTATTGAGCAGCGGGATCAACTTCCGTAGCTAGGGTCTGCGACAGGACTAATTCAATTGCTCAGTATCAAGGAATTTAGAATACTTGTACAACTTCTTTAATATCATCAATTTCCTTAAGAATTGCGCGCTCAATAGCAACCTTTAACGTAATCGTAGCACTTGGGCAACCATTGCAAGCTCCCAAAAATCTTAATTTTGCTATACCGTTCTCAACTTCGACCAGTTCAGCATCTCCACCGTCACGCAGTAAGAAAGGACGTAGTTTGAGAAGAACTTCCGATACTTCATTAAATAAAACTCCATTTTCATCCATTATGTCAACTCCCCCCATTGTTTTACCAACCGTCAATTCAGACCTTTTTCATCCTAGATCGTCTGAGTGATCCTTTGCTTTTTGCCTAAGAGTGACCTCTTGATCCGAAAGTTCCCTTATAAGCGTATGAATAGAGTCTAAAGGTATCATCACACCACAACTTGCGCTCAATCCTGACAGCATATTGAAGCAGAACTGAAGTTTTCGTATCTCTCGGGTAATTTGAGCTAGTTCTGAATCGTCCGAATTATTTTTCTTCATTACTAGCACCTCTTTAAAGAATGATAAAGGTTTGATCTATTAAATTAATGAATCAACCGATGCTTCCTTCCATCTCAAATTGAATCAACCGATTCATTTCAACGGCATATTCCATTGGCAATTCTTTGGTAAACGGTTCAATAAAGCCCATTACAATCATTTGTGTAGCATCTTGTTCTGTAAGCCCGCGGCTCATTAAGTAAAACAATTGTTCCTCGGACACTTTGGATACTGTTGCCTCGTGCTCCAAAGTAATCTGATCGTTTTTAATTTCATTGTACGGAATCGTATCTGATGTTGACATGTTATCCAATATCAACGTATCGCACTTAATATTGGACTTGGACCCTGCGGAATCGCGGCTGAAGCTGGACAACCCTCGGTAGTTTACTTTTCCGCCCTGCTTGCTGATGGATTTGGATATAATCGTAGATGTTGTCTCGGGAGCAAGGTGAATTACCTTCGCGCCGGCATCTTGATGCTGATCTTTACCGGCTACGGCAATAGACAGGATGGACCCCTTGGCTCCCCGTCCTTTCAATAATACTGCCGGATACTTCATTGTTACCTTGGAGCCGATGTTGCCGTCGACCCATTCCATTGTGGCATTTTCTTCTACCACAGCCCTTTGGGTTACCAAGTTGTAGATATTAGGAGCCCAATTCTGAATAGTCGTGTAACGGATACGGGAATCTTTCCGGCAAATAATTTCAATAACTCCACTATGCAGGGAACTGGTACTATAAATAGGTGCTGTACATCCTTCAACATAATGGACAAAGCTGCCCTCTTCGGCAATAATTAATGTCCGCTCGAATTGACCCATATTTTCAGAATTAATACGGAAATAACCTTGTATCGGAACCTCGCACTGAACACCCTTCGGAATGTATACAAAGCTACCGCCTGACCAAACCGCACTATTAAGCGCCGCAAATTTATTGTCGGCGGGAGGGATGATCGTTCCAAAATATTGCTTAAGCACTTCGGGGTATTGCTTTAATGCAGTATCCGTATCAAGGAAAATAACACCCTGATCCTCCAGTTCCTTCTGCATGCTGTGATATACCACTTCCGATTCATATTGAGCGGATACGCCCGCCAGGAACTTTTGCTCCGCTTCAGGGATTCCCAGCTTGTCAAAGGTTGCTTTGATCTCGGAAGGAACCTCCTCCCAGGTCTTTCCCTGTTTTTCAGAAGGGCGAACGTAATACTGGATGTCATCAAGACTAAGCCCGGTCAAATCCGCTCCCCATTCAGGCATCGGCATTTTGTAGAATTGATTCAAAGCTTTCAACCGAAAATTGAGCATCCACTCCGGCTCTTCCTTGATCCGGGAAATTTCCCGGACAATCTCTTCCGTCAGACCTTTTCCAGATTGAAAAATAGACTGGTGCTTGTCGCGAAACCCATATTTATATTCGCCCATATCTGGTGCTTTTTTTGCCATTAGTATCACTCCTTTTTAACCTTTCAAGATTCATTTTGATTTGCTATGATCTGCCGAGTTTGCTTTCCACTAAATCTTTTAGGCGACTGCGAACACCTTCCAGCGGGATCTCCGAAATGACAGGAGCGAGAAATCCAAAAATAACAAGATGTTCGGCTTCACTCCGTGATATCCCGCGCGACATCAGATAATAGATTTGCTCTGCATTTACTTGCCCCACGGATGCAGCATGACCCGCGGTTACATCATCCTCATCTATCAGCAGGATCGGATTGGCATCGCCGCGAGCTTTAGGACTTAGCATAAGCACGCGTTCTGTTTGCTGACCATCACAATGGGTTGCACCTTTTTCAATCTTTGTAATGCCGTTGATAATGGCCGTAGCTTCTTCAAGCATGACTGCACGCGTAATCATCTGGCTTACCGAGCTTCTGCCAAAATGCTGAGCTTGAGTTGTATAGCTCGATTTTTGATTGCCCGTGCCAATAGCAATCACCTTATTGTCGGAGACCGCCCCGTTGCCTTGTAGCAAAGTCTTGGTATCGCTGGCGGTATAACCATTGTTCATCTCACCGATAATCCACTCCACACCCCCATCAGCAAGAACGACCGCCCGTCGCTGGGTGAAATCTGTTGTAGTTGCAGCAAGCTGATGAACCGAAGCTACTTGCACCTTTGAGCCCGCCCCCGCGAAGACCTCCGTCACACTGTTATGCAATACCTTGACATCATCACGACTCGATACACAATTATCCACATAAGTAATCTTGCTGTTGCTCCCTGCCACAATTAAGACGTGAGGAGCAAAACACACACCGCTTGTATCGTTAATAAAGATCGCTTGAATAGGTGCTTCAACCTCTACACCGTCTGGGACATATAGAAAAACGCCACCACTCCATAAGGCACTGTGTGCAGCAGATAAACGATGTTCTTCCGGCTTCACTGCCTGAAAGAGATAACGTTGAACCAGCTCCTCGTGCTCATTTGCCGCAGTATGCAGATCCGTTAAAATGACTCCCTGGGCGGCTAAGCTCTCGGACAATTTCGTATACACTACATCCGAGTTGAACTGAACGATTAGTCCGCCTTTCACCGGAGAAGCAACCAAACCTCGAACAACCTCCGGCGCTTCCTCCAAACTAGACCACGCATTCTCAGCTTTGTAATCTCCACTTTCGTAGATATCCCATTTTTCAAGATTGATTTTCTCCACTTTAGGCAACTCCAGCGTCCCTGCCAGTTCGAGTGCGTGAACGCGGCGTTCAATCAGCCAACGAGGTTCATCCTTAGCGCTTGACCATGCGCGTAAATCGTCCACATTCATTGAAACTCTAGCTTGTATATCCACGTGCTGTTCCTCCTCTCCGGCTTTTAAGCTTCACTTACCGTCTCATCCGTAATCCCAAGTTCCTCCTTCACCCAATCGTACCCTTCAGCCTCCAAACGGTGGGCAAGCTCCGGACCGCCAGATTTAACTATCCGGCCTTGCATCATGACATGCACAAAATCCGGGGTAATATAATTCAACAGTCGTTGATAATGGGTGATGATTAAAAAGCCTCTATCCGGGCTGCGCATCTCATTTACGCCATTGGCCACAATACGCAGTGCATCAATATCAAGCCCTGAGTCCACTTCATCCAGGATCACAAACTTGGGTTCAAGCAGCATCATTTGCAAAATCTCATTCCGCTTTTTTTCACCGCCAGAGAATCCCTCATTCAAATAACGATGCATAAATTCCGGGTTCATCTCCAGCCCCTTCATTTTGCTCTCCATTTCACGGATAAAACGGATTAAGGATATCTCATCACCTTCTTCACGCCGTGCATTGATGGCAGTTCTGAGAAAATCCGAGTTGGTCACGCCAGCAATTTCACTTGGGTATTGCATAGCGAGGAACAAGCCTGCCTGGGCACGCTCATCCACCTCCATCTCCAGAAGGTCTTCATTGTCCAATGTCACCTTACCGCCAGTAACCTCATATTTGGGATGGCCCATTAGAGCTGAAGCCAATGTACTTTTTCCTGTCCCATTAGGCCCCATAATCGCATGAATCTCTCCGCCATGAATCTCCAGTGTGAGCCCTTTTAAAATTTCTTTCCCTTCAATCTTGGATCTTAATTTCTCAATCTTTAATGTCGTCATTTATCGTAAACTTCCCTTCGGAGTATTCTTCGGCACGCGCCACCAAATCACTCATAAATTTTCCAATAGTCTGCAGCTCAACCTCTGAATAGGATTCAATGAATTGGTAAAACCTTTCTTCTTTTTCTTTGTGCAGTTTTTTATGCAAATGATAAACATGTCTTCCCTTATCCGTTAAACTAAAGTAAATCTCCTTACGATTGCTGTTCAGTCGACTTCTCATAATGAAGCCCATTTCCAGCAGCTTTGCACTAATTTTAGTAATGCTAGCTTTGGACAACCCCATCTTCTCCACAATCCCGGTATGATTTATCGGTTCATAATCACCAATACAATCAATAACGTGTACACTAGTAATATTATTGGAGAGCATGTCAATCTGGTACTTTCTAGCCTGTTGCCGAAACGAGTTAATTTCTTGTTCAGTATACAGCTCATTCAGATGTAGCATTTTAATATATTGCTCGTAAAGATGACCTTTAAAATGATTTTGAAACTCCAATTTCCCAATCTCCCCTCTTGTAGTAGTTGCAGATCAAGTTCAGTGTCACCATTAGATTATATTTTGTTCACTAGTAAACAAAATCATATTAACACAATTGATATTGATTATCAATATCAATTGTGTTAAATGTGACGCAATTTTGGAGGCGTTTTTCATGGGTTTGTTGTCATGGTCATCGGCCTTATGCTGTGTTTTGACTATGGCACGTCCCAGAAATGGTCTTGAATACCTCTGATCAATCCTGCTTTGCGAGGATTGATCAATGGAACCCATTCGGCAGCACCCGGATGGTTCTGGTAACCGAAGCCAAGTCTAATACCGTGGCCTATTGAACGTCATGGTACACCTGCCACAGACCGGGGTCGCTATCGTAAAAAGAGGACAAAGGTGGTGCTTGGCCGAGCTGTTTTAAAGCCGTATCGCCGCGTTTGAGTACGCTATCGTGAGCATGTATGGCAATGAATAATCCGTCAGTTACCTGTGTCTGGATATGTTATGGGGTCAAAGAGTATAGCAAAAACTGTGGTTTTTGCTGGTGAATCCGAACAGGCGATGCTCCATTCTAGCCAGCACCGATCTGACACTGGAGGCGATCTAGATCATCGAACTTTAGACCGCCCGCTTCAAAATCAAACACCTTCTGGGCGCTAAAGCAATCCATCGGCGGATTCAGCTACCACTTTTGTAGCAAATCCATTCCGAAGCTCAACCGGTATTTGAAAAAGGATCGGGTTCACCCTCTGGGGTTGTTGGAATAGGAGAAAGCACAACGGGACATCCGCCTAACTGTAAAGATGAGAATGGTAAACGATAACCAAAATGGATCCCTACGGGGCTTAAGATAAAAGGAACCAAGAAAAGAACCGAAATCTTGCTTCAGGAAGCCAGGAAGAATTATCATATGGAAGGACAAGCACTCGCGGTTGAAAACGAAGATATGCGTAAGAGTAAAAGCGGCTACTCCATCCGTTAATAGCAAAAGGCTGTTCGCAGACTTTATGCTTCGATGGCTAGAGATGATGAAAAACAGCATCGGGCTTATCTCCTATATCTCCTATTCCGACACTGTAAAAGGCCACGTAGATCCTTTTTCCGAGAGAAAGGGATGTATTCCTTGATGATTTAACTACAGAGGATTTTCAGAACTTGTATACCCATGAAATGAATGTGCAAGGTGTCAGCGCCAATACCGTTATTCATTATCACGCGAACATTTGCAGAGCCCTTCAGTATGCGGTGAAAATAAAGCTGATTGTGGCGAATCTCCCTGACTTAGTTGAAAGCCCAAAAAAGAACAATTACGTCGTGAGCTTCTACAATGCCGAGAGCTGAATCAACTCCTCGCAGTAATCCGAGGCGAAAGAATTGAGCTTTCCGTTATCCTAGCTGTCTTTTATGGGCTAAGCCGAAGCGAGGTCGTAGGATTAAAATGGTCGGCTATTGATTTATTGAATTGGACTATTAATATTAAACATACCGCCACATCGGGCAATTTGAATGGTAGATATACTGAAATTGAAAAGGACCGAACCAAGAATAAAGCCAGTCACCATATACTTCCACTGGTGGACACGTTCTATGAGCTTCTGATTCGTATGAAGGAATAACAGGAATCCAATCGCTTATCTTCTGACAATTCTTATTGTCTTGAATCCTGGAGTATATTTATGTAGATGTATTAGGGTAAGCATGAAAAGAGTTCAGGAATGGTTAGGCTACAGCGATTATGCAACAACGGCAAATATTTATTCGCATTTGGAATACAACTCAAAGGTGTCTTCAGCTCAAGCAATGAGTGGGGTACTAAAACTCAAATAAAAAAAGCTCACTAGAGAATGTCTCTAATGAACTCTTTTAGTTATACCGGCGAGAGGACTCGAACCTCCACGGTTTCCCACTCGATTTTGAGTCGAGCGCGTCTGCCATTCCGCCACGCCGGCATATTTAATTATGGAGGCGCCACCCAGATTTGAACTGGGGAATAAAGCTTTTGCAGAGCTTTGCCTTACCACTTGGCTATGGCGCCAGAGTATAAAAAGCGGACGACGGGAATCGAACCCGCGACCCTCGCCTTGGCAAGGCGATGCTCTACCGCTGAGCCACGTCCGCATAAGATGGCTGGGGATATAGGATTTGAACCTATGCATGACGGAGTCAAAGTCCGTTGCCTTACCGCTTGGCTAATCCCCAATAAGAAAGGGCGGCCGATGGGGCTTGAACCCACGAATGCCGGAGTCACAGTCCGGTGCGTTAACCACTTCGCCACGACCGCCGCAAGTAATAATTGTATGGCAGGGGCAGCAGGAATTGAACCCACACCAACGGTTTTGGAGACCGTTGTTCTACCTTTAAACTATGCCCCTATAAAACTGGTGGAGGATGATGGATTCGAACCACCGAACCCGTAAGGGAGCAGATTTACAGTCTGATGCGTTTGGCCACTTCGCTAATCCTCCAAAATGGTGCCGGCGAGAGGACTTGAACCCCCAACCTACTGATTACAAGTCAGTTGCTCTACCAATTGAGCTACACCGGCACAAAAACTATTCAATTAAAAGTGGCTCGGGACGGAATCGAACCGCCGACACGAGGATTTTCAGTCCTCTGCTCTACCGACTGAGCTACCGAGCCTCACAATAAGACCCTTTTTCAAGTAATACATTAAATGGCGGAACTGACGGGATTCGAACCCGCGATCTCCTGCGTGACAGGCAGGCATGTTAGGCCTCTACACCACAGTTCCATAATAGATTTAAATTGGTTGCGGGGGCAGGATTTGAACCTGCGACCTTCGGGTTATGAGCCCGACGAGCTACCGAACTGCTCCACCCCGCGACAATAATAAGTATTCATTTTCAAATGGTGGAGGCTGAGGGGATCGAACCCCCGACCCTCTGCTTGTAAGGCAGATGCTCTCCCAGCTGAGCTAAGCCTCCTCAACGGAACACTTCTCATATTATACCATAACAAACTTTTTAATGCAACTTTTTTTTATTTTTTTTTTTTATGACCCGTAGGGGATTCGAACCCCTGTTACCTCCGTGAAAGGGAGGTGTCTTAACCCCTTGACCAACGGGCCATGCTATAGAATAATTCTGGCGGAGAGAGAGGGATTCGAACCCTCGAGACGCTTTTGGCGCCTACACGATTTCCAATCGTGCTCCTTCGGCCAACTCGGACACCTCTCCATATGGCTCCCCGAACAGGACTCGAACCTGTGACAACTCGATTAACAGTCGAGTGCTCTACCAACTGAGCTATCAGGGAATATTAACACTTGTTTCAAGGTTACACCTTGAAAACTGGATCCGAAACTTCCTTGCGTCTTATCTTTAGGATAAGCCCTCGACCGATTAGTATTGGTCAGCTCCATGCATTGCTGCACTTCCACCCCCAACCTATCTACCTCGTCGTCTTCAAGGGGTCTTACTAATTGGGAAATCTCATCTTGAGGGGGGCTTCACGCTTAGATGCTTTCAGCGCTTATCCCTTCCGTACATAGCTACCCAGCGGTGCTCCTGGCGGAACAACTGGTACACCAGCGG